>NZ_LQOY01000246.1 GCF_002101675.1 Mycobacterium gordonae | reverse complement strand
GTCGACCCCATCACCAATCAACCCCCGCCCCCACAACACCTGCGTCGGCGTATTGACCAACCCCAACACCGCCTGCTCAAACTGCTGCAACGACCCAGAATTGGCCGCCTCAGCCACCGCATAAGCCTGCCCCGCCGCGCTCAACGCCTGCCCGAACCGCTCCTGAAACACCGCCGCCTGCACACTCAACGCCTGATACCGACGCCCATGGGCGCCGAAAAACACCGCAATCGCCGCCGACACCTCATCAGCCCCCGCGGCCACCACCTCGCTGGTCGCCCCCGCCGCCGCCGCATTAGCCGCACTCACCGACACCCCGATCCCGGCCACCTGCCCCGCCGCCGCCGAAACCATCTCCGGTACCGCCACCACAAACGACTTACTCAACCGCCCTCACCAACCGCGACCCGCACACGTTGAGCCGACCCGAAATCCACCGAATAACACGCAGAAAAATACGCGCAATCACCCCCACAAGCGGGGGTTTCGGACAAACACAGATAAAACAAATAAAGTGACCAGCGGTCAGCATGTAAAGCTTCTTTGCACAGCAGGCACAGCCGCTTAAAACGGCCACCTACTTTGTGAGGAAAACTAATTTGACAGGCCCCTCCAAGGCGCCGCAGCGAACCGCGCAGCGTTGCCCACGACGCCGCCGACAGCGCCATTCTCGACGGGACCCACACGCCGATACTTCGATCGAGACTGGCTCCGTTCCCTCGTAAAACAAGTGCTCAACAAGCATTCTGCCGACCCGCCCGCAATAATCCGACGGACCGATCCCCGATCCCGTGCTTCCGTTTTTCCGCAGTGACTCAATCCCCGCACAACTGAGCCGACCTGCCTCCAGAACCGACATACCCAACACCGCAACACCGCAACACCGCAACACCGCAAGTCAACCCTAATTCACAAACCCACTCGAACCACCCACAATCGCCGTGTAAAACCCTTTGACAACGCCAAAATCAGCTATTGACGCAACTCCATTCGATTTCGTCATTCCAACTACTCAATTTTTTATAGGGAGACGGACGGGCATGGCGGAGAAGTTGCCGGCTCCTGCGTCAGGCCTGATGACCGATCAGCATCACCGACGAGTCCGTCGGTTTGACGTCGGGCGCCGCCGCCCGCTGCCCGAAGTACAACAGTTCCCACAGCGCTCGATCGGTCGCAGTCTCGACGACGCCATCGTGACTGTGCTCGACCGTGACGTTGCCCCGGAATCGCAAGTAGGCACCCGCGGAACCGAAATCGAGGGTGGACACCTCCTGCTGCCGGCAGAACGTCACCGTGAAGGCGTCGGCACCGGCTGACACGGAGTACTCGAGACGATGGGCCACCGGGATACCGGTGGCGCCGTGAGTCGTGACCTCGGCGGTGGTGAAGCCGATTGCTTCGGCGCCGACCGCCGAGGCGACGATCTCGTCACCCCGTGCCACCATGACCGCCGGTAGCTGCGCGTAGTTGTAGTCAGCGTGGCTGACGAACATCAGTGACACGACGGTGTATTCGCCGACCCGGGCCCTGCCCCAGTACCAATGGTCGAGCACCTTGCGCGGAGCGACGTTGCCCCAGTTGTGGTCGTGATAGCCGGTGCCGGCGAATTCGCGCGTCTGCCCACCCACGCTGATCACCGCCCGCACCTCGCCCCGCGCTACCACGGGCAGCCACGCGATGTAGTGCTGCTCCTCGGCGCCGAAGAACACGTGACCAGTGGCCGGCCGCCACGGCGGAAACTGCGGCCGAAGCGTGAAATTGGCTACCGTGTCGTCGATTTCGACGTGGATCAGATATCCGTCGTCGGTACGGCGGAAAGTGTTGGCGCCGATCTTGACGTCGCAGTCGTCGACGGAAGCCGCAAACGCCTCGGGCTCGGCAATCAGCGTGTGGTCGGTACGTTCGCCCTCGGCCGTCGTGACCGTCATCAGGACGAAGGGCGTCAGCGGCGCTTCGAGGGACACAAAGGGCGGTTTGGTGTGCATTTCCACCGTCACCGTCCACCCGTCGTCGAGGTGGGCATCGAAGTACCACCATTCAAAGGTGCCCCGGGACCCAGGCGCGGCACTGGTCCGCCAGCCGTCTTCCCATGGTTGAATCTCGTTGGACATCAACCCAAGTCGCTCGTAGTGCCGTGACTCGCAGCCGATCAGTGCGTGATTCTCCGAATACATGCGGACGAGGCTAGGCCGCAACACGACCGCGATTGCGACACGGCGGATAGCATTTGCGACATGTTCATCGGGGTGATGGCCCTACCCGCCTGCTGGGCCTCCGGGCTGGTGACGATCATCGACGTAATCCGCGGCGCGAACACCGCCCGGCAACAGGTGCACACCGATATCCCCGAAATAGAAGTTGCCACAGTCGGAATCGACCGCAAACCGGTGCGGACCGCGGCCGGAGTGCTGGTGCCCGTCGACCACACTCTCGATGACGAAACGATGAACAGGCTGGACCTGCTGGTGGTGCCCGCCCTCACCATGAATACGCCGGCGGGAGTCATCGACGCGCTGATGCGCGATGAAGTCCGCGCGGCGCGTGGGACGGTCCGGGACTGGGTGCGTGCCGGTCGGCCGGTGGCTGCGGCGTGCACCGGGACTTTCGTCCTCGCCGACGCCGGGGTTCTCGACGCGCGTCAGGCGACGACGACTTGGTGGCTCGCCGACGAGTTCACGCGGCGTTTCCCACGGGTCACGCTCGACATGTCGCGCATGGTGGTCGCCGACGGTCCGGTGACCACGGCCGGGGCTGCGTTTGCCCATATCGACCTCGCGATGCACATCGTGGCGGGAATCAGCCCGCAGCTGGCGGACGCGACAGCCGCCATTCTGCTTTTCGACCGGCGCCCGGCGTCCAGCGTCGGAGCCGCCCAGACCTACTTAGCGACCACCGACCGCCTCGTCGTCGACTTCGAAGCCTGGATCCGCAGCCATCTCGACGGCAACGTCAGTGTCGCTTCCGCAGCCCTTGAGCTGGGCACCACCCGACGCACCCTGGAGCGCCGAGTTCGGCAGAGCTTGGGCGTCACGCCCTACGGTCTGCTGCAACGCGTTCGGCTCGAGCAGGCTCGGCACCTGCGCGGAACGACCTCGTTGACCATGGGGCAGATTGCCGGAATGGTCGGCTACAACTCGGCCTCGGCGCTGCGCCAGGCCATGCGCCGGGAATAAATAGCTTGCCTATAGAGCTGTCGGTAGCGAAAGACCGGTCTGGTCGCCGACTTGGTGCGGATTCGGTCGGCGTCGCGGCCGCCTGTCCAAGATTGCCGACGGGTTCGCTGCAGCGGAGCGCGATCCCCGCGACCGGCGGGTGAGCTGCTCGACGAGCTTGACGACGACCAGATCGGGGTATTGGCCAAGGGGCTGGAGGTGCTCGAGGGGATGACCAAGAAGCTGCAGGAGCGATGCATATGACCGAGGCCATTGACTGCCGGCACCTGACCTATCGCTATGGCCAGCACACCGCGGTCGACGATGTGACGTTCACGGTGCACCCCGGCGAGACGATGGGCCTACTGGGGCCCAACGGCGCCGGTAAGACGACGGTGGTGCGGGTGCTGACGACGCTGGCACCGGTCCAGCAGGGCCAATTGCGTATCTTCGGGCTGGACGCACAGAGTCAGACGGTCGACATCCGTAGCAATATCGGCTATGTCCCGCAACAACTGTCGATTGAGACGGCGTTGACCGGACGGCAGAACGTGACCTGGTTCGCCCGGCTGTACGGTGTGCCGCGCGCCGAGCGCACCGAGCGTGTCGAGCAGGCGCTGGCCGCCATGGACTTGCTCGATGTCGCCGACCAGCTGGCATCGAGCTACTCCGGGGGCATGGTGCGCCGACTGGAAGTGGCCCAAGCCCTGGTGAACCGGCCCTCGCTGCTCGTGCTGGACGAACCGACCGTCGGCCTGGACCCGATCGCGCGCGACGGCGTGTGGACTCAGGTCCGTCAGATGCAGCAGCAGTTCGGCATGACCGTGTTGCTGACCACCCACTACATGGAAGAGGCGGACGCCCTGTGCGACCGGGTCGCACTGATGCATCACGGCGCATTGCAGGCGGTGGGAACCCCCGGGGAATTGAAGGGGGCGCTGTCACCGGAGGCCACGCTCGAAGACGTGTTCCGGCACTATTCGGCGTCCGGGCTCAACGAGGACTCGGCCGACATCCATCAAATCCGTTCCACCAGAAGGGTTGCCCGCCGTGTCGGTTGACCACAGCTACTCACCCACCGCCGGCCTGATCCGAGCTCCACACGGATTAGAGAGGGCCAGAGCGACTTTGAGCCGTGTCGGGGCGTTCGCGATCGTCGAGCTGCAGAAGTTGCGGCACGACCGGACCGAACTGGTGATGCGGATGGTGCAGCCCGCGCTGTGGCTGCTGATCTTCGGCACCACCTTCAGCCATCTCCATGTCATCGACACTGGCAACGTCACGTACCAGGCGTTCCTGGCACCGGGGATCATCGCGCAGTCAGCGCTGTTCATCTCGATTTTCTATGGCATCCAGATCATTTGGGACCGTGACGCCGGTGTCCTGGCCAAGCTGATGGTGACGCCGGCGCCCGCGTCGGCCCTCATCACCGGCAAGTCGTTCGCCGCCGGCGTGCGGTCGGTGGCACAGGTCGTCGGGGTGCTGGCGCTGGCCTACGTGATGGGCATCGGGCTGACCGTCAACCCGCTGCGGATCCTGGCGGCGATGGTGGCCGTCATGCTCGGCGCGGCGTTCTTTGCTTGCCTGTCAATGACTTTGGCCGGACTGGTGCGTAACCGCGACCGGCTGATGGGCATCGGCCAGGCCATCACCATGCCGCTGTTCTTCGCGTCCAACGCGCTGTACCCGGTCGACGTCATGCCGGGCTGGTTGCGCGCGCTGAGCAAGGTCAACCCGCTCAGTTACGAGGTCGACGTGCTGCGCGCCCTGTTGATCGGGACTCCGTTCCACATCGCGGACGTCGTCGTGCTCGTCGTGGCTCCGGTCGTCGGAATCATCACGGCGTCAACATTTTTGCGCCGGCTGGTCGCATAACGGATTGAGCGCCGCCAGTAAAGACGGCGATACTCATCCGGTGGCTGTTCGTTACCCGAAAGTGACCGGCCCAGCGGGTATCGGGGCCGACTCCTAATCGTTAGCCAACCGCGACAAAGTTCTACGGCCGCGACGGGCTCGCCGCCTCTGCCGCCTGTGTTTCACTCGCCCAAGAACAGATTCCACCGCACCAGCGGCAGATGAAAGTGGGATGGGTAAAACGATGAAATTCGTTGAAAAGCTGCGTGGCGCAGCGACAACCATGCCTCGCAGGTTGGCGTTCGCGGCTCTGGGTGCTGCGCTGCTGACCGGCCTCGTCAGTGCGGTCGGCGGGTCGGCTACCGCGGGTGCCTTCTCCCGGCCGGGACTGCCGGTCGAGTATCTGCAAATCCCTTCGCAGGCGATGGGCCGCAATATCCGGGTCCAATTCCAGGGTGGCGGAGCGCATTCGGTCTACCTGTTGGACGGCCTGCGCGCCCAGGACGACTTCAGCGGCTGGGACATCAACACGCCTGCCTTCGAGGAGTTCTACAACTCCGGCCTCTCGGTGATCATGCCGGTCGGCGGACAGTCCAGCTTCTACAGCGACTGGTACCAGCCCTCACAGGGCAACGGCCAGAATTACACCTACAAGTGGGAAACGTTCCTGACCCGGGAGATGCCCGCATGGCTGCAGGCCAACAAAGGCACTTCGCCGGTCGGCAATTCGGTTGTGGGCCTTTCCATGTCGGGCGGCTCAGCGCTGGTGATGGCCGCCTATTACCCGCAGATGTTCCCCTACGCGGCCTCGCTGTCGGGCTTCCTGAACCCGTCGGAGGGATGGTGGCCGACCCTGATCGGCCTGGCGATGAACGACTCCGGCGGCTACAACGCCAACAGCATGTGGGGGCCGTCCACCGACCCGGCCTGGAAGCGCAACGACCCGATGATGCAGATCCCGCGATTGGTCGCCAACAACACCCGGATCTGGGTCTACTGCGGCAACGGCACACCCAGCGACCTCGGTGGCGACAATATGCCGGCGAAGTTCCTCGAGGGCCTGACGCTGCGCACCAACCAGCAGTTCCAGCAGACCTACGCGGCCAACGGCGGACGCAACGGGGTATTCCAGTTCCCAGGCAACGGCACCCACTCCTGGAACTACTGGAACCAGCAGTTGATGGCGATGAAGCCCGACATGCTGCAGGTGATCAACGCGGTCAACGCCGCACCGGCGCCCGCGCCGGCCAGCCCTCCGGTCGCCGGGACCTGATCAGCCGCTCACCAGAGACCACATCGGCAGCAGCGCAACGGCCAGCGCTGCTGCCGATGTTCCTTTCCGCCAGGTAGCAGCGCACTCGGCCAGCGCTGCTGCCGATGTTCCTTTCCGCCAGGTAGCAGCGCACTCGGCCAGCGCTGCTGCCGATGTTCCTTTAGTCCAGCAACCCTTGCCGGTCGGCGTGCAGGTACGTGTAGCACGTCGTCACCGCGCACACCATCGCGGCGACACCCAGCATCTGCGTGCCGCTGACCACCAGGCTGATCGCACCGCCGATCGCGGCGCCCAACATGAACGTCGCGAGCATCATGAAATAGCCGAACCAGTCCTCGATCTTGCCGCCGGCCACGTGACGTTCGATGCCCTGGCCCATCTTGACCAGCGTTCCCGTGACGTAACTCAA
Organism: Mycobacterium gordonae; assembly: GCF_002101675.1. Taxonomy (GTDB): domain Bacteria; phylum Actinomycetota; class Actinomycetes; order Mycobacteriales; family Mycobacteriaceae; genus Mycobacterium; species Mycobacterium gordonae. Next base: position 40,899 of record NZ_LQOY01000246.1, on the reverse strand, counting down.
CGGCACCGACACTTCGCCGTCTTTGACGAAGGAGGTGTTCAGCGCACCGATCCCGAACACCACGAACATGATCGGTACGAAATCGAGCAGCGTCTCCTCCCATCCGCCCAGCACGATGTCCAGCGCCGTGGCGAACACCAGACAGCCTGTGGTCAACACAGTGGGGCCGTGCGGGTGCGCCGCCCAGAACCGGCGCCGGCACACCGAGGAGACGATCACGCCGGCCACGAAACACAGCAGCAGCGTGCCCGCGCTCAGAGACAGGGTCACGTCGTCACGAAAGAAGCCCAGCACCGCACGCTGGGCGTTCCCTGTCATGAACGTAACGAAATACCCCTCGGAGTGGGTGAACGCGGTGGCCCCGAGAACCCCGGCCAGCGCGGCCAGCACCCAGGCCAGTCGGGCTTCGCTGTCGTACATCTCTCTTTGCACACGAGCATGCTTCCAGAGACGCGCGGCCTAGGCACGCCCGCGAGAGTCAGGCCGTCGTCAGACGGGCAATCGACCGCAGCGGGATGGGCAGCCAGGTGGGCCGGTGACGTGCCTCGTAGCCGGTCTCATAGACCGCCTTGTCGAGTTCGTAGGCGGCCAGCAGCAGCGCCGAGTCACGGGGGTCGATGCCGGACGCCGCGGCATACCCGTCGCAGAACGCGGTGCGATTGCGCTCCACCCATTCCCGAGCCCGCGCCGCCTTCTGCTTGTCCGCCGTGTTCTCCACCAACGGCCCATAGGCCGCGTACTCGAACGACCGCAACACCCCGGCCACGTCACGCAGCGGTGAATCCGGCGCGCGGCGTTCCTCCAGGGGCTGACCCGGCTCGCCTTCGAAGTCGATCAGCACCCAACTCTCCGGGGTCCGGAGCACCTGCCCGAGGTGCAGGTCGCCGTGCACCCGCTGCACCGTGATCGACTCTTCGGCCAGCTTGGCGAACCGCTCCTCGATCGAGGCCGCGTACTGCTCGAGTTCGGGCACCGTCGCCACGGCCGCGCTGAGCCTGGACAGCACGTGGTCCAGCGGGAAGACACTCTGCGACGTTCCGAGGGTCTCGGCCAGCGTGGCGTGCACCGACGCCACCGCCTCGCCGAGTCGATAGGACTCACCGGCGAAGTCGCCGCCGACCTCATGGGCATACAGGTCGCCCTCGGCGAACAGGTCGCGCACGCTGGCGGTGGCCATCGCCCAGCCCTCGGCCGCGTTGGCGGCGAACGCGGTCACCATGCCCAGCGGCGATGACGCATCCGGCTCGTCGGGCGAACCCACCTCGTATGCGCCGAGCAGTTTGGCCACGTGGGTATTGCCGGCCCGTCCCAGCACCCGATTCAGCTCGATATCCGGATTGATACCGGGGCTGACCCGACGGAACACCTTGAAGATGGCGCTGGGAGCCCGGTCGAAGATCACGCTGGTGTTGCTCTGTTCGGCATCGGAGACCCGGGGATAGGCGTCCAGCGGCAATTCGACGTCGGGCTCCTTGGAGAACCTGACCTGGGACTCGGATTCGCCGCGCACCGCCGCCGAGTCGATCAGCGACAGCAGGAACTGGGCGGCCGACGGGTCGTACAACGCGTCGAAGGCCGTGTGGTCCTCCGCCGAACCGATGGTGGCCAGGGTGCTGTATTCGGTGATGGGCTCGGTGTCCCAGCCGACGATCACCTGGTAGTGCTCCGTGAAGCCGTCGGCGTAATTGACGTCGACCAGCACCAGGTCCAGATTCTCCCGTAGCGGCACCACGGTCGACACGTCGGCGGTGGACAGTTGCCGGTTACGGCCGGCATACCAGCGTTGCTGGGGCAGCCAGTCCGCCCAGGGCAAATTCGCAGGCGTCGTCGGGCGGGTCATCGGTCCTCCTCGGAAAGGGACAGCTGGAACCAGTAGAAACCGTGTCCCGGAAGCGTCAGTAGATAAGGCAGGTGCCCGATCCGCGGGAATTCCACCTGTCCGGTGAGTTCGATAGGGGTGTAGTTGTTCCACTGCTGCAGGTTCAATTCGATCGGCTGAGGGAACCGAGACAGATTGTTAACGCACAACACAACGTCGTTCTCGGCGTCCTCGCGAGGCACTTCCCGGACATAAGCCAGGACCGAGGGATTGGACCCGCCGAGTTCGTGAAACGACCCGACGGCGAACGCGTCGTGCCGGCGGCGCACGGCCAGCATGGTGCGGGTCCAGTTCAGTAGCGACGTGGAGGTGTCCCGTTGCGCCTCGACGTTGACGGCCTGGTAGCCGTACACCGAATCCTGGTTGGTCGGCAGGTAGAGCCGGCCCGGATTGGCGGTGGAGAATCCGGCGTTGCGGTCCGGCGTCCACTGCATCGGGGTCCGCACGCCGTCGCGGTCACCCAGCCAGATCACGTCGCCCATGCCGATCTCGTCGCCGTAATAGAGCACCGGTGACCCGGGCAGGGACAACAGCAGGGCGGTGAACAGTTGCATCTGGTTGCGGTCGTTGTCCAGCAACGGCGCCAGCCGGCGCCGGATGCCGACGTTGGCCTTCATCCGCGGATCCTTGGCGTACTCCGCGTACATGTAGTCGCGTTCCTCGTCGCTGACCATCTCCAGCGTCAGCTCGTCATGGTTGCGCAGGAAGATGCCCCACTGAGCCAGGTCCGGGATGTCCGGTGTCTGGGCGAGGATTTCCGAGATCGGGAATCGGGACTCCCGGCGCACCGCCATGAAGATGCGTGGCATCAGCGGGAAGTGGAACGCCATGTGGCATTCGTCGCCGCCGGTGGTGGGATCGCCGAAATACTCCACTACGTCGGCCGGCCACTGGTTGGCCTCGGCCAGCAGTACCCGACCGGGATACTCGTCGTCCACCACCTTGCGCACCCGCTTGAGGAAGGCGTGCGTCTCGGGCAGGTTCTCGCAGTTGGTGCCCTCCCGCTCGAACAGGTAGGGCACCGCGTCCAGACGGAAGCCGTCGATACCCAGGCCGAGCCAGAACCGCAGCACGTCGATCATCGCTTCCTGCACGGCCGGGTTGTCGTAGTTCAGGTCCGGCTGGTGCGAGAAGAACCGGTGCCAATAGAACTGCTTGCGCACCGGATCGAAGGTCCAGTTCGACTCCTCGGTGTCGATGAAGATGATCCGGGCGTCGGTGTACTTCTCGCTGGTGTCACTCCATACGTAGTAGTCACCGTACGGGCCGTCGGGGTCGTGCCGGGACTCCTGGAACCACGGATGTGAGTCCGACGTGTGATTCATCACAAGGTCGGTGATCACCCGGATGCCCCGGGCGTGCGCTTCGTCGATCAGCGCGACGAAGTCCTCGACGGTGCCGAAGTCGGGCAGCACCTTGTAGAAGTCGCGAATGTCGTAACCGCCGTCGCGCAACGGTGAATCGTAGAACGGCGGCAGCCAGAGGCAGTCCACCCCCAGCCACTGCAGATAATCCAGCCGGTCGATGAGTCCGCGCAGGTCACCGGAGCCGTCGGCGTTCGAGTCGAAGAACGCCCGCACCAGCACCTCGTAGAACACGGCGTGCTTGAACCAGGTCGGATCCGCGGGCAGGGCAGCCGCGTTGTCGAAGTCCTCGGCGGTCGGGTGCTCGACCACACCACCTTCGACGTGGCTGCCCTCCACTGGATGGTGTGCGGGATCGTGCCTTGAGGCGCTTATCGCGTCATTCATCAAATCCACGATGCCACGGGTACCCGACGCACCTGGTTAAGAATCACCCGAGGCGACCCGTCTCCGAAGCTCACCGTGAATCACGGCCAGCACCAAACGAATTGACTCGATCAGGCCGGAGGGCCCTCGGCCAGGGTGACGTTCTCGGTACGCGCAACGCCGGTTTTCGTGGTGAAGCTGATCGACACCATGTCGCCGGGGTGGTGTCCGTTGAGGGCATCTGACATCGCGGTGGCCGAGTTGATCGGGGTCCCGTCGAGTGCGGTGATGATGTCGCCGTTGGAGATCCCGGCGGCCGCAGCGGGAGCGCTGGCGACGACACGCTGGACGCGCGCGCCGCTGCCGTTGTTGTCGACGACGCCGAGCCCGAGGAAGGCCGTGGGCCCGACATGCACCGTGGGCGACCCGCCGCCGGACCGGATGTTGTTGGCGATGCTCATCGCCGTGCCGATCGGAATGGCGAAGCCCTGACCGCCCTGCGACATCTGGAAGTTCTCGGTAGCCGCGGTGTTCATGCCGACCACCTGACCCGCGCCGTTGACCACCGGACCACCGGAATCACCGGGCTGGATGGCGCCGTCGAACTGAATCAGTCCGTTGAGCGTCTCGGCCGCGCCGGTCAGGGAATCGGACGCCTGCACGGTCTGGTTGACCGCGAGCACCCGCCCTGCCACCGCGCGCGGCGTACCGCCCTGGCCGCCGGTGTTGCCCATGGCCACGACCGGCTCACCGACGCTGACGCCGCCGCCGATGGAGGCGGTGGGCAGGCCGCCGGCACCGCGAAGCTGCAACACCGCAACGTCCTGGGTGCGGTCATAACCGACCACGTCGACGCCGTAGGTGCGTCCGTCGCCGACGCTGAAGGCGCTGATGTAGGTGGCTCCCGAGATGACATGGTTGTTGGTCAGCACGACGCCGTTGGGGTCGATGACGATGCCGGTTCCGGCTCCCACCGCGTTGTTGTAGCCCAGCTTGGTGTTGATGTTGACCACCTGCGGACCGACCTGGCCGACAAGCGCCGACGGGTCGAGCGGGACCGACGGGAATTGCTTGTACGGCGCCGCCTGCGCCGGCGCCGGTGGCGTTGCCAGACCCAGGCCGGAGACCACTCCCGCGACGGCCATGACGGCGACCAACCATGACCACCTGAATGAACGGTGGCGCGATTTGTTCATCCGGGAAACCTCCTGCGTCGGGTGAATAGTCGTGGGTTAAAAATCAAGTCCCAGCCGTAAGGTCCGGGTGGCGGCCCTTACTACCGTAATGCAGATACCCACTTAAACGGTGGTCAGGCACCAATTCGGCGAAATGCCGGACCACGCCTGACTCAAATGAGCACCCAGTTAAATGCAGCCTAAGCCGACGGACCCGGTAACGACCTAATCGAAAAGCCCCGCTGGTGACTTACATCACCGGCCATTGCGCCGGTTCTAGGCTGGTCGGGTGGACACCCGCGCCTGGTTCGCTGGATCGCCAGTAGCGCGACTGGCCACCGTCGCACCCGACGGCACGCCGCACCTGGTGCCGGTGGTCTTCGCGGTCGACGGAGACGTCATCTACACCGGGGTCGATGCCAAGCCGAAGAAGACGCGGCGGCTGCGCCGGCTCGCCAACATCGAACACAATCCGGCGGTCAGCCTGCTGGTCGATCACTATGCGCCGGACTGGTCGCAATTGTGGTGGGTGCGGGTGGACGGCACCGCCACCGTCGCCACCGAAGGTGACGCGGTGCGCACCGGTTACCGGTTACTGCGCGCGAAATACCCGCAGTACCAATCGGTCCCGCTGGACGGCCCCGTGATCGTGGTGAGTGCGACGCGCTGGTCGGGCTGGCACGCCTGACATAGCGGTGACTTAAGGCCGGGCCGACCCTTGTGCTGGGCCGCCGTTGGGAGAAAAGTTGCTCTTGCGTCCTGTGGGCTGGATCACGCCGCGTACGGGAGTCGGCGGCACCCCGGGAGAACTGGAGGAATGTCATGGCCGACAGAGTGAGTGCTTCCCAGGGCGCGGCTACGGCCCCCACCGCCGCCGGTCCGGACGGTATCCGCAACGTCGTCCTGGTCGGTCCGTCCGGTGGGGGTAAGACCACCCTGGTCGAGGCGCTACTGGTCGCCGGCGGGGTATTGTCCCGGCCCGGGTCGGTCACCGACGGCAGCACGGTCTGTGACTTCGACGACGCCGAGATCCGCCAGCAACGCTCGGTCGGCGTCGCGGTGGCGTCCCTGGCTCATGCCGGCATCAAGATCAATCTGGTGGACACACCGGGATATGCGGACTTCGTCGGTGAGCTGCGCGCGGGGCTGCGCGCCGCCGACTGCGCCCTGTTCGTCATCGCGGCCAACGAGGGCGTCGACGAACCCACCAAGTCCCTCTGGCAGGAGTGCAGCCAGGTCGGCATGCCGCGCGCGGTGGTCATCACCAAGCTCGACCATGCCCGCGCCAACTACGCCGAGGCATTGGACGCTGCGCAGAACGCGTTCGGCGACAAGGTGTTACCGCTGTACCTCCCGACCGGTGACGGGTTGATCGGGTTGCTGTCACAGACCCAGTACAACTACTCCGACGGCAAGCGCACCGAATCGGCGCCCGACGCGTCCGAAGCCGACCGGATCGAGGAGGCCCGGGGCACCTTGATCGAGGGCATCATCGAGGAGTCCGAGGACGAGTCGCTGATGGAGCGCTATCTCGGCGGTGAGGTGATCGACGAGTCGGTCCTGATCCAGGACTTGGAGAAAGCGGTGGCCCGCGGGTCGTTCTTCCCGGTGATCCCGGTGTGCAGCGGCACCGGTGTGGGCACCTACGAACTGCTCGAAGTCGCGACCCGGGGCTTCCCGTCCCCCACCGAACACCCCCTTCCGGAGGTTTTCACGCCGCAGGGCGCGACGCACGAGGAGCTGGCGTGTGACGTCGACGCGCCGCTGCTCGCCGAGGTGGTCAAGACGACGTCGGACCCGTACGTCGGACGGGTGAGCCTGGTCCGGGTGTTCTCCGGAACCATCAAGCCGGACGCGACCGTCCATGTGTCGGGCCATTTTTCGTCGTTCTTCGGCAACGGGAGCTCAGGTCCTCAAGGGCACGGCAGCACGCACCCGGATCACGACGAAGACGAGCGGATCGGGGTGCTGTCGTTCCCGCTCGGCAAGCAACAGCGGCCCGCCCCCGCGGTGGTGGCCGGGGACATCTGCGCGATCGGCAAGCTGAGCCGCGCGGAAACGGGCGACACGCTGTCGGACAAGTCCGAGCCGCTGGTGCTCAAGCCGTGGACGATGCCCGAACCGCTGCTGCCGGTCGCCATCCAGGCGCACGCCAAGACCGACGAGGACAAACTGTCGGTCGGGCTGGGCCGGTTGGCCGCCGAAGACCCCACGCTGCGGATAGAACAGAACTCCGAAACACACCAGATGGTGCTGTGGTGCATGGGTGAGGCCCACGCCGGCGTTGTCCTCGAGGCGTTGTCGAACCGGTACGGGGTCACCGTGGACACCGTCGAACTTCGAGTCCCACTGCGAGAGACGCTGGGCGGCAAGGCCAAAGGCCACGGCCGCCACGTCAAGCAGTCCGGCGGCCACGGCCAGTACGCGGTGTGCGACATCGAGGTGGAGCCGCTGCCGGAGGGCGCGGGCTTCGAGTTCGTGGACAAAGTGGTCGGCGGGGCGGTGCCGCGCCAGTTCATCCCGAGCGTGGAGAAGGGCGTGCGGGCGCAGATGGAAAAGGGGGTTCATGCCGGTTATCCCATGGTCGACATCCGCGTCACCCTGCTCGACGGCAAGGCACACAGCGTCGACTCCTCGGACTTCGCGTTTCAGATGGCGGGCTCGCTGGCTCTGCGCGAGGCAGCGGCGGCGACGAAAGTGATCCTGCTCGAGCCTATCGACGAGATCTCGGTGCTGGTGCCCGACGATTACGTCGGCGCCGTGATGGGCGACCTGTCCGGCCGCCGGGGCCGGGTACTGGGGACCGACACCGCCGGCCACGAGCGCACCGTAGTCAAAGCCGAAGTGCCGCAGGTTGAATTGACCCGCTACGCCATCGACCTGCGCTCGCTGGCACACGGCGCCGCGTCGTTCACCCGCACGTTCGCCCGCTACGAACCGATGCCCGAATCCGCAGCCGCCCGGGTGAAGACGACGGCGTAGTTCGCCGATCCCGTCTCACCCAGGCTGACCGAACCGCGCCGATACCGCGCGGCGGTCCAGTGAGCCCTTGGCGGTATGCGGCAATTCGTCGGCCACCTCAAACGTCGCGGGAATCTCGAACGGCGCCAGCCGGTCCCGGCAGAATTCGGTGAGCTCGCCGGCGGTGGGCGCCGAACCGCGCGGCACGATCACGGCCGCGACGGCTTCGCCGTACATGGGGTGCGGCACTCCGAACACGGCCACCTCCAACACATTCGGGTGGGTGGCCAACACGCCTTCGACGCGTTCGGGCGAGATCTTCTCGCCGCCGCGGTTGATGAGTTCCTTGATCCGCCCGCGGATGCTGAGGTCCCCGGCCTCCGACAACGTTCCCAGGTCTCCGGTGCGCAACCAGCCGTCGGTGAAGTTGGCCTCGGTGATCTTCGGGTCCCCGAGGTATCCGCGCACCACGGTCTCGCCGCGCAGCCACACCTCGCCGACACCGCCCGGCTGGACGGGGGCTCCGTCATGTCCGGTGATGCGGATCTGCGGGCCGGTGGAGGCGCCGACCAGCCCGGTGAAGGCCGCGGGGTTGACGTCCGGGTCGATGCCGGTGCTGGCCACCTGATGGGTGGCTTCGGTCATGCCGAAGGCGCACACGACGGGCGCGGAAAACTCGGTCTGCAGGGCTTGCGCCACCTCCGGTGTCAGCGGCGCACTGCAGCTGCGGATGAAACGTAGTGTGGGTCTTGATGTTTCAGCCGGCTCGGCGGCGCCTCGCTCCAGCAGGATCTGGTGAATCGTCGGCACCGCCGTGTACCAGGTCGCCCCCACGGTCTTGACGTCGTCCCAGAAGGTGTGCGCCGAGAAGCGGCCCCGCGCGGGCAGTAACACCGTGCCCGCGGATACCAGAGTCGACAACAACGCGGCGATCAGCCCGTGGCCGTGATAAAGCGGCATCACCGCGACCGTGGCGTCCTGCGGACCCAACCGGTATCCGGCGACGATGGCCCGCACCGAGGTGGCGATGTTGTGGTGCGTCCAGGGCACCATCTTGGGCAGCCCGGTGGTGCCGCCGGTGAACATGATCATGGCGTCGTCGCTGTGCAGTCCCTCCGGCGTGGACGTGGCCGGGCCGGGTTCGGTGGCCGCGTGCAGATGCGCCGTCCACGCGCCGTCCTCGGTGGTCACGGTGATCGGCCAGCACTGGGATTGCTCGCTGTCGACCAGTATTGCCCGGGCACCCGCGGCTTCGCTGCGCGCGCGCTGGTCACCGACCGGGAGTGCCGGGTCCAGTGGGACGACGATCAGTCCCGCCCGCAAGGCCGCCAGCAGCGCGACGACGAACTCGGCGTTGCTGCCCGCACGCAGGGCTACCCGATCCCCCGACTCCAGGCCGGCGCCCGTCAGTTGGGCGGACAGGTCGTCTGCCAGCCGAAGCAGGTCGCGGTAGCTGACGGGGATGCGGTCGGCGGTGACGATCAGCGCGGGCGAATCCGGTGCTCGGGTGGCTGCGGCCTCGATCAGATCGGTGACGCGCGAATCCTGCACGGAAGTCATCAGACGCTCCTTTGTCCGGGCTTAACCAGAACCCTGCCGGTGGCGGTTACTCCTGTCCAATACCGATCCGCTAACGGTCGATACATTGCGTAAATCATCGGATAGCGACCGGGTCTTGGACACGGCCGCCAAATCGGACAACAGTGAGGGCCACAGACGAGCCAGGAGAGGGCGGCCACCATGACCGAACCACTGACCGACGGCTTCCACCTGGTGGTGGACGCGCTCAAGGCCAACGACGTGGACACCATCTACGGCGTGGTGGGCATCCCCATCACCGATCTGGCTCGCACCGCGCAGCACGCGGGCATCCGCTACATCGGCTTCCGGCATGAAGGCTCCGCCGGTAACGCCGCGGCCGCCGCCGGATTTCTGACCCGGCGCCCCGGAGTGTGCCTGACGACCTCGGGTCCGGGCTTCCTCAACGGCCTGCCCGCCCTCGCGAACGCCACCGCCAACTGCTTTCCGATGATCCAGATCTCCGGATCCAGCGGGCGGGCGGTGGTGGACTTGCAGCGCGGTGATTACCAGGACATCGACCAGCTGAACGCCGCGCGCCCATTCGTCAAAGCGGCCTACCGGATCGCGCGGGCCCAGGACATCGGGCGCGGCATCGCCCGGGCGATTCGTACCGCGATATCCGGCCGCCCGGGCGGTGTCTACCTGGACATCCCGGGCGAGGTGCTGGGACAGGCCATGCAAGTGTCCGCCGCCGCCGCTTCGGTGTGGCGCGTCGTCGATCCCGCGCCCCGTCAACTGCCGGCGCCCGAGGCGGTCGAGCGCGCGCTCGACCTGCTCGCCCGGGCTGAGCGACCGCTGATCGTATTGGGTAAGGGCGCCGCTTATGCGCAGGCCGACAACGTGATTCGGGATTTCGTGGAGGGCACCGGGATACCCTACCTGCCGATGTCGATGGCCAAGGGCCTGCTGCCGGACTCGCACCCGCAATCGGCCGCGGCCGCCCGCTCCCTGGCGATCGCCCGCGCCGACGTGGTGCTGCTGGTCGGCGCGCGACTCAATTGGTTGCTGGGACACGGCGAGTCGCCGCAGTGGTCGGCGGACCGCACGTTCATCCAGATCGACATCGCGGCATCGGAGTTCGACAGCAACCAGCCGATCGAGGCGCCGCTGGCCGGTGACATCGGGTCGGTGCTGTCGGCACTGCGGGACGGCCTGGCCGCCCGCCCGGTCAGCGCGCCGCAGGTGTGGACCGCCGAGCTCGCTGAGCGCAAGGCCCGCAACGATGCCAAGATGGCCGAGCGGCTGGCCGAGAATCCGCACCCGATGCGGTTCTACAACGCGCTCGGTGCCATTTCCGCTGTGCTGCAACGCAACCCCGATGTATACGTGGTCAACGAGGGCGCAAATGCGCTGGACCTGGCTCGCAACATCATCGGCATGGAGTTGCCGCGCCACCGCCTGGACACCGGAACGTGGGGCGTGATGGGCATCGGCATGGGCTACGCCATCGCCGCGGCGGTCCAGACCGGCCGGCCCGTGATCGCCATCGAGGGGGACAGTGCGTTCGGCTTTTCCGGCATGGAGATCGAAACGATCTGCCGGTACCGGCTTCCGGTCACCGTCGTCATCCTCAACAACGGCGGTGTATACCGGGGCGACGAGTCGGCCGCCGGGTCCGACCCGGCGCCGACGGTGCTCAATTCCGGTGCCCGCCACGAACTGCTCGCAGAAGCGTTCGGCGGCAAGGGATATCACGTCACGACGCCGGCCGAGCTGGAGGCGGCGCTGACCGGGGCGCTCGCGTCCGGCGAACCCACCCTGATCGACTGCCAACTCGACCCAGCCGCCGGCGTCGAGAGCGGGCATCTGGCGAGCCTCAATCCCAAAAGCGCCGCAAGTAGTTAACGCGCCTGGGTCAGGTTGCGCAGCTGCGCGGCAAAGAACTCGTCGAGGCCGAGCTGCTGCGCCGAGGCCACCAGCGCACGGGTCACCGGGGATCCCGGCCCGGATGCGTTGGTAGCCAACCCGATCAGCGCTTTCGGCGCGGGATCGACCAGTTCGACGGCTCGGATGTCGCCGCGGGCCGTCGCCATCCACAGCCAGGTGTGCGGCACGATGGTCGCCCAGTTTCCGTTCGTCACTTGTGCGACGAGCGAAGCGACAGAATCTGTTTCGACTTGCGGGTGGACGGTGAGGTCATGTTGAGCGAAGGCCGCGTCGATGACCTGCCGGTCGCGCATGTCGGCCGTGAGCAACGCCAGCGGCAGTTGCGCCGCGTCCGGCCAGCGCAGCGTGGACGCGCCGGGCGGCAGCATCTCCGAGCGCGCCAGCAGCACATACTGCTCCTCGTAGAGCGGCACCAGCGCCACATCCTGGCTGTCTTTGGCGTCCGTCGGGTGCGCGATGACGGCGTCGAGTTCGAAGTCGTGTAACCGCCGGTACAGCTCGGTCGCGGCCAGTCGGGAGCAAATTTGCACCTTTGCCAAGGGGTGGGCCGAGCAAAACGCCGACAGCACCAGCGACGCCGTGGTCGAGGCGGTCGGCACGGTACCGAGCCGCAGTGTCCCGGTGATACCGGACTGCACCGCATGCACTTCGGCCTTGAAGGCGTCATGCTCGGCCAGAATCCGCTTGGCCCAGACCACCAACCGCTCCCCCTCGGGAGTCAGGCCTTCGAAGCTGTGTCCGCGGTTGATCAGGGTGACGTTGAGTTCCCGTTCCAGCTTGGCGATGGCCGCCGAAAGCGCAGGTTGCGAGACGTAACACTTCTCGGCGGCGCGGGCGAAATGGCGCTCCTGAGCGACCGCGACGAAGTACTCCAGCTGGCGAAAGAGCACCCGCACCTCCTCCGGGCCGTGGGGTACGACCCGCTGAGGCTAACGCGTCGGCCGCGGGCGGGCCAGTCCGGTGCGTGGCTATTCCGGATTTAGGCCGGAATTGTTTGCTATGGCCCCTGCCGTCCGGATAACCCCTAGAATGTGGCATCGTGTTTATCGCACCGTCCCGAAGGGTGAAGACCATGCGTCGAGCGGTTCGTTCTGTATTCGTCGTGGCCGCAATCGCGCTGATGGCCGTGACGGCGTCGGCCGCGACGTGCACTGCCGCTGTCTCGGTCCCCGGGCCCGTTCCCGGCCTGGCTTCGATTCTGCCGGCCAATGGCGCCGTGGTCGGCATCGCGCACCCCGTGGTGGTGACCTTCACCGCGCCGATCAGAAATCGCCGCGCCGCCGAGCGGGCCATCCACGTCACCTCGCCGAGCAATACCTCCGGACACTATGAGTGGACGAACAGCAACGTCGTCCAATGGGTTCCAGACGGGTACTGGCCACCCAATACGCACGTCTCGGTGGGAGTCCAGGCGCTGGACGACCCGGAAGGCCCTGTCGACCCCGCCCCCGCGCCTGCCCCTGCCGAACCTGGCGAGCTCACACCGGCCCCCGTCCAGCCGGGCGGGACGCGCGAATTTGAAACCGGCCCAGGGACAAGGGGTGTGGCAAGCATCTCCGCCCACACCTTCACCGTCAGCCGCAACGGCCAGGTGCTGCGCACCATGCCGGCCTCGATGGGCAAGCCGAGCCGTCCGACGCCGATCGGTAACTTCAGCGCGATGTCCAAGGAACGCAGCGTCGTGATGGACTCCCGGACCATCGGCATCCCACTGAGTTCCTCGGACGGCTACCTGATCACCGCCCAGTACGCGGTTCGCGTCACCTCGAGTGGCGTCTACGTGCATTCGGCGCCCTGGTCGGTGAATTCCCAGGGGTACGCCAACGTCAGCCATGGCTGTATCAACCTCAGCCCGGACAACGCCGCCTGGTACTTCAACCAGGTCAACATCGGTGACCCGATCGACGTCGTCGCCTGACCGCTGACCCGCCCTGAGGTCATCGGAAATCAGGACATACCGGTCTGGACTATCTTCACCACGACCAGCACGACTGCCACGACGAGATAGGTTCGCAGCGTGAGAAGGCCGGCGCGCCGAGTCGGCGACATCGTGGGACGTTCCAGCGCAGCAACATTCGGCGTGCTCCAGTCCGCGAGATCCCGTTCGCGCAGCGCACGACGCTCGGTGCGGGTCAGGACGGCGGCGGGTTCCCGGCGACCCGTGCGGACCGCGGCAGCACCACCCACCATGCCTATCAGCAACCCGGCCGCCAAACCGATTCCGATCGTCTTCGTCGACAGCTGCGGAAACAGCGTGGCCGCCGTCAACGCCAGCGACAGCAGCACCAGACTCCACACGATCGCCCAGGCGAATATGTTCTGCCGCAGAGTGTTTGACCATGGCCCCAAGAGCACACGGTCGTTGCAGAGCAACACCAGGAAAACCGTGGCCGACGGTAGCACCACACCCGCCAGTGCCTGCACGCCCTGAGTGATCAAGCCCAGCACGTGGTCCGGGCTGAACGCGACAGCCGCCGACACCGCAAGCAGCAGCGCATACCCGCCGTAGAACCAGGGCGCCTCGCGGATCTTCCAGTGCAACGAGTGCCGCTTGCCCAGAGCGTCGCCGACGGCGTACGTGGTGGCCAGCCCGATCGCGTTCGCGCCGATGAGCGACGCGTCGAGCAAGATGATCGCGAACAGGATCCCGACGGTGCGGCCAGCATGCTGGGCCAGACCAGCGGCCACCGCGCCGGCGTCGGTGAAGTTGCCGGCGTCGACGGTTCCTGCCAAACCGAACGCGGTCACCGCCATCAAAGCCGTCGCACCCACCACAACCACGACGATGCCCAACGCCAGATCGGCTCGCGCATAAGGGATCCAGCGTGTCGTGATGCGCTTGTCCACGACGTTGGACTGCTGGAAGTACAACTGCCACGGCGCCACGGTGGTGCCCACGATCGCCATGACCAACAACAGCACCGTCGAGTTGACGCCACCCGGAAATTGCGGCACCAGCCCGCCGGCCGTCGCGGTCCAGGTGGGGCGCACCATTAGCGCCATCGGGATGATCACCACGTTCACCGCGATCAGCAGGAACATCAGCGCCTCCCAGCGACGGAACGAGCCACCGGCCACCACCGCGAACAGCAGCACGGCGGCCGCCGGGATCGCGACGATCCTCGGGCAGCCCAGGAAACCCAGCGCCAGGGAAACCCCGATGAACTCGGTCACGATCGTCAACGCATTGAGCAGCAACAGATCACCGACGCTGAAGGCACCCCAGAACTTGCCGAACCGCTGAAAGATCAGCCGCGCGTGGCCAACCCGGGTGACCACCCCCAGCCGCAGCGCCATCTCCTGGTTCACGTACAGCACCGGAACCATCAGCGCCAGCGTCCACAGCAGGGCCATCCCATAGTTCTGGCCGGCCTGGGCGTAGGTCGCGACACCACCGGCGTCGTTGTCGCCGACCATCGCGATGAGGCCGGGACCACTGATCACCAGCAGCGTTCGCAGCCGGCGCCATCGGCCGCTGAGATCACCATCGCGCCCGATGCGGCCGAAGGCGCCGACGATGTCACCGGCGTGCGCGCAGTCGAGCACCGCCGGCTCGGCGACCGCCGGCAGCACCGGACGAGGGGTGGAGATCGAGGTCATTCGCTGACACCCAGCACCGCGACGGGGCTTCGCGCCACGTAGATGTCAGCTCGTTCTTGCGCGGTCATCTGCAGCGGGGCCCGCAAAGCGTTGGCCCAGCTCCGAATCGCACGAGTGATGGTGGTCATTGCAGTGCTCCTGACGGCAGGCCCGACCAGCTCGCGTCAGTCAGCGCAGCAGGGCATCAGCAAGCGGATGCGCTGGAGCCGGATCGGGACAGGATGGATTTCGCATACGGACTATCGCCTGGACTGGTACTCATCGGTCCCTCACCTCCTCACAGCCGGGACACACGGGGGTGTCACCACATCCCACCAGCGAGAGAAGCCAATGCCCGGCAAAATCGTCGGGCGCACCCCTCTCGTCGGAGCTTTGGCACTGCACGGCGTATCCGGTTGGCATACCGGAAGCCACTTGGGCTCAACCCTTAAGCCGGGAAGAGCTGTCCTGACCCGGGGCGTCTTTCGACGTTCGGGGTCAGTGGCCTGTATCCGAGCAGACGCCTCACCTACCGAGGTGCTTGCAGGTTCCCATGGTGTCACTGTGATCGCAGCCCGTCAAACGCACAGCCGCAGGTGCCGTGTGCTATCGGCCTACTATCGGCGGAATGGCAAATACTCTGCAGGACCCCACGGTCGCCGCCACACTCGAGCGGATGTACACCGCGTCGCGAGAGCAGATGTCGCAATTACAAGAGAGGCGCGAAGATTTCGAGCGGCCGATGACGCCGGCCGAGCGTACCGAGGCGATGAGCGAGTTCTACATTCCGGTGACGCCGGAGGCCGGGCAACTGCTCTATGCACTGGTGCGGGCGACCCGTCCGGAGACAATCGTCGAATTCGGGATGTCCTTCGGCATTTCCGCGATCCATCTCGCGGCGGCGGTGCGGGACAACGGCAGCGGGCGGGTGGTGACCACCGAGCTCAGCGAGCACAAGATCGCAACGGCGAGGCAGACATTCGCCGAAGTCGGCCTCGATGAGGAGATCACGATCTGGGCCGGTGATGCCCTGTCCACCCTGGCCGAACTGGACGGTCCGGTGAACTTCGCGCTGCTCGACGGCTGGAAAGATCTATATCTACCAGTGATCAAGTTGCTCGAACCGTCGCTGTCGCCCGGTGCGCTGGTGGTCGCCGACAACACCGAATCACCGGATCTCAGGCCATATCTGGACTATGTGCGAGACGGCGCGAACGGGTACGTGAGCTTCAATTTCCCCATCCGGACCAGCGACAGCATGGAGCTCAGCTGCTGGACCGGCTAACGGACCGACTCCTCCAGCCACGGCAACATCCACTTGACCCCCTCGGGGGTGAGGTGCACGCCGTCGCTGCGCACCTTGATGCCGTCGACCTTGGCGGTGTAAACACCGTCCGGACAGAGTTTTTTGTTGAGGTCGACGATACCGACGTTCGGACGCTGCGCAACGGCGTTGCGCATCATCATGTTCCACTGATTGACCCGATCGGGTTGATCCTCGGGGTACAACCGTCCGTCGGGTTTCTCACCGCCGCGGCTGTAAGGCACGGTGGCGACCATCACCCGTACTCCGGTCGATCCGACGATGTCCAGGGCGCGGTTCAGTTCGAAGTTGAGGTACGCGTCGAACGTCGGGTCGCCGATATGGGTCCACTTCCCCTCATTAACCCGGTCGACAGTCTCCCAGCGACCGATCACCAGCAACGCGACATCGGGCCGGTCCGCGGCGATCTGGGTGGCCCAGCGTCCGGGCCAGGTGTCGCATTCCGATCGCTGCTCCAAGGTTTGACCGATGTAGCGGTACGGCGTGCCGCGCACCAGGCTGCACCCGATCACGGTGTGATCGATGAACCGGAAGCCCGGCGTGGCCGGCAGGTAGTGCATCATCGTCCAGCCGATCGAATCGCCGAAAACCGAAACGGTGAACGGCGCGTTGGGATCTCGTGGCCCCGGGGCGGGTGCGCTGCCGCCCGGCGGGGACGGGGAAACCGCCGCCACCGCATTCACCCCGGGCGGTAACCCCACCTCGTGCAGCCCGGTCCCGACCGGCACTACCAGAATTGTCGCCGCGGCGGCGCTGGCGACGGTGGCCGCGGCCAGCGGCAACAGGGGCACTCGTTGTGGCCGCCACCGCCGGATGGGTTGTTCGATCGCCCAGTACGAGACTCCCGCCACCGCCAGGGTGACGGCGCAGCGGGCGGCGAACAGGCCGAGCCCCGACCATCCGGTGCGTTCGCCGTTGAGCACCAAAAAGATCGGCCAGTGCCAGAGGTAGACACCATAGGAAATCGCACCCACCCACACCAGCGGCCGCCAGGCCAGGGCGCGCGCCACCATTCCGCGCTGCTCGAGAGCCACCGGGGCAACCACCAGCACCGCGGCAACGGCCACCACGATCAGCAGACCGTGCCGGAACTCACCCGCGCTGCCGGTCGCGTAGTGCGTCAGTGCCGCCAGTACCGCCAACCCGACCATGGGCAGCACCCGCGCGACCCGCCGTCCCCAGCGGGTCCGGATCAGACACCAGCCCCGATTCAGGGCCGACCAGTCCCTGACCAGCAGGGCCGACGCCGCCGCCCCCACCAGCAGGGCCTGCGCGCGGGTGTCGGTGCCGAAATAGATCCGGTCACGAGTGGTATCGGTGGTCAAGACGATGGCGGCTGTGGCCGAAGCCATCGCACCGAGGGTGGCAATCACGAAGGCCGCCAACCGGACATGGCCGACGGTGATCTTGCCGAAGTACCTCCGGGCCCGCGCAGCCAACAGCAGCGTCACCGCGATCAGCAACACCGGCCAAACGATGTAGTACTGCTCCTCCACCCCCAGGGACCAGGTGTGCTGCAGCGGCGACGGCGCCCCCTGGGTGAAGTAGTCGGTCTTCTGCGCCACGAACCGCCAGTTGGCCACCCACGCGAAAGCGGCGATCGCGTCACCGCGCAAACCGTCGAGGGACTGGTAGGGCAGGAATTCGCGGGCCACACCCACGGTGAGCACCATCAGCACCAGCGCCGGCAGCAGTCGCCGAGCACGGCGAATCCAGAAGCCGGTCAAGTCGATACGCCCGGAGCGCCCCAATTCCTCGAGCAGCAACGAAGTGATCAGGAAGCCGCTCAGGACGAAGAAGACGTCGACGCCGACGAAGCCGCCGCTGACGCCGGGAACACCGCCGTGCCCGACGAGGACCAGGCCGACGGCTACGGCACGGAGGCCATCCAGGGCGGGGATGCCGCTAGGGCGGTCCTCCCGGTCCCACGCCGCCAGCCGCCCGGCCCGCCGCACCGGGGAAACCCAACGGGACTTGGGTGCAGAACGTGCCGGTGCGGGTTTCCTTCCGCCCGGCTCGTTGTTCGCCGTCAGCGCGCCCTGACCACGTCCTCGTCCGGCGCCGAATGTGATGCCGATACGTCGCTGCCCCTCCTCTTGATCCGAGAGAGTCTAGGCGCGGCGAGGTTCGGGATAGGGTTACGACACGCGGAATTACCGAAGACCCGCAACGGATTTGCCGTGCGCCGCGCTCAGCCGCCAGGGAACGCGGCGGGGCGGCGCTGGTGGAACGCGGATGCGCCTTCGATGAAGTCGTCGGACTCCACCAGAACCGCCAGACCGTGCAGTTCGCGTTCGAGGGCGGGCTCGAGCCCGTCCAGGGTGGCCGCGTTGATCGCTGCCTTGGTCTCCGAGAAAGCCGCAGTGGGTCCGGCCAGCAACGCGTGGATGACCTTGTTGGTCTCCCATTCGAGTTGCTCGGGCGGGTACACGGCGCACACCAGGCCCCAGGCCAGGGCCTGGGCCGCCGACAACCGCTCGTTGAGCAGCGCCATCCGCATCGCGCGGCCACGGCCGACAGCGGCCGCCAGCGAGGACGACGCGCCCGCGTCGGGCATCAACCCCACTTTCGTCACCGCGAGGGTGAAATACGCCTTCTCCGAGGCCAGCACGAGGTCACACGCCAGGGCAAGCGAAACTCCGCTACCGGCCGCCGGGCCGTGCACGACGGCCACGACCGGTTGCGGCATCGCGGTAATTGCGCGCACCACCCGGTTGCCCTGTCTGGCGATCTCGATGGCCGAGCCGACGCCGTGCCAGTCGTCGACGTTCATGCTGGCTCCGGCGCAGAAGGCGCGACCCGCGCCACCCAGCCGAACCACCTTGACGCCGGGGTCGCCGGCCGCGGATTCCAACAGGTCGGCCAGGCCCGACAGCACCGGCACCGTGAGCGCGTTCAAATTCTCCGGACGGTCGATCGTCACCGCCAACACGCCGTCGACGTGGCTGACCGACAGCCCTTGAACCGCTGTGTTCTTTTCCGCTTGGTAGTCGCCCACGCCCGTCATCCTTTCGCTTTGCCCGGCCAAAGGGCCGATAAGCGAAAGATACATTAGTGCATATGATTCATCAATGTAGCTGATGTCACGGGCTCATGCCGGTTCCGTCGCTTCGGCGTTGACACCGACATCGATGCAGCTGAGACCCAATTCGCCCAGCACCTCAGAGGTGTGCGCGCCGAGCTCCGGAGCGGGGCCGGTGACCCTGCCAGGGGTATGGGAAAACCAGGTCGGGACGCCCGGGAAGCGCACCGGCCCTTGCGGGCTGTCCACCGTCTGGAAAAACCCGACGGCATCGAGTTGCGGGTCGTCGAACAACGCGGCGGGCGAGGACAACGCCGACGCCGGTATCTCCAGCCGGCGGAGCAGATCCAGCCACTCCTGGGTGGTGCGCTGGGCGAACGTCTCAGCCAGCAGTGCATACACGGTGTCGATCTGACGGGCCCGCCCTTCCAGCGTCGCGTACCGCTCGCTGCTCCATGCCGGTCGCACGGCATCGGTGAAGGCGGCCCAGTGCTTGTCGTTGTAGATCAGGGCCGAGATGAAGCCGTCGCTGGTGCGGTAGGGCCGCCGATTCGGCGCCACCGCGCGCGGGTATATCGCGGGCCCCAGCGGCGGATCGAACATCGCGCCGTTGGCGTGCTCGACCAACATGAACGAGGCCATGGCCTCGAACATGCCGACCTCCACCTCCTGACCCTCACCCGTGCGTTCCCGATGGAAGAGCGCCATCATCGTTGCGTAGAGGGCCGTCAGCCCGGCGACCTTGTCGGCCACGATCGTCCCGACATAGTTGGCTTCGCCGGTGAGCTGCTGCTGTACCGACGGCAGCCCGCAGGCGGCCTGGATCGTGTCGTCGTAGGCGGGCAGGTCCCGGTTGGGTCCGCGCCGGCTGTACCCGTAGCAGTTGGTGTACACGATCGTCTTGTTCAGGGCGGCCACCTCGGGGTAGCTGAGTCCGAGCCGGGCGATCGCTGCTGCGCGCATCGAGTGGATGAAGACGTCGGCGCGTTCGATCAGGGCATGCAGGGCGGTCCGGCCCGCATCGGATTTCAGATCCAGCGTGACCCCGCGCTTTCCGCGGTTGACGTTGACGAAGACGCCGCTCATTCCGGGGGCCGGCCCCACCGAGACATATCGGGTGTCGTCGCCCTGCGGCGGCTCGACCTTGATGACGTCGGCGCCCATGTCGGCCATGATCTGGGTGCAGTACGGGCCCATCACCATCGCGGTGAGGTCGACGACACGCACGCCCGCCAGAGGTCCGGGCTTCCGATCACACATGGTGGGCATTCTCCTTGATCGCCCACGCCGCCGACTCGAAGCTGTACCGGATATGATCGGCGTGCCCGTCGGGCACCACCGGGAAGACCAGCGGTGCGCTGAGATCGCGCACGGCGTAGAGCTGTTCGGCGACGTCCTCGATGGTCCATGCCAACCGCTGCACTCCTGGGCTCTCGGCGACTACCGCGCGGGCAACGCGGCCCGCGATCGCTATCAGGACCTCACCGTTGACCCGGCAGGACTCGTGCGCGAGATAGCCGACCACGGGCGCCACCAGTTCGGGACCCATCGGCGGATACGCCGAAACATCCAGGCCCTCAGCCATTCTCGTCACCGCTGACGGGACGATGACGTTGCACTGAACACCTTCGGCCGCACCTTCCAGGGCGACGACATTGGACAGACCGATCAGTCCCGCCTTGGCGGCGGCGTAACCGGCGACGCCTTTGTTTCCGTACATACCGCCGATCGAGGAGGTCAGCACAACGCGGCCGAAGCCCGCGTCGCACATCAGCGGAAAGGCCGGACGCACCACGTGAAAAGCGCCACGCAGATGCACGTCCAGCACGGCGTCGAAATCCTGGTGACTCAGCTCTTTCAGCGACCCGCGCCGCACGGTGCCCGCGTTGTGGATCAGGATGTCGATCCGCCCGAAATGGTCAAGGGCGGCCTGGACGATAGCCTGCCCGCCGGCGGCGGTGGTCACCGACTCGGTGCAGGCGACGGCGACTCCGCCCGCCGCCGCGATCTCGCCGGCAACCCGCTGTGCCGGTGTGGGATCCGCGCCGTCGCCGGTCAATGTGCCACCGGTGTCGTTCACCACGATCTTGGCGCCCCTGGCCGCCAGCATCAGGGCGTACGCCCGGCCCAGACCGCGGCCCGCGCCGGTGATCACCGCGACGCGATCGTCGTATCTGAGATCGTTCATCGCAGTTCGAGACCGTCCAGGTCACCCTGGGCGCGCCACTGCGCGAGTAGTTCACCGAACGCGTAGAAGCCTGGTCCGTAGGGTTCGCCGAGGTGCGAGCGGATTCCCTCTGTTCCGCCGCCCTCGTTGTTGTAATAGCCAGGCGTGCATTCCAAGTCGAACTGGCTGTTGTCGATCGCGGTCTCGCGAATGGTCTGGCACCACGCGTCTTGCGCCCCCTGGCTGGGTTCGACGGTCGTCGCGCCCCGCTTGAGGGCTTCGGCGATGATGTAGGCAATGTGCTCGCCTTGCAGTTCGTAGTTCGCTGCGATGTTCGCCGATATCCCGACCTGGGTGAAGCCGGTGAAGAACTGATTCGGGAAGCCGCGGCTGGTCATCCCGTGCAGCGTCCGGTATCCGTCGCTCCAGTGGTCGAACAGCGACAGGCCGTCGCGACCTTCGATCCTCTCCATCGAGTACCGGCGGCGCAGTTCGGTGGTGATCTCGAACCCGCTGGCGTAGATGATGCAGTCAACCTCGTATTCGATCCCGTTGGCCACCAGTCCTTTTGCCGTCGCCCTCTCGACGCCTTTAGTGCCCGACACGTCAACGAGCGTCACATTCGGGCGGTTGAATGTCGGGAGGTAGTCGTCGTTGGTGCACGGCCGCTTACACAGGAATCGGTAGTAGGGCTTGAGCGCCTCGGCGGTTTCGGGTTCCTCGACGATGTTTTCGATGCGGCGCCGCAACCGCTCCATGAGTTTGTAGTCCTCCTCCTCGCGGATGGCCATGAACTGCTCGGGGGTCATCGCCGCGGGATCGGGCAGCGCCAGGACCCGGGCGGCCGTGTTCCGACCCAGTTCCGTCCAGAAGTCGCAGACGAGATCGGGCTGGCCCAGCGCCATGCCCTCGAACGTCCAGGCGTGGAAGTTGCGCTGGCGTTCCTTCTGCCAGCCCGGTTGCAGCGACTTCGCCCACTCCGGATCGGTCGGCGTGTTGTTGCGCACACCGACCGAGGATGGAGTGCGCTGAAACACGTACAGGTGCTTGGCATAACGGCCCAGGAACGGCACGATCTGCACGGCGGTCGCCCCGGTGCCGACGACGGCGACCCGTTTGTCACTCAGCTTGTCAAGCCCGCCCGTGGCGTCCCCGCCGGTGTAGCCGTAGTCCCAGCGCGACGAGTGGAAACTGTGACCTGCAAAGTCTTTGATGCCAGGAATGCCCGGCAGCTTGGGCCGGTGGAACGGACCGGAGGCGATCACCACGAACCGCGCCCGGATGTCGTCGTAGCGATTGGTGCTCACCCGCCAGCGCGTGATGCCCTCGTCCCAGTTCAGGTCGCGCACCTGCGTGGAGAACAGCGCGGAATCGTAGAGCCCGTAATGCTTACCGATGCGCCGGCAATGTTCGTAGATTTCGGTGCCATCGGCGAACTTTTTGCTAGGAATGAAGTTCAGTTCCTCCAGCAGCGGAATGTAGCAGTACGATTCGTTGTCGCACTGCAGACCGGGGTAGCGGTTCCAGTACCACACGCCGCCGAAGTCGCCCCCCAGCTCGATGATTCGAACGTCCTGCACACCGGCCTTCTTCAGGTGCGCGGCGCACAGCAGACCCCCGAAGCCGCCGCCCAGGACCGCCACGTCGATGTCGGCCGAGATCGGCTCACGAAGCAGGTCAGGCGAGTACGGGTCGATCTCATAGAACCCGGCGAAGTCGTCTACCAGTTCGATGTACTGCTGGGAACCCTCTGGGCGCAGCCGCTTTTCACGCTCCCGGCGGTACTTCTCGCGCAGCGCCGGCAGGTCGATGTCGTCCGGCGTCGTGGTCGGCGAACAGTCGGGAATGCCGGTCATGCCAGAGCATTCTCCGGCAGCGCCGCGGGATGCAACGGTGCCGCCATCTCGTGCACGGCGGGCAGCACCTCCTCGGCGAACAGCCGCGTGCTGTCCAGCGCCTCGTCGTAAGGCATGGTGCCGAACTGCGGGACGATCGTCAGCTCCGAGAACGAGCACGCCTCCTGGGCCGCGACAATGCGGTGGTAGATCTCGTCGGGCGTGCCGATCAGCAGATTGGAAGCGTGGTAGCCGGGTGTCTTCGGGGCGCCTTTCGCGTCAGCGGTGACCGAGGACGCCAACACCGCGGTCGCCGTGGCCTCGCGCGCCGCATACGCTTCATATCCTTTGACGCCCTTGAAGTTCGACGCGTCGGCGAACCCGTAGTGGACGGTGACGTCCCGGTTGGCCGTCCAGATCCACTCCTCGGATCTCGCAGCACCCAGGGCGTCCGGTGTGCAGTACATGAACATCACGTTCTTGGGCTGACACGGTGGTAAACCTTCTTCCTTGCGGAAGATGTTGACTTGCTGGACTTCCCGTCCGGCGTCCTCGATCGGCTTGTTGCCCACGAACAGTGGCACCATGCCGCGGCGCGACAGTATCTCCAGCGACTCCGCAGTCGAGGACGAACTGTAGATGCGGGAGAACAGATCACGGCTGCGCGGTTCAGGCCGCAGCGACATCTCCGGCACCTGGAAGATCTCCCCGTCGTAGGAGAACCGCTCCCCGGAGAACGCCAGCTTCAGGATGTCCAGTGTCTCATTGAACCGCTGCCGACTTTCCTCGCGAGGTACGCCCACGGCGTCGAATTCACCCTTGGACACTCCGCGCCCGATTCCGATGGTGTCGTAGCGACCATTGGAGATGATGTCGAGATAGGCGATCTGGTGTGCCAGGCGCACCGGATGCCACCATGGGGCCACCACGACGAAGGTGCCCAGGCTGATGCGTTCGGTTCGTCCGGCGAAGTAGCTCAACGCCTGAATCGGGTTGGGCGTCATCCCGTACGGCGTCCCGCAGTGTTCCGGCATCCAGATGCCGTCGAATCCGAGGGGTTCGGCCAGGTCCGCGATCGCCAGGGTGCCCTGCACGCACTCCCAGTCCGGGGTGGTCGGCGGCCGGCTGAAGTCTTCGGCGAGCACGCGGTCCCAGTCCTGCGAATTGTGGGCTCCGAAGCCGAGATTGACCTTCATCGTTGCGTCTCCGTCTCTGTTTCCAGTTGTTGCGGGGCCCCGGTCCCCAGATACTTTGCGAGATTGCGGTGCAGGTTCGCCGTGCTGCGTTCCATGTAGGGATTGGGTTTTGGCCCTCGGAAACCCAGGGACTTCATGCCCTGCTGCACCGCGGCCATGTTGGAGAAGTCCTGCGGCAGCACGCTGCGCCAGTTCGGGTCGTCAGGTGGGGCGTACACCCACTCTGTCTGTGGCTCTTTGCCTTTCGGGTACAGCTCGTAGCACGAGGCCTCGAAGATGCACCGGTCGGGATCGTAGCCGTGCGGGCGGGCGCTGTAGCACAGCGCCGTGGTCAGTCCCTGCCCGATCTGGAAGTTCGGGAAAATCTGCCAGGCGGTGCCGCTGTTGGCGAGGTGCTCGGGATCGATGGTGGGCCAGGTGACGCCGCGGGCTTCGTCGTCGCGGCGCGCCGAGGTGAGCCAGTGATTGAGCACCTGGTCGGCCGGTGCGTCTTCCGGCAACTCGTCGACGAGTCGCAGCGCCGCGTCCACCAACGTCCTGGTGGTGGTCGCGTTGGTCTCCTCGAGGGTGTACAGCTGCATCTCGGCGGTCGACAGGCGCGGGTCGGCGCCGGTGCCGAGCCGGATCTTGGATTTGGTCTCCGCCAGGTCCTTCGGCGCGTCGTAGCCGATGTTGCTGTGCTTGCCGTGGGCGGCCGCCCAGCCGCGGAAGTTGCCGAACTTGTTGAACTGCGGATGTGTGGTCGCGACGTGATAGGTCTCGTTGAAGGCCTCCATCGCGACCTTCCAATTGCACTGGAAATGCAGCCACTTTCGCCACTTGCACCGCATGTCCTGCAGATTGAACGGGTCCAGCATGGTCGCGGCGGGCTCGAGGTAGTCGCGCAGGGGCTCTGCGGCGGGGTCCATGTTGATCCAGATCCAACCGCCCCAGGTGTCGACGTTGACCATGCTCAGGTGCGTGTTCTCGGGGGTCAGCGCGCCCTGCCAGTCGGCCCGCTCGGGGATGTGCGTGCAGGTGCCGTCCTGGTCATAGGTCCAGCCGTGAAAGCCGCAGACGAATGACTTCTTGTGCCCGGAAGCGTTTTTGGCGCCGACGGGGGTGTCCACCAGGCGGCGACCGCGGTGGACACAGACGTTGTGGTGGGCTTTGAAGGTGTCAGCACCGGTGCGCACCACCAAAATCGAGTCGTCGAGGATGTCGTAGGTCAGGTAGCTGCCAACCTTGGGCAGATCCTCGACCCGGCCCACCTGCTGCCAGACCTTGCGCCACAGCCGGTCTCGTTCGGCGCGCACATAGTCCGCGGAAAGGTAGGCCTCGACGCCGATGGTGACCGGCGCCGTCAAATCGTCGTCCACATGCACCTCCTGTCAGTCCCACCGCTTGATCGCGGCACGAAAGGACTCGTCTTTCAAGAACAGCGAGGTGTTGTCGGCACCCAGATGCCCCCACCTGAGATTCAGCCCGCCGTCGACCAGCAACGTCTGCCCGGTGATGTACGTCGACAGATCCGACAACAGGAACAGCACGGCGCCGGCCACCTCGTCCGGACGCCCCCGCCGCCCCATGGCGATGGCACGGCGGTCGCGCTTCGGATCATCGTCGGTATAGGTCTGCGATGCGGGTGTGGCGGTGACGCCGGGGGCCACGGCGTTGACCCGGATCGGCTGGCCCCCTTCCTCGTACGCCAATTCGGCTGCCATGGTTCGGGTAACCGCGACAATGGCGGCCTTGGCGGTGCCGTAGGCGATGTGGAACGGCGCGGTGTTCATCCCGCTGATCGACGAGATCGACACGATGGAACCGGGGAGTTTGCGGCGTTTGAGTTCGGCGGCCACCGCCTGGCTCATGAAGAACATCGTCTCGAGGTTCTGGGTGAACAGATCCCGCCAGTCGTTACGGGTCACCCGCGTCGAGGGCATCCATGTCGAGGGGTCCGCGCCGCCCGCCACATTGACCAGACCGTAGAGCTCGCCGTGGGCGCCGACGGCGGCTGCCATCGCGGAGGTCACCCCGACATCGGTGGACACGTCCGCGGCCACCGGAACCACCGCTAGCCCTTCGCCGACCAGCGGCCCGATGTGCTCGTCGAGATTGGCGCGGCCCCGGCTGACCGCGATTACGGTCGCGCCCGCTTCCGCGACGACGCGCGTGACCGTGGTGCCGATCCCGCCACCCGCGGCACCGGCCACCACCACGACCCGGCCAGCGAGGCTCAGCTCAGTCTGGCTCACTTAATTGTCCGGACATGATAATGGCGTGCACTCATTAGAGAGCATGATTCTCTGCCAGCAGCCCGCTCGTCAAGGCCATCGGTGGACTGGCTGTTCGCTATTGTCTGGACCAAGGCCACGTTGCTATCGTCCGAGCGGTGAAGGCTGCTCGCTACACCGCCGCCTGGCCGCCGCGCCTGGCAGCGGGGTGGACCCTCACGCGGCTCACGGAGCCCAGCCGCCTGTTCGGCGCCAACGGGCTGCGCACCGGACCCGACGGCCGGATCTACATCGCCCAGGTGACCGGCAGCCAGATCAGCGCCCTGGACCTCAAGACCGGCGGGCTCGACACCGTCAGCGCCAGGGGCGGTGACATCATCGCCCCGGATGACGTGGCGTTCGATCCGGACGGCAACCTCTATGCGACCGAAGTGATGGACGGGCGGGTGAGCATCCGCGACACCGCGGGCCGGACCCGGGTGTTGCGCGACGACGTCCCGTCGGCCAACGGCATCACCGTTCACCAGGGCAGGTTGTTCGTCGGGGAATGCCGGCCGGGCGGGCGCCTGCTGGAACTCGACCGCGCCGGCGGTCCGTCGCGGGTGCTGCTGGAGGACGTGCCGTCACCGAACGCGATGGAGGTTGGTCCGGACGGACTGTTGTACTTCCCGGTGATGGGCGCCAACGAAATTTGGCGTGTCGATCTCGAGGGCGGCGGGCCGCAACGGGTGGCAGGGGATCTGGGAGTACCCGATGCGGTCAAGTTCGACGCCGAGGGATACCTCGTGTCGACGCAGGTGCACAGCGGCCAGGTGTTGCGGATCGACCCCCGCACCGGACAACAACGGGTGCTTGCGCAACTCAATCCCGGCCTGGACAACCTGACCTTCGTGGGCCACCGGTTGTTCGTCTCCAACTTCACCGGCGAGATCACCGAGATACTGCCCGACGGCCAGATCCGCACGGTGCTGGGCGGCGGGCTGAACTGGCCCCTGGACCTCACGGTGGGCGCCGACGGGAATCTCTACATCGCCGATGGGACTTACTTGTACACGCTGACCGGTGGTGCGCTGGCGACCGCGGGCATGCTGTTCAGCCCGGGCTATCCCGGGTTCCTGCGCGGCCTGGCCGCGGCCGGGCCGGGTGAGTTCGTCGTCACCACCTCCAACGGCGAGGTGGCCCGTTATCGGCCCGGCGACAATGAAAGCTCCATTCTGGCAGAGGGTTTCGATCAGCTCTACGGTGTCGCCGTTGAGCCGGGCGACGCCGTGGTGGTGGCCGAGTTGGGCGCGGGGCGGGTGCTGAGCATCCGGGCCGGCGAGGTGGACGTGCTGGCGTCCGGGCTGCTTGAACCCGTTGGTGTGGCGCTGGCTCCCGACGGGACATGTCTGGTCTCCGAGGCCGGGGCCGGCCGGATCATCCGAGTGGGTGGCGGCGGTCCGTTGATCGAGGGCCTGCAGCGCCCGCAGGGTCTGCTGGTACTCGGCCGGCAGGTATACGTCATCGACGCCGGCGCAAGGGAACTCGTCTCCGTCGACCTGGACAGCGGAACCCGGGCGACCATCGCCGCGGATCTGCCGGTCGGCGCACCGCCCGGCGTGGTGCCCAAGCCGCTGCGCGGCATGCCGCCGTTCTCCGGTCCGCAGGGCCCGTTCGCCGGCATCGCCGCCGGAGCCGATGGCACGCTGTACCTCTCCGCCGACGCCGAGGGCAGTGTGTTGGCGCTGCGCCGGGAAAACTGAAAGGCGGCAACAGTGTCCGAAGCAAAAGTGGCCGACCACCGCTATCTCCAGGTGGCCCGCACCCTGCGCAAGGAGATCGTGGACGGTGTCTACCCGGTCGGTTCCCAGCTGCCGACCGAGCACGAACTGTGTGAACGCTTCGCCGTCAGCCGCTACACCGTCAGGGAGGCGCTGCGCAGGCTGCGCGACGACAACCTGGTGTCGTCGCGGCCGCGCACCGGGACCCTGGTGGTACCGCGGCCTTCGGCGGATTCCTATGTCCAGCACGTCATGTCGATCAATGACCTGCTGGACTTCGCCTCCGGCACCCGCTTCGCGATCGAGTCCGTCGCGATGGTCGACATCGACGACGACCTGTCCATCCGGACGGGTCTGCCTGCAGGTGAACAATGGCTCTCGGTTCGCGGTGCCCGTCTGGACGTCGATTCCGCAACGGCCCTGTGCCGGACCGAGTACTACATCAACCGTGAGTTCGCGGCGGTCGGACGCCTGCTGCAACGTCACGAAGGCCCGATTTTTCCGTTGATCGAAGACCTGTTCGGGCTCAGTATTGTTGAAGTACAACAGGACATCATCGCGGTGATGCCGGCCGCCGAGTTGGCAGCGTTCCTCCACGTCGAGCCAGGGACCCCGGCCTTGCAGGTTCGACGCACCTACCGCGCGTCGGATGATCGGGTGGCACAGGTGACGATCAACACGCACCCGGCAGCTCGCTTCCGGCATTCGATGACGATGCGACGAGTACGTGGCTAGGAGGCTGATCGACGGCCGTTGGCTCCGTTGGGATGACGAGCGGGCCGCGGCGGCGTATGCACAGGGCTCATGGACCGACGGCACATTGGCGGATGCGCTACGCGAGTCCGCCACACACACGCCCGATCGGGTGGCCCTGATCGACGGTGATCACCGGTTGACGTGCGTGGACCTCTACCGAGACGCAACGGCGCTCGCACATGCACTGTCCGCCCACATGCCGCCGGGTAGTGTGGTGTCGTTCATGCTGCCCAATTGGCATGAGGCCGCGGTGATTTACCTGGCCACCACGCTGGCCGGCATGGTGGCCAACCCGGTCTTGCCGTCCTTGCGAGACCGGGAATTGCTGTTCATCCTTGAAGACGCCGACAGTCGGATGGTCTTCATTCCGTCGGTGTTCGCCGGGCACGACTTTGCGGCGATGCTGGGCGCGGTGACCGTACAGCTACAGTCACCGCCGGAAGTGGTGGTGGTGCGTGGCGAATGCCGGCCGGGTCACATCCCGTTCGCCTCGCTCCTGCCCCGGTCCGCTGCGCCGTTGCCCAGACTCGATCCTGATGCGGTACGCATGATCCTCTACACCTCAGGCACCACCGGCCGGCCGAAAGGTGTTCTGCACAGCCATAATTCCATTCACGCGCTGCTCCGCCAGATCGGCGAGCACTGGCTGGTCGAGCCCGGCGACGTGTTCCTGGTGGCCTCGCCGATCGCGCACATCGGCGGCTCCATCTACGCCTTCGAAGCACCGTTCCTGCTGAGCGCCACAGCCGTGCTGATCGAGCGCTGGGACGCCGATCGGGCGGCGCGGCTCATGGTGGCCGAGCGGTGCACGCATATGGCCGGCGCCACACCGTTTCTGGAGCAGCTGCTGAGCGCGGCCCAGCACGCGGACACTCGGCTGCCCGATCTGAAGGTTTTCATCTGCGGTGGTGCGTCGGTGTCGCCGACGCTGATTAGAAGAGCTGCAGCATATTTCGAGTCCACCATCGTCACGCGGGTGTACGGGTCGACAGAGGTCCCGGTGACCACGGTCGGCTCGACCGGAGACCGCGAGCACGCCGCCGACACCGACGGACGGCCAGGGGTGGCAGACGTCAGGCTGGTGGCTGGAGAAATCCGCGTTCGGGGACCGCAGATGCTGGTCGGCTACCTACATCCGGAGGACGAGGACGCATCCTTCGACGCCGACGGCTACTTTCGCACCGGCGATCTGGCGCGCTGGGTGGACGACGAATACCTGGTGGTCACCGGCCGCGCCAAGGACATCATCATCCGAAACGGTGAAAACATCTCCCCGAAGGAAGTCGAAGACGTCCTGGCCAACCATCCGGGCATTGCCGAGGTCGCCATCGTCGGACTGCCGGACGAACGCACCGGGGAGCGGGCCTGCGCGGTCGTGGTTCCCGCCGCGGCACCGGGCCCGGATGTGCCGAGCCTGCTGAACTTTCTGGTGTCCGCCGGCGTCGCGCGCTTCAAAGCCCCTGAGCAGGTGGTCATCTGGGATGACTTGCCGAAGAATGACGCGGGCAAGGTGCTCAAGCACCAGATCAAGGCCGCGCTGATGAAAGCGGAGCACTGACATGCAGGTGGCGATCGTGACGGGTGCGACCGGAGGCATCGGATCAGGTTGCGCGACAAGGCTCGCCGACGCCGGGATGGCTGTATTGGCGACCGGACGAGACGAGGGCAAGCTGGCCCGGCTGGCGCGGGCCATCGGTGATCCCGAGCGGGTCGCCACCCTGGCCGTGGATTTAGCCGGAGACGACGCTCCGCGCCAGATCGTCGACGCCGCGGTCTCGGAGTGGGGCCGCGTCGATTTTCTGGTCAACGCCGCCGGCATCGGCAGTCCCAAGCCGCTGCACGAGACCGACGACGAATCCCTGGACCATTTCCTGGGTTTGATGTTGCGCGCCCCCTTCCGCTTGGTGCGTGAGGTGCTCCCCCACCTGCGGCCCGGCTCGGGCATCGTGAACATCACCTCGACTTTCGCGGTGGTGGGCGGGATGCGCGGCGGCGCCTACTCGGCCGCCAAGGGTGGGCTCACGGCGATGACCACCCATATCGCCTGCCAGTACGGTGCGCAGGGAATACGTTGCAATGCAGTGGCTCCCGGCGTTATCCAGACCGCCATGACCGAGCATCGGCTGGCTGATGAGCGGTTCCGGCGGATCAACGTCGAGATGACCCCGCATCAGCGGTTGGGCACCGTAGATGACGTGGCGAGCACGGTGGCGTTCCTCTGCTCCCCTGGCGGCGCCTTCATCAACGGGCAGACCATCGTCGTCGACGGCGGGTGGAGCGCCACCAAATACCTCTCCGAGCGCGCGCTGAACTCGGAGTGGAAGACCTGATCGAGCTCAGCGCAATTCGAACTGGCGCCGGATGCCGTAGAGCATCTTCGCGTGCGCCTTGACGGCCTGGCGAACGGTGAAGGATGCCAGCGGCCGCGGTGCGGCGAACCGTATCCGTTCGGTGATCCGGGTGCCGCCGTCGATCGGTTCGAAGCTCACCGTTGCGCGCAGCCGGACACCCGGCGCCTGGTCGGCTTCGGTGTGCACGTCGCCGGTCACCGGAACTTCCAGGCGCGCACGGTAGGTGGCCTTCAACGTGAGCGGCCCCAGCGGAATCCGGTCCACCACTTGATAGCTCACCCGGTAGCCGTCGGGAGATTCGTGGCGGGACAACAACTCCACCGACACGATCAGCGGGTGGACCAGCCTAATATTGTCCAGGTCGGCGTAGTAGTCGCGTACCTTCTCCGGAGGTGCGGGCACCTCTTCGGTCAGCGTCCGCTCGGCGTGGGCGATCCACCAGCTCATAGCCGCCAACCTACTCACCCTCCCCTCGCGAGCAGACACAAAAGCACCTCGGAGCGAATGCTCCAGAGGGCTTTTGTGTCTGCTCGCGGACCCGAGTCACCCGAACTGGGCGAGCAGCGACGCTGTGCGCCACCAGATCAGCACCGCGAACACCACCAGCACCGCAACCGTCGCCGCCGCCTGCACCAGATCCCGTCGCTGCCGCGGCGCGTACACGTACGCCGCCGACACCAGGGCACCCGCGACCAGCCCGCCCACGTGTCCCTGCCAGCTGATCTGCTGCGAGCTGACCAGCGGCACCACGAACGTGAACACCAGGTTGAACGCGATCACCGCGACCACCCACCGCACGTCGAGGGTCAACCGCTTGGCCACCACGAACGTCGCGGCGAACAACCCGAACACCGCCCCCGATGCGCCCGCCGTCGCCGTATTAAGCGGCGACAACAGATACACCAACACCGAGCCGCCTAGGCCACTCAGCGCATACAGCGCCCCGAATCGCAATCGCCCCAGCCACATTTCGAGCGGCGGGCCCACGACGTAGAGCGCCCACATGTTCAGCAGCAGATGCGTGGGGCCGTAGTGCAGGAAAGCGGAGGTCACCAGTCGGTAGAACTGTCCGTCCGCCACCGCCGGCGGCCACAGCGCGAAATCCCGTTGCACATTCGCGACCGCCATCTCGGCGACGAACGCCAAGACGTTGACGACGATCAGCCCGAGGGTGATGACCGGCAGCCCAGACCGTTCCCGCCCACCGAAGCGCGTGCGCTGGGGCCGAATCGTGCGGGCACCGGCCTGCACGCACTCCACACACTGGTGACCGACGGCTGCGCTGCGCATGCAATCGCCACAGATAGGCCGTTCGCAGCGCGTGCAGCGGACGTAAGTCTGGCGGCCGGGATGCCGGTAGCACGTCGGCGCGTCGGCCGGTAGCTGCGCTGGGCTGGGGCTGGTCACGCACCCATTGTTGCGGTCGCCCGCGGTGCGGGCGCGCCCTGGGAGGGTGTCGCCGCCGTGCTCGCCGAAAATGGCGACCCGCTGGCGACACTGTTTCCTCGCCCGCCGAGTTGACCTACTGTGTCAAAGGTGGAGTCAGACGGAACACCCGAGTTGGTGCCGGTCGAACATTTGCACTCTGGTGACCCGATCACCGACGGTGGTCAGCGGTACATCGTTCTCGAATCCAAGGCCGTCGGCGACGGCTGCGTAGTCCTTGAGCTGGAGTCCAGGGTGGACCACCATCTCCAGGTGATCGAGAAGTCATTCCCGACCGGATACCACGTCGGCAGAGCAAACCACCGATATTTGTAGGGCGGCGGACTTTCTCCAGCCCTGTTTCGACGCGTGGCCGCTGACGGCCACCGCGCCATTTAGACATTGCGCAAATCAATTCCGCGGCGGCCGTTGATCATTGGGGTCATTGGGATCCGGATCGCCGAACCAGCGGGACGGCACATGCTCGGCGTACGAGTCGTGCCAGGACCACCACTCGTACGGCTTGGTCTGCGGGTAGCCCTCCGGGGAGTCCTCCCAGTCCTCCTGCCGCCCCAGCGCCGTCATGTCCAGGATGCTCCAGGTGTTGCCCAGCACCTCGTCGCCGCGGTTGTTGACGAAGTAGGTGCGGTAAATCCGCGACCCGTCGTGGATGAAGGCGTTGGTGCCGTGCCATTCGTCGACCCCGAAGTCCGCGTCAAACCCGTCGGTCAGCGTGTACCACGGCATCTGCCAACCCATGCTCCGCTTGAGACGCGCGATGTCGGCCTGGGGCGCCCGGGAGGCGAACGCCAGGGTGGTGTCGCGGGCGTTCACGTGCGCAAGGTGGCCGATGTGATCGGCGACCATCGAACAGCCCGGGCATCCGTGATCGGGCCAGCCGTGCACCCCGGGCTCGAAGAAAGCACGGTAGAGGACCAGCTGACGCCGTCCCGCAAACAGGTCCAGCAGGCTCATCGGCCCGTCCGGCCCTTCGAACACGTAGTCCTTGTCCACCGCAAGCCAGGGCATCCGGCGGCGCTCCGCGGCCAGCGCGTCCCGCGCCCGGGTCAGTTCTTTCTCCTTCGCCAGCAACCGCCGGTGCGCGTCGGTCCACTCGTCGGCGGACACGATCGGAGGTGTCTTCATGGTGATCTCCCTTCTCCTTACGCGAGTCTTCAGGCCACCGGTCGACATCGGCAGTCCATCCTGGTGTCAGAGGTATCTCGCTCACCAATGCAGATACGCCGGACCGCCGCGGTTCATCGCTGGCCTGGTCGGCGATGATTTCCCGGGCGCGGATGTATCTATACAGACATGTCGGAGCAATCGGAGTTCATGGAGCGGGCGGCGCCGCTGCGCGCCGAGCTGATCGCGCACTGCTACCGCATGCTCGGATCGGTGCACGACGCCGAGGACCTGGTGCAGGAGACCTACCTACGCGGCTGGCGAGGCTATTCGGCGTTCGAGGAACGCGCGGCATTACGCACCTGGCTGTACCGGATCGCGACGACGGCGTGCCTGCGGGCGCTGGAGAACCGCGCCCGCCGCGTGCTGCCTTTGGACGACCCGATCGACGACAGCGAGTGGCTGGAACCCATCCCCGACACGTACCTGTACCAGGCGCCTGAGGACGCCCTGTTCGTACGCCAGAGTGTTCGGCTGGCAGTGATGACCGCCCTGCAAGAGCTGCCCGCCCGGCAGCGAGCTGTCCTGATCCTGCGCGACGTCGTGCAGTTCAGCGCAGCCGAAGTGGCCGAACTGCTGGAAACCACGCCCGCGGCCGTCAACAGTTCCCTGCAGCGCGCCCGCGGCCGGCTCGCCGAGATCGCCCCGGACGAGGACGACGTGAGCGAGCCAGAAGACGCTGCGCGCCGCGATCTGGTCGACCGTTACTGCGCAGCATTCGAGAACGCCGACATGGCCGCCCTCACGGAGCTGCTGCAGGAGGACGTCAGGCTCGAGATGCCACCGATGCGGGAATGGTTCTTCGGGCGCGACAATGTGCTTCGCTTCCTCGCCGACCGGGCCATCGCCGCGCCCGGCGACCTGCGGATGGTCCCAACCTCAGCGAACGCACAGCCCGCGGTCGCCGAATATCGGCGCAACGCCGATAACATCATGCAAGCCCATTCCATCCAGGTTCTCACCTGCCGTTCCCGGGCCGGGACACCCGGGATAGCGGTGATGACCGTCTTCCTCGACCCGACGTTGTTCGCCGCGTTTGGGTTGCCGCCCACGCGGTAATCCGGCCGAATCCCCGCGGGCCGTGTGGACAGGTCTTCGAGGCCCCGGGAGGATTGGCGCGGTAGACGTGATCGAAGGGTGATGGATGAAGATCCCGGGTGTGGCCGACCTTGTCGGCACTCTCACCGGTGGAGCGGTTCAGGCGATTCAGGCAGGGGTCAATACGGCGGCGGGTGCTGTCGGAGCGGTGCAGACGCTGACCAGCCCGGTGACCGAACTCGTCGGGCCCGTCGTGCAGACCATGGCGCACAGCACCGGCCGCGCGATCGGCCTGGGCGGCTCGGTCGACGGCGCACCAGAACCGGTCACGCCGCCGGTGCGCTGGCACAGCGGCCGGCGGGTACACCTCGACCTCGACCCGCTGCTGCCGTTCCCCCGATGGCACGAATACGCCCCGGTGATCGAGGAGCCGGTCCGCCGGATCGCCGGAGTCGACAAGGCCCACGTGGAGGGCGCACTGGGTCGGCTGGTCGTCGAGATTGCCGCGGACGCCGACGCCGACGACGTGCTGGACGAGGTGCGGGACACAGCGGCCGCGGTCGCCGCTGACCTCGCCGCAACCGAAACCGGGCCCACACCCCACTCGGCGCCCTTTGCCGATC
The DNA here is from genome assembly GCF_002101675.1 of Mycobacterium gordonae. GTDB lineage: Bacteria > Actinomycetota > Actinomycetes > Mycobacteriales > Mycobacteriaceae > Mycobacterium > Mycobacterium gordonae. The sequence continues at coordinate 5,212 of NZ_LQOY01000246.1, read as the reverse complement.
CGGGCAACCCGCTGGCGATCCTGGTGCCGCTGACCGCCGCGGCCATGGACGCCGTCGCGGTCGGCGCCGCCGTCACCGGCTGGTTCACCCGGCTGCCGATGGCGCCGCGCAGCGCACGGGCCGCGGCGGCCCTGATGAACTACCAGCCGCGGGTGGTGGCCGTCCTGGAATCCCGGCTCGGCCGCGTGGGCACTGACATCGCACTCAGCGGTTCGACGGCGCTGGCCTACGGATTGAGCCAGTCGGTCGGCACGCCCCTGCTGAATCTCACGCAGCGCACCCTGCAGCTGTCCGAGGCGACGGCGCATCGGCAACGCTGGCGGGAACGGGAACCCGAACTCGCCTCACCGAGCCGCCCGCAGGCACCGGTCGTTCCCATCCTCTCGTCGGCGGCAGACGAGCACACGCCCCGACACCACTGGGCCGCTGCCGCCGCGGGCGAGGCCTCGCACGTCGTGGTGGACGGTGCCATCGACTGCGCGATCGACACCGGCAAGGGCTCCATCAAGGGCCCGATCGAGAATTACGTGGACCAGGCCGCGAGCGGTTCGGTCATCGCGGCTGCGGGCGCATTGTTCGCCGGTGGCGGCGCCGCCGAGGCCGCCGAGGCGATCCTGGCCGGGGTTCCCAAGGCCGCGCACGTGGGCCGGGAGGCGTTCGCGACGACGCTCGGCCGCGGCCTGGCCAACGCCGGGCTGCTGTTGCTCGATCCCGGTGCGCTGCGCCGGCTGGACCGGGTGCAGGTGGTCGTCATCGACGGTGCCGCGCTGCGCGGCGACCACCGTGCGGTGCTGCGGGCGCAGGGCGAGGAGCCCGGCTGGGACGACGACCGGGTCTACGAGGTGGCCGATGCGCTGTTGCACGGCGAGGAGGCACCCGAGCCCGACCCGGACGAACTGCCCGCCATCGGTGCGCGCTTGAAGTGGATCCGGTCGCAAGGGCCGTCGGCGACGCCGGCACAGGGTCTCGAGCACGCCGAGCTGATCAACGACGGCGACCGGGTGGGCAGCGTCGACGTGGGGTGGGAGGTCGACCCCTACGCGATCCCCCTGATGCAGACCGCACACCGAACCGGGGCCCGGGTGGTGTTGCGCCACGTGGCCGGTACCGAGGACCTGTCCGCCAGCGTCGGTTCCACCCATCCGCCCGGTACCCCGCTACTGAAATTGGTCCGGGATTTGCGGGCCGACCGCGGACCGGTACTGCTGATCACCGCCCTGCACCGTGACTTTGCCTCCACCGACACGCTCGCCGCGCTGGCCATCGCCGACGTCGGCGTCGCCCTGGACGACCCGCGGGCCGCCACGCCGTGGACCGCCGACATCATCACCGGTACCGATCTGGCGGCCGCGGTACGGATCCTGTCCGCGCTGCCGGTGGCGCGTGCGGCCAGCGAATCCGCCGTGCACCTGGCCCAGGGCGGCACCACGCTGGCCGGCCTGTTGCTCGTCACCGGAGAAGACGGCAGAACCAGTAATCCGGCGTCGTTCCGCCGCTGGCTCAACCCGGTCAACGCCGCTGCCGTGACGGCTCTGCTGGGCGGGTCACTGTCGGCCGCCCGGGTGCTGCGGCTGCCCGACCCCACGCCGCAACCGCTGACCGCCTGGCACGCGCTCGACCCCGAAATCGTCTACTCGCGCCTGGCCGGCGGGTCACGCCCGCTGGCCGTCGAATCGGATACCCCGACCTGGCGGCGCCGGCTCGACGACTTGTCCTACGAACCGGTGGTGGCTCCCCTGCGCGGCCCGGCCCAGACGTTGGGACGGTTGGCGGCCGCGACGCGTGTCGAGCTGCGCGACCCGCTGACTCCGATCCTGGCGGTGGGTGCGGCGGCGTCGGCGATCGTGGGCAGCAATGTCGACGCGGTCCTGGTCGCGGGCGTCATGGCGGTCAATGCGCTCACCGGTGGCGTACAGCGCCTGCGGGCCGAGGCCGCAGCGGCCGAGCTGTTCGCCGAGCAGGATCAGCTCGTACGCCGTGTGGTCGTGCCCGCTGTGGCGACCACCCGGCGCCGGCTGGAGGCCGCCCGGCACGCCACCCGGACCGCCACCGTGTCGGCCAAGAAGCTGCGCCCCGGTGACGTGATCGACCTGGCTGCCCCCGAAGTGGTACCGGCCGACGCCCGAATCTTGGTGGCCGACGACCTCGAGGTCGACGAATCCTTCCTCACCGGCGAGTCGTTGCCGGTCGACAAGCAGGTCGATCCCGTCGCCGTCAACGACCCGGACCGGGCCAGCATGCTGTTCGAGGGCAGCACCATCGTCGCCGGACGCGCGCGGGCCATCGTCGTCGCCACCGGGGTCGGTACTGCTGCGCAACGCGCGATATCAGCGGTGGCAAACGTCGAGACATCGGCCGGCGTGCAGGCGCGGCTGCGTGAGCTGACCAGCAAGGTGCTGCCGCTCACCCTGGCCGGCGGCGCGACGGTGACCGGCCTGTCGTTGCTGCGCCGCACATCGCTGCGGCAGGCGGTCGCCGACGGCGTGGCCATCGCGGTCGCCGCGGTGCCGGAAGGTCTGCCGTTGGTGGCAACCCTGTCGCAGCTGGCCGCCGCGCAGCGCCTGACGACGCGCGGCGTCCTGGTGCGATCACCTCGCGCGATCGAGGCCCTGGGGCGGGTGGACACCGTGTGCTTCGACAAGACCGGCACACTCACCGAGAACCGGCTGCGCGTGGTGCGTGCGGTGCCGAACGGTATTGCTGCCGACGGGCCGTTCCCCGAGTCCGACGATCCCGCGGCCATCGCGGTATTGCGGGCCGCGGCGCGCGCATCGACGCAGCCGCACGACGGCGAGGGACACGCGCACGCAACCGACGAGGCCATCATCACCGCGGCGATTTCGCTTGATGCCGAAGGGGATTCGCCTTGGACGGTGCTGGCGGAGGTGCCCTTCGAATCCAGCCGCGGCTACGCCGCCTCGATCGGCGCAGAGGTTACCGACACGACGCCCGTACTGATGGTGAAGGGCGCGCCGGAGACCATCCTGCCGCGCTGCCGATCCGTCGACGCCGGGGCCGAGGCTCTGGTCGACAGCCTCGCCGCCCAAGGTCTGCGGGTGCTGGCCGTCGCGCAGCGGCCCTGGGAGCTCGGCACCACCGACGGCGACACCGATGTCGAGGCGGTCGACGCCGCGGCGCACGACCTGGACCTGATCGGCTATGTCGGGTTGGCCGATACCGCCCGGGCGTCGGCGCGGCCGCTGATCGAGGCGCTCATAGAGGCCGAGCGACACGTGGTGCTGATCACCGGCGACCACCCAATCACCGCACGTGCGATAGCCCGGCAACTGGGCCTGCCCGCGGACGTGCGCGTGGTGACCGGCGCCGAGTTCGCCAGCATGGACGCCGAAGGACACACCAAGCTGGCCGCCGACGTCCAGGTGTTCGCGCGGGTCAGCCCGGAGCAGAAAGTGCAGATCGTGGCGGCGCTGCAGCGCAGCGGCCGAGTGACCGCCATGGTCGGCGACGGCGCCAACGACGCTGCCGCAATCCGGATGGCCGACGTGGGGATCGGGGTCAGCGGTCGCGGATCCTCGGCCGCCCGCGGCGCGGCCGACATCGTGCTGACCGACGATGATCTGGGGGTGCTGATCGACGCTCTGGTCGAAGGCCGCAACATGTGGGCCGGTGTGCGCGACGCGGTCACGATCCTGGTCGGCGGGAATGTCGGCGAGGTGCTGTTCACGATCCTGGGGACCGCGTTCGGCCAGGGGCGGGCGCCGGTGGGAACCCGGCAACTGCTGCTGGTGAACCTGCTGACCGACATGTTCCCCGCCCTGGCCGTCGCCGTCACGTCTCAGTACGACGACCCCGAAGACGACGGGGAGCTGACGCCCGAGCAGATCGAGGAAGCGCGCCGGACATTGCAGCGCGACCTGCTGACCCAGCCGGCGCCGTCCCTCGACGAGCCGCTGATGCGCCAGATCGTCAACCGCGGAGTCATCACCGCCGCCGCCGCAACCACCGCATGGGCCATCGGACGCTGGACGCCGGGCACCGAAAGGCGCACGGCTACAATGGGTTTGACCGCATTGGTCACGATGCAGCTGGCACAGACCCTGCAGAGCCGCAGTCACAGTCCGCTGGTGGTGGCCACGGCGCTGGGCAGCGCGGGGGTACTGGTCGGCATCATCCAGACGCCGGTGCTGAGTCAGTTCTTCGGCTGCACACCGCTGGGGCCGGTGGCCTGGTCGGGCGTCATCGGCGCCACTGCGGGGACCACCGCGATCTCGATGCTGGCGCCGCACTGGTTGAACCGGGCGGTCGGCGCGGTCACACCCGCGCCGGATGACGAATCCGAGTAGCAAGCCAAAGCGGTTGTGCCGGTTAGGATCAGCTGGAAGCGGGCTCACGCCTCAAAGAGTTGCGGTCGATCAAGAATCAGGCTGCGGGCAAGTCTCGACGCCGCGTAGAGCAGTTCCAGCAGGGTCTCCACGTCGTAGGGGAGCGAAGGAGCATCCGCATCCGACCACGTTCGGCCCGACCCATGTCCATCCAGCTGCCGCGCCCCGGGCAGATGCCAACCGCCGCGCTCGTAGGCGGGATACAACCGATCCGTCGCCTTGAACCGGGAAAACCATCGCCCGCTGCCCAGATGGACGTTGACCATGACCTCCCCGTCGCCATAGCTCCGAACCGGCTCGATCTGCAGCGCAAACTCTGGCGGTTCATCGAGCGGCGGGCGGATCCGCCGTATCTCCGAATGCCTCCAATCGGGCTCAGGGGGGCCCTCACCTTCCGTTTCGATAGCAGCCCAATCGCCGTTGACAAGTCTCTGGTCGAAGAAGGGGGTTGCCAGCCAGAGATTTTCGGGAAGTTCGCCGGGCCGAGCGAAGGTGAACCACACGCGATCACCGTCCCTGCGAATGTTGTCGACAACACCGATCCCGGTGCGCAAAAAGCAGATTTCGACGCCCGCCCAGCCACCATCGGATCCTGTCATCGGTCGACCACCTTTCGATATCTGTCCAGGATCATGACTCGGCGCCCTGCAGGCAAGACCTCCGGTGTTCACCACAGCCGATGGAGGCTCTCGGTGGGGCTCGAGCACGCGCGGAACCCGCGCCGCAATCGGACGGGTCGGAGTAGGCGACCGGTAGGCCGTGACGGCCATTCTTGTCGCTGCGCCACAATACAATTCGGGTATGAGTTGCGGCACCCGTGCGGACTGGGCGGAGGCGTTGGGTGCGCTTCGCGGGTCGGTGTCGCGGTT
>NZ_LQOY01000245.1 GCF_002101675.1 Mycobacterium gordonae | reverse complement strand
GACACCCCCGCCCAACGCTTAGCAGCCCTGCTCGATCAAGCCGCCTAACCGCGTTGCACTAACCACTTGACATTGAGGGCGAAAAAGTCGCCGTCAGTTCACGTTCGATGGCTACTAACCTACGTCAGTAGCTTCTGGGCAGCTTAAGCGCATGCGATCCCAGGAAGTTCAGGATCATCTCCTGGCTGATCGGGGCGATCTTCATCAGCCGTGCTTCACGGAAGTAGCGCGTGACGTGGTATTCCTCGGCATATCCCATGCCACCGTGGGTTTGCAGCGCCCGGTCGGCTGCCGCGAAACCCGCGTCGGCGCACAGATACTTGGCTGTATTCGCTTCCCGCCCACAAGGTTTGCCATTGTCGTACAGCCAGGTGGCCTTGCGCAGCATCAGCTCGGCGGCGTCGAGGCGGGCCAGCGAATCGGCCAGCGGGAACTGGATGCCCTGATTCATCCCGATCGGCCGGCCGAAGACCTCCCGTTCGTTGGCGTACTTCACCGCCTTGTCCAGCGCCACCCGGCCGATGCCGAGCGCCTCGGCCGCGATCAGCATCCGCTCCGGGTTGAGGCCGTCGAGGATGTACTGAAAGCCTTTGCCCTCCTCGCCAACTCGGTCTTCGACCGGGACTGCCAGGTTGTCGATAAACAGCTCGTTGGAGCTGACGGCGTTGCGGCCCATCTTGTTGATCGGACGGATGTCGACCCGGCTGCGGTCCAGATCGGTGAGGAACAGCGTCATGCCGTCGGTCTTCTTGGCGACTTCGTCGTAGGCCTGGGTGCGGGTAAGCAGCAGGATCTTGTCTGACTCCATTGCCTTGGAAATCCACACTTTTCGGCCGTTGACGAGGTAGTGGTCGCCGTTGCGCTTGGCGAAGGTGGTGATGCGCGACGTGTCCAGCCCGGCGCCAGGCTCGGTAACGCCGAAACAGACGTGGGTCTCCCCCGTCGCAACGCTCGGCAGCGTGCGTTGTTTGAGTTCGTCGGAGCCGTGCACCACCACGGGTTGCATGCCGAAGATCGACAGGTGAATCGAACTCGCCGCGTTCATGGCGCCGCCGGACTTGGCGACCTCCTCGAGCAGGATCGTGGCCTCGGTGATCCCCAGGCCGTGCCCGCCGTACTCGGTCGGGATGGTCATGCCCAGCCAGCCGCCGTCGGCGATGGCGCGGTAGAACTCGGTCGGAAACTCGTGCGCCTGGTCTTTTTCCATCCAGTAGTGGTCGTCGAACTTGGCCGCCAATTCGGCCACCGACCGCCGGATCAGCTCCTGATCCTCGGTGAGCTCGAACTCCATGGTGCGCACCTTCCTTCCGCGACTCCCCCGCGCGAGCAGACGCAAAAGCCCCTGAAACCGGCGGTTTCCGGGTACTTTTGCGTCTGCTCGCCGGTAGAACGTCAGTCCGTGTTGCCGCTGAGCGACTTCGCGTTGGCCGCGAAGTCGGCGAACGACGAGCCGCCGCGGCTGTCCTTCGCGTGGCCCGCCGCCTTGATGGACACGTCATGCCCTTCGGCGGCCTTGCGCAGCGCGCCGACCGTCGCCTGCTCGCGCGTGATGTGGGTGAACGGGTCGAAGGAGTACCAGCGCATGGCGTTCTGGTGGGTGATCTTGTGGATCTCGTCGTCCGGCACGTTGTTGAGCGACAACACGTCCCACAATTCTTCGGGGGCACCCGGCCACATCGAGTCGCTGTGCGGGTAGTCGGCCTCCCAGCAGATGTTGTCGATGCCGATCATGTCGCGCAGCGCGACGCCCACCTTGTCGCTGATGAAACAGGTGAGGAAGTGCTCGCGGAATACCTCGGACGGCAGCTTCCCGCCGAAGTTCTGGTGCGTCCACGTCGAGTGCATCTCGTAGGTCCGGTCCGCGCGCTCCAGGAAGTAGGGGATCCACCCGGTGCCGCCCTCGGACAGCGCGATCTTGAGGTCGGGGTATTCCTTGATCGGCCGCGACCACAGCAGGTCCGCGGCCGCCTGCACGATGTTCATCGGCTGCAGCGTGATCATCACGTCCATTGGAGCATCGGGCGCGGTGATCGCCAGCCGGCCCGAGGACCCGATGTGCACATTCATCACGGTGTCGGTGTCGCACAACGCCTTCCACAACGGATTCCAGTATTCGTTGTGAAAGCTGGGGTAGCCCATCGCGGCCGGGTTCTCCGTGAAGGTCAGCGCGTGTACGCCCTTCTTGGCGACCCGGCGCACCTCGGCGGCGCACGCCTCGGCATCCCAGATCACCGGGATCGCCATCGGGATGAACCGCGCCGGATACGCGCCACACCACTCCTCGATGTGCCAGTCGTTGTAGGCCTGCACCAGGGCGATCGAGAAGTCGTGATCGTCGGTGGCGAACAATCGGGCGGCGAAACCGGGGAAGGACGGAAAGCAGATCGAGGCCAGGATCCCGCCCGCGTTCATGTCCTTGACGCGCTCGTCGACGTTGTAACAGCCGGGCCGGATCTCGTCCAGACCGGTGGGCTCGATTCCGTACTCCTCCTTGGGCCGGCCGGCCACCGCGTTGAGCGCGACATTGGGAATGACCGTGTCGCGGAACTTCCACATGTCCGAGCCGTCCGGGTTGTGCACCAGACGCGGCGCGTCGTCCAGATATTTGGACGGCAGGTGGTTCTTGAACATATTCGGCGGCTCGACGGTGTGGTCGTCCACGCTGATCAGGATCATGTCCTCTTTATTCACGGGTATTCCCTTCTCATCTGATCCACCTGATCGGGTGTGTAGAGCAGGCTTCAAGCCGCAGAGCAGAGCCCACCTGCGCCGAGCTCTCTATATGTTGAAAACTATCTTCTCGCGAAGCGAGAATCAACATCCAGCATAGGCGCCCACCCGGCCGGAGGCCGTTTTCCGCCGCGGCCAGGCACCCGCGTTGACCACCCTTCAGGCCAGCATTGACCCGTCGCGCAATTCGTGCAAGTCTGTTGGTTAGAAATGAGAATACGATTCTCTCTCAGCGAGAGGATGCACGTGAGAAGGACGACCCGGATGCGTTTACCCCCGCTTCCCGCCGACCAGTGGGACGAGGCTGTCGACGGGGCGCTGGCCGTCATGCTGCCGCCGGAGCGACGCAATCCGCGGGACGCCTCCAACGTGTTGTCGACGCTGGTCAACCACCCTGTCCTGACCAAGGCGTTCCTCAAGTTCAACGTCCACCTGCTGTTCTCCTCCACGCTGCCGCCACGGATGAGGGAACTGGCCATCCTGCGGGTCGCCCACCGGCGCAAGTGCGCCTACGAGTGGGAACAACACGTCGACCTGGCGAAACGAGAAGGCATCACCGACGCCGAGATCGACGCGGTCTGCCGGGGTGACGGTTCGTTCGACGAATTCGAGCGCGCGGTGCTCACCGGTGTTGACGAACTCGACGAACAATCTCAGCTGTCCGACGAGACGTGGGCCACGCTCGGTACCCGCTTCGACGATCGCCAGCGCATGGACTACGTCTTCACGGTCGGCTCTTACACGATGCTGGCCATGGCTCTCAACACTTTCGGCGTGCAACTCGAGACTGACACCCACCTTGACGAGGAGAGGTAACAGTGGCCCACTTCCCCAAACCAGCCGCCGGGAGCTGGACGCAGAACTATCCCGAACTGGGGACCGCTCCGGTCGATTACACCGACTCGATCGATCCCGCGTTCTTCGAGGCGGAGCGCGACGCGATCTTCAAGCGCACCTGGCTCAACGTGGGCCGCGTCGAGCGATTGCCGCGCACCGGAAGCTACTTCACCAAAGAACTGCCATCGGCCGGCAGAGGCATGTCGGTGATCATCGTGAAAACCAAGGACGGATCGGTCAAGGCGTACCACAACGTCTGCCGACACCGCGGAAACAAGTTGGTGTGGAACGACTTTCCTCACGAGGAGACCTCCGGCACCTGCCGCCAGTTCACCTGCAAATATCACGCCTGGCGGTACAGCCTGGACGGCGACCTGACCTACATCCAGCAGGAAGACGAATTCTTCGACGTCGACAAGAGCGACTACGGCCTGGTGCCGGTGCGCTGCGAGGTGTGGGAAGGCTTCATCTTCATCAACTTCGACCGTGACGCCGAGCCGCTGGTCGACTATCTCGGACCGATGGGCAAGGGCATCGAAGGCTACCCCTTCCACGAGATGACCGAAACCTATTCCTACCGAGCCGAAGTCGGCAGCAACTGGAAACTGTTCATCGACGCGTTCGCCGAGTTCTACCACGCGCCGGTGCTGCACCAAGGCCAGTACACCAAGGAAGAAGCCGCCAAGATCATGAAGTACGGCTTCGAGGCGCTGCACTACGAGCTGGCCAGCCCGCACGGGATGATCTCCACCTGGGGCGGTCAGGCACCGCCGGCGGATATGAGCATGGTCAAGCCGATGGACCAGGTGCTGCGCAGCGGGCTGTTCGGGCCCTGGGACAAACCGGAGGTCATCGCGAATCTCGACGGACTGCCACCGGGCGTCAACCCGAAGAAGGTCAAGCAGTGGGGCGTCGACTCCTGGCACTTCTACCCGAACTTCATGCTGCTGATCTGGGAACCGGGTTGGTTCCTGACCTATCACTACTGGCCGACCGCCGTGGACAAACACATCTTCGAGTGCACGCTGTACTTCGTTCCGCCGCGAAATGCCCGGGAGCGCTTGGCTCATGAACTCGCCGCGGTGACGTTCAAGGAATACGCGCTGCAGGACGCCAACACGCTGGAGGCGACGCAGACCATGATCGGCACCAGGGTGGTCAACGACTTCCCGTTGTGCGACCAGGAGATCCTGCTGCGCCACCTGCACAAGGTGACCGGCGACTACGTAGCCGACTTTGCGAAGGAGAGCCGCACCAATGGCAAAGTTACCGTCTGAATTCGCCGACCTGGAACCGTTTCTGGACTGGGACCTGGCGACCGAGCCCGAACGCTACGCCAAGCGACTGGCCTCCACCATGGGTGAGATGCAGGAGTTTTACGACGTCGCCTTCCCGCGCCTGGGCGACGTTATCGCCTACTGTGACCAGTATCCGCTGGACGATCTACCCGAGGACGCGCGCACGCTGATGCACCTGATGCAGTCGCTGGTGATGGTGTCGTTTCCGATCGAGGCGTGGAAGCAGCCGCGAGTCCCCGACAGCGGCGCGGCGTGGGTGGAATGCATCAGGGAACCGGTGATCTGACGGGTGTTGACGCTCAAGGCAGCTGGGCTACTGGACATCGATGCCGGTGAAATCGTTTCGCCGGGCATCCTGCGGATCGATGGTGACCGCATCGTCGGTGTCGGAGACGCGGGCCCATCGGGCCCAGATAATTCGGTGCTTGACCTGGGCGACCAGATCCTGTTGCCCGGGTTGATGGACATGGAGGTCAATCTGCTGATGGGGGGCCGCGGCGAGAAGCCGGGACTGTCGCAGGTGCAGGACGACCCACCGACCCGGGTGCTGCGCGCCGTCGGCAATGCCCGGCGCACCCTGCGCGCGGGGTTCACCACCGTGCGGAACCTGGGTCTGTTCGTCAAGACCGGTGGCTACCTGCTCGACGTGGCGCTGGGCAAGGCCATCGACGCCGGATGGATCGACGGCCCCCGCATTGTGCCTGCCGGACATGCGATTACACCCACCGGTGGGCATCTCGACCCGACGATGTTCGCCGCCTTCGCGCCCCACGTGCTGGACCTGACGATCGAGGAGGGCATCGCCAACGGCGTCGACGAGATCCGCCGCGCGGTGCGCTACCAGATCAAACACGGCGCCCAGCTCATCAAGGTCTGCTGCTCAGGCGGTGTCATGTCGCTGACCGGACCTCCCGGTGCCCAGCATTATTCGGATGACGAGCTGCGCGCGATCGTCGACGAGGCACATCGGCGTGGCCTGCGGGTCGCCGCTCACACCCACGGCGCCGATGCGGTCAAACACGCCGTGGCGGCCGGAATTGACTGCATCGAGCACGGATTCCTGATCGACGACGAGGCGATCGCCCTGATGGTGGAGAACGACACCTTCCTGGTGAGCACCCGGCGACTGGCCGAGGGCATGGACGTCTCGCACGCACCGCCCGAGCTGCAGGCCAAGGCCGCCGAGATGTTCCCGAAGTCGCGCACGTCGATCCTGGCCGCTTATGAGGCCGGAGTGAAGATCGCCGTCGGCACCGACGCACCGGCGATTCCGCACGGCCGCAACGCCGACGAGCTCATCACGCTCGTGGACTGGGGATTGCCGGCGCTGGTGGTGTTGCGGGCGGCCACCGTGACGGCTGCCGAGCTGATCAACTCCACCGAGCTGGGGCGTTTGGCCGAGGGCATGCTGGCCGACGTCATCGCGGTGCCCGGAAATCCGTTGCAGGACATCACCGTTACCCGCAACGTCAGCTTCGTCATGAAAGGCGGCAAGGTGTATGCCTACCAGAACTGACGACTTGGTGGAGATCCAGCAGCTGCTCGCCCGGTACGCCGTCACCATCACGCAGGGCGACATTGAAGGACTGATCGGTGTGTTCACGCCGGACGGAACCTACAGCGCCTTCGGGGACACCTACACGCTGGACCGGTTCCCGGAACTGGTCGCCGCCGCACCCAAGGGCCTGTTCATGACCGGCACCTCGCTGGTGGAGCTCGATGGCGACTCGGCCACCGGCACCCAACCCTTGTGCTTCATCGAACACTCCGCGCATGACATGCGCATCGGCTACTACCGCGACACCTACGAGCGGACCGCCGATGGCTGGCGGCTGAAAACCCGTGCCATGACCTTCATTCGGCGCAGCGGCGTACACGACTCCGGGCGGCCACACGCCGTGGGCCGCCCCACGCCGTGAATGTCGAAGCGTTCCGGGCGGGGCTGTGCGCCTGGCTCGACGAGCATGACCTGACTCCCGGACCGGACCATTCCCTGCAGGGCCAGATGCGGCAGTTCGCCCGGGTCAGCGAGGAGTTGTATCAGGCCGGCTGGATGCGTTACGGCTGGCCCGCGGAGGTCGGCGGACTGGGCGGGCCGGCCCTGTTGCGTGCGATCGTCGGCGAGGAAGTGGTGGGCCGAAGGCTGGCAGAGCCCGGCCCCTATTCGATGGTGGAGGTTCTCGCGCCTACCATGATCGACTACGCCCCAAACGAATTGGCCGCAGAGATGGTGCCACGGCTGCTCAGCGGTCGCGAGCAGTGGTGCCAGGGCTTTTCCGAACCGGGATCGGGCAGCGATCTGGCGTCTCTGACGACCCGGGCGGTGCCGGATGGCGACAACTGGATTGTCAACGGGCAGAAGGTCTGGACCAGTTTCGCGCAGTTCTCCACCCGGTGTGTGCTGCTCACCCGCACGGCACCGGGCCATGACGGGATCACGGCGTTCTTCGTCGACCTGGATACCCCGGGCATCACGGTCCGCCCGCTGCGCACCATGCACGGCGTCGACGAATTCTGCGAGGTCTACTACGACGATGTGGTGATTCCGTCCAGCCGCATGCTCGGGAAGCCGGGGGACGGCTGGCGGCTGGCGATGGATCTGCTGCCGTATGAGCGGTCGACCTGTTTCTGGCAGCGAATCGCGTATCTCTATTCCAGATTCGACGCGCTGATCGCCGAGGTGACCGAGCCGGACGAATCCGCCTTAGGCGCCGCGTATCTCGCACTGCATACGCTGCGCTGCCGATCCCGCGCCACCCAGCACCGGCTGGCGAACGGAGCGCGGCTGGGCCCGGACACTTCCATCGACAAGGTGCTGCTGGCCGGTGCCGAACAACGCCTTTACGACACCGTCCACGACCTGCTGCCCGGCACGCTCGAACTCGACGACACTGCCTGGCGTCCGGAGTATCTCTACTCGCGTGCGGCGACGATCTACGGCGGCACCGCGGAAATCCAGCGCAACATCATCGCCCGTCGGCTGCTCGATCTGGGGAAGGAGTGACATGAACCCCGAGTTGGCGCTGCTGGCCGAATCATTGCGGACGGCGATGACGGCCGCGACCGGGGCCAAGTTGGACGGCGCGCTGGCCGACCTGGGCTGGCTCGAGATGCTCGACGAAATCCCCGCTGCAGCAATTCCGTTGGTGTTCCGGATGCTGGGCGAGACGGGCGCGCATGCGGCCGTGCTGAACGACGTCGTGTTGCGGGCCGCGGGGCGCGAAAGCGGTGGTACGGTGCCGCTGCCCTATGCGGGCGGATCCTGGGTCGTCTGGGAACGCACCGACGCCCACGCTTCAGCGTTGGACGAGGAACTCCCCCTGCACCGGGTGCCCGCCGGGGACGCTGTGCCACTCGGTGCGGGCCGGCAGGCGCTGGGCTGGTGGCTGGTCGGCACCAGCCGGGCCATGCTGTCGCTGGCCCGCCGGCACGCGTTGGACCGCATCCAATTCGGCCGTCCCATAGCCTCTTTCCAGGCGGTTCGGCACCGGCTCGCCGAGACGCTGGTCGCCATCGAGGGCGCCGAAGCCACCTTGCAGGCCGCAACCGACCAACCCGACGACCTGGCCTGCCTGCTGTCCAAGGCGGCGGCGGGTCAGGCTGCACTGACCGCCGCGCGGCACTGTCAGCAGGTGCTCGGCGGCATCGGCTTCACCGCCGAGCATCACTTGCATCGCCACGTCAAGCGCGCTCTTGTGCTCGACGGGCTGCTGGGCAGCTCCCGGGAGCTGACCCGGGAAGCTGGGGCTCATGTCAAGGCGGTGGGCTCGGCGCCCCGGCTCGTCCACCTCTGACGCGCTGACGCCGAGTGTGAACCGTACGACGCGACAGGCCGTTGGGGCGTCGTGGGATTCACGCCCGGGGCAGGCGGACTCTAGTTGCGCGGTAGTCCGAGTACCCGCTCGGCGATGATGTTGCGCTGAATCTCCGAAGTGCCGCCCGCAATGGTGCCGGCGAAGCTGCGGGCGTACCGGTCGAACCAGCTGCCGTAATGGGCATCCAGGTTCAGCGGCGCGAACGGTGCGGTGATCGCGGGGTGAATCAGACCCTCGGCGGCCTTGGCGTTCAACGCATCTTCGGAGGCGCGCTGAACCGCCTCCGAGCCGAGCAATTTCAACACCGACTGCCCGGGCACGTCCTCTTCACCCCGCGCGGCCTTGGCCAGCGTCACCGAACCGAGCAACCGCATCGCCCAGGCGTCCATCACCAGGCTTGCGTAGCGATCGCGTTCCAGCACTCCGGTCGGCGTGAAATCCGTTGTCTGCTGGTCCAATAGATTGGCGTAGTCGAGCCACAGCATGGCGCGCTCGTGGCCGAGCGCGCCCGTCGCTACCCGCCAACCTCCGTCGAGCTCTCCCACCAGATTCTCCGCGGGCACCCGGGCGTCGGTGAAGAACACCTCATTGAACTCGACGTCGTCGTGATCACACACCGAGGCGAACGGCCGTCGCACCACACCCGGGGTGTCCGTCGGAATCAGCAGAACGCTGATCCCCTTGTGCTTCGGCACGTCGGGGTTGGTGCGCACAAACGTCAGCAGCACGTCGGCGTCGTGCGCACCGGAGGTCCACACCTTCTGTCCGTTCACCACGAAGTGATCGCCATCCCGTACTGCCCGCGTCTTCAGCGACGCCAGATCCGAACCGGCCCCGGGTTCGCTCATCCCCAGCGATGCCGTGATCTCCGCCCGCAGGATCCGGACCGCCCAGCGCTGCTTTTGCTCCGAGGTCCCGAATGACAGCAGGGACGCCGCGATAATTCCGACACCCTGTGGGTTGAAGCTGCGATAGATCCGCCGCCGCGCCATCTCGTCTGCGTGGACGTACTGCTGTAACAGTGTCGCGTTGCGGCCCCCGTATTCCGGCGGATTGCCCGGGAGCAGCCAACCGCTGTCAAACAACAGCCGCTGCCAGCGGGCCGCCCACTCCGGCACGTGCGAGCAGGAACGCGGCCGCACCACGCCCTGGGCCTCATCCGGCAGATGCTCGTCGAGAAATGCGACGAATTCGGCGCGGAATGCCTCGACATCGGCATCAAAAGTCAGCTGCACAAAATCTCCTCGCGGCTTCTCCGGCCTCCCGGGTCTGCACTCTCACGAATGTGCTTCCCAAACACGCGTCCAAGAGAATAGTATTCTCGTCGTGAGGAAGTTACAATCTCCAAGACATCGTCCGTGAGGAGGTCGAGCACAGCGATGGCCCGACGTTCTCCGGTACAGTCCAACCATGTTCTCTCCTCGCGGCAATCTTCGGAGCCGCCCGTGACCAGCCCGGGCGAAGAGCCGGCATGGAAACAACGGGCCGTCGAGCGATCCATCAAAACCGCGAAACTGCGGGCAGCCCAGCGCGTCCAGCGCTTCCTTGACGCCGCGCAGGCCATCATCATCGAGAAGGGCAGCACGGACTTCACCGTGCAGGAGGTCGTCGACCGCTCCCGCCAGTCGCTGCGCAGCTTCTACCTGCAGTTCGACGGCAAACACGAGTTGCTGCTCGCCCTGTTCGAAGACGCGCTGAGCCGCTCTGCCGACCAGATCCGGGCCGCGACGGAAAGCCACACCGATGCGCTGGAGCGGCTCAAAGTGGCGGTGGAGCTGCTGTATGAGGCGTCCCGGCCCGACCCGACGGCCAAACGGCCACTATTCACCGACTTTGCGCCGCGGTTGCTGGTCACGCATCCGGCAGAGGTCAAGGTCGCCCATGCGCCGCTGCTGGCTTTGCTCACCGAGCTGATGGAAGCCGCCTGCGACGCCGGCAAGCTGCGCGCCGGGGTCAACCCTAAACGGATGGCCGCGATGACCATGCAGACGGTGATGTTCATTGCACAGTCCAGTGGCGGTTCCGACGACGCCACGGTCCACCCGATCAGCGCCGACGAAGTATGGGACTTCTGCTCACGCGGATTCGCCGGTAGCTAGTTCGGTCGCACTGATCTTCTGACGAGCGAATATCGCAGTGGGATGCCCATGCGAGAATGGTATTCTCGCTTATGAAGAACTTCAAATGGCCGAAACGGATTCCACGTTGACACTCGTTGGTCGGTGATGACAGAGTTCTAAAGGCGGCATGATCGCGCCCCCGTCCGAATCAGGGCCGCGCGTAACCGGCGAGAGGGCAATTACCCGTGACAGTAAGCGCAGCCAGCGACGTCTATTTCGACCCTTACGATGTCGAGCTCAACGCTGACCCCTACCCGATGTTCCGGCGGCTGCGCGAGGAATCACCGCTGTACTACAACGAGCAGCACGACTTCTACACGCTCAGCCGGTTCGCCGACGTCGACAATGCGATCGTCGACTACACCACCTTCAGCTCAGCCCGGGGCGCGATCCTCGAACTGATCCGGGCCAATATCGAGATGCCGCCGGGCGTGCTCATTTTCGAGGACCCACCGGTCCACGACATACACCGTAAGTTGTTGTCGCGCATGTTCACTCCCCGCAAGATCAGCGACCTGGAGCCCAAGATCCGCGAGTTCTGCGCGCGCAGTTTGGATCCGCTGGTCGGCACCGGAAAGTTCGACTTCGTCAACGACCTCGGCGCGCAGATGCCGATGCGGGTGATCGGCATGCTGCTCGGTGTCCCCGAGGAAGACCAGGAAGCCGCGCGCGATTTCGCCAACGCGCAGATGCGCACCGAAGCTGGCAAGCCGATGGATTTCTCGGCCGAAACCATGCTCAACGGCGAGTTTTTCGGTCAGTACATCGACTGGCGCGCCCAACATCCGTCCAACGACATCATGACCGAACTGCTCAACGCCGAGTTCGAGGATGAGACTGGAACCGTCCGCCGGATGCGGCGCGACGAACTGCTGACCTACGTCACCGTGGTCTCGGGTGCCGGCAACGAAACCACCACCCGACTGATCGGTTGGGCGGGAAAGGTTTTGGCCGACCACCCGGAGCAGCGCCGCGCCCTGGTAAAGAATCCGGCTCTGATCCCCGCTGCCGTCGAGGAGTTGCTGCGCTACGAGCCGCCCGCACCGCATGTGGCCCGGTATGTCACTCGCGATATCGAGTACTACGGCCAACGGGTCCCCGCGGGCAGCGTGATGATGATGCTGATCGGCGCGGCGAACCGCGACCATCGCCAATTCCCGCCCGACGGAGACGTTTTCGATATCCGCCGCGAACCGCGTCAGCACCTGACGTTCAGTGTCGGCACCCACTATTGTCTCGGCTCCGCGCTGGCGCGCCTCGAGGGTCGGGTCGCACTCGAAGAGATCCTCAAGCGCTTTCCCGAATGGAATGTCGACCTCACCGAAGCCACGCTTTCCCCGACGTCGACCGTGCGGGGTTGGGAGTCCATGCCGGCCATCTTCGGCTGAGTTACGTAGGAGGGAACCATGACTGGACGGGTAGAAGGCAAAGTCGCCTTTGTCACCGGGGCGGCGCGGGGTCAGGGGCGCAGCCACGCGGTGCGATTGGCCGAGGAAGGCGCCGACATCATCGCCGTCGACGTGTGCAAGCCGATCGTCAAGAACACCACCATTCCGGCGTCGACGCCCGAGGACCTGGCCGAGACCGCCGACCTGGTCAAAGGCCTCAATCGCCGCATCGTCACGGCCGAAGTCGATGTCCGCGACTTCGACGCTTTGAAGGCCGCCGTGGACAGTGGCGTGGAGCAGCTGGGGCGCCTGGACATCATCGTCGCCAACGCCGGCATCGGCAACGGGGGCGACACCCTGGACAAGACCAGCGAATATGACTGGCAGGAGATGATCGACGTCAACCTGTCCAGCGTCTGGAAGTCGGTCAAAGCCGGTGTGCCGCATATCCTCGCGGGCGGCAAGGGCGGGTCGATCATTTTGACCAGCTCGGTCGGCGGCATTAAGGCCTACCCGCACTGTGGCAGCTATGTGGCTGCCAAACACGGGGTGGTGGGCATCATGCGCTCCTTCGCAGTCGAGTTGGGGCAGCACATGATTCGGGTGAATTCGGTGCATCCCACCCATGTCGCCACCCCGATGCTGCACAACGAGGGCACGTTCAAGATGTTCCGGCCGGACCTGGAGAACCCGGGGCCGGACGACATGGCCCCGATCTGCCAGATGTTTCACACCCTGCCGATCCCGTGGGTGGAACCGCAGGACATCAGCAACGCGGTGCTGTTTCTCGCGTCCGACGAATCCCGGTACATCACCGGCGTCACCCTGCCTGTCGATGCGGGAGGCTGCCTCAAATAGGCTCCGTCCTGTGGACGGACACTTAGCCGGATTCGAGGGACGCGGAGCGGTCATCACCGGCGGCGCGAGCGGTATCGGCCTGGCCACCGCCACCGAGTTGGCGCACCGCGGTGCCCGGGTGGTGCTCGCCGACGTCGACCAGCCCGGCCTGGAGCTGGCGGTCACTCACCTGCGCGGAAAGGGCTTCGACGCACACGGCGTGATGTGCGACGTTCGTCACCACGAAGAGGTGGTGCGCCTCGCGGACAAGGCTTTCCGGCTGCTCGGCCAGGTCGACGTCGTGTTCAGCAACGCCGGCATCGTGGTCGCCGGCCCGATCGCAGAGATGACGCACGAGGACTGGCGCTGGGTGATCGACATCGATCTGTGGGGTTCGATCCACACCGTTGAGGCCTTCCTGCCGCGGCTGCTCAAGCAGAACACGGGCGGCCACATCGCATTCACCGCCTCCTTCGCCGGGCTGGTCCCCAACGCCGGACTCGGCGCGTACGGGGTGGCCAAGTACGGCGTGGTGAGCCTGGCCGAGACCCTGGCCCGGGAGGTGAAGGGCAATGGCATCGGAGTGTCGGTGTTGTGCCCGATGGTCGTGGAGACCAAGCTCGTGTCGAATTCGGAGCGGATCCGGGGCGCGGACTACGGCCTGGCGTCGACACCTGATGTGACCGGGTCGTTGGGACCCCTGCCCGAGCAGGACGACACGCTCGGAGTGGCGGATCTGGCCCGGCTGACCGCCGACGCGATCCTGGCCAACCGCCTGTATATCCTGCCGCACGAGGCGTCCCGGGCGTCGATCCGGCGCCGGTTCGAGCGCATCGACCGGATCTTCGACGAACAGGCCGCCGAAGGCTGGCGCCACTAGGTTCCGCGAGCAGACGCAAAAGCCCCCGGGAGCGGCCGCTCCACGGGGGCTTTGCGTCTGCTCGCGCTAACCGGGGCCCAGACGGTAGTCGCCGGTTTGCGGGTCGTGGTACCACCCGCCCGCGGCGTGGGTGCCGCCATCGACATGCAACGTCTGCCCGGTGATGTAGGTGGACATGTCCGACGCAAGAAACACTGCCGCGCGGGCGGTTTCGTCGACGTGGCCGGGCCGGCCCCACGGCACTATGGCACCCATGGCCGCCGTGGCGGCCTCGCCGCCGAGCTGGGCCAGACCCTCTGTCATGGTGATGTCAGGGGCTATCGCATTGACCCGAATACCGTGCGGCGCCAGTTCCAGCGCGGCGGTCTTCGTGTAGTTGATGACGCCGGCCTTGGCGGCGGCATATGCGGCGTAACCGGGTGCGGCCCGAACCCCCTCGATCGAGGTGACCGCGATGATGCTGCCGGGCAACCCGTCGGCCACCAGTTGCCGCGCCACCCGCTGGGTGCACAGCAGCACATGCCGCAGGTTGGCGCGATACAAAGCGTCCCAACCGTTCTCGCTCGTCTCCAGCAGCGGCGAAAAGAACACGCCACCGGCATTGTTGACCAGGATGGTCGGCGTTCCCAGTTCGGCCACGGTCTGCGTCAGGGCCGCGTCGACCTGGCCACTGTCCCGCACATCGGTCGGGATACCCAGTGCACCAATCTCTTCCGCGGCTCGGGCGCAGGAGTCGGGGTCGCGCTCCCAGATGGCCACTCTCGCGCCGAAGGCCGCGAACCCGGCGGCGATGCCGCGCCCGATGCCCGCTCCCCCACCGGTGACCACCGGGACCCGGTCGGTCAGCAGGATGTCGGAGGGATCGATCGGCATGTCGCTACCCCCCGCGAGCAGACGCAAAAGCACCGTGGAGCGGCAGCTCCCGGGGGCTTTTGCGTCTGCTCGCGCCACCAATAGTCACGACGGGCTCCGGCCGATCACGCCATCGGCTTCCAGCTCGGTGATCTCCGCATCGGTCAGGCCCAGCTCCGCCAATAATTCGTGATTGTGTTGACCGAGCAGCGGTGCCGGCTGGGTGTGGAATCGGCAGGGGCCGCCGGACAATCGCATGGGCACGGTGCTGAGCCTAGCCGGGCCGCACACCGGGTGATCGACGACTTCGAAGAAACCGCGCGCCGCGAGCTGGTCCAACTCCGTCTGCCGGTGTGGCTGCATGACTTTGGCGACCGGCACCCCGGCACCCCACAGCGTGGCCACGATCTCGTCCCGGGTCCGACCTGCGCACCACTGCGACAGCCGGACGTCGATCTCATCCTCACTCGCACGCCGCCGCTCCGCGGTGGCCAGCGCCGGATCGGTTGCCCAGGAGGGTGACCCGAGGGCACTGCACAACTGGATCCATTGGTCGTCGGTGGCCACCGCAATCGCGACCCAGCTGTCGAGGCGGCCGAACTCGTCGATGTCGGCACTGAGGTAGAGGTTCTGCGGCGCGGCCGTCGGCCCCCGGTTGCCGGCCCGCTCCAATAAGGCCCCGTACGCAGAGAATTCGATCACCTGCTCGGCCGCGATGTTCAGGGCCGCATCGATCATCGCCGCCTCCACCATCACACCCTGTCCGGTGCGACGGCGGTGCTCCAGCGCCAGCAGCAGCGCGTTGAGCGCGTGGATACCGGCATTCGGGTCGCCCACGGAGTATGGCTCGAACGGGGTGCGATCCGGATACCCGGTCAGCCAGCTCACGCCCGACGCCGACTCGATGACATAGGCGAACGCAGGGTTGTCCCGCCAGGGCCCGTCCAATCCGAAGCCAGGCATCCGCAGCAGGATCGCTTCCGGCCGAACCGCTTGTACCGCAGCGAAATCCAGGCCGATCTGATCCAGCACACGGGGGGTGAAGTTCTCCGCGATCACGTCACAGGTGCCGATCAGCTCAAGCAGCAACTCCCGGCCCCGCGGCCGCTGCAGGTCCAGGGTCAAACTTTTCTTGTTGGTGTTGAGCGCCGCGAAGATCGGCGACTTCTCCCACCACTGCTCCTCGGTGACCGGAATGCCCGCGATGAGCCGGGTGCCGTCTGGGCGGCGGGTGGATTCGATGTGAATCACTTCGGCGCCCAGCATCGCCAGCAGGTGCGTGCAGGACGGCCCCGCCCAGAACGCGGTCATATCCAGCACACGCAGGCCAGCGAGGGGTAATTCCGTTGGGGCCGAATCCACTACGGTTCTCGGCACCAGGGTCGCCGAACGGTAGTACGCGGTGTGCTCACCGAGCCGAGGCGCCACACCAGGTTCCCGCAACCGCGCCGGCCGCATTCGGTACGGATGTGCCGGCTGGTGAAATCCATCACGGGGATTGCGCACGAACGAGCCCCGCTCGACGAAGTGTTCCAGCGCAACGATGTTGGCGCCGTTGGCCACCGGGGCGTTGGGTATCCGAAAGGCGGTCGCCAGTTCCCGGATCTCGTCGGCCGGGTGGTTGCGCACCCACTCGTAAATGTCGGCGGCGTAGACGTTGGCCAGTTCGGTAATGGACAACGGGGATTCTTCGTCGATCCATTCCGGATGTCCCACCATGGCGCACAAGTCGAACCACTGTTGCGCGGTCCCGCAGCCGAGGTCCACCAGTCCGCCCTGCGCCTGCGCCACGCCGGGGACGGTGAGGCGGCGGGTATCCCGCCACGGGCGCCCGAGCATCTCAAAGTAGGTCACCGGATAGTAGGTGAGACCGAGGATCTGGGCTTCCAGCATCGACAGATCGATGAGTTGGCCCGGGCCGCGACCGCCGTACAGCGCGGCCAGGATCGCGGCACTGGCGTAGGCGCCCGCGAGGTACTCGCCGACCTGACCGCCGACGAACACCGGGGCACGATCCGCGACACCGCGCCCCAAGCCGATGATCCCGCCGGACCAGGCCTGCAGCGTGAACTCGGTTGCCGGACGGTCCCGCCAGGGCCCGCGCAAACCGAACGGGGTGATTGACGCGACGACCAGGTGCGGAGACTGCTCACGCAGCACATCGGGCGAGACCCTCTCGGCCACAGACGATCCCGGCGACCACACCACCACGTCGGCAGCGCCCAGCAACCGCCCGACGAAGTCGGAGTCTACGTCCGGGTCGGCGACCACACTGTGCTTGGAGCCGGCCAGGAAACTGAACAACGCACCGTCACCGGTCAGTTCAGACCGTGACGCTGACCACGACCGGAGCCAGTCCCCCTGCGGTGACTCGACTTTGATGATGTCCGCGCCGCCGTCGGCGAGCAGTTTGGTGCAGTAGGCGCCGGCGATCCCGGAAGACAGGTCGAGCACGGTGTAGCCGGACAGCGGTGGTTGTGTCACTACCGCTTGGCCTTTCGTCCCGTGCGGCGGGCCTTCTTGCTCAACCGCCATTCCGGCGGGAACTGGTCGTCGTTGGCTTTGACGGCGTCACCGAGACCCCGCTGCAAAGCCTCGTCGAGCCCGAAGGCGCCATCCGCGCGCACCAGACCGCCGGTCGACTCGAAGAAACCGCTGAGCAGACTTCCCATGTACTCACCCTGGAACTGCTTCATGATCTCGAAGAACGTCTTCTGCATGAAAACGGTGTCCGTGGGACGGTTGCGGGCGCAAGCAAGCGCGTACTTCGCCACCTCGGCCTCCAGCCTCGCGCGTGGCACCACACTGTTGAGAAAATTGCACTCATACATTTCGGCGGCGGTGAATGCGCGCCCGGTGAACACCATCTCCTGGAACTTGCGGATACCCATGGTCTGCGCCCACCACCACATCCGCGGTCCCCAGCCGTAGTACCGGAACGACGGATGCCCGAAAAGCGCATCGTCGGAGGCGATTACCAGGTCGGCGTCGGCGGCCTGGTAGAAGTGCCAGCCGTAGCAGTACCCCTTGACCTCCAGGATGGAGATCTTCTTGAAGTCCTGCAGGCCGCGGATCCCGGAGTTCGGGTTGGCATACCACTGCCCCACCGAGGCGCCGTGCCGGAACGATCCTTTCGGCGGGTAGCTGACATCACCGGCGCCCAGTCGGAATTCGGCCAGCAACTCTCTCGGGTCATCGGAGTCTTTGGCCCGCATGAACTCTTCGAGGTCCGCGCCGGCACCGAGATCGTCGCCGGCTCCGCGGATCACGACGACCTTGACGTCGTCGTCTACAGAGGCCCGGTGCAGCAGGTCGGCATAGCGTCGCCGGGCGGCGATGGTCGGTGCGTTCAGGTACTCGGGCCGGTCGAAACTGATGGTGGCGATCCGCGACCCGGTGTCCTTCTCGTAGCGAATCATCCGCTTGGCCTTCGGTTCCGGCGCCGAGGCCATCAGCTAGACCCGCCAGAACGGGCTGGCGGTCAGCACCTGCGGACCGTCCGCCGTGATCAGCACCGCTTCGCGACCGAACACCGCGCCTAGCCCCTGCTCCCAGACGTAACCGGTGACCGCCAGCACCATGCCCGGCTCGAGCCGCTCCTCGTCCGCCGTGCGGGGCAGGCGTGCGGAAATGACCGGCGGGTCGAAGCCCATCCCCAGGCCCCGAGCCACCGGCATCGGTGGAGCAGGCTCCCCGGCGGCGGCGTAGGCGGCCAGCAGTTCATCCGCTCGCGCACCTGGTTGGCAGACGGCAATCAGCATGTCCCACAGCCGGTCCCAACGCCGGAACAGCCCTGCCGCGCCGGCGATGTCACCGACCGGCCAGGTGCGTCCCACCTCTCCTATGTACCCGCCGGCCAGCACGCCGGCGGACAGCACCACTAGGTCTCCGGACTGCACGCGGCCGTCGCCGGCTGCGCGCCGCCAGGGATGATCGCGCGAGGTCACCCAGGCCACATCCTGGCTGGACGGGGTGCTGACGCCGCCAACGGCAACCGCCTCCAGCAGCACCCCGGCCAGATCCTGTTCTCTTACCCCTGGCCGCAATTCGGCCACCGCCGCGGCCAGACCGGCTTCGGCCACCCCGATCGATACCCGCAACGCATCGACTTCCTCGTCGGTCTTGACCCGGCGGGCCGCGCGCATGGCGAGTTCGCCGTCGACCAGTTCGGCATTAGGGAAGGCGGTCGGGAGCAGCTGCGCGAAAACCGGCGACAGCGCGTCGGTTCCGACCCGCCGCGCGGTGGAAGCCCCGTCGATGCGGCTCAGCGCGGCGATGGTGTTCGCCGGATTCCAGGAGATGCCGTACAAGTTCTCATGCGGGATGTCCTCGGGAATGCCTTCGTCCCAGGTACTGAGCAGATGCACGGCACCCGTGGCCCGCACCAGCACACAGGTCGGCCCGAACGGCCGCGTTCCGGCCACCCACAGTTGCGGTGCGCCGGTCACATAGCGGACGTTGGCCTGCCGGCCCAGCACCAGCACGTCCAAGTCGTGGGCTGCCATCTGAGCCCGAGCGCGCTCCCGGCGCCCCAGGCGCAATACCTGTGCGTCGGCCAGGACCTCAGTCGACATACGGGTCATAGGGGTAGTCGGTCAATCGAATCGAGCCTTCCTCGGTAATCACCAGGACCTCTTCACTGCGGTAGCCGCCGGTGCCGTCCTCCCACACCACCGGTTCCAGCACCAGCACCATGCCCGGCTGCAGCACGAAGTTCTCGTCGAACTCCTCACCGAGATCGGTTCCGATCATCGGCATTTCGGCCGCGTTGACGCCGATCCCGTGGCCCAGGTAGAAGTGCGGCAGCCACGGCCGGGTGCCGCCGTTGGCCGCGATCGCCGCGCGGCCCAGATCGGCGGCGGTGGCTCCGGAGCGGGCCACACCCAGTACGGCGTCCATGATCGAGCGCCATCGGTGGAATTGCTCCTGCTGGCGTGGCGAGGGATCCTGCCCGACGATCCAGGTCCGGCCGAAATCGGAGCAATAGCCGTCGTAGGTGATGCTGACGTCGGTCCACAGCACGTCACCCCGGACCAGTTCGCGTTCGGTGCTCAACAGTGGCAGGGCCAGATCCCCGTGGGTGGTCCAGACGCCCTCGGCCTTGCTGTGCGGCATTACCTGCCAGATCGGCTCCAGCATGCTGGTCATCGCGCCCAGTTCGAAGGCGCGACGCACGAACCGTGCCGACAAGTCGATCTGGCGGATTCCAGGAGCGAGCGCTTTGTGGACTTCGACCATCGCTTCGTCGGTGATGCGCACCGCCGTGCGAATGCACGCCAGCTCGTCTGGAGTCTTGATGACCTTGGCCGCGCTGATCACCGCGGCCCCGTCGAGGGGAAAGCCGTGGGGAAACAACCTCTCGCGGGCACGCGACATCGCACCGGTCAGTTCGTCGGTCGCGACGGTGGCCCCGCCCGGAATGAGATCCGCCAACACACGCGCGAAATCCGCTACACCCTCGTCGAATTCGAGGTAGACCGGTCCGTGCAGGTGGTCGGCCGGCAACTCACACTCCTGCGCGGCACCCTCGCGGAACGGTAGGAACAAATGCGGCCACTCGTCGTCGGCGAGCACCACGGCCACCGGCCGCTCGACGTACGACAGACCGGCATCACCCAGTGGCCAGCTGGCGCCGGTCGCGTAGACCACCGCGTTGTTGCCCAGTAGCACCAGGGCGTCGACACCACGCTCGGTCATCGCCGCGCGCAACCGCGCCCCCGTCTCGCGGCGCATCCGGGACAGATCGGGCGTCTCCGGTATCGCCAACCCGCTGTCTTGTCGCGCGAAAGTGGTCATAGTCCTAGGAATTCGCTGATGTTGCCGCTGACGATGCGGGCCGCGTTGTCCGGACCGACGGCGTCGACGACGGCTGCCAACGACTTCTCTGAGTAGCCGTACGTGCTCTCGTTGTGCGGGTAGTCCGACGACCACATCACCTTGTCGACACCGATCCGGTCGATCAGCTCCAGGCCCAACGGGTCGACCATGAACGACGCGCTCATGTGGGTGTCCCAGTAGTAGCGGACATCGTGTTCCAGCGGCCGGTTGAACATGTGCTGATACGACGCCACCAGGTGTTCGGCGTCCTGCAGGGCCCATGGCACCCAGGCGATCCCGCCCTCGAACCAGCCGATCCGCAGCGCCGGATGCCGATCGAGGATGCCGCCGAAAATGTACTTGGAGAACGTTTCCCGGAAGCCGTCGATGTTGATCATCATCCCGACGACGACGCTGTTGAACTCGCACGGGCTCTTCGGCGGAGTCTCGCCGATGTGGTGCGTCAAAGGAAGGCCCGCGGCCTCGATCTCATCCCATACCGCACTCATGGCGGTACTTGAGTAGTCGATCGGGTTGCCGTCGTCGTCCTTGCCCGGGTTCAGTGGCATCAGAAAAGTCCGCAGCCCCAGCGATTTCAGCTCGGCCAACGTACGGCGGGTGCCCTCAGGATCCCACCAGTTGATCAGCCCGGCGCCGTAGAAGTGGCCGCCCGACCGCTCCTGCAACTCGGCGATGTACTCGTTGTAGATGCGGAAGGTCAGTTCACGAAGCTTTTTGTCGGGGTAGTGGAAGAGCGCGAGCACCGCGTTGGGGAAGGCGAGTTCTTTGTCGACGCCGTCCTCGCGCAGCTCTTGAATCCTGGCCTCGATGTTGGTGCTGGCCGCCCCGGGCAGGTCGTCGTACTGCATCAGCACGGCACTGAAGTCACCCGGCAGGAACGACTGGCCTTTGCGGCCAACCTGATACGCGCCTTCCTCGTACCAGATCCGCGGCGCCTTGTCCTTCAGGTTCTCCGGGAAGCGTTCGTAGAAGATGTCGGCGGCCAACGAGATGTGATTGTCGGCCGAGAACACCTCGGTCCCGGTCGGCAAACCCACGTTGCTGCCGATTGCGTGCCCTTTGCGATCCTTGGGCGCGCCAAAGCCTTTCGGCGGATACAGGGTGCTTGTCATCATTGACCTTTCGTTACCAGGTGACCGGAAGTTCGTAGACGCCGTAGGCGAGGCGGTCGTGTTTGAACGGAATGTGTTCGAGCCCAGCAGCCAACTGCAGGGTGGGGATACGCCGGAACAGGGTTCGAAAGACGACCTGCATCTCGGCGCGGGCCAGCTGCTGACCGACACATTGGTGCCGGCCATAGCCGAAGGCGACGTTGCGGTCGGCTCCCGAGCGGTGCAGGTACAGGCGTTCGGGTTCGGTGAAGGCGTGGCCATCCCAGTTCGCCGGGGCCAGGTCGATGATGATGCCCTCACCGGCGCGGATCACCTCGCCGGCGATCGCGATGTCCTCGACGGCGACTCGGCGCTGTCCGTTCTGGATGATGCTCAGGTAGCGCAGCAGTTCCTCGACGGCATTGGCGACGATTGTCGCGTCGTCGGCGTCACGGATGGCAGGCAACTGGTCCGGGTTTTCCAGCAGCGCAAGCACTCCCAGGCCGAGCATGTTGGCGGTGGTCTCGTGCCCGGCGATCAGCAGCCCGGTAGCCAGCTGAGCCGCCTCTTTGACGTTGAGCTCACCGGCGTTGACTCGCTCGGCCAGATCGGAGACCGCGTCCTCGGCGGGAGTTTCCATCTTGGCTTGCACCAGATCGGCCAGATACTTGTTCAAACTCATCGCGCCCTTGACGGTGTCTTCACCGGATGCGTACCGCGCCAGCCCGACATTGGCGTGATGCTGGAACATCTCGGCATCCTCGTAGGGGACGCCGAGTAGCTGGCTGATCACCAGCGAGGGCACCGGCAGTGCCAGTGCGCTGACGATGTCGACCGGCTTGGGTCCGGCCAGCATCGCGTCGATGTGCTCGTCGGTGATCTGCTGGATGGCCGGCCGCAATCCTTCGACCCGCCGAAAGGTGAACGGCTTGGACAACATTCGCCGGAAGCGGGTGTGTTCCTCGCCGTCCGCGGTGAACACCGACCGGGGCCGCTTGTGCACCGTCGCCAGCATCCCGGCGTTCCAGTGCGGGAAACCGGGCAGCCGGTCGTCGACGCTGACCCGTGAATCCGAGAACAGTTCGCGGCACTGCTCATAACCGGTGATGAGCCACGGCGTGCTGCCGTCCCAGATGCGCACCCGCGACAGCGGCTTGGCCTCGGCCAGGGCCATCACCCCCGGCGGCGGGGCGAATGGGCAACCGGCCGCGCGGGGCATCGGGTACTCGGGTACGTCGGCAGCCGTCTGCGTGGTGGTGCTCGCCGTCGTCTCGGACACGACTCACTCCTCGATGTGGATGGCCAGAGCCGGGCAGAAAGCGGCGGCTTTGCGGGTGGCCGCGGCCTGATCGGCAGGTGGGTTCGGGTTGAGCAACACAACGACGCCGTCCTCGTCGCGCTGGTCGAAGACCTCGGGCGCGTTCAACACGCAGTTGCCCGACGATGCGCAAACATCCTGGTCGACACGAACTTTCATGGAGCCGGCTCCTCAGTCACGGGTGCCAGCCACAGGCCGACGATCGCGTCGATGAGCCCGGTTGCGGCGGCCCGCCAAGACCGGCGCGGCATTGAGGTGCCTTCGGCCAGGGCGCGTTCCAGATCCGCGCAAGTGTGCATCAACAGGTTGCGCGCCATGATGTTTCGCTCGTATCGGACGGCCACCGGAAGTTCCGGAAGGCAGCTGTTGATGCCGTCGATGACCTGCACCAGTGACGGCGAGCTGAGCGCGTCCTTGACCACGATGTTGTGATAGGCCGGGTCGGTCATGGCCTGTGCGGCGAACCGGGCGTACCAGGTGGGGTTGCCGAGCGCCTCCAGATGCTCGGTGAGCGGGCAGACCAGGCAGGCCACCCAGTCCCGCATCCCGGCCGTGCCAGACAACGCGGCCACCATCTGTTCGCGCAGTTGCTCGACGGGCCCGCGATGCTTCTCCTCGATAGCCCGCACGAGGTCGGCCTTGGTGCCGAAGTGATAGCCCACCGCGGCGTTATTACCCTGTCCGGCAGCCTCGCTGACCTGCCGGTTGGACACCGCGAACACCCCGTGTTCGGCGAACAACCGCTCGGCCGCTCCGAGGATCGCCTCCTGCGTCGAGCTGGCCCGGTCGCCGCGAACAGCACGCCCGACTGTGGTCATACGCCCAGTCAACCGCGCAGCGTGGTATTAAGTCAAGCGATTGATTTAAACCGGGCGTCGATGCACCAAAGGGCCCAGATCACCAGCAGCGGCTGGAACAGCAGCCGGATGCCGCGCGCTACATCGGAGTCAAGTCCGAAAGCATCTGTATGCGAGAGGAATTGGGCGATATTGCCGGGGAACACCAGCACGAAGAAGAGCGCAACGACCCATCCCATCGCGGCCCGCCGGTGCGCCAGCGCCAGCAGGCCCACACCCAGAACGATCTCCACCACCCCAGAGGCGACCACCACGAAATCGGCATTCAGCGGCAACCACCGCGGCACCTGGGCGTAGAACGAGGTGCGCGCGAAGCCCAGGTGGGCCACTCCGGCGAAGATCAAGAAGGCGCCGAGCACCAGACGGCCGACGGTTCGGGTTGTCACGGTCGTCCGGATTGGAAACGCGCCGTCATCGGCCCGAGGATGCGCTGGTAGCCCGCTGGCGCCAACCGCACCAGCAGTTCGTAAGCCTTGGCGTCCGGCCCCACCACCACTCGCGCCTTCTTTTTCCGAACCGCTTTCAGGATGATCCGTGCGGCACGCTCGGCGCTGGTGATGGCGACCTTGTTGAAGACCCGAACACCGGCGTCTCTGTCCAGGCCTTCTGCGTGTCCGGCGTTAGCCGCGATGGCCGTCTTGACGAAACCGGGATGCACGACGGTCACCGCGACCGGGTGCCCGGCGATCGCCATCTCCTGGCGCAGCGCCTCGGTGAAACCGCGCACCGCGAATTTCGCGGAGTTGTACGCCGCCTGGCCCGGGACGCCGAACAGGCCGAACATGCTGGACATGTTGACGACATGGCCGTCACCGGATGCGATCAGATGCGGCAGAAAAGCTTTCGTTCCGTTGACCACGCCCCAGTAGTCGACATCCATCACCTTCTCGATGTCCTTGAACTGACTGACCTCGACATCGCCGAGGAAGGCGATGCCCGCGATGTTGTAAATCTGGTGCACGATCCCGAAGTGGGCGTTGACGCTGTCGGCGTAGGCGAGGAAGGCCTCTCGTTCGGTGACGTCGAGGCGGTCCGCCCGGACCGGTGCGCCGATCCGCCGGATCAGCGCCTCGGTCTGACCGAGGCCCTCGACGTCGACGTCGCTGATCGCCAGCCGCGCCCCGGATCGGGCCAGTTCGACCGCCAGCGCCCGGCCGATCCCCGAACCGGCTCCGGTGACCACCGCGACCTTGCCCGCAAAACCGTCCATCGCTGACCTCCCGATCTTCGACTCTGGACCTACATCGCGCAAAGATGCTGCTCTTAACGGGCCCACCGCGACGCTGCCGGCCTAGGTCACATTGGCGAAAGCTTCTCCCTAGCACGCCAGAATATGTTCGAATCTGGTCCCCCGGTTACGGAAATTCCCGGGCTCAGTTGAGCGTTTCGACCCGATCAGAGGTGTCCTATGGCGTTTTTGAGCACAATTCCGGACCAGATGACGGCGGCGGTCACGACGCTGTCGAACATCGGCTCGGCCCTGACAACGGCGAACGCCGCGGCGGCAGCCCCAACGATTCAGCTGCTGGCCGCTGCCAACGATGAAGTGTCGACGGCGATTGCGGCGTTGTTCTCCGGGCACGCCCTCACCTATCAGGGGGTCGGTGCGCACGCGGCGGCCTTTCATAGCCAGTTTGCGCAGGCGTTGAATGCCGGTGCCGCCGCGTACGCGGAAGCCGAGGCGGCCAATGTTTCGCCTTTGCAGCTGGCGCTGAATGAAATCAATGGACCTGTCCAGACGCTGACCGGGCGTCCCTTGGTCGGTGATGGCGCCAACGGCACCCCCGGCACGGGTCAAAACGGCGCGCCAGGCGGGTGGCTGCTGGGCAATGGGGGCGCCGGCGGGTCCGGGGC
>NZ_LQOY01000244.1 GCF_002101675.1 Mycobacterium gordonae | reverse complement strand
CGGTGCGTCGGGGGCACCGGCGGAGCGGGGTCGCCGCGTGGACGGGTGAAACCGACCGGCGGCGACGGCGGCGACGGCGGCAATGGAGCTGACGGTGGTACGGGGGGCGTCGGCGGTAATTCGGTGCTGGGCAGCGGCGGAATCGGCGGAACCGGCGGTACCGGTGGTGATGGTGGTCACGGCGGAAGCGGCGGGGGGGGCGGCGGCGTTGCCGGCACCGGCGGCGAGGACGGCAGCCTGGGCGACGATCCGATCGATGCCACCGGAGGCGCCGGCGGCACCGGCGGAACGGCCGGCACCGGTGGCAACGGTGGCCCGCCCTGATTGCGGTTTCGGCCGTCGAGCTAAGGCCGCGCTACACCCCGACAATTGGTGCGTCGCGGCGGCACCACGGCTTCGCCCGGCAGCACTCCTGCGGCGCCCGTCAGACCCGCCGAACCGCCGGCGCACACCAGCCGCCGGTGATGACCTCGGGTCTGGGCGCGTACAGGCGCATCGTCACGCCGACCGGACCGCGGGGAGCGGGCAGCCAGTTGTCCACGCGCTGCGGCCCAGGGTTGTCGTGCTGGATATAGATGTCGAGCGAGCCGTCGGCGTTGTAGTGCAGCGGATCGCGGTCGCCGATCGCGAACCGGTTGAGCTCATTGGCCACTTGGAAGCCTTCCGCGTCGTACATGGTGATCGACCAGAAGGCGTCCACCGGCGGCAACTTGTCCGCATCGAAATGGATGACGTAGTCGTTGTCACCGCTCACCGGGTCACCGTCGGCATCGGAAGCCAGTAGCGGGTACACCGCGTCTTCGGGAGGGTTGGCGCCCAGACCGATCATGGCCACCACCGCGCGACGGAAGTAGTTGTTGCCGTAGACGCCCATGCCTTCACCGAGGCTGATCCAGCCGTTGACGGTGGCCGCCAACCGAGGGCCCGCCGCCAGCATGTCGTTGAGGGCGTCAGTCTTGCCCTGTTCGATCCGCGCCATCTCCTGCGCGCTGAATCGGGCGGCGTCGAATGGCTTGCCGCGCTGTATCCCCAGCAGTTCGAGGCGCGCGAGGATGGAGAAGTCGGTCGCATGCGGCGGGTTGACCCGCAGCAGGTCGGCGGCATAGGAGAAGTAGTCGACGGCGCTCATGCCGTTGACGATTTTCAGCGGTTCCGTGGTGACGTCGTAGTTCAGATCGGGTTCGACCGCGGACTGCGGGCCGGTGAGGCGGAAGCCGTCCTGCACCTTGTGCACCGCCAGGTAGTCGTCGGGCCCGTTGGTCTGGGTACGGCCGATCAGCCAGACATAAGGAGTCGGCGCGGTGACGACGGTCGCGCCCGCAGGTGGTCGCCCGGTGTAACCCGGCCCGGCGATCACCAGATCCAGGGGCCCGGTCCCGGTGGTCCGCTTGCCGGGATTGGCGAACACGTCGGACCACATGTCCAGCATCGGCAGCATGTAGAAGCGATCGTCGGTGTCGTCGGCGTGCAGACTGACCGGGCCGTTCGTCAGGTCGAGCCATGCGATCGAATACAGCGTGTCGAAATTCGGCCGCACCACCGAACGGAACTCTGCCGGCGGAAACTCCCGCAGGTGGGAGAACTGGTTGGGCGGGCCGAAACCGGGCCGCGAGCCGGGGGCCGAATTGAACGCCTGCAACCGGGTGACGTCCATGGTGACCAGCGGGTAGAAATACACGAAAGCTTCGTAGCTCAACGTGCGCAGATCGTCGGATAAGGTGGTCAAGTTCTCTCCTTCGGCCGGATACGCCAGCGGATTGAAGGATAGAGTTCACCAGATCGAAAAGTCAGCGTTCGCAGCGGCTTCGGGGGCCACCGCGTGCGGCTGACCAGGCCCGCCCGGTTACATCTGACGTCCCGCTTCGTTAGTTGGCGTCCCTGCCGATAAAGTTGGTTGCGATGACCCAAACAGCCGCCCCGCCGGTGCTGACCGTGCGGTACGACGGAGCCGAACGCACCTTCGCAGCGGGCCACGACGTAGTCATTGGCCGTGATCTGCGCGCGGATGTCCGTGTCGCACATCCCCTGATTTCGCGCGTACACCTGCTGCTGCGCTTTGACCAGGGTCGATGGGTTGCCATCGACAACGGCAGCCTCAACGGGCTGTACGTCAACAACCGCCGAGTGCCGGTCGTCGACATCCAGGACGGTCAGCGCGTCAATATCGGTAACCCGGACGGACCGGCGCTGGACTTCGAAGTCGGCCGTCGCAACCAGGGCTCGGTAGGACGCCCGCCGGCGACGACCGCCATGGCGATCCCGTCGCGGCCCAGCGGACCCATCCCGGCCCAGGGCGGGCCGCCGAGCGGCGCCAACTGGGGCGCCCCGCCGCAACAGCATCCGTCCACCGCGCGCATGCCCGCGGCCGGCCAGCCGCCGTCGGGCCCGCAGCCCCGCTACCCGTCGGGTCCGCAGCCGATGCAACAGCCGCCGGCACCGCAGATCTACCGTTCTTCGGCGCAACACCAGCCGCCTCCGGTGATCGGTCGCACCGCCGAGGCGGGCAGCCGGACCTCGATGATGAAGATCCTGCGACCGGGCAAGGCGGGCGACCTGCCACCCGGTGCGGTCAAGATCGGCCGCGCGGACGATAACGACATCGTCATCCCCGAGGTGCTGGCCTCCCGCCACCACGCCACCCTGATCCCGACCCCCGGCGGGACGGAGATCCGGGACAACCGCAGCATCAACGGCACGTTCGTCAACGGCACCCGCGTCGAATCCGCGATCCTGCGTGACGGCGACGTGGTCACGATTGGCAACATCGACCTCGTCTTCGCCAACGGCGCGCTGTCACGGCGCGAAGAGAGCCTGCTGGAGACCCGCACCGGCGGCCTCGACGTCCGTGGCGTGACGTGGACGATCGAGGGCAACAAGACGCTGCTGGACAACATCTCGCTGACAGCGCGTCCGGGCATGCTCACCGCCGTCATCGGTCCCTCGGGCGCCGGCAAGTCGACCTTCGCCAAACTGGTCGCCGGATATACCCATCCGACCACCGGCACGGTGTCGTTCGAGGGACACAACGTGCACGCGGAGTACGCCTCGTTGCGCAGCAGGATCGGCATGGTGCCGCAGGACGATGTCGTGCACGGCCAGCTGACGGTCAAGCAGGCGCTGATGTACGCGGCCGAGCTGCGGTTGCCGCCCGATACCACCAAAGAGGACCGCGAGCAGGTGGTGGCACGCGTGCTCGAGGAACTCGAGATGACCAAGCACCTCGAGACGCGGGTCGACAAGTTGTCCGGCGGGCAGCGTAAGCGCGCTTCGGTCGCACTGGAGCTGCTGACCGGGCCGTCGCTGCTGATCCTGGACGAGCCCACGTCCGGGCTGGACCCGGCGCTGGACCGCCAGGTCATGACCATGCTGCGGCAGCTGGCCGACGCTGGTCGTGTGGTGCTGGTGGTCACGCACTCGCTGACTTACCTGGACGTGTGCGACCAGGTGTTGCTGCTGGCGCCCGGGGGCAAGACGGCGTTTTGCGGACCGCCCAGCCAGATTGGCCCGTCGATGGGAACCACCAACTGGGCCGACATCTTCAGCACGGTGGCCGAGGATCCCGACGGCGCCAAGGCCCGCTACCTGGCGCAGACCGGGCCGCCCCCGCCGGTACCACCGACGGAGAAGCCCGCCGAGCTGGGCGAGGCGGCCCACACCAGCCTGGTCCGGCAGTTCTCCACGATCGCCCGCCGGCAGTTGCGGCTGATCATCTCCGACCGCGGCTACTTCATCTTCCTCGCGATACTGCCGTTCATCATGGGTTCGTTGTCCATGTCGGTGCCCGGTGAGGTCGGCTTCAACGCCCCGCCGTTGACCAGTGACGCGCCCACCGAACCGGCCCAGATCCTGGTGTTGCTGAACGTCGGCGCGGTCTTCATGGGTACTGCGCTGACCATTCGCGACCTGATCGGTGAGCGGGCGATCTTCCTGCGCGAGCAGGCGGTCGGACTGTCCACCACCGCGTACCTGTTGGCCAAGGTGTGCGTGTACACCATCCTGGCGCTGGTTCAGTCGGCGATCGTGACGGTGATCGCGCTGCTCGGCAAGCCCGGCCCCAAGGCCAGCGCCGTCGTGCTCGGAAGTCCCGCGCTCGAGCTGTACGTCGACATCGCAGCGACGACCGTCGCCTCGGCGATGCTCGGTCTGGTGCTGTCCTCCCTGGCCAAGACCAGTGAGCAGATCATGCCGCTGCTGGTGGTGGCGGTGATGTCGCAGCTGGTGTTCTCCGGCGGCATGATCCCGGTCACCAACCGCTTCGGGCTGGATCAGATGTCGTGGGTCACCCCGGCGAGATGGGGCTTCGCGACGTCGGCGTCGACCATCGATCTGACCAAACTATGTCCGGTTCCGCAGGTTCCGAAGGACTCGCACTGGAAGCACACAGCCGGGGCGTGGACGTTCGACATGGCGATGCTGGTGGTGCTCAGCATCTTCTACCTCGGCTTCGTGCGCTGGAAGATTCGCCTCAAGAGCGGCTGACCGACGCTGATCGTCTTGGTCTCCCAACCGGCGCCCACGTTCGCCAGCAGTAGCGCGAACAGCACTCCGGCGGCGGTGACCGGGAGTCCAAGGTAGAGCATCCAGTCCACCGCAAGGCCGGCCCGGCTCAGCGTCAGATAGTGCAGCAGCAGGACCACCGCGACGGCCCAGCCGGTCAGCAGCACGACCAGTTTCGTCTTCATCGCCGGTTACCGGGGCCAGGGGGAGTTGCCCGGCGCGGGCCACTGCGGTGTGACCATCGGCTGCTTGGGCCGGAAGAACAGGGCGCCCGCGCTCGCCCGGTTGCGCAGCGCCGACGCGCGCCAGGTGTTCACCGGGTGCGACGCCAGCGCATTGGCCAGCCAGACGAAGAACCCGGTTTCCGAGCCGGCCCGGTCGGCCATGCCGTCGAAGTCGACCCACCGCAGTAGGTACTTGCCCGCGCTCAGCACGCCGATGGCACGGCGGGCGCCTTCCGGCCGGAACGCGTAGCCGTAGTTGTCGGCCGTGTACTCCATCGACCGCGACAGGGCCTGGCCGAGGAACGGAATCTTCATGGCAAGCTGGCTGAGCTGCCGCCAGTAGGACGCGTGCCCGGCCGCGATGTGGCCGACCTCGTGCCCGATGACGAAGGCCAGCGCCTCCGGATCGCGGGCTTGGCCGCCGATCTCGAACAGGTCGCTGTAGACCACGACATAGCGGCGGAAGCCGTGACCGCTGGCGAAGGCGTTGATCTGGCCGTTGCCGAGCACGACGTACGCGTCCGGCACCTCGGCAAGCCCGAAGCGCTGCGCGGCCTCGACGACCAGCCAGTAGCCCTCGGGGAACTGGGTGGGTGACATCTTCACGCCGCTTGTCCGTTGCCGGCCATAATTCAGCCCACGGGCGAGGAACAGCACGAGAGGCGTGGC
This sequence comes from Mycobacterium gordonae, assembly GCF_002101675.1. Classification (GTDB taxonomy): domain Bacteria; phylum Actinomycetota; class Actinomycetes; order Mycobacteriales; family Mycobacteriaceae; genus Mycobacterium; species Mycobacterium gordonae. Next base: position 59,975 of record NZ_LQOY01000244.1, on the reverse strand, counting down.
CAGCACCGACAGCCAGAGCAGGCTGACCTTGCCGTACAGCACTACCGCGCACGCGACCAGGTACAGCACAACGCTGGAAACGATCACCAGGACGAGCAGCGCGATCTCCCACGGGTGCCGCCTGGGTAAGTCACGGAAGCCGGTCGGCGGGTGCGGGTGGTAGTGGGTCGGTGAATCGACAATGGCCATGACGGTCCCTGGACTCCTGAAGTCGGTGGGTGCCCGGTGAATTCTGGGCGATATCAGGGTCCGCGGCCGCCCTTGAAAGGTTCTTTATGGATTCTTGGAATGCTGGTCAGCGAGTCGGGCAGTCGGCAGCCGGTGACCTGCGTCACCACCGGCTTTCCTATCATTCGGATATGGCCGCCGGCGCGCTCAGCATCATGCGGTCGCCGGCATTCTCCGCCGGGGACGCGGCGGCGTTCCGCGCGGCGGGCTGGTGGACTGACACCACGCTGTCCGACGCCGTCCGCCGTAACGCCCGACGGTCACCGGATCGGGTGGCCTACATCGACCATCCCGTCGGTGCCCTGACCTGGTCCGAATTTGACGCCGCCGCCGACGGGCTGGCCGGCCAATTGGCCGGCTGGGGGGTCGCCAGGGGTGACCGGGTTGCGGTGTGGCACGGCGACACCGCCGCTATCCATGTCCTATTCGTCGCCGTCGAGCGCTGCGGCGGCGTCGTCGTGGGCATCGGAGCTCGCGCCGGCGCCCGCGAGGTCGCCCATCTGCTGGATGTCACCGAACCAAGAGTCCTGATCAGTGATCAGCAGCGCAGCGCCGCCGCTGCCCAGGTGGCCGCGACGCTACCGGTAGCGGCGCAGGTGCTAGCCGGTGAGGGTGTGGACCTGCGACTCGACGTCGAAGCGCCCGCCGCGACGCCGCGCCCCCGGTCGCAACTCGGCCCCGACGATGTCTTCCTGATCAACTCCACATCCGGGACCACCGGGCTGCCCAAGTGCGTCGTGCATACCCAGAATCGTTGGCACTATTTCCATCAGAAGGCGGTTGCCAACGGCCACCTGACGTCCGAAGATGTTGTCCTGCCGGTGATTCCGATGCCGTTCGGCTTCGGGATCTGGACCAGCCACACCACCCCGATCTACCTGGGGGCCACTACGGTACTGCTGCCGCGGTTCTCGACCAGCGCGGCGTGTGAGGCGATAGCCCGCCACAGGGTCACCGTATTGTGCTGTGTCAGTACCCAATTGACGATGCTCATGGCCGAACCGTTGGTGCGCGAGACGGATCTGAGTTCGCTGCGGGTGGTGTTCGCCGGTGGCGAGGCACTGCCGTACCGGCCGGCCGCGGAATTCGAGGAAGTCACCGGAGCCAAGATTCTGCAGTTCTACGGCTCCAACGAAACCGGGATGCTCAGCGGCACCACGCTGCACGACACCCGGCACCATCGTCTGCGTACCGGCGGCCGGATCGTCCCGGAGATGAAGGTCCGCCTCTTCGACGGCGACCGCGACGTCACGGAGACCGGGCGCGGCCAGCCCGCGTGCCGCGGTCCGGCGACCAGCCTCGGCTATCTCAGCGGTTTGGAAGGGGGGAGCGACCATGACCGGCTGTTCACCCGCGACGGCTGGATGCGGATGGGTGATATCTGTGAGATCGATGCCGACGGCTACCTCAGCGTCACCGGCCGCACTTCCGACTTCATCGTGCGGGGCGGCAAGAACATCAGCGCGGCGCAGGTAGAAGACTCAGCCATGACTCATCCGGCGCTGGCGGTGGCCGCGGCGGTTCCGATGCCCGATCCGGTATTCGGCGAAAAGGTCTGTCTGTACGCCGAACTCGTCGAATCCCACACCCTGGACCTACCGGAACTCGTCAATCATCTGCTGGCACTGGGGGTTTCCAAGGAATTACTTCCCGAGCGGCTCATCGTGGTCGACGAACTGCCCCGGTCCTCGGGCGGCAAAGTGGCCAAAGGTGAACTGCGCGAGAAGCTTCGAGCCAGGACGGAGGCCGCTTCATGAACGCTCCCCGAGTACGGCGCGGCGGGTTGGAGGTGTGGGCGCCGTCGGTGGTGCCGCCGATCGGGGTGGAACTGTCCGACGAGCAGGCGCTCGCCGTGGCTTTTCGTCACCTCGCCTCGATCGGGTTCGCCGAGAACATGGCCGGACACATCACCTGGCAGCGCGACGGGCAGACCGACATGCTGGTCAATCCGTGGGGGCTGTGGTGGCAGGAACTGACCGCGTCGGACATCTGCGAGGTGGATGCCGATGCCCGCGTGCTGCGGGGTCGCTGGGATGTGACGCCGGCCATCCATATTCACACCGAACTGCACCGCGTCCGAGAGGACGCTCGCGTCGTCATCCACAATCACCCCTACTACGTCTGCGTGCTGGCCGCGCTCGGCCGGCTTCCCGAGCTGGTCCATCAAACCGGATCACTGTTCCTGGACGACATGAGCCTGGTCGAGGAGTACGACGGTGAGATCGACACACCCTCTCGTGCAGCCGAATTGGCGGCCGGCATCGGTGGCGCGAACCTCACGTTGCTGGCCAACCACGGTGTCATCGCCACCGGCCGAAATCTCGCCGAAGCCGTCTACCGGGCGGCATCCATCGAGCGGGTGTGCCGGCTGGCCTACGACGTGATGCTCACCGGCATCGCGCCGTCCGAGATGAAGTGGTCGGACATGGTGGGCATGCGCGCCTCGCTGATCGAGCGCGCCGCGGACGTGTACTGGGCGGGTGCGGCACGGACGACGATCAAGGCCGACCCCGATGTGCTCACCTGACCCGCGAGCAGACGCAAAAGCCCCCGGGAGCGTGCGCTCCACGGGGCTTCTGCGTCTGCTCGGCAACCAAAGGAGACCGGCGTGAAATCGATCGACGAGCTGGCCGCAGACCTGAACTTCACCACCGCCAAGACCGGTGATCAGCGCACGGTCACGTTGCTGCCGGATCCTCCCCGGGCGGCCCGCCGCTACACCGTGATCTCGGTCGACGACCACATCGTCGAACCTCCGGATACCTTTACCGGCCGTCTCCCGCGGAAGTTCGCCGACCGGGCACCCACCGTGGTGGACACCGCCGAAGGCGGCCAGACCTGGGTGTACGACGGCCAGGTGCTGCCTAATGTCGGCTTCAACGCGGTGGTGGGCCGGCCGGTGTCTGAGTACGGGTTCGAGCCGGTCCGCTTCGACGAAATGCGCAGGGGCGCATGGGACATCCATGCGCGGATCCAGGACATGGACCTCAACGGGGTCTACGCCTCACTCAATTTTCCGTCGTTCCTGCCCGGATTCGCCGGTCAGCGGCTGCAGCAGGTGACCACCGACCGCGAACTGGCCCTGGCGTCGGTCCGCGCCTGGAACGACTGGCATCTAGAAGCATGGGCCGGGCCTTATCCCGGCCGGATCATCCCCTGTCAGCTGCCCTGGCTACTGGATCCCGAGCTGGGCGCGAGGATGATCTATGAGAATGCCGAACGCGGATTCCACGCGATGACGTTCAGCGAAAATCCGGCGATGCTCGGATTTCCGAGTATTCACTCGGGACACTGGGAGCCGATGATGGCCGCGTGCGCCGAGACCGGCACCGTGGTGAATCTGCACATCGGTTCCTCGGGCTCGTCACCGTCGACGACCGCGGACGCACCGCCCGATGTGCAGGGTGTGCTGTTTTTCGCATACGCGATCTCGGCCGCGGTGGACTGGCTGTACTCGGGGCTGCCCAGCAGATACCCCGACCTCAAGATATGCCTGTCGGAAGGCGGGATCGGCTGGGTGGCCGGCTTATTGGACCGATTGGATCACATGCTGAGCTATCACGAGATGTACGGCACGTGGCGCGCTCTGGGTGAAACACTCACGCCCGCGGAGGTATTCACGCGCAATTTCTGGTTCTGCGCCGTGGAGGACAAGTCGTCGTTTGTGCAGTATGAGCGCATCGGTGTGGACAACATCATGCTGGAAGCCGACTATCCGCACTGTGATTCGACGTGGCCGCACACCCAGCGGACCATTCACGAGGAAATCGGTGCGCTGCCGGACGACGTGGTCCGAAAGATCACCTGGGAGAACGCGTCCCGGCTTTATCAGCACCCGGTGCCCGCTGAGGTACAGCGGGATCCGGACGCGTTCTAGCTGAAGTCCAGCTCGGCTTCCGAACAGTAGACACCGAGCACGTCGCGCGCCGAAACTATGCCGGCCAGCACGCCGTCCCGTTCGACGAGGACGTGGCGGATGTAACGGTCCATCATCTGGGTCGCCACCTCGTCGATGGTGGCGTCGGCATCGCACCACACCAACTTGGTGCTGGCCACATCGACGGCGCGGACGGTGTTCAGATCCATACCGGAGGCCACCGCGCGCACGATGTCACGTTCGCTGATCAGAGCGCCCGGGGTGTCGTCGTCTCCGACGATCATCGCGCCGACATTGTCGGCCACCATCGCACGCGCGGTATCCGCGAGACTCGCGTGGCCGGCAACCCGGGCCACCGGGTCGCCGGTCACAGTGGAGATCGGTAAGTTCCCAACAGCAGAGAAGGCAGTCACGCCCACCATGCTGGCGTTGAGTGAGCGCTGGTTCTAGTGACTTCAGTCCTCTAATCCGATGGCCAAAGTTGTCCAGGTTGGCCGTTCTACAGGGAGCCGTTCGCGCCAGCGCTACCGAATATCAATCCGCCGGCGCCGCCCGTCCCGGCCGTAGCTCCCGCCGCGGTGCTCTGTCCGGCGTTACCGCCGTTGCCGCCATTGCCGATCAGCTCGGCTTTGCCGCCGTTTCCGCCGCTACCGGCCACGGAAGCGGCGCTGTTCCCGCCGGCACCACCGGCCCCGCCGCCGCCGATCAGGCCCGCGTTGCCTCCCGCGCCACCGTTTCCGGCAGGAGCCGATATCGATGCTCCGCCGATGCCGCCATCGCCCCCGTTGCCGACCAGCGATGCTCCGCCCCCGCCGGCCCCGCCCGCGCCGCCCGCGTTATTTCCCGTCCCGCCGCGTCCGCCGTCACCGCCACTACCGAACAGCCCCGCCGCCTCGCCGCCGACACCACCGGAGCCTCCGGCGCCTTGACCGGCACCGCCCGCGCCGCCGGCGCCGCCGCTGCCGAACAGCATCCCGGACTTGCCCCCGGCCGCGCCTGCTCCGCCTTGGCTGGCGACCGCGGATGCGCTTCCCCCGTACCCTCCGCTGCCGCCGTCGCCGATGAGCAGACCTGCCGCGCCGCCGGCGCCTCCGGTCCCCCCGGTGGCCACGCTGGCTCCGCCGGATCCGCCGCCACCGCCGTTGCCGAAGAAACCGGCGCCGCCGGTCCCACCGGCACCGCCGACGCCGCCGAGTGCGTCACCTCTGCCGCCATCGCCGCCGCTACCGCCGGCACCCAACAGCAACCCGCCCGTCCCGCCGGTCCCGCCGGCCCCGCCGATGCCAGCGCCTCCGCCTCCGTCGCCGCCGGTGCCCCCGACCCCACCGGCGCCGAACATCGCACCTCCCGATCCGCCCGCACCGCCGTTGCCACCGGTGCCGCCAAACCCGAAGCCTCCCGGTCCGCCGGCGCCGCCGGCGCCCATCAGGAAACCGCCGGCCCCGCCGGCCCCGCCGTTCGACAGGAACCCGCCGGCGCCGCCGGCGCCGCCATTACCCAGCAGGAACCCGCCGGCCCCGCCGTTGCCTCCGATCCCGCCGCTGCCCACAGTGCCGAGGGTTCCGGCGCCGCCGGCGCCGCCATTGCCGATCAGCCCGGCTGCGCCGCCGTTGCCGCCCTTCTGACCGGCCAGGGAGCCTGACCCACCGGCACCACCGTTGCCGTACAAGAGCCCGCCGGCTCCTCCGTCAGCACCCGACCCGGCGGCGCCGTTCGCGCCGTTGCCGATCAGAGGGCGCCCCAAAAATGCCTGGGTGGGTGCGTTGATCACATCGAGCACACTTTGCGCCGCAGCCTGCAGCGGTGCTGCGGCGGCCGCCTCCGCACTCGCGTAGGAGAAGCTGCCGGTCACCAGACCCTGCACGAATTGCTGGTGCAGGCTTGCCATTTGGGCGCTCACCGTTTGATATGTCTGGCCGTAGCTGCCGAACAGGGCCGCGACCGCAGCCGACACGTCGTCGGCGCCGGCGGCGAGCAAGGCAGTAGTGGGACCGGCCGCGGTGTTGCCGGCCGCGCTGATCGACGATCCGATACTGGCCAGATCCGTTGCGGCGTAGCTCAGTTGCTCGGGAATAGTGCGCAGGAACGACATTGATACTCCTGGTCTGCTCTAGACGGTGCGACCGACCCGAATCTCGGCATCACCTCGGCCAAATGCGGCTGTGTTGCCACGTGGTGCTGTCCCCGGGTGTTCGATGGCAAACGACGCGCCCTCCAACATATGTGAAGGTCGCCACATGTTTGCGGTTTTGCCGCATTCCGGGGGCAGCGCGCCGCTCGTTCAAAGCCGTTCCCGGACGTAATTTTCCGGATGTATGGTCACTGACGATGAGTAACCAGTATCCGGCTGACGCTTTCACCTCCCGGCATGCGGTCGACCCGGGCCTTCGCTCGATCGCCCGCTTCCTGCCGCGGGGATACGGCCTGCATCGTGGACTGAAGTTTCCCCGCGCGCTGATGGGACTGGCCGGTGTCACCGGACGCGAGCGCGGCGTGCCGATGGCAGCGGTCGACGGCAACGTCACCGTGCGGGTGCACCGGCCGACCGGACTGCCCGAACGGGCGCCCGCGTTGCTGTGGATCCACGGCGGCGGAACCGTCATGGGAAGTGCGGCCCAGGAGGACCGGTACTGCCGCAAGCTTTCCCACGCGGCCGGGGTTGCGGTGGTCGCGGTGGAGCACCGGCTGGCGCCGGAGCATCCCTACCCGGCTCCGCTGGACGACTGTTATGCGGCGCTGATGTGGCTGCAGCGCCAAACGTGGGTGGACCCGGCCCGGATCGCCGTGGGCGGCGCAAGCGCCGGTGGTTACTTCGCCGCCGCACTGGCGCAGCGCGCACTTGACCGCGAAGATATCCGGCCGGTGTTCCAGCTGCTGGCCTATCCGATGCTCGACGACCGCACCGGGGCGAAACCCGATGGCCGCAAACGCATTATGTGGAGCGAGCGGGACAACCAACTGGCCTGGCAGTGGTATCTGGCCGGAGCGGATCCCGACGAGGCGGTACCGGCGCGGCGCGCCGACTTATCGGGTCTTCCGCCCGCCTGGATCGGGGTAGGAACCCTCGACCTGTTCTACCAAGAGTGCGTCACGTATGCCCAGCGCTTGCGCGCGGTGGGGGTTGCCGTTCATGAACACCTCGCCGCGGGAGCGTTCCACGCCTTCGACCTACTCGCGCCGAACGCGCCAATTTCGTTGTCCTTCTTCGCCAGCCAGTGCCAGCACCTCAGGGCCGCGCTCAGCTGACCCATTCCGGTTGCGCGGCGGTGTCGACCGCGGCGAAGTCCTTGTGGCCGAGGCCGGCCACGCAGCCGCCGTCGACCACGAACTCCGAACCGGTTGAGTAGCTGGATTCGTCGCTGGCGAGGTAGATCACCAGGTTCGAGACTTCCTGAGGTTCGGCGATGCGGCCCAGCGCGGTTTGGAAGATATCCTCGGGCACCCACTCGGTCATGGGTGTCCTGACCAGGCCCGGGTGGACGGAATTGACGCGGATCCCGCTGGGGCCCAGCTCCAGCGCGGCCGATTTGGTCAGCCCCCGAACCGCGAATTTCGTTGCCGTGTAACCGTGACAGGCGATCGTGCCGGCCAGTCCCTCGATCGAGGAGATGTTGATGATCGAGCCGCGTCCGGCTGCCTTCATGGGTTTGACAACCGATCGGATGCCGAGGAAGACGCCCGTGAGGTTGATGTCCAGGATCCGCTGCCATTCGGAAAGCTGGTATTCCTCAAGGATTCCGACATTGATGATGCCGGCGTTGTTGACCAGGATGTCGAGGCGGCCGAACTCGGTCAGGGCGGTCTGCACCGCGGCGTCCCACTGGCCGGGATCGGTCACGTCGAGGTGCTGGTAGCGCGCCGCGTCACCGACTTCGGCCGCAACGGCGTTGCCCTCGTCGTCGAGGATGTCGCCGAACACCACCTTGGCCCCTTCGGCGACCAGTGCCCTGACGTGCGACGCGCCCATGCCCCGGGCCCCGCCGCTGATGAGAGCGACTTTGTCGGTCAATCGGTTCGGCATTGAATCTCCTGACTGTTGCGCGGCTTCCGTCGCACCACCATACATACGGAATCGAACCGTATGGCCCTGAACACAATGCGCAAAAGCCGCAGATCACTTGTTGCGTGGCTATTGCGCACAAGAGCGCGGCACCGGCCGCCGGCCCGTAGCTTCAACGGCAACAAGCAGCGGGCAAGCATCTGCCCGACCGCGACACCCCTCAGGAGTACCCGATGTCCTACCCGAATATCACTGTGCCACAACCAAACTACGCCGAAAGAACGGTGCTGACCGGAGACGGGGTGCGCCTGGCGGTCCGTGATTACGGCCGGCGTCAGCCGCTGCACACCGTGGTTCTGTTGCACGGACTGTGCCTGACCCAGGACAGCTGGGCCATTCAGATCCGCCAGCTGACGCACCGCTGGGGCAGTGCGTTGCGCATCGTCACCTACGACCACCGCGGCCACGGCCGCTCGACCGGGGCCCCCACCGACACCTACCGGGTCGAGCAGCTGGCCGCCGATCTCGCCGATGTCCTCACCACGCTGCGGGTCACCGGGCCGGTCACCCTGGCGGGACATTCGCTGGGCGGGATGACCGCGCTGGCCTATCTCGGTCTTCCGGACGTCGAACGGCCGGTAGAGCCGGAGAGCCTCGTGCTGATCGCCGCGGCCGCCGGGCGGATATCGGAGCGGGGGCTGGGCCGCTTATTGGCCAGCCCGACCGCGCGGATGTTGTTCGATCTCGTCAACCGCATGCCGCGACGACCAACGGAACGCACCATCGGCTGCCTGATGCGTCCTCTGCGTGCGGCCCTGCTGCGGTACTGCGGGCGCGACATCGCAAACACGGGATTCGCCTCCCTGGCAACGGAATCCACCCGCGCGGTGTCACCCGCGACCGCGGCCGGTTTTCTGCGCAATCTCGGCGGGTACGACGTCTACGAATCGCTACCGTCCATCGGCGCCAGGACCGTCGTCGTCAGTGGCGGGGCAGACATCACCACCCCGGACGCCCACGCCCGGGACCTGGTCGCGGCGATTCCCGGTGCGACCTACGTCCAGCAGCCCGCGGCCGGGCACATGCTCCTGCTGGACGCTCCCCATTGCGTCACCACCGCGATCAACCGCGCCATGGGTCTGCACCGCAGTCCGGTCTGGACCGCGCAGAGTTGGGCCGCGAACTACGGGCGGCCGGACACCGCCGTCGCGTCGTGACGCCAACGGTCGACTACCGTCATTCCAATGGACCTAACGGGTAAGACAGTTCTGCTCACCGGAGCCACCGGCGGTCTGGGCAGAGCGATCGCCAAGGCGCTCGCCGGCCGCGGAGCGCGACTGATCGTCAGTTCCCGCAAAGCCGAAGAGCTCGACGAGTTGGTGGCATCCCTGCCCGGCAGCGGGCACCGCAGAATCGTGAGCGATCTCGCGGCGACCGGTGCCGGCCCGGCGCTGCTGGCCGAGGCGGGCCCGATCGACGTGCTGGTCGCCAACGCGGCGCTGCCGGCCTCAGGCAAGCTGGACAGCTTCACCGCCGAGCAGGTCGACCGGGCATTGCGGGTCAATCTCGAGGTTCCGGTGCAGATGACCCGGGAGCTCATCCCGGCTTTCACCACGCGTGGATCGGGACACTTCGTGTACATCTCGTCGATCTCCGGTAAGACCGCGACGGCGCGCGCCTCGCTGTATGCGGCGACGAAGTTCGGTCTGCGCGGTTTCGCCTTGTGCCTGCGCGACGACCTGCGTCCCGTCGGGGTCGGTGTCTCGGTCGTCTGCCCCGGGGCGATCAGCGGCGCCGGAATGTTCGCCGACTCGGGAGCTTCCGCACCGCCGCTGATCGGCACTGGCACACCCGAACAAGTCGGGGCCGCGGTGGTGACCGCGATCGAGCGAAATCGCAGCGAGGTCACCGTGGCGCCACTGCGGCAGCGCGCCCTGGCGCGGTTCGCGGCGAACGCGCCCGAGGTGGCCTCCCGCCTGGCCGGGGGAGTCGCGGCAAAGACGGCCGATCAGATCGCGGCCGGGCAGGTCGACAAGCGCTGAGAAAAATAGTGGCATCCTGGCGTCGTGGGTGTCCTGTTCCGGTTGGTCGAACTGCTGCTGCTGGCCTTGCCGCTGATTGGCTTGATCGCGGCCGGTATCAGGGCGATCTCGGCGATGAACCGGCGAACAGCGGGCACGGCTGAGTCACCGGGCGACGATCCGGCCGCAGCGGCGCGGCCGTCGGCACCGGCCAATCCGGCGGCACACTGGCAGGCCATCAAGCGCGCGCTCGAGGCGCACGAAAAGACCGATGCCCGCTGGCTCGAGTACGAGCTCGACGCCACCCGGCTGTTGGACTTCCCGGTCATGACCGACATGCGCGACCCGCTGACCACCCGCTTCCACCGCGCCAAACTGCGCGCGGACCTGCACCGCCCGCTGCGCGCGGAGGATCTGCTCGACGATCGCGACGCCGCACGCGAGTACCTCGACGCGGTCGAAGACTACGTGACCGCATTCAACGCCGCCGAAGCCGAGGCGATGCGCAGGCGCAGCAGCGACTTCTCCAAAGAGGAAAGGCAGCGACTCGCGCGGGCGCAGAATCTGCTCCGTATCGCCGCGGACACCGCCGCGACGACCCAGGAGCGCCAGCACGCATATCAACGGGCGCGTGCTGAACTCGACGGCCTGATCGTGCTGCCCGACAACACCCGAAACAGCATCGAGCGCGGCATCCTCGGAGAGATCGGACGCTAGTTTTTCAAGCGCACCATACGCGTCGTGGTGGTCTCGTCGAGCTCGACGAGGTCGCTGCGCGAGCGCAGGAAATCACTGAAAGACTTGAAGCCCAACGACTTTTCGCTGAACGACGGATTCATCCGCTTCATCTGCGCTTTCACGACGGAGTTGTGCAGCCAGTCGACGTCGTCCTTTTCCTGACCGATGCGCAGCGCGCGTTCGAGCAGGCCGGTCGCGGCGATTTGGGGGTCCGGGGCCGGCGGCTCGTCGTCAGGCTCACCGGCACCGGCGCGGCGCGCACGTTTCCTGGGCGGTGGGCTGGCCGCCGTGGTCGAGATCCCGGGCAGCGCGTCGTAGGTGACGAACTCGTCGCAGGCGGCGGCCAGCGACTGGCTGCTCGCGCCTGCCACGCCGATGCCGACGACATAGCGGCCCAGACGCTTGCACCGCTGCGCCAGCGCGATGTAGTCCGAGTCGCCGCCCACGATCACCACGTGCGTCAGATCGGGAAGCCGGAACATGTCCTCGACCGCATCGACCGCCAGCCGAATGTCGGCGCCGTTCTTGCCGTAGGCGGCCGCCGGAAACAGTTGCACGAGATCGACGGCCCGGCCGACCAGTTGTCCGTGATAGGCGGCGTTGACCTCGGCCGACCAGTCGGCATAGGCGCGAGTCAGCACCAGCGTGCCGAACGAGGATGCGAAGTCCATGATCGCGCCCAGGTCGACGGTGGCCGCCCGCAGTCGTTCCCGGTCCAGGCCCTTGGCCTTGTCGCGCTGGAAGGAATTGCGTCCGTGCACTTGGTCGTAGCGCGAGATCACGATGTTGTCGAAGTCGAAGTAGACGGCCACCCGGGTCGCGCTCGAAGCGCTGGAGTCGGTCATGCGCACATCGTCCGGCATTGCGTCGTCAACGGCCAAGCTGGGACTCGATGTGGTATGCCGTGCCGCGTTGCTCGCGTACCCAGAGCACCTCCTCCGGATCGACGGCGGTTCCCTGGGAGATCAGCTGGCGCTTGAGCACTTTGTGCGTGGCGGTGCTGGGCAGATCTGCCGCGATGCGAATGTATCGGGGCCACGCCTTGGGGGAAAGGTCGGCTTGCGCACCGAGGAACGATTCCAACGAGCCTGGGTCGAACGGCACTCCCTCGTTCAGCACCACGGCCGCCATCATCTGGTCGCCCACCCGTTCGTCCGGAACGGCGTACACGGCTACGCGATTGATTGCCTTGTGGCGCAGCAAGATTCGCTCGATCGGCGCTGCCGCGAGGTTTTCGCCGTCAACCCGCATCCAGTCGGCTGTGCGTCCGGCAAGATAGATCCAGCCTTCGGCGTCTTTATAGGCGAGATCGCCGGACCAGTACATGCCATGGCGCATCCGTTCGGCGTTGGCTTGCGGATCGTTGTAGTACCCCGTGAACAGGCCCGAACCCGTAGTGTTGACCAACTCACCGACGGCGGCATCGGCGTTGATGAGCGCCCCGTGGTCATCGAACCGGGCGACGTCACATTCGGTGACGGTCTCACTGTGGTAGACGGCGACCCCGGCGGCCCCTTTGCCGATCGAGCCGCGCGGGGTGCCGGGCTCGCGAATTACCATGACGGCGTTCTCGGTGGAGCCGAAGCCGTCCTCGACCTGCACGCCGAAGCGCCGTGCGAATTCCTCGATGTCTTTCTCATTGGCCTCGTTGCCGAACGCCACCCGCAGCGGGTTGTCCGCGTCGTCATCGCGCTCGGGAGTGGCCAGGATGTAGGCGAGAGGTTTGCCGACGTAGTTCATATACGTGACGTCGTACCGGCGGACGTCGGCGAGGAAATTGCTGGCCGAGAATTTCGCCGGCACTATCGCCGCCCCGGAGACCACTGCCGGCGCCCAGCCGGCAACCACAGCGTTGGAATGAAACAGCGGCATCGACACGTAGCAGGTGTCCCGCTCGGTCAGGGCGAACCGTTCGGCGAGGTTGATGCCGGCGAATGTCGGCATCAGATGTGCCACCCGCACCGCCTTGGGGTTTCCGCTCGTGCCGGAGGTGAAGATCATCATGAACGGGTCCATCATCTCGACCTGTCGATGGGGGACGAGCTCGCCGGCGCCCGCGACCAGCTCCGCCCACTGTGACGTCGAGGTGTCGAAGATCTGGGTGGCGGGCAGGTCCAGCCCGTCCAGCAGTGCCCGGTGCCCGGCGTCGGTCACCACGATCTGGCAGTCCGCGCGCCGGATGTCGGCGGCCAGCGCTTCGCCCCGCCGGGTGGTGTTCAGTCCGCACAGGACGTATCCGCCCAAGCCGGCCGCGGCCATCTGGGTGAGCATGTCGGGGGTGTTTCCCAGCAGCGAACCGATGTGCATTGGGCGGGTCGGGTCTGCGCTGCCCAGCAGCGCCGCCGCCTGGGCCGCGGCCCGCGCGAGGTACTCACTCCAGGTCCATCGCAGCTCGCCGTATTTCACCGCGATGCCGGAATCTGGCACCCGTCGGCGCAGGAGCGCCTGAATCGTCTCGGTCACGAACCCGATGCCCCCGCTGTGTCGAGGTAATTGCTGACGATGTCGACGAGCAACTGACGCTCCCTGGTGGTGTCGACCGGCCGGTGGGTGACCAGCTGGTTGGCGATCAGCCCGCGCAAGGTGGTGAGCATCAGCTCCCCGATCGCCGCATTCTGCGTCGGACCCAGATCGCGGCTGATGCTGGCGATCAGGGTGTTGAACGTCTTGCCGAGTCGTCTGATGTGCTCGGTCGTGGACGCCCCGCGGGTGGCCCGGGTACCGATCAGGATTTCGGTCGCCGCGCGTGCGGTGGGACTCGACATCGCCTGCCAGGCCGCGGTCACGGCCGACTCGACCCGCTCCCGCGTCGTGGTCGCGTCCGTCGCCGGAGGCATCGACTTCAGCGCATCCAGGAGTTCGTCGAACCCCTGGTCCACCACTGCCATCAACAGGCCGTCGCGCTCACCGAAGTGGTATTGAATCACGCCCCAGGTGACGCCCGCGGTGTCGGCGATGTGGCGTCCGCTGGCCGCGGCAATGCCTTCGCTGAGCACGATCTGAACGGTCACATCGATCACGTGGGCGCGCGTCCGATCGGCCCGGACTTGATTGCCGTGGGCGGGCCGCGTCGGCGCAACTCGTCCGGACGTCATCACAAAACCACCTGCCGCTCGTGCACGGCGGGCTTCCGCGTGCCAAAACATTGCAGCCGTCAGGTTATGTCACCGCCGCCGCCCGGATGCACCGAGTGCCGGTGGTGCAGTCCGGCCGCGTGACACGCGCAGCGGATTCCGACGGGGCGCCAGACTTTGTCCACCTTCTTGACATTGTCCCGATGGCCCCGATCAGCACCGCCATTTTGTCCAATATATGTGCGTGAAACGGCCAATTGTTAAAAGTAACGAGCCATTTTCTAGGAATGGACTGCTCGGTGTGCCGCAACCGGATAGATTGTTGTATTCAACACGCTACGAACGGTTTCCGTCACTGTGGACACCCGGCCAAGCGGCTTCGGGAAATTCACTCGGCTAAAAATATGAAGGCGAAAAAAGGTTCCACAATGACGATGCGGGAGTTAGCATTGCCGCACTTCTCAAACTCTCTATGGAAAAGAGACCCCATGTCTGAGATGAACCGCACGAAGGTACGTGTTTTGGTGGCAATAGGTGCTCTGATCGCCAGCGTCGGACTCACGGCCGCGGCATGCGTCGGGAGGAGCGTCGGCGGCTTCGATGCGCCCAACGCGCAAAGCACCGTGTCGCAGTTGAATCACTAGAAGCCGCGCCCGGCTGGTGTCAGCGGCGCCGGCGCGCCCTGGCCGGCGAATCGGCGCGGATGACTCCGGCGGTTCGGTTGAGCGCTTGGGACGGGTTCACGGCGTGTAGGGACGTCACTCGGTTGCTAGGAGGACACTTGAGCACGCTGCCGAACTTTTCGGTGCTGCCGCCGGAGATCAATTCTTCGCGGCTCTACACCGGTGCGGGCCCGGCGCCGATGCTTGCGGCAGCAACGGCATGGGATGGTCTCGCGGCCGAATTACAGTCCGCGGCAGCGTCATTCGAATCTCTGACGTTCGGGTTGGCAAGCGGCTCCTGGCGGGGAGCGGCATCCTGCGCAATGGCGGACGCCGCAGGGCCACATGTGTGCTGGCTGAACACCGCGGCCAGGCACGCCGAGGGGGCGGCAGCGATGGCTCGCACCGCTGCGGCGGAATTCGAGACCGCGTTGGCCGCGACGGTTCACCCCACACTCGTGGCAGACAACCGATCGCAAGTTCTGTCGTTGGTCATGTCCAACCTGTTCGGACAGAACGCGCCCGCGATCGCCGCCGCCGAATCACTTTATGACCAGATGTGGGCCCAGGATGTGACCGCAATGGCGGCCTATCACGCCGGTGCCAGCGCGATTGCTGCTGAACTGGCACCTTGGCAGCAGCGACTTCAGAGCCTGGCGAACATAGCGACACTGCAGGGTGCCAGCACACCCGCCAATCCCGCTGAGGCGCAGACGATCGCTCATGTGATGGGCGGTAGCGGCATTCCGATTCCCTCGGCCAAGTATGTGCAGCGTGCCCTCGACCTCTACATTGACCGCATCGCTGAAGGCGCCATCGGGCAGGCGCTCTTCACTCCACAGGGCCTCTATCCGGTTGTCGGCATTAAGAACCTGACCTTCGATGAGTCGGTGGCGCAGGGCGTCAAGATTCTGGACGGCGCGATCCGGTCGAACCTCGCCGCGGGTGACAAGGTCTCCGTATTCGGCTATTCCCAGGGTGCCACCATCGCCTCATTGGAGATGGCAAAACTCGCCGCTTCGATCAATCCGCCTACACCAGAACAGGTCTCGTTCTCACTGGTCGGCAATCCGGGCAATCCGAACGGAGGGGTGGCCGCCCGCTTCCCGGGGATCTCCTTTCCCAGCCTCGGTGTGACCTCCACGGGGGCGACGCCAGACAATCTGTACCCGACCGACATCTACACCATCGAGTACGACGGCATCGCCGACTTTCCGCGGTATCCGCTGAACATCGTGTCAACGTTGAACGCCCTTGCCGGCACGTATTACCTTCACTCCAATTACTTTTCGTTGACCCCGGAGCAGATTGATGGGGCCATACCGCTGACCAACACGGTCGGTCCGACCATGACCCGCTACTACATCATTCCGACCGAAGATCTGCCGTTGTTAGAGCCGTTGCGTGCGGTGCCCGTCGTCGGCGATCCCTTCGCTGACCTGATCCAGCCGAACCTGCGAGTGATTGTCAATCTCGGCTACGGCGACCCGAACTACGGGTATTCGACGTCACCGCCCAATGTGCCGACGCGGTTCGGGGCGTTTCCTGAAGTCGACCCCATCACGGTATGGAACGCACTGGAGGCCGGAACCCAACAGGGGCTCAACGACTTCGGCTACGGCATCACCCACCTCAACATTCCCTCACTCGACGTGCCGAGCCTGCTGGGTGCCGGCTCGGCCGCCTCCGGTGGTGGCGTCGGGAATCCGGCGCTCTCGATAGACAGCATCATCAACGGCATCCAGGCCACCAACACCGACATTTTCACCACGATCTCTTCGGCGGCCAGCAGGGGCTATGCGGTGCTGCTGCCGACGGCCGACCTGGTCAACGCATTGGTGACCATTGCTCCGGCGTGGAACATCAATCTGTTCCTCGAAGGAATCCGGGAGTTCGCCCACGGCGATGCGATGGGTTTGATGAACTCGATCGGCTACCCAGTGACGGCGAACGTGACGCTCGTCGTTGTGGCGGCAGCACTGGAGATCCTGATCGTCGTGAGCGCGGCACAACTGATCGGCGCCGACGTCTCTGCGTTGGTCGCCTGATCGGTCGTTGCGCGTTCGGGCAATGCCCTTGCCGGACTCTATGCTTGAGCGCAAATGAGCGACAAGACGACGTGCGCAATCATCGGAGGTGGCCCGGCCGGCATGGTCCTGGGGCTGATACTGGCCCGTGCCGGTGTACAGGTCACACTGCTGGAAAAGCACGGTGACTTCCTGCGCGATTTTCGGGGCGACACCGTGCACTGCTCAACCATGCGGCTACTCGACGAGCTGGGACTGTGGGATCAGTTCTCCCGGTTGCCTTTCAACGAGGTACGCAAGGCGGCCTTCGAATCGAACGGGCGCTCGGTCACCTACATCGACTTCGAGCGACTGAACCAACCCCACCCGTTCATCGCCATGGTCCCGCAGTGGGACCTGCTCAACCTGCTGGCCGAGGCCGCCACTGCCGAGCCGACATTCACCCTGCGGATGAATACCGAGGTCACCGGGCTGCTCACCGAAGGCGGCCGAGTCACCGGCGTTCGCTACCAGGACCCCAACGGCCCGGGCGAACTGCACGCCGAGCTCACCGTCGCCTGCGACGGCCGGTGGTCGATCGCACGGCAGGCCGCCGGACTGCGCACCCACGACTATCCGGTGAAGTTCGACGTGTGGTGGTTCAAGTTGCCGCGTCACGACGAAACGGAGTTCTCCTTCCTGCCCCGCACCGGTCCGGGCAAGGCACTTGCCGTCATCCCGCGCAAGGGTTATTTCCAGATCGCCTACATCGGGATGAAAGGCACCGACGCGCAGTTGCGCGCACAGGGCATCGAGGCATTCCGCCGTGAGGTCGCGGCGCTGGTGCCAGAGGCCGCGGAATCGGTCGGGGCGTTGAGCTCCATGGACGACGTCAAGCATCTCGACGTGAAGGTCAACCGGTTACACCGTTGGCACTGTGAGGGGCTGCTCTGCATCGGCGACGCCGCGCATGCCATGTCACCGATGGGGGGCGTCGGCATCAACCTTGCGGTGCAAGATGCCGTCGCGGCGGCGAGCATCCTGGCCGAACCACTGCGGCGCCACCACGTCACCGAGCATGACCTGGCGGCCGTCCGTCGCCGCCGTGTATTTCCTACCGCGGTAACGCAATTCGTACAACGGATGCTGCACCGGGGGCTGCTCGGGCCACTGCTTCGGGGCCAGGACCCCGCTCCGCCGGCGGCCCTGCTGCGCGTGCTGGAGCGGTTGCCGTGGCTATCCCTGGTGCCGGCGTACTTCATCGGGGTCGGCGTGTTGCCCGAGCACGCCCCTGAGTTCGCCCGGCGCTGCTAGCGTCGAGCGATGTCTGGCTCGCGGCCGGTGCTGCAGATCGGCATTCTGCCCAACAGCCTGCACGGCCGGTGGACGCGGGCCGCACTGGCCGCGGGAAAGCATGTGCTGTGCGAGAAACCGTTCACCGCCAGTGCCGCCGAAGCGCGCGGAATCGCTCAGCCGGCGGCATCGGCCAAGATGCGCCGCGCCGCAGCCACACACGGTCGCAGCCGGTCGATCGGACTGACCCCGGCCAGCGCCAGCGATCGCTGCGGCACTTCGAGTTCGATCACCAGCCCGTCCGGTAACGCGCGGATGATGTCGCGCAGCGGCAACTCACCTTCGCCAGGGACCAGACGCTCGTACATGGCCTCTTCCATGTAGTCAGCGCTGCGCGGCCGGCGAGTGGCGTCGTTGAGTTGGGCGTAGCCAACCTGCCCGGGATCGATCGCCGCCACGTCTGGTGGGGTGGATCCGGATCGCGACACGTGCATGGTGTCGATCAACAGCCGAAAGTCGGACCGGCCGACGTGTCGCACCGCGGCCAGCGCGGTGGGGAGATCGGCAACGGCCAGGCCAGGCACGGGTTCCACCACCGTGCTGATGCCGCGTTGGGCGGCAAGCTCGGCCAGCACCGCAAACTCATCGAAGGTGCGTCCGAGGTCGCTGTCGAGGCTGACCACATTGATCCGGGGAATCGAGAGCTCGGCCACGATGTCGAGATCGGCGGCACACGCGCGCATGTCGCCCCCCGCGACCACCAGGAAGCCGTCGCCGAGGGTGATGCTGACGCCGTGATGCCGCAACGCCGACCGCAGGTCGCTGCGCAATGCGGGGTCCTTTTTCAGCGAGAACGGGGGATAGCCCAGCCCGGCCAGCGGCAGCCCCCGCAGGAACATCGAGATGAAACGGCACTGCAGGGTGGCGGCGACGTCGACGAATTGCACGGGCGGCAGCCCGAAAACGCTCAGGTAGCCGATGCCGAGTTGGTCCATGTCGTGTCGGAGGTTACATCGGGGCGCTGATTGAGCACCGCTAAAATCGGGTATTAAAGCTATTGCTGATATCCCTCAGCCTGCTGGTCAGGCGCCGAACTGGCGCCATCCGCGCTGAGAAGAGGAGGCGACGTAATGAAAATGCAGAAGCTCATCGGAACGGCCCTGATGGCGGGCGCCCTGGGAGCGGGTGCGCTCGGCGTCGGTGCAGGCACCGCGGCCGCGAAGCCCGGGCCCAACATTCCGGGACCGCCGGGACCGCCGGTGCCGGTGATCGACAACAACGACTGGCGACCCGCGCCGGGTCAGATCAAGCAGTTCTGCCCGTGGCAATCGCCGCCCGGACAGTGGATCGGCGGCCCGCACGGCATTCCCTGCACCTGATCGGGGTGACCGGGTCGTCCTGAACGCTGGCCGTAGTGTTTGCGCTACGGCCGCAACGGGTGGCCCGGAACCCAGGGAAGTGATCAATGCCGATATCCGCCGCGTTTCCCCGGCATATCCGGATGGGTGGCGGCGCGCTCAATGAACTGGGCGCTGTGATCGCTGCGCTGAATGTACGCCGGCCTTTGGTGGTCACCGATCCGTACCTGACCTCAACCGGCGGCGCGCACCGGGTGATGACCCTGTTGAGCGCGGCGGGCCAGGCACCGGCGTTGTTTGACCGCACCGTCGCCGATCCCACCACCGCATCGCTCCAGCGGGGCGTCGACATGCTGATCGGGCACCGGGCGGATTGCGTCGTGGGATTCGGCGGCGGCAGCCCGATGGATACCGCCAAGGCGCTGGCCGTGCTTGCTCTTCAGCCCGGGCCGATGCGCCGGTTCAAGGCGCCAAGCAGTTATGCGGGGCCTGCCCTGCCGATCATCGCGATCCCCACTACCGCCGGAAGCGGTTCAGAGGCAACACAGTTCACGGTGATCAGCGACAGCGAAACCAATGAAAAGATGCTGTGTCCGGGGCCTTCGTTCCTGCCGATAGCCGCGATCGTTGACTACGAGCTGACGATGACGATGCCCCCGCGGCTGACCGCCGATACCGGGGTCGATGCCTTGACACACGCGGTGGAGGCTTACGTCAGCCGCAGGGCGAATCCCCTCAGCGACGGGCTGGCACTGGCTGCGATCCGACTGGTCGCCGCACACCTCAAGCCGGCATACCGCGACGGCTCCGACGTAGCTGCTCGGGCCGGGATGATGGCGGCCGCCACTCAGGCCGGAATGGCCTTCTCCAACTCCAGTGTCGCCTTGGTGCACGGGATGAGCCGACCGATCGGGGCCCACTTCCACGTCGCACACGGACTGTCCAATGCCATGCTCTTCCCGGCGGTCACCGCATTCTCCGTGGCCGGCGCACCGGGGCGCTACGCCGACTGCGCCCGGGCCTACGGGGTGGCCGACGCCGCGACTTGCGACGAGGTTGCGGCCGGGGCCTTGGTCGAGGCGCTCACCGAACTGTGTGCCGAGCTCGAGGTGCCCACTCCGAAGTCCTACGGCATCGACAGTGCCGCTTGGCAATCGCTGATTCCGTTGATGGCCGAACAAGCGGTGGCGTCCGGTTCGCCGGGCAACAACCCGCTGATCCCCGAGCTAGCGGACATCGAGGCCCTCTACGCACAGGTGTACGGCTGATCGTCGATTGCGATGGGTAGCCCGACACTACACATATAGAGTAATGTCTGCGTCGATACCCGAGAGGGGTTGACGATGGACAAACGACGCAAGCCCAATCCGGCCGAACGCCGTCGTGAGCTGTGCGACGCGGCAATTCAGTTGCTGGCCGACGACGGGGCCAAGGGCTTGAGTCATCTCAAGGTCGACCGCAAGTCCGGTGTTCCCGACGGGACCACCTCGTTCTATTTCCGCACCCGATCGGCGCTGCTGCTCGCCGTGGCCGAACGGCTGGCCGAGCTGGATCTGGCCAACCTCCAGTCGGTCGCCGACAATGCCCGTCCCACCGGTGCGGGCAGGGGCCGCCGCTCGCCGTCGCTGTTGTCGCAAGTGGTGATCCAATCCGGTTGTGAGCCAGAGCTATCCCGAACCAGGGCGCGGTATGAGCTGACGATGCAGGCCGCCCGGGACCCGGCCTTGGCCGCCACTCTGGCGCACGGCACCGAAGCATTCACCAAGCTGCACCGCGAAATTCTGGTGCAGCTGATGCCCCGTGGAACGGAGCTGGAGTCCGCCGTCGTCGATGACCTCAGCAACATCACCCTGACCTTTATCAACGGCCTGCTGTTGCGGTTTGCCCACGGCGACCGAATCATCGACAGCGCAGAACAACTCGACAAAATCTTGGCGGCGATCGCCAGCGGCATACTGAAAAGCCCGAGCAAGGGACAGTTGACCGGGAACTCGGACCAGTGAAGGGCTTCCCGTGGTCGCGGGCAGCTTGCTCAACCAGAGAGAGAGTCACATGCCTGAATACGACTACGAAGAGCTGAAAAAGGAAGCCGAGCAGTACATCAAGTTCGAGAAGGACGTCAAGAACCGGATCGCCTACATCACATTCGACCGTCCCGACGCGCAGAATTCCACCACGCTGGGCATGCGGCAGAACTACGCCGACCTGATCCACAAGTGCAATGTGGACGACGAGGTCAAGGTCGTGGTGATCCGCGGCGAGGGCGAGGATTTCGGTAGCGGGGGAGACCTGCCCGAACAACGCGGAATGCTGGAGAACCCGGGAATGCCGCTCCTGCACGAGCTTGCGATCAACGACGACGACGTCAAGTATCCGCCGGGAGGTTCCTACCGGTACCTGTCCACCGTCACCGACTTCTATGCCAAGGCCCGCGCGGGAAACCGCCCGCTGCAAGAACTTCGGAAGATCAGCATCATCGAGGCAAAGGGCTACTGCTACGGCTGGCACTTCTACCAAGCCGGCGACGCCGACCTGGTGATCTCCTCAGACGACGCGCTGTTCGGGCACCCGGCATTCCGCTACGTGGGCTGGGGACCACGCCTGTGGTGGTGGGCCGAGACCATGGGCCTACGAAAATTTTCCGAAATGCTGTTCACCGGGCGGCCTTTCAGCGCCAAGGAGATGTATGAATGCGGCTTTATCAACAGTGTGGTGCCGCGCGACAAACTCGAAGAGGAAACGGCGAAGTACGCACTGGCCTGCGCGCGGTGCCGGCCGACCGACACCGTCGCCGTGCAGAAGACCTTCCTCGAGCTCTACAAGCAACACAAGGGCGAATACTTCGGCAGTCTGCTCACCGGGATGGTCGAGGGGATGCTGCCGATCATCGCCAACGACCA
Organism: Mycobacterium gordonae; assembly: GCF_002101675.1. Classification (GTDB taxonomy): domain Bacteria; phylum Actinomycetota; class Actinomycetes; order Mycobacteriales; family Mycobacteriaceae; genus Mycobacterium; species Mycobacterium gordonae. The sequence goes on along the minus strand of NZ_LQOY01000244.1, from coordinate 37,818 downwards.
GGACAACGACGTCGACCTCACCGAAGGCACTTTCGGCAAGGGCCTCAACAACGTCGTCAAGGACAACGATCTCAACTTCCCGCCGGAGTGGCGCTTGAGCCGTTCGGGGCGTCAGAAACCCTGATGACAGGTGTACTGGCGCGCAACCAAATTCGGGCGAACGGTTCGGTCTAGCCGAAGGTCGTCAGCATGCCCGCCGCTGATCGCTGCCAGGTGAACACCTCGGCCCGGTGCCGAGCGCAGACGCGACGATGACGCTCCGGGCGGCCGACCAGGTCACGAACCGCACTGGCGAAGGCCAGCGGATCGTTGTCGGCCAGTGCCCCGCTGTCCGCGGTGATGATTTCGGTCAGGGCTGAGGTGCGTGACACCACGGCCGGGGTGCCGCACGCGAGGGATTCCAGGGCGGCCAGCCCGAAGGTTTCATGCGGGCCCGGCGCCAGGGCCACATCGGCGGTGGCCAGCAGTGCGGCAACCATACGACGGTCGCCGACGAACCCGGTGAATTCGATTGGCAGACGGGCCGCTTGACGCTGCAGCCGGGCCCGTATCGGGCCTTCACCCACGACCACCAACCGGGCGTCGACACCGTCGTCGCGCAAGGCCGCGAGCGCGTCGATGCTGCGATCGGCGCGCTTCTCCACCGACAGCCGACCGCAGTGCACCAGCAGGATCTGACCCGGCGCGGCGAAGCGACGCCGAAGTTCGGCGCTGTGCCGACGCGGGTGGAAGGTCCGCAAATCGACCCCCAGTGGCACGGTCACGGTGTTCGTCGCGCCGATGCGGTCGAACTCTTCGCGGGCGAACTCGGTGGTGCACACCACTGTGTCGTAATCCGCGGCGGTGCGCCGATTGGCGAAGTCAGCGAATCGCTGTGCGGTCCGCCGCGGAAGGATCTGCCCCGCAAGGCGATCCAGGCGCTCATGCGAGATCATCACGGTGGTGGCGCCGTGCTCGCGCCCCCACCGGCCCAGGCAGCGCAAAGTGAGCCGGTCGGAAACCTCCAGCGCGTCGGGGTTCAGCGCGGCCAACAACGACCGCACCGGCGCCGGCATGATCGCGCGGTAGCCGCCGGTGCACGGAAGTTGCCTGGCGGGCACCGTGATTCGCACGACACCGCTGTCCAGCCGGGTGCGCTGGGCGCGCGGTCCCGGGACCACCAGGAAGACCTCGTGGCCGGTGGCGCAGTACTCGGCGCCCAACCGGTCGACCGCCGTTCGCAGACCCCCGGACCGGGGCCCGTAGAAGTTGGCGACCTGAACCACCCGCATACCGTGAGACAAGCGGTCTGGGATGTGCGGCCACCGAGCGCGGGCCCACGACGGCCTGAACAGTGCATGAATGTCGCGTTCAGCGGGGTTTCTTCAGATGCGGCCCCAACATCTGCTGCCACGCCCGGGACATGTTCTGGAATTCCTCTTCACAATTGCCGGCGCGGTCCTCGGGCAAGTCGCCGGAGGTGACGATGCCGGCGTTGGCCGTCGTGTCCGACCCGTAGATCCAGCACTCCCAGTTGTACATCCGGGTGATGTCCATCGAGTGGCCGTCCCAGAACGGAAGTTCGTTGGCGTCGCCGGCTTCCTTGGCGCTCAACTTCCAGTCCTGAGCGGTGTCGGTGGCGATGCGGACGCCGTTGGGGTAGGCCTTCCCGTCGGCCCCGGGGGCCAGCAGCATGAACGCCGACAGCTGGTCGGCGACGTCCTCCTCACGTCCGGTGAAGGCGAGCTCGTAGATGCTCAGCGTTGCGTGACCGAGTTCGTGGTAGAACCCCGAAATGGTGGCATCGACCGCGGCTTCGGCCGGATTGGGGTTGCCTGCATTGGCGAACCGCTGCTGGCTCTGCGCGATGTCCTCGTAGCACAGCTGAATTTCGTTGGCGTTGGGATCCCAGTAGTCGTTGGCTTCACCGCATTGCTTGCCGACAGCGCCCACCTCATGCGGCAGATTCAGTGTGTCGTTGACGTGAGCGGCCACATTCTCCAAAACCTTTGCATCAGCCATCAATTGGCGACCGCTCTGTGCCTCGGGGGTGGTGGCCTCCTCGTATCGGAAGACCATTTTTTCGGCCGGTGCGGGTTCGCTGGAAGGGTCGGTGCGCGAGGTGGCCGGCGGTCGCTCGGCCGCCCGCGTTCCGGCGCCGGCGTGTTGACCTTTCGATCCGCTGCAGCCGGCCGAGAACATCAGCGCGCCACACGCCGCGAGAACAACGAGTCGCTTGATCATCCCTGCAGCCCCCTTCGATGGTGTTACCCGATGGTCTGCCCAGGACCTGTCGAAACGGTACGACACTCGGCGGCCTTCCGGTGGCGAGAGCACCGAAATTCGAGCGTCGCGTCAGGGACTGGAGAGCAGCAGCATGACCCGCCCGCCCGGCGGTGGCTCCGGAAACGCGTTGACGTCGAACCCGTAGTACGTGCGCTGGGTGGCGGTGATGTCGTCGATCACTTTCCCGGTGGCCTTGAGAGTGCCGTGCGAGACGCCCGCCATCATCCCTTTGAAGTCGGGAACCGACAGAGACTCGGCCAGCAGCAGTGCCTCACCTCCGGAGGGCAGCGTCACCAGAACTCCTGCGCCCGCGTAGTTGTTTCCGCCGCGACCGGTGCCGCGGGGTGCCCAGTAGACCGGCTCGGATGCCACTTTCCCTTCCACGCGCCGGTAATCGCCGGCGGTGTCGGAGACGGTGACGAGCGGCAGGGCCGCGATGGTGCGCCGCTCTTTCGCCCACATCACACCCAGGGGAATACAGACGATCGCATACATCAGCACCACCAGCACCAGCACCGGTTTCCATGCGATTTCCCAGCCCAGGCGCCGTGGCGAGATCGGCAGTCCGCGCAACTGCTCATCGAGTTGGCGGCGGCCCAGTCGCAACACGTACCAGGACAGAATGCGTGCCATCGCCATCGCCGCAAGGACGACCATCCCGACGATGCCGCTGACGCGAAAGTAGAAGGTGCTGTCGCCCTGATTACGGGTGGCGGCGTACATCACCGCCGGAATCGGCGCGGTCAACAACAGCAACAGTGCGTACGACGGATGGCTGGTGAGGTAGGGATAGGTCACCGTCCAGGCCCGGTTGGCGCCGTATACGGTCACCGGTCCCACGTCCGCGTGCACTACGGGCGTCCACGATCCCTGCACCACCCGCGGTCGGACCAAGGACCGCACGAACAAGAACCCGAAGATCAGCGAGACCAGCAGTGCTCCCCAGAACACGCCGCCCAGCCGCTCACCGGTGCCGGGCACGCCGAACGCACCGTGGATGTCGATGACTTTTCCGATGAAGAACGTCAATGGCATGACGAAGAAGAGCTCGAGCAGCCAGACTTGGATGAGCTGCGGGATGCGGGAGCCGATACGGTCGAATGCCAGTACGCGTCGCCAGAGGAACCGCAGAACGCCCATGACGGGCGACCCTATCGAGTCAGGAACGCAGGTGGGCACGGTTTGGCCATCCGGTCGCGACGTTTACGGCGCGCCGGGAAATCGCTGTCGGTCCACCGGCCGGGGTGGTTGAATGAGCCGACTCGGTCGGGGGTTGCATCACGATGTCAATCGAGAAGGTGATACGCCACGTGAATGGGAGCTGCTGCGTGATACCTGCCGCTTGGCGGGACTGAGGCCTACGCGTTGATTCCTCGCCTGATCTATCGCTTTGCGTTGCTGGTCGTCGGTGTCTGGGCCTTCGCCGCGGTCGCCGGCAACAGCCTTGCCCCGCCCCTCGAGCGGGTCGTGGCCGACCTCGACCAGCCGTTCCTGCCGGTCGGCACCGCGACTTCTCTTGCGGTGCAACGGTCGGCGGCGGCTTTCTCGCAGGCGCCGACCGACAACGTCGCGTACCTGGTGCTCGAGCGTGACGGCCGGCTCGGCGATCAGGACCGGGCGTTCTACGACCAGCTGATCACCGCATTGCGCGCTGACACAAAACATGTGTACGACGTGACGGACTGGTGGCGGATGCCGGCCGCGGCCGACACCGCGGTCAGCCGTGACGGTCACGTGGTGACGGCGACCCTGCGCCTGGACGGGGTGACGGGTTCGACCGAAGCCATCGACTCGATCACCGCGGCGCGAACCATTGTGGCGGGTCTGGACGCTCCCGACGGCCTGCACGTCTACATCACCGGTGCCGGTGCCACGGTCATGGACGAGTTCGCCGAGATCGACCGCCAGACTCAGGTCATCACGGCTGTGACGCTGGGGGTTCTGCTGATCTTCCTGGTCATCCTGTACCGATCCGTGATCACTGCGATGGTGCCCCTGGTGTCGGTGATGTCGGGGTTGACCGTCGCCAAGCCCGTCATCTCTGACCTGGCATCGCGCCAGGTGATCAGCGTCTCGCTGTTCTCGCTTTCCATCGCCGTTGCGGTGGCGGTCGGAGCCGGCACCGGCTTCGCGATATTCCTGATCGGCCGCTACCACGAACAGCGCAGGAAGGGATTCGATCCCGCCGACGCGCTGGCGGATGCGTACCGCAGCGTGGCGCCGGCGATCGTGGGGTCGACGCTCATCGTGGTGGCGCCCCTCGGCGCCGTCGGATGGCTGAGTCTGGCCCGAATCAGCATGTTCGCCACGACCGGCATCCTGTGCGCGATCGGTGTCCTCACAGTCGGCCTGGCCAGCCTCACTTTGACGCCGGCCCTGATAGCGCTCGCCAGTCGGGCCGGCCTGGTCAAGCCACCGCAGCGGGAACGGCTACGGAGGCGCTGGCGGCGCGTCGGCACCCACGTCGCGCGCTGGCCGGCACCCATTCTGGTGGCCACCAGCGTGTTCGTGCTCATCATGCTGCTCGGTCTGCCGGGCGTGCCGATCGGCTGGGATGAAACCGCGTCAACCTCACCCGACACCGAGGCCAACCGCGGCTACCGCGTTGTCAACCAGCACTTCGACGCCAACCAGGTGCAGCCGGACGTCGTGACGATCGAGACCGATGAGGACCTGCGCAACCCGGCCGCGCTGGCCGCCATCGGGCGGATCACCGGGGCGATCATGGGGATCTCGGGTGTGCGCATGGTGCAGTCGGCGAGCCATCCCAGCGGGATGGTGTCCAAGCAGGCGTCCCTGTCGGCCACGGGGGGCAATGTCGGCGACCGGCTCGATCAGTTCTCCGACCTGCTCGCCGCCAAGGACACGACGTTCGCCGACCTCGACGCCGCGGTGCGTGAGCTGGGTTCCGGACTCGACCTGATCCAGTCCGGCACCCAGGCGGGCGCATACGCCATCGGTGGCGTGAGCTTGGCGGTACGGCTGACGCAGCAGGCCACCGACAAGATCCGGGCCCGCGCCGGAGATGTCGCCGAGATCTTCGATCCGCTGCGCAGTTTCGTCGGCGCGATCAGCGACTGCCGCACCACCCCGGTGTGTTCGTCGGCCCAGGAGGCGGTGCAGTGGGCCACCGCGGTCGTCGGCGGCTGTAACAAACTGGTCGAGGCGGCCGATGCGCTGGCGAAGGCCGCAGTGGATGCGGCTGCGAAACCGGGCGTCCCGCTGCCTGCGGTGCTGGCCGACGTGAGCACCGAGATGGCCCAGGTCCGGGGGATGGCGGCGCAGGTCAGAGAGTTACTGAGCAACCCCCGACCGGTGCCCACCCAGGAGCTTCCGGACTATCTGCACCGGCTGGCCTCCGTCTCCCAGGGCAGCCCCGGCGCAAACCTCTACGCGTCCCGCCGCATCCTGACCGATCCGGCTATGCGTCCCACGCTGGACGAGTTCTTCTCGCCGAACGGGCATGCCACCCGGCTGTTCGTCTACGGCCAGGGGCTGGAATGGGGCGCTGACGGCGCGGCACGGGCCCGCTCGATCGAGGCAGCGGTGACCGACACCATCAAGAGCAGCGGGTTGCAAGCGACCGCCGTCGAACTCACCGGTGTCGGACCGGCCACCCGTGACCTGCAAGACATCGTCGGCGGTGACCTGGCCCTCATGGTGGTGATCACCCTGACCGTCATCCTGTTCATCGCCGCGCTGCTGCTCCGAAGTCCCATCGCCGGATTCATCGTCCTGGCGACGATCCTGGCCTCCTACGTGAGTGCACTCGGGGCCAGCGTGTTGCTTTTCACCCGCCTGCTGCACCACGACCTGCACTGGTCGGTGCCGCCCATCGCGTTCGTGTCCATGGTCGGCATAGCTTCCGGCGGTAATCTCCTGTTCGCGCTTCGCATCCGGGAGGAACTCTCCGCCGGCCTGCGCACCAGCATCATCCGCGCCTCTGCCGCGACCGGGATGGTGGTCACCGCCGGTGGTGTCGTGGTCGGTCTGACGATGCTCGCGCTGGGCATCAGCAGCGTGCTCAGTGTGGCGCAGATCGGTGTCACCGTCGGACTCGGATTGTTGGTGAACGCGCTGGTGGTCCGTGCCTTCGTGCTTCCGGCGATGATGGTGGTGCTGGACCGCTGGTTGTGGTGGCCGCGGCGCTCGGCCGCCGACGACGAGGAACTCGAACCCGCGACCGCCACCAGATGAGCACCGATGACCTGCTTGCCGGACGTGGTGTGGTGGTGGTCGGCGGCAGCCGCGGGATCGGGCGCGCCGTCAGCGAACTGCTTTGCACGCTGGGCGCGGCCGTCGTCGTCAACGGCCGTGATCCCGACCCGGTAAACGAGCTTGTCGGCTCCCTCACCGCCGCGGGCGGCGATGCGGTCGGCGTCGCCGGTGCAGCCGGTGACGAAGAGGTCGCCGCCGGTCTGATCGAGGCCTGTATCCAGTCCTTCGGACGGCTGGACGTGCTGATCAACTGCGCCGGTATCGCCGAGCCACCCGGCTCCTCGATTCTGCGGATCACACCGGCGGAGTTCGACACCTTGATCAGTGCGCATCTCGGGACCGTCTTCCATACCTGTCGCGTCGCCGCGCCGGTCATGGCCGCCCAGGGTCACGGCGCAATCATCAACACCGGTTCGGTCGCGTTCCTCGGAGATTACGGCGGCACCGGCTATCCCGCGGGTAAAGCGGCAGTCAACGGCTTGACGATGGCCGTGGCGGCGGAGCTCAAGGCCGCCGGGGTGCGGGCCAATGTGGTGTGTCCCGGGGCCAGGACCCGATTGTCCACCGGCCCTGAGTACGAGCAGCACATCCTCGGCCTGCATCGACGCGGACTGCTCGACGAGATGACGATGCGCGCCTCACTGGACGCCGCTCCGCCCGCCTTCGTGGCTCCGCTCTATGCCTACCTGGCCAGCGGTCTGGCGCGCGAGGTCACCGGTCAGATATTCGTTGCCGCAGGCGGTTTCGTGGGCCGCTTCGGCCGGCCCGCGCCACAGGTGCTCGGCTATCGCGATCACAGCGACAGCGTGCCCTGGTCGATCGATCAGTTGCACACCATGATCGGCACTGGCTAGCCCAGCAGGCCGAAAGCCAACAAGAGTAGCGCGTAACCGACGATGACTACAGCAGCACCCGCCAGGCTGATCCGCCTGCCCGCGCCGTCGATCGGGTCGAGCCAGCGCTTGAACGGTCGAGACGCCGCGGGGACCAGAACCCATTGCAGCACAGCGACGCTGACCACGTTGCCGACGAAAATGACTGCTGCCTGGGCGATTCCGATGCGCGTCAGCGCCGGGGACAGTGATTTGTTGAGCAGGATCACGGTGGGGTAGAGGCAAAGCACCACCAGCATCGCCGATTTCCATCCGGGGGTGATCTTGGCCCGGCCCTCGGCGACACGGACCGTCGAACCGAACGGCGCGCTGCGCGGCAGTTCGGCGAAATCGTGGGTCAACTCCTGGCGCAGACTTGGCAGCGCCAGCCGGCGCTCCCCGGACCGGATCCAGGCAGCGAGTTGCCCGGCGGTGCGAAAACGCAGCACCGACATCCACTGACCGCTCCGGTCGGCAGGAAACAGTGCCGTCCCTTCGTATCCGGGGAAGGTGGCCGTAATCTGCGCCAGATCCCGTTGCGCGCCAACAAAATCTGCGTCCTTGCCCGAGGCGACGGGGTGCAGGAACACCCCGGCGTTACCGGGTGGCAGTTCGCCTGGCGCCAGGATGAGATCGGCGGCAGATCGCCCGAAGCCCTGTGCCGCGCCGTCGGCAAGCAGGGCGCGCCGCCGCGCGCTGTCAAGCCACTCATCGAGTGACTCGGAGCTGTCAAAGGACACCTCGACGGCCCAATCCAACTGGCCGCCACCGGGAACCGATTGGCGCGCAGCGAGATACCCAGGTGACTGCCGGGCAGTGCCCAGGTAATTCTCGACCCAGCCACGGAACCGATGCGGATCCCGAGGTTGATGAAAGATCGTGATCGCGGCCGCGCCAACAGTCATGCCAGTTGTCTACCATTCCTGGCTCAGCGACATACGGATCAATTCGGCTCGTGACGACAGCCCCAGCTTCGTGAAGATCTTCCGAAGGTGGTAGTCGACCGTGCGCGGGCTGAGGAACAGCAATGTCGCGATGGACCGATTGGTCTCGCCCGCGCTGACGTAGCGCGCGATCTGCAATTCCTGCGGGGTCAGCTGATCGACGGCGGTGACATCGCGTTTGCGTGCGGTTTCGCCGGTGGCCAGCAATTCGGTACCGGCCTGCTCAGCCCAGGGCACAGCGCCCAGCCGCTGGAAGGTCTCGTGGGCTGAGCGCAGATATTTGCGTGCCTGTGTGCGACGCCGGCGGCGCCTCAGATGCTCGCCGTATCGCAGCTGAGTGCGGGCGGTGTCGAAGGGCCGGGCGCCCTGCCCGTGCAGGCTCAATGCCTCGGAGAAGTGGCGATCATGGTCGGTGTCCGCCGTCAGACCGTGACAGCGGGCCACCAACGCGCTGGCCCACGGCGCACCGGTGTCGCGCGCCCACGCCTGCAGAGCGGCCAGCCGAGCGGCCGCGGCTTCACTGCGCTGGATGCGCGCGGCGGCCTCCACGAAATCGGGTGTGGCCATCAGGGTCACCATCTGGTTGCCCTCGCCGGGAGCCGCACCGGCCAGCGCCTCGAGCCGGTCGAAAGCTTCTTCGGCGCGGCCGGCGCCGAGATCGAGCAAGGCCAGCGCCCAGGACGCAATGGCCGCATGCGGGCCGAGGCGATACGAGATGGCTTGTGACAACGCGGATTCTGCGTGATCACGGCAATCCTCGGCGCGGCCCTGCACCGCCGCAACCATCGCCAGCACGGCGTGAAGGTGCGCCGCGGGATTGTGCTGTCCGGTCTCTTCGGCCAGCCTCAGACCCTCCGAAGCGTCGGCCAGCGCCGTAGCGTAGCGGCTGGTCAGCATTTCCACCATGGACAGCGGCGCGAGCAGCAGCGGCAGGGTGGCGACGTCGGCGGCGGCACGTGTCTTGGCGACCGCGGTGCTGAACAGATCGATCGCGTGCGCGTCCGCACCGAGGAACATCGCCCCAGCGGCCGCGCCCATCAGCACCCGCGGTTCCTGACTCGCGGTAGCCAGCTCGACGGCCGCACGCAACTTGGCCGCGGTGGCCGAGGTGTCACCGCGCAACAGCCCGGACAGGCCGCTGATCACATGTGCGGCAACGAATCCAGGGTGGTGTTCGACCCGCAGCGCGGCAAGTCGGCGGGCGACGTCATCGAGCCGCTCCACGTCGCCGCCGGCCCACGCCAGCTGGCCCGCCTCACCGAGCATCACGGCCGCCCGCGCCGGTTCGGCGGTAACGACCAACTCCGAGGCACCTACGAGGATGGCGTAGGCGGCCGACGGGCTCCCGCAGTGCGCTTCGATCGATCCACGCAGGTGCGCGATGCGCGCTCGCAGCTGCGCCGCCTCGGCCAGGGGCAGGGCCTGGTCCAGGATCGCCTGCGCGCGATGTGGTTGTCCGGCCGACCACGCGGCTGCGGCCGCATCGGCCAGCCGTGATGCCCGTAGCTCGGCGGCTGTGGTGAGCGAGGCTGCGCGCTGAAATGCGGCGGCCGCCGCATCGTGCCCGCCGCGGGCGGCGGCGCGTCGGGCGGCTGCGTGCAGCGACTCGGCCACCTCGACGTCCGGCCCGGCCGCGGCGTTGGCGAGATGCCAGGCCTTGCGGTCAGCGTCGGTGTCGCCGTCGAGGCAGGATGCCAGCGCGCGTTCGACCTGGCGGCGTCGCTGCGTCGTCGCACCGTGATAGACCGCGGACCGCACGAGCGGCTGCACGAACGACACGACGGCCGCATCCACCCGCAGCAGCCCGGCTGCCTCGGCGATGTCGAGGGCGTCGGGTCCGGCGCCCACAAGCTGGGCGGCCCGCAGCACGCCGTCGAGTTGCCCCGTGTCGTGGGCGGCAGCCACCAGTACCAGCGTCTGGACTTGGGTCGGTAGCTCGCCGACCCGATGCAGATACAGACGCTCCAGATCGGTGCTGACCGGTAACCGGTCCGGCAGAGCGGTCCGCCCCGCCACCTGGTCTGCGGACAGCATCCGCGCCGATTCGGCGATGGCCAGCGGGTTGCCCAGCGTGTCGGCTACCAACCGGTCGCGGACCGTCTGCGCGACCGGACTGCCGGTGCGTTCGGCCACGATCCTCGCCGCGGCAGCCGAGTCGATACCGGTCAGCCTGAGCTCCGCCAATCCTGGTGCTTGGAAAGGGCTTTCGTCACGCGCGGCGAAAATCATGACGATTCCCTCGGCCTGGATTCGCCTGGCGGCGAACGTCAGCGCGTCCGCCGAAGGTCCGTCCAGCCACTGCGCGTCATCGATCAGGCATAGCAGCGGAGCCGTCTCCGCCGCCTCGGCCAGGGTGTTCAGCACCGCCATCGAGATCACGAACCGGTCTTCCGCGGATGTCGGTCCGAGCCCGAAGGCGCCGCGCAGCGCGGCACGCTGCCGGTCGGGGATGGCGTCACTGCACCCCAGCACCGGCCGCAGCAGCGTGTGCACTCCGGCGAACGGCAGCTGCGACTCGGTCGGTATGCCGACTGTCCGCAGGATCCGCATTCCGCCGGCTCGCGCCGCCGCGCGATCAAGCAGCGCCGACTTGCCGATGCCGGGCTCCCCGCGGACCACCAACGCGCCACTGCCGCCGGACCGTGCGGTCGCCAGCAGGCCGTCTAGCTGTGCACATTCCCGCTCACGGCCGTGCAGCACAGCACCGATCCTAAGACCCGGACCGGTGCCGGGACTGGTGACTTCACTGATTCGACGGCACCCGGAAGGCGCGACGCTGGACTGACACACAACAAGGAGGTCGCGATGAGCGCTTGTGAAACCGGCAGTGAAGTCGACGTCGCCGTGGTCGGTGCCGGACCCACCGGATTGATGCTGGCCAACGAGCTCGCGATGCGCGGGGTTCGGGTGCAGATACTGGAACGTCGTGCCGAGCAATCGAATATCACCCGGGCTTTCGCGGTCCACGCGCGCACCCTGGAACTGCTGGACGCTCGGGGGCTTGCGGAAGAGGTGTTGTCTTGCGGATTCCGGGTGGGCGAGGTGGCCCCGATTCCCGGTGCGGCGATCTCTCTGGCCGCCGAACTGACGACGCCCTACCCCTACATTTTGATGGTCCCGCAGAGCGGAACCGAACAGGTGCTCGCGGTCCGCGCGCAACGTCTCGGGGTCCCCATTATCCGGGGCGCCGAGGTGGTCGGCCTCGAGCAGGACCGCGACGGCGTTCGCCTCACGCTTGCCGACGGTGCCGGCGTGCGCGCACGCTACGTGGTGGGTTGCGACGGTGCGCACAGCGCGGTGCGTCGCCTGCTCGGTGTCGATTTTGTGGGCAAGCAGTACCAGACGCACATCATGCTGGCCGACGTGCGGCTGACTCGACCGCCCGCCGAGCGGATGTTCGCCCGGATGAATGCCGAGGGTGTGGTGCTGGTTCTGCCGTTCGGCGACGGCTGGTATCGGGCAATCGCCTGGGACCGCCGGCGTGAAAACGAACCGCTGACCCAGCCGGTGACCGCTGCACAGATCAGGGATGCTTTCCACCGGATCGCCGGCGTGGATTTCGGTTTGAGCGAGATGCGTTGGAGCTCCCGATTTCTCAGTGAACGACGGCAGGCTCGACACTATCGGGTGGGCCGGGTGCTGCTGGCCGGCGACGCTGCCCACGTCCACTCGCCCATCGGGGGGCAGGGCATGAACACCGGCATCGGCGACGCCATGAATCTCGGCTGGAAGCTGGCCGTCGTGGTCAAGGGCGAGCTGGGCGGTCGCGCGCAAGAGTCGCTGCTAGACAGCTACGAATCCGAGCGGCATCCGGTTGGCGCCGACGTGCTGAAGATGACCGACATGCTCAACCAGCTTGTGCTGGGCCGCTCCGCGATACGCCGTGTGCTGCAGCGCCTGGTGACTCGCGTGATCCTGCGTTTCCACCGCAGCCGGCGGGCGATTGCCGAACGGCTCAGCGGGATCGCCATCGGTTACGCACGCCATTCGCGCACCGACGACCCACGGGTGGGCCGGCGCATGCCGGACATCGACTGCAACGGCGCCAGGCTCTACGAAGTGTTGCGTAGCGGCCGTTTCGTCCTGCTGACGCGCGGGCCAGGACACGGCGGCGACTGGCCCGGCGTTGACCAGGTAAACCATTGCACCGCAATGCAACCGGCCGCGGTACTGGTTCGCCCGGACGGTTATGTCGCGTGGGCGGCGCGCCGAACGCCGACGGCCGCCGAACTCGCGGCGGTGCTGACCCGATGGTGCGGCGAAAGCTGGAGTGGTTTAAGCGAGGGCCAACCGGGGTACGCGGTGCGGGACCTGGGTGCCGGGCCCGACGGGAAGGCTGACGGGGAGCCGTGGGTTTATCACCATATGCACGTGACTAGTCGGGTGGGCGACTATGGAACGACTGAGCGGTCTTGATGCTTTCTTCCTCTACATGGAGACACCGACGCAGCCATTGAACGTTTGCTGCGTCCTGGAACTCGATACCTCGACGATGCCGGGCGGATACTCCTACGCCCGGCTCCGTACTGCGCTGGCGAAGCACGTGCGTGCGGTGCCCGAGTTTCGGATGAAACTTGCTGATACGCAACTGAATCCGGATCACCCGGTGTGGGTGGACGATGAGAGTTTCGCGCTACGGCGCCACCTGCACCGGGTCGCGGTACCGGCACCCGGAGGCCGCCGCGAACTGGCCGAGATCTGCGGCCACGTCGCGGGTCTGCCGCTGGACCGGGACCGTCCGCTGTGGGAGATGTGGGTGATCGAGGGCGGCGCCCGCGAGCACGGGCTGGCGGCGGTGCTCAAGGTGCACCATGCCGTGGTCGACGGCGTCGCTGGGGCGAATCTGTTGGCCCAGCTGTGCAGCCTGGTCCCCGATGCTCCGGCCCCGCGGCCGGTTCAAGGTGCCGGGCGTGCCAGCGCCCTGCAGATTGCGGCGAGTGGCTTGCTCAACGTCGTGAAGCGACCGTTACGGCTGGCCACGGTGGTGCCGGCGACCATGATCACCCTCGCGCAGACGGTCTTGCGAGCGCGGGAAGGCCGCACCATGGCCGCACCCTTCCGTGCGCCACCGACCCCGTTCAACGGGCCGTTGACCCACCACCGCAACGTGGCCTTCACCCAACTCGACATGCGCGATGTCAAGACGGTCAAGGACCGGTTCGGGGTGACCGTCAACGACGTGGTGGTGACTTTGTGTGCCGGGGTGATGCGGCGGTTTCTGCTTGAGCGCGACGAACTGCCCGAGGTTCCTCTGGTCGCCACGGTCCCGGTCTCGGTGCGCGACAAATCGCAACGGGCCGGCCGTAATCAGACCACGTGGATGTTCTGCCGCATGGAGACCCAGATCGCCGATCCCGCCGATCGCATCCGTGCCATCGCCGAGGGCAACAGGGCGGCCAAAGACCATACCGCGGCCATGGGGCCTTCCCTGTTGCACGACTGGACCGAGTTCGGCGGACAAACGATGTTCGGCGCGGCGATGCGCATCCTGCCTCGAATCCCGTTGACTACCAGCCCCGTCTACAACATGATCTTGTCGAATGTGCCCGGTCCGCAGGATCAGCTGTACTTCCTGGGCTGCGGCGTCGAGTCGATGTATCCCCTCGGCCCGCTCCTCGGTGGTGCGGGGCTCAACATCACCGTCATGTCCCTCAACGGTGCACTCGGCATCGGCATCATCTCCTGCCCGGACCTGGTGCCGGATCTGTGGGGGCTGGCCGACGCCTTTCCCGATGCGCTCAAAGAGTTGCTGGTCTGCCGCGATCACTGATCACCGGGGCCTTGCCTGAGGCGAGCTGAACCTGCGCACCAGCGGGTATGGCAGGTTAGAGCCCGTGCAACGCTCCCAGACTGAAGACCCCCGAACGTGAGGCTGGTGGGTCGCCGGAAGTTCCCGGTGCCCTGGACGACCCGCGCCCTGCTGGTTCTGGCCGCGCTGTTTCCGAATGTGCTGGGGGCGGCGGTGATCGGGGTGACGACGTTCTGGGCCCTGCCCACCGGCCATGCGCTCAGCCAGCGGCATGTGCTGCAGCTCAACGTGGTGGTGATGGCGGTGTATGTCGGCGCCGCGGCGGCGATCGCCATCATCTGCGGCCTGCTGGCCACCACCTACCGCAGTGGCGGGGACGAGGAGCAGGCGCGCAAACGTGTGTTGATGGCAATTCCGTTGCGTACCGCCACCATTCACGGGTCGGTCTGGGTGGCCGCCGGTGTGATTCTCGTGGTGATCAATCTCGACGCCCCCTGGTTGGCGACGACCTTGGGCGTCTCGGTGCTGATGGGCAGCTTCGTCACGACCGCGGTCGCCTACTGGTTGTGCACGCGGATACTGCGCCCGTTCGTCGCCGAGGTGCTCACCCACAGCCCGCCGACCGCCGCGCGCGGGCCCGGGCTGCGGCTGCGGGCGGTGTCGGCATGGACGCTGGGTACCGGTGTCCCCCTGCTGCAGCTGCTGCTGGTCGGGGCCAGCGCGCTGGTCATCGACTATTCCGGGCGCAGGCTGGCCTATGTGGTGCTGGCCCTCGGTGGCTGCGCGGCCGTGAGCGGGTTGGCGATCACCGCTTTCACCGGCGCGGTGAGCGCCGATCCGATCGACGAGGTCCGCCGCGGAATGCGGCGCGTCGAACGCGGTGACTTCGATGCGACCGTGCCGGTTTTCGACGCCTCCGAACTCGGCCTGCTGCAGGCGGGTTTCAACACCATGGCGGCGGGTCTGCGGGAACGCGAGCGGTTGCGGGACCTGTTCGGCCGTCACGTCGGGCGTGACGTCGCGCGCCTGGCCGAACAGGGCGCTGCCGAAAACGGCGTCCAGGTGACATTGGGCGGTGTCAGCTGCGAGGCGGCCGCTTTGTTCGTCGACCTGGTCGGATCGTCGCGGCTGGCCGAGCGGATGACGCCGGAAGCCCTTGTCGCGCTGCTCAACGAGTTCTTCGCGGTGGTGGTCGATGTGGTCGAGCGTCATCGCGGCCTGATCAACAAATTCGAAGGCGACGCCGCGCTGGCGATCTTCGGCGCCCCGGTCGAATTGCCCGATTGTGCTGGCGCCGCTTTGGCCGCGGCACGCGAACTCGGCCGTCAGCTCAATCACTCGCAGATCAGGGCCGGCATCGGGGTGTCGGCGGGAACGGTGGTGGCGGGCAATATCGGCGAGTCACGGCGCTACGAGTACACCGTCATCGGCGATCCGGTGAACGAGGCCGCACGGCTTACCGAGGTGGCCAAGCAGCACGGGGGCGTGGCCGCGTCCGGGGCCGCGCAGCGACGTGCCGACGATGGGGAAGCCCAGCACTGGCGCCTGCTCATGACCACCGTGCTGCGCGGTCGCGACAGCTCCACCGACATCCTCGTTCCACAGGGGGACGGCGAATGAGGTGGCAGTGCAGAACTTTTCAGTAGGGATAGCCGGTGCTGGTGCCCAGCACGTCGACCGCCGCGTTGATATTGGGGATCACGCTGGCTCCGTAGCGAGCCACGATCTGGTGCAGTGAACGGGTGATGTGCGGCCCGACCGCGTCGGCCGGCAGAGTGTCTTCGGCGATCACGATGCCGTTCACCACGTGTCCGGCCAGCAGCCGTCCGTCGCCCGCGATCTCATAACGCCAGTCACCGATCTGCACGCGCTCGGGGCTGGAGGAGAAGAACCCGCGCCGGGCCGGGGTGTGGACCACCCCGGGCAGCCCGGCGAACACCTTCACCACCATGGCGACACCGCCGGGGCCGGCGAGCGCGCCCGCGATGGTGCGACTGACTCGTTCGGCGTCGAACTCGTACATCAGTTGTCCATCGGCAGCACGAACGTCGGCTTGATGGTTTCCCCGCTTCCGGTGCGGCGCACCGCGGTTCCCGCGGTGTAGAACTCCACCGTGTGGTGGCCCCACGCGTAGTTCGAGATGGCGAAGTGCACGCCCACCACCCCGGTGGCGCCGTCGCGTTCGGCCTCGGTCTGCATGCGCGACATCGCCAGCTCGCGGGCCTGGTAGTTGCCCTGCGTCCACTGCGGCATCTCCATATTGCGTCCCATCTGCCTCAGGGTCTGCATGAACCCCTGCACGGCGATGTGAAACACACAGTTGCCCATCACGAATGCGACTGGTGTGTGTCCGGACCGCAGCAGTGTCACCATGTCCTGCCCGGACAGGTGGCTGGAGAACGCCTGTCCGTTCGGGCGCCGGAAGGCCCCGGGCTTCTCGGTATACCGGACGGCGGTGCCGACCGCCATGAACTCCAGATGTTCGCCACCCTCGCCGTGGTGGCGCCAGTTCAGGCGCACCCCGACGATGCCGTCCGCCTGTAGCGCATCGGCCTCGGCTTGCATGCGCGCCATGGCATTCCAGCGAGCCCGGTACGTGGCCTCGGTCAGCACACCCAGTTCTTGCTGTTGACGGATGTTGGTGAACTGATACCCGACGTGATACACCGAGACGCCCATCACCAGCTCGATCGGTTCGAACCCGGCCCCGTGCAGCAGCGCGAACTCATTGATCGACAGGTCGGACGTCCACGACTTGGCGGCGTGCGATAACCGTTCGCTGGCTACTGGGTCGAGCGAGCCTGGTTCCATGCGCGGGCGTCCCTTCTGTCGTTTGCGACAGCGTACCTACCCGCGGGCCGCTCATGGAGTAAGCGTGATCGCCTCTTCCGGGCAGTTCTGTGCGCCGGTCAGCGCCAGTTGCTCCTGATACCCGGAGACTTCTTCGACCAGCACGACGCAGTGGCCGACGTCGTCGGAATCGTAGATCTGCGGCGCCAGCGAATAGCAGCGCCCGTGACCCACACACCGGTCGGTGTCCAGGGCTACCCGCGTCATCGTGCCGGCACCGGGAACGTCAGCGGCAGCGCTTCGACCGAGCGCAGGGCCGCGGTGTACTTGAGCTCCGTTCCGGGGGGGATCTCGTAATCGGGGATGCGCCGGTGAAACTCACGCAAGGCCACCCGAAGTTCCATGCGGGCCAGGTGGGAGCCCAGGCAGCGGTGCGGGCCCCCGCCGAACGCCCGGTGCCGGTTGGGGCTCCGGCTGAAATCCACGCGCTCCGGGTCCGTGAATTCGGCGGGATCGGTGTTGGCCGCACCGAGCAACGGGCTGACCCGCTCACCCTTGCTGATGGGGCAGCCGCCCAGCTCGACGTCTTGCATGGCAACTCTGGCGACTCCGGGCACCGGTGTCTCCCAACGCAACAATTCCTCGACGGCGTGCGGCAGGATGTCGGGCTGCTCGACCAGCTGATGACGATGCTCGGGATGCCGGGCCAGGTACACGAAGAAGCAGTCCAGCGAGTCGGTCACCGTGTCCAGGCCGGCGATCAGGAAGAGGAAGCAGATGTCGAGCAACTCCTCGCGGGACAGCGCGGCACCGCCCTCCTCCTTGAAGTGCGTTGCGATCATCGCTGACAGCACATCGTCGCGTGGGCTCGCGATGTGGTCGTCGATGGCACGCTCGAAGTATTCGTAGATCTGCTCGGCGACTTTGGCCGAGGCCTCATGACGATCGTCATAACCGGTGGACCCCTCGGGCCGGATCACGCCGTCCTTCCATTCCAGGAACTTGTCGAGATCCTCCAGCGGCAGACCCAGCAACTGCAGAAATACCGTGCAGGGCAGCGGTACGGCGAACTCTGCGTGGAAGTCACATGAGCCCCGGTCCGCGAAGCGGTCGATCATCTCGTTGACCAGCGCGGTGACCTGCGGTTCCCGCCTGGCCATCTCACGCGGGGTGAACAGCGGGTCCAGAATCCGCCGGTACTTCGCATGCTCGGGCGGATCAACCTGCAAAGGAATCAGCGGCCGCAGATTGCCCAGATCGACCGCGTCCATGTTCGACGAAAACAAATCCGTGCGCTTGAGGGCCATCTCGATGTCCGACAGCCGGCTGAGCACCACCGCCTGCGGTGAGCGGAATACCGGCGCCGATTCCCGCAGCGCCTTGTACATGGGTTGAGGCTCGGCGAGACCCATCACCGCCTGGTCGACGAATGATTCCGCATCTGTCATGCACCTCAGCCTGACACTGGGCCGAGCGCCGGGCAATCCTTGTGTTACAAAAATACGTAACTTAATCATGTTGCGGTCCCCGGGCACCTCGACGCCGGCTCACAGAATTTCGGCCTGCGCCGGTTGCGTTCGACGAGCGGAGTGGGCGCCGCAACCACCGCGCGTCGTAGCGCGTGCATTCTTCCGATCAGCCACCACAGCAGGGGGTTTCAATCTGATCGACTAGCTGGTGGCGGATCGGCCCGGCGGTCTGGTTCGCGGTGCCGCGACCGACAGCGTCAGGAAGAGCCAGTTCGTTCCCGGCCGCGGAGCAAAGAGACACCGGCGCGCACCGCTCCCCGCACCGCGTAAGCGGCGGTCACCACCGCCAGCAGAATCAGCACGACGAACGTCGGCAACCAGTTGGACCGGCTGTGGTTGACGTTCCACCACACGACCGCGAACAGCACCGCACAGACGAACAGAACCACGTCGCGCCAGTTGCCCTGGTACGAGGTCGCGGCCTGTCGGACCGCGCGCCCCCGATCCGAGGCCCTGATCAGATCGTCGATTCGGGCGTCTATGGTGCGCTGCAGTTCGGCGCGCCTTTCCGTCGCTTCCGGTGGAAGGCGGTCAAGCAGGTCCATGTCCTGGGAGATCAGGCTCCGGAAGTCGGGCCCCCGGAACTGTCCCGCCGCGACTGCCAGCATCAATCCGCCCAGGACGGGTGCACTGTTCAGCGCGATCTGTCCTACACCGGCCACGTCCGGGTCCTCCTTCGGTTCGTTCACCCGATTCCACCACGCCGAGCGTGAACTGACGGCGAAATCCGGCGTCGACGTTCGCAGCCAGTTCACGTTCGGCGAGGTCGGCCAGGCCGCGGATCAACGCACGTCTACGCATCGAGCGAGAGGAACCATTGGCGATTTCGCTGATGTTTTGCGATCCGGATCGCCGCATGCTGGCTAGCATGAGCACAACCGAGTGGAGCGACATTGGTGTGACTGGGCTGCCGACGGGAACAGTGACCCTACTGCTTGCCGACGTCGAGGGATCGACGTGGTTGTGGGAGTCGCGGCCAGACGAGATGGCAGCCGCGGTGGCCCGGCTCGATCGGGTACTGAGCACCGCCGTCGCCGCCCACGACGGTGTGCGCCCGGTCGAACAGGGCGAAGGTGACAGTTTCGTCATTGCATTCGGGCGGGCAACCGATGCGGTGGCCTGCGCGCTGGATCTGCAGTGTGCCCCGCTGGCGCCTATCCGTCTGCGCATCGGGATCCACACCGGCGAGGTGCTGCTGCGCGACGAGGGCAACTACGTCGGTCCGACGATCAATCGGACCGCGCGACTGCGCGACCTGGCGCACGGCGGTCAGACGGTGCTTTCCGGGACAACCGACGACGTGGTCTCCGACTCCCTGCCAGAAGGTGCCTGGCTCAACGATCTGGGCTCCCACCCGCTGCGTGATCTGGCCCGGCCGCAACGGGTCGTGCAGCTGTGTCACCCAGACCTGCGCAACGAGTTCCCGCCGCTGCGCACCACTAGTGTCATTGCGGCGCATAACTTTCCGGCTGAGCTCACAAGTTTCGTCGGACGCCGGCCCGAGATCGAGGGCATCCGGCGCTGCCTCGACGACAACCGACTGGTCACGTTGACCGGCACGGGTGGGGTCGGCAAGACCCGCCTAGCTGTCGCGGTGGCCGCCGCGGTCGCGCAGGAATTCAGCGATGGCGCCTGGTACGTCGACCTGGCGCCGATCACCGCCGCCGAGGTCGTGCCCGTGGCCGTAGCCCGTGCGCTGGGCCTGCCCGATCAACCTGGCCGGTCCACGATGGAAACACTGCTGCGATATGTCCGCGAACGGCAATTGCTGATGGTGCTCGACAACTGCGAGCACCTGCTGGAGGCCAGCGCCGCACTGCTCTCCGCGGTGTTGGCCACGGCGCCGCGACTGACCGTGTTGGCCACCAGCCGCGAACCGGTCAATATCGCCGGCGAATTGACCTGGCAGGTGCCGTCGCTGTCGTTGCAGGACGAAGCCATCGACCTGTTCACCGAACGAGCGCGCCTGGCCAGACCCGACTTCGTCGTCACCGAGGACAACAGCGCGGCGGTGTACGAGATCTGCCGTCGCCTGGATGGTATGCCGCTGGCGATCGAGTTGGCGGCCGCGCGGGTGCGGGCCCTGTCGCTGACCGAGATCGTGGACAGCCTGCACGATCGCTTCCGGTTGCTGACCGGCGGATCGCGAACCGCGGTTCGCCGGCAGCAGACGCTGCGCGCGTCGGTGGACTGGTCCCATGCACTGCTCACCGAGACCGAACGCGTGCTGTTCCGTCGGCTGGCCGTGTTTTACGGCGGATTCGATTTGACAGCAGCGCAATTCGTCTGCGGCCAGGGCGATGTCGAGCCGTATCAGGTGCTCGACCAGTTGACGCTGCTCGTCGACAAGTCGCTGGTGATCGCCGACGCAAGCAGCGGACGAACCCGGTATCGGCTGCTGGAAACGGTGCGCCAATACGCACTGGAAAAACTCGGCGATTCCGGGGAAGCCGATTCCGTCCGCTCGCGCCATTGCGATCACTACACGTCGATAGCAGCGTTGCTCGACGCTCCGGCACGCACCGATCACGAGCAGCGGCTCGAGCAGGCTGAGATCGAAATGGACAACCTGCGCAATGCGCTCGGTTGGCACCTGGAGACCGGGAACGCCGAGCGGGCTCTGGCGCTGGCCTCGTCGCTGCAACCGGTGTGGCTGACGCGTGGCCGCATCCTCGAGGGCGTGGCCTGGTTCGACGTCATACCCGCCGACGGGCATGCTGCCGCCATTGCGCCGGTCGTGCGAGCGCGCGCGCTTGCCGACAAGGCCGTACTCGACATGTACGTGGGAGAAGAACGTTTGGAGCACGTACGACGGGCGGTCGACATCGCCCGGGAACTCGAGAACCCGGCCCTGCTCGCCAGGACGCTCACCGCGTCCGGCTACATCGCGGGCGCTCGCTACGACGTCGCGGCGGCCGCCACTTACTACTCGGAGGCCCTCGAGTTGGCCCGGGCGCTGGATGACAAGTGGGTATTGAGCCAGATCCTGGCATGGCAGGCCAACACGGGGATGGGCCTCGGTGATCCGGTGTACGCCGGAGCGGCCGGGCTGGAAGGACGAGATCTCGCCGATGCCATCGGCGATCGGGGCAACTCGCGGCTCAGCCGGAATGGGATCGGTTGGGCGCACATGTTGCAGGGCGACCTGGTCGCCGCCTTGGCCCAATTCAGAGAGGTCCGGGCCGAGTGCGAGCAGGCCCACGACGAGTTGCACAGGCCCATGGCCCTGACGGGCTTGGGCATCGCGCTCGGTTATCACGGAGACGTCGACGCGGCCCTCGCAACGGCTCGGGAGGCATTGGACGGCGCCGCCGCGCTGGGGGAGTTCTTCGTCGGTCTGGCTAACGCTCAGCTATCGCAAGCGAGCCTGGCGGCCGGCGACCTCGAGACAGCCGCGCAGGCGAGTGAAGCGGCCTGGCTGGGTCTGCGGGTGGCCCAGCCGGAGATGGCCGACGCACAACGGGTCTTCAACTCCGTGGAAGTCGCCTTGGCCCGAGGCGATCTCGACCAGGCCCGAGACTGGGCGAACCGGGCGGTCGAGGTGGCCGTGCACTGGCATCGAGTGGCTGCACTGGTGGTCCGCGCCAGGGTCGCCATCGCGGCCGGAGCACCCGACGACGCCGAGCGTGATGCCCATGACGCGCTGGTGTGCGCGGTCACCAGCGGTGTGCACCTCAACATCCCCGACATCATCGAGGTTCTCGCCGGCCTGGGTCCCGGCGAGGACATCAGTAACCGGGCCGGGGCGGCACGGCTGTTCGGCGCGGCGCAGGCGATTCGGGAGCGTACCGGGCTGACGCGGTTCAAGATTCACGAAGCCGCCTATCAGGATTCGGTGCGATCGTTGCGGAATGCGATGGGAGAGAAGGACTTCGATGCCGCGTGGGCCGAGGGTGCGGCGCTGTCCGTCGACGAAGCCATCGCCTACGCACAGCGCGGCCGCGGCCAGCGCAAACGGCCAGCCAGCGGCTGGCAGTCACTGACCCCGGCCGAGCGCGATGTGGCGCGCCTGGTCTGTGACGGCCTGGCCAACAAGGACATTGCCACGCGGCTGTTCGTGTCGCCCCGGACTGTCCAGGCTCACCTCACCCACATCTACACCAAGTTGGGCATCGCCTCGCGGGTCCAACTCGTTCAGGAGGCGGCACGCCACGCCTGAGGACCCAGGACGTCGCAGTGGGTTGCTAACTGGACATCTGTCCAGAACAGTGGCCGCTGCGGTACCTTGACGAAGCCTCGCCAGGTCAGCGGAGGTGCGCGCCCGCGCCCGCGCGGGCCGGCACTGGCCTGCAACGGGCGGGTTCTTGCCGAATCCGCGTCGGCTCGCTACAGTCGAGAGCGTAATCAGACACCTGTCCACTTTTTCGGGTCAGATGCCCCGTGGACGGGCCGAGTTGCCGACGGAGGACCGCTGTTGACGAGCAGGTACGCCGCCCTAACCCGTGCGCAGCTCACCACCCTGGTGCCGGAGCTGCTGCTGATCGGGCAGATGATCGATCGCTCCGGAATGGCCTGGTGCATACAACAATTCGGTCGCGAAGAGATGCTGCAGATTGCGATCGAAGAATGGGCCGGGGCGAGTCCGCTGTACACCAAGCGGATGCAGCGGGCGCTGCGCTTCGAGGGCGACGACGTCATCACCATCTTCAAGGGTCTGCAACTCGACATCGGCGCACCGCCCCAGTTCATGGATTTCCGCTACACAGTGCACGACCGCTGGCACGGTGAGTTCCACCTCGACCACTGCGGTGCGCTGCTGGATGTCGAGCCGATGGGCGAGGATTACGTGCGCGGAATGTGTCACGACATCGAGGACCCGACGTTCGACGCCACCGCGCTGGCGACCAATCGCCGCGCTCAGGTCCGGCCCGTCCACCGCCCACCCCGGATACCGGCCGACCGGAAACCGCACTGCGCGTGGACGGTGATCATCGATGATTCCCACCCCGAGGTGGGCTTCATCCCGGAACTGGCGATTGTCGGCCGGACCCGGGCCGCCACCACCGGGCTGGACCCGATCGACGAGACGCAGCCTGGCCAGGCCGACTATTCCGGCCCGTTGCTGTCCGACTTCGACTTCGGCGCCTTCTCGCACTCGGCGCTGGTCCGCCTCGCCGACGAAGTCTGCCTGCAGATGCATCTGCTCTACCTGTCCTTCGCCTTGGCGGTGCACAAACGGGCCGGTGACGACGTCGCGCTGGCGCGTTCGATCGCCACCAAGCAGCTGGTCGGACTGGCCGGGCTGGCCGGTGAGCGCATTCACCACGCGCTCAATCTGCCGGGCGGAGTCGAGGGTGCGGTGCGGGTGATGGAATTGCACCCGCTGTTCAACCCGGCCGTCTACGTGCTGGCCGACTTCGGGGGAGACCGAGTCCATCTGCGCCCGTCGCCGGCCCACGAGGATCAGGCGTGGCCGTCGCTGGTGTCGCCGGAGGCCGTGGCACCGTTGCAGGCGATCGCCTTCGCGGTAGACCCGCATCTGCATGTCGACATCGACGGCAGTCCCACCGAATGGACGGCAGTGATCACCGAAACCAACACGGCGACAAAGGAATTCTCCGAAGTATCGGTGGCCAAGTTCAGTGGCGGTTCCACCTTCGTCTTCCAGCCGCGCAAGTCGCTACCGCTGACCCCGGTGTAATCACCTCGCAGGCATATCAGGCGACGGAAGCGCCCAGGATGAGGTTCACCGCCTCGTCGAGCTGGCCCGCGATCTCCGGGTAGGTCAGGAAGCGGGCGGTCATCAGTGCCCCGGCGAACGTCATCTGCAGGGTGGACTTGACCGATCGCGGCCAGCCGGGTCCCAGGGCGGCGCCGATCCGGCGCGCCACCTCATCGGCGATCTCCACCCGCAACGGGGCCACAGCGGGATCATCGGCCATCAGCGCGGTTCCGCACCCGGCGGTGAGTTCCGGCTCGTCGGCGACCACCAGTGCCATATCCCGCATTGTCGCGCTGACCCGCGTCTTGGTGGTGTCGTTGACGTCGGTGTGCAGCGGCAGCTCCCGCAAGAACCGCAGATAGACCGCGGCGACCAGGGCGCTCTTCGACGAGAAGTAGGTGTAGGCGCTGGCCGGCGACACCCCTGCGCGCTGCGCCACCGCACGCATCGTCAGGTTGGCGTAAGACGACTCCCGTAGCTCCTCCAGCCCGGCGTCGAGGACTTTGCGGATCGTCTGTCCCGGCCGCCGGTCAGACCGGCGCGAGGCGGTCGTGGCGGTCGCGGGAGATGCCGCTTTTCTAGACACCAGTTCAGTCTAGAAAACCGGGCGCGCGAACGTAGACAACTGTCCAGAACAAGTCGGCCAGTAGCCTCTAGTGGGTGAGCGAGCAGGATCGGCGCCGGTGGGACGAGCGCTATGCGCAGCAGGGTCCGGCGCAGCCTGCCGCGGTCGCACCGCCGGGTTTCCTGCGGCCGCATATCGACCGGATCCCTACGATGGGAAGTGCCCTCGACGTCGCGTGCGGGCAGGGACTCGGCTCGGTGTGGTTGGCAAGCCGTGGACTGGACGTGTGGGGTGTGGACATCTCTGAGGTGGCCATCGCTGCGGCGCGAGACCTTGCCCGCTCTCACGGGTTTGATCGGCGCTGCCGGTTCGACATCGCGGACCTCGACGCAGGCCTGCCGGCGGGTCCCCAGGTGGACGTGCTGCTGTGCAACAACTTTCGTGACCGTCGACTCGACCGAGCGCTGATCGCACGCGTCGCACCCAGTGGGGTGTTGGCGATCTGCACCCTCAGCGAGGTGGACGCCGAACCGGGGCCGTACCGGGCCGCTCGAGGGGAACTGCTTGCGGCATTCGGTGAACTCGACGTGCTGGCGGCGGGCGAAGCCGGCGGTCATGCATGGCTGGTGGCGCGTGCTTGAGACCGCAAGATCCTCGGTGGCACAAGCGGAATCATGACAGAAGTCATCAGCCGATCGCTGTAGCCAGCACCCCCCGTCGGGTAGTGTCGGCACCATGGAGCGGCGCGTCCTGCAAGCGATCATCTACGAGCGCGAACCACCGATCGCGCGCATCATTCTCAACCGTGTCGAGAAGGCCAACACCAAAGACGCAGTGCTGGTTACCGAAGTCGACACGTGTCTGCGAGAAGCCGACCGCGACAAGGACATCAAGGTCGTCATCCTCAAAGCCAACGGCAAGGGCTTCTGCGGGGGACATGTGGCCCGGTGGGGACCGGAAGAGAATCCCTATCCCGACTTCGGAGACACCTTCGAGGATCTGTACAAAGGCACCGCCGATCTGTTCTTGTGGCCGACCTTGTATCTGTGGGAGTTTCCGAAGCCGACCATCTCCCAGATCCACGGGTACTGCATGGGCGGCGGGATCTACCTCGGGTTGCTGACCGATTTCTGCGTGGCGTCCGAGGACGCGTATTTTCAGATGCCGCTGGCGCAAAGCCTCGGTGAACCAGGCGGTCACACGATGATCGAGCCCTGGTTGCTGATGAACTGGCATCGCACCATGGACTGGCTGCTGCTGGCCCCGACGCTCTCGGCCCAGCAGGCACTCGAGTGGGGCCTGCTCAACAAGGTGGTTGCGCGCGAAGACCTCGAGGACACCGTCGAGGAGATGGCGCACAAGATTGCCCAGATCCCGCTGACGACGCTGATGGCGGTGAAGAACAACGTCAAGCGCGCCTGGGAGCTGATGGGGATGCGGGTACACCTTCAGGTCAGTCACATCCTGACGAACATGGTGGGCGCGGCCTCCGATGTGCAGGCGCGCCGCGCGGAGCTCATGCAGTCGGGCATGAAGCCCCGCGATTTCATCGAGGGCCATCCCGGCGAGCAGACGTGAAGCCCCCCTTTTCGTGCCGAAAAGGGGGGCTTTCACGTCTGCTCGGCATCAATGGTGCCCGGCCACCGCGCGGCCGGCGGCATGGCGGGCGGCGACATACCCGAACACCATGGAGCTCGCGATGCTCGCGCCGGCGCCCGGATACGTCCGGCCCATGACGGTCGCGGTGGTGTTGCCGGTCGCATAGAGCCCTTCGATCACCCGGTCCTGCTGATCGAGAACCTGCGCGTGCTCGTTGGTGAGCACGCCGCCGCACGTTCCCACATCGGCCGGCAGCACCCGGGTCGCGTAGTAGGGCGCCCGGTCGAGCGGCCCCACCGCGGCATTGGGCCGATACCCGGGATCGCCGAGACAGTCGTTATAGGCGGATTGCCCCCGACCGAAGTCGGGGTCCAGTCCTTTGGCGGCGAATGTGTTGAAGCGCTGGACCGTTCGCACCAATTCCTCGGCTGGTAGGCCGATCTGGCGGGCGAGGTCGGTGAGTGTTTCTGCCCGCTTGACGGCTCCGCTCTCGACCAGTTCCGGAGGCAGGTGCTCGCGCTTGACCGGGTTGGTGCCCGCGACATAGCGGCGTACGTACCCGTCGTCGAAGATCATCCAGCACGGCACCGCCTTGTTCGCGTACATCGCCTTGCCGACTTCCACATACGAGTTCGACTCGTTGCAGAACCGCCGGCCGCCGGAGTCCACGTAGATCGCGCCGGGGCGCTGCCGTCCTGACCCCAGCGAGGCGGCGGCGGCGCCGCCATTGGCGATGAACACCGATGGAAGCCACCAGGCCTCGTCGAGGAGGTCGGTTTTGGCCCCCAGGCGCATCGCGGTCTGAAGGACCTCGCCGGTGTCGCCGGCGTTGGCGATCGACCACTGCCCCTCGTTGGGCTGCTCACCGCTGTACCGGCGGCGCATCTCAGGATTGTGGCCAAAGCCGCCCGCGGCCAACAACACTCCCTTGCGCGCCTCCACGTTCTGCACGACGCCGTCGCGGACGATCCGGGCACCGGCGACCCGGCCGTCCTCGACGATCAGGTCCTCCATCGCGGCGTTGACCCACAGCGGCGGCTGGCCGTCGCTGAGGTCGATGAGCACCTTGAGCATCTGGCCGATCAACGACGCGCCGTTGGTCAGAATCTGGCGTCGTGCGATTCGGGCCGCCCTGGTACGCGCAAACACCTTGGCAGCCACCGCGAATGCGCGCGGTGAGCGGTTGAAGTACTGAACGGAGCGCAGTTCATTGGTCAGCACGACGTAGCCGTAGTTCTTGGCCAGCGACGGCTGTACCTTGTCGTGCCAGGCTCCGAGTTCGGCGGCGTCGAACGGGATCCCTTCGACGGCGCGGCCGGACTCGTTGCCGCCCTTGTGATTTGGGTAGTAATCGCTCCAGCCGGCGCAGCGGATCATCCGGACACCCTTGCGGAGCAGGAAATTGAGCATCTCGTAACCGGCGGTCAGAAACATCTCCCGGCGCGCGGGGGAGGAGGCCGCACCGATGTCACCCACGACATCGGCCAGGTAGGCCAGGCCATCCTCGTGTGAGTCGGCGATGCCGTCCGCCCGCATCAACGGGTTGTTGGGCATCCAGACGATTCCGCCGGACAGTCCCGTGGATCCGCCTACCAGAGGCTGCTTTTCGACGATCAAGGGTTGCAGGCCGGCATCGAGCGCGGCCAGACCCGCCACCATGCCACCGCCGCCGCTGCCCGCGATCAACAGGTCGACACTGCGATCCCAGTCGGTGCTCACCGCGCTACCTCCTGAGTGAAGCCGAGGTCGGCGATCGGCACGTCAATGGTGGTGTTGGTCTTCTGGATCGCCGGCACCAGAGCCGCATAGGGCAGATCGGCCAGGAAGCCGTCGATGACGCGCTCGAAGTTCGAGATGAGCCCCTCGATCTGGCTGGACAGGCGCATGAACTCGAATCCGCGGGAGTGCAGACCTTTTTGCTGTCGGGGCAGGTTGGAGAAGTCCTGAGCCGGGATCGGCGGCCAGCGCGGGTCGTCGGGCGCCATGGGTTCTGGCGGCACCGGCTTGCCGGTGACCTGCTCCGGCGGGATGCGGGTGAGCGACCAGATCTCGAACAGGGTCTCCTCGGGACCGAGCGGGCGAATCCGGTACGACGAGGCGCTGCTGTACTGCGGCAGCAGGAAGTAGTGCGGAAAGCAGAAACCGACAGCATCCACGATGCCGCGGCGTTGTAAGCCGTTGAGGTCGGGCATGTCACAGCCTCGGGCCCGGTGCCAGGCGACGACGGCGTCATTGAGGGTGCTCTTCCACACCGCCATCGCCTCGGCAGGATCGCTGGGCAATTCGATGTTCTGCAGGCCCTCGGCGATACGGATGTCGTTCTCGTGGGTCATGCCTGCCATGCCCTCGCCGAGAGTACGCATGAAATGCAGACTCGTTTGGACCACCCCTGGCGGCGTGGACCTGACAGGCTGCGATGACGGCAGCAACTGGGGATGGGTTTGCGGAACGTGATACCCCTCCATGAAGGCCTCGGTCGCCAGCTTCCAGTTCACCGGAAGACGGCACGACTGCCACCACTCGGTGCGCAGCGACTCCACCTTCCAGGCGTCGTAGATGGAGGCGAACGGCTCGAAGCAGTCGCGCAACGGCGGCGCGTCACCGTCGAGGTTGATCCACGCACACCCACCCCACAGTTCGCAGCGCACCGGCACCAACGCCAAGTCGTCGGCCTCGAGGTTGTGCTCCTCGAAAGCCTCCGCGCGCAACACGAACGTGTTGCGTCCGTCCAGCCCCCAGCACCAGCCGTGGAAGGGGCAGACGAAGCTACGACGGGAACCGTTGCCCTCCACCAACTTCACCCCGCGGTGGCGGCACGCGTTGTGGTAGGCACGCACGTTCTCGGCGTCGAGGCGCACCACGATGACGGATTGGTCGAGAATCTCGTATTCGACGAAGTCGCCGGATTTCGGAATCTCCTCGAGCCGGCACGCCATCTGCCACACCCGTGGCCAGAATTTCTGGTTCTCCAGCTCGTAGAACTCCGGATCGTAGTACCGCTGCTTGGGGATTCGGTCAGCGGACTGCACCGCCCACGGCACCGGAAGCGGCGCCCAGTTCAGGTCCATGGCTCTACTCCGTTGGTTGCGCGGTTCATACGATCCGGGACATCCGGTCCTGCCAATACGTGTCGCGGATGCGCCGCTTGTACAGCTTTCCGTTCGGGTCCCGTGGCAACTCATCGGCGAATTCGATGCTGCGAGGACACTTGTAGGTGGCCAGATTGCTGCGGCAGTATTCGATCAGCTCGGCCTCGAGGCCGGCACTCGGCGCGATACCGGGCATCGGTTGTACGACCGCCTTGACCTCTTCGCCGAACTCGGCGTTCGGCACCCCGAAGACTGCGGCGTCAACAAGTTTCGGGTGCATGACCAACAGGTTCTCCACTTCCTGCGGATAGATGTTGACCCCACCGGAGACGATCATGAAAGTCGAGCGATCGGTCAGGTAGAGATAGCCTTCCGCGTCGAGGTAACCCACGTCCCCCAGGGTGCGCCAGCCATGTTCGTTGTACACCGAGGCGGTCTTGGCGGGGTCCTTGAAGTACTCGAAGTCCGGGCCGCCTTCGAAGTACAGTTCACCGGCCTCGCCGACGGGCAGTTCGGCGCCGTCCTCTCCGACGACATGCACCGGGGTCATCGGGATCCCTACCGACCCCGGGTGTGTCAGCCACTCCTGCGGGCTGATCGTGGTGCCGGCGAATCCTTCGGTGCCGCCATAGTATTCGTGAATAACGGGGCCGAACCAGTCCATCATCTGATGCTTGACGTCCACCGGACACGGGGCGGCCGCGTGAATTACGCACCGCAGACTGGACACGTCGTACCGGCTGCGCACCGCCTCGGGTAACTTCAGCATCCGTACAAACATGGTCGGCACGAACTGGGCGTGAGTGACCCGGTATTCCTGGATCAGCCGCAGCACCGTTTCGGCGTCGAACTTCTCCATGATGATCGACGCCGCCCCCACGCGATTGACCGCCATGGTGTAGTTGACGCCGGCCGCGTGGTACAGCGGCGCGGGGGACAGGTACACATCCGACGGCGTCATCCCGTACTTGTGAATCAGCGCCATCTCCAGCACCGCCTGCGCCCAAGAGCCGTTGCCGTCCACCGGCAGTGGGCGGCGCACCGCCTTGGGCCGGCCGGTGGTGCCTGACGAGTACAGCATCTCCGACCCGTCGCTCGCGAGTGGGGCCGCACCCGCGGACGCCAGTGCCTCCTCGTAGGCCCGCCATCCCGGCAACCCGCCCCCTACCGCCAGATGCACACGCACCGAGTCATTCACCTCGCGGATGCGGACTGCCAGGTGGCCCATCGACGCGTCGACGAAGACCGCCTTCGCCTCGGAGTCCCCGATCACATACGCGACCTCGTCCGGCGTGAAGTGGGTGTTGACGGCGGTGTAGTAGAGCCCGGAAAGTTGTGCCCCCCAGGTGATTTCGAAGAATTCCGGCCGGTTCGGCAGAACCAGCGCGACGCCGTCGCCGCGGCGCAACCCGGCTTCGTGCAGCGCCGCGGCGACCCGCCGGCTGCGGTCGTACAACTCACCGAAGGAGATCGCGCCGCCGTCGGCGATCAGTGCCGGCGACTGTGGCGCGGTTCTCGCGTGATCGGCGATATTCACCGGCGGAATCTAGCTGCCGGCGCCGTCGGTCGTGGCGGCCGCGGCGGCCTGGCGCCGGGCCTGCTCGGACGGGAGCACCTTGTCCCGAAACACGGTCTGGATCAGTTCCTGGACGTCCTTGCTGATGGAGGCAAGGGCGACAAGGTCATTCGAACTCTGCCAGTGCACCCGCATGCCCATCAGCTCCCACGCCCGCTTGAGGTTCGCTTTGGTCGCCAGCAACGTCGTCATCGGAGCCTGGGCGATGTGACGGGCGATGGCCTCGACGCGGTCGTCGAGCTGCTCGCGCGGCACCACCTCGTTGACCAGCCCGACTTCCAGCGCCTTCTTGGCGTCGATGACCTCGGCGAGATACAGGTAGTACGCCGCCCGCCGCCAGTTCATGAACACCCAGGGCTCGATTGAGCATTCACCGGACGGCATGCCGAAACCCTGCAGCGGTGGGTAGGAGAAGTACGCGTCCTCCGCCGCGATGACGATGTCGGTGGTCAGCCCGTAGTGCGTCCCGCCTCCCACGCAGTAACCGTGCACCTGCGCGATGGTCGGTTTGGAAAACTCCCACAGGTTCATCACCGGCTTGACGAACAGATCCGTCTGCGGCTTCCACGGCGTACCCATCACCTTTGCGCCTTCGACGAACGCCGGGTAATCCACGGCGTTGTTGCCGATGGCGTGTCCCGAGCAGAAGCCCTTGCCGTTGGCCTTGAGGATCAGCACTTTGATGTCGTAGTCACGGTCGGCGTCCAGCAGCGCGGCGTCGACCTCCTCGGCCAGCTTCTGGTCCTGGGCGTTGGCCTTCTCCGGCCAGTTCAGCGTGACGCGGGCGATGGGGCCTTGTTTTTCGTAGATGATTCTTTCGCGAGTCTCATTGAGGTCCATGACTTTTCATTACCTTTCAGGATGAAGTGATAACGCCGATTTCGGTGCCGATGTCATACGTTGTGCCGATCTCCGCCGTCCAGCGCACGGTGCCCGACGCGCCGGCTTCGATTTCCTGTTCCACCTTTTCGGTGGCGATGACGTAGATCGGGGTGCCTTCTTCCACATAGTCGCCGCCGCTTACCAGCAGCTCGGTGAGCTCGGCCTCGGACACGGCGACCGATACCCGTGGAATCCGGATGATGAACTCAGCCATGCACTTTGGCTTTCTCCAGGGTGCGCTGCGCGGCCGCCACGATCTGCGCCGGTGAGGGGTAGACCTGCGCCTCGAGGCCGGCCGCGGCCGGATTGGGCACGAACCTGGCGCCGAGGCGCTGAACCGGTGCGGCCAGTTCGCCGAACAGCTCGGCCGACAGGATTGCGGCGATCTCGGCTCCCGGACCGGCGAACTGGACCGCGTCATGCACGATCACGACTCGCCGGGTGCGACGGGCGGATTCGACGATGGTCTCGACGTCGAGCGGGAGCAAGGTTCGCAGATCGACCACCTCTGCGCTGACGCCCTGCGCCGCAAGGGAGGCCGCCGCGGCCAGCGCGTCGTGCACGGCGCGCCCGTAGCTGATCAGGGTCACATCGGTGCCGGCGCGCTTGATGTCGGCCTGCCCCAAGGGAATCGCAAAGCCCGGATGCACCGGAACCAAGCCTTTACGGCCCTGCAGCCGGATTGTCTCGACGAACAGGCACGGGTCCTCGTCGAAGATGGCCGAGGTGAGCAGGCCTTTGCCGTCGCGCGGAGTGGACGGCACGATGACCTTCATCCCGGGAATGTGCATGAACCAGGCTTCCAGCGACTGCGAGTGCGTGGCGCCGGTGGCCAGCCCCGCGTACACCTGGGTCCGGATGGTGATGGGGGCCGTCGTGCGCCCCGCGGTCATGAACCGCAGCTTGGCGGCGTTGTTGATCAGCTGGTCGGCGGCGATGCCGATGAAATCCATGATCATGATTTCGGCCACCGGCAGCAGCCCGTCGATCGCGGCACCGATCGCCGCGCCGACGATCGCGGCTTCCGAAATCGGCGTGTCCAGTACCCGGTCGTGGCCGTATTTCGTCGACAAGCCCGCGGTGGGGCCGGACGCGCCCGGGTCCGCGATGTCCTCACCGAGCAGGAACACCCGGTCGTCGGCCTGCAGCGCCTGGTCCAGCGCGAGGTTGAGGGCCTCGCGCATGGTCATCTCTTTTTCGTCCATAACCAGCGCAATCCTTACCCGGGGAACTGGATCGGGGTTGCGTACACGTCCCGGTCCAGTTCGTCGATCGACGGTGGATCGGCAGCCAGTACCGTGCGCAGCGCCACCTCCACGGCGGCCTGCGCCTCGGCGTCGATGCGATCGAGTTCGTCCGTGTCGCAGATGCCCGCCGCCTCCAGCCGGCTGCGGAAGCGCGGCACCGGGTCAGCGGCCAACGCGTCGGCCAGCTGGTCTTTGGGGATATACGGCATCCGATCGCCGAAGTAGTGCCCGCGGAAGCGGAACGTGACGCATTCGAGGAGCGTGGGCCCGCCGCCGCCACGGGCCCGGTCCAGCGCCTGCACCAGGGCCGAGTGGACCGCCAGAGGATCGTTGCCGTCGACGCGCACACCCGGCATTCCGTAGCCCGCGGCGCGGTCGGCGACCCGCGCGATCTTCATGGTGTCGGTCGTCGGCGTCATTTCGGCGAAGAGGTTGTTCTGACACACGAAGACCAGCGGCAGGTCCCATAGGGCGGCCATGTTCGCGGCCTCGTGGAACGATCCCGTGTTGGTGGCGCCGTCTCCGAAGCTGACCGCCGTAACCCGGTCCAGGCCTTTGCGTTTGGCGGCCATGGCCAGGCCGACGGCCACCGGGGGGCCCGCTCCGACGATCCCGGTGGAAAGCATCACCCCTTTGGCGGGGTTGGCGATGTGCATGGTGCCGCCCTTGCCTCGGCCGGCCCCGACGACGCGGCCCATCATCTCGCCGTAAATCTCTTCCAACGGCACGCCTTTGCCGATCAGATCATGCAGCCCCCGGTAAGTGGTCACCAGTTGATCGTCGGGTCGCAGCGCCACACCCATCGCCGCCGCGATGGCTTCCTGTCCGCGCGATGGCCAGTACACGCACATGAACTCCCCGGTGCCGATTCCTTTGGACAGCCGGTCGTCGGCCAGCTTCATCAACACCATCAGTTCGTAGAGCCGCCGCTCGTTCACCCGATGCCTCCAGTTCCGTTGCAAGGCAGGGTTACGAGCCTGACCAGGGTTTGACTTTGAGGAATCCGCCGGCATCGACCCGCAGCTGCTGACCGGTGATGTAGCGGGCCGCATCAGAAGCCAGAAACAGCACTGCCTCGCTGATGTCTTCGGGCTCCACGTAGGGCACCGGCATCGCCTGAACCAACGGGAAGATCGGTTCGGCATCCGCGCGGGTCGGATTGGGCAGGTCGGGCCGGAACGCCCGGTACATGGGCGCGCTGTGCAGCATGTCGGTGTTGACATTGGTGGGGTGCACCGCGTTCATCCGGATGGAGAACGGCGCCAGTGCCCGCGCGAAGTCGTTCACATAGTGCGCCGCAGCGATTTTGGCGAAAGCGTAACCAGCCCCGCCGGGCCCGCCGTCGATGCCGGTGGTGTTCATCGACGACATGAACGCGGCGTTGGAGCCGATGACGATAATGGACGCACCGGCGTGCAGGTGTTTGAGGCTGACGTGCACCAGGTTGAGCACACCGCCGAGATCGACGTCGACGGCATCGGCGAAGGCCTGGGGCGGCAGGCCCGCGGTCAGGGGGCAGATGCCGGCGTTCGCGACCACGATGTCCAGATGGCCGAATTCGGCTACGCCATCGTCGATGGCGGCCGCCAGCGCGGCACGGTCACGGACGTCGGCCACGGAAGCATGGACCCGTTGCCCTTCCTTCTCCACCAGTCGTGCGGTCTCGTCGAGGTCTTCGCGCCTGGCGAGCGGATATTCATTGGTCTCGATGTCTTCGCACAGGTCGACCGCGATGATGTCGGCGCCCTCGGCCGCCAGCATCCGCGCATGGGATCGCCCCTGCCCCCGCGCGGCACCGCTGATGACGGCTACCTTTCCGGTCACTCGGCCCACTTTGCCCCCTACCCCGGTGTCAGTCTGCGCGATCGGCGCTGTGGCCTAACGTTTTTCGCCGTCGCCAAGGTTCGGGGATCTGACCAGTGGCCGGCTTCCATCGCATCTCTCCCACGAGCGGCCGTGCTCGAGCGGGCATGGCCGCGGTCGGGCTACCAATATGCCTTACAGTAGCTAGAATATCTAAAATAGCAAGGAATGCGGCGCGCGACCGAGGGGGTTGGCGATGGCGGGCATGCTCAGCGGTGTTCGGGTTGTCGAGTTGGCGTCCTGGACGTACGTTCCGTCCGCCGGAGTCGCCCTGGCGGACTGGGGCGCCGACGTCATCAAAGTCGAAGGTGTCAGCTCCGGTGATCCCGGTCGGGCGTTGGTAGTTGGCGGTTTCACCCGCCAGGCGGCGCGCGCCGACGTCGACTTCATTCTTGAGCTGAGCAACCGGGGCAAGCGCAGCATCGCCATCGACATCAAGACCGAGACCGGCCGGGAGTTGTTCGGGCGGCTGCTGGCGTCGGCGGATGTGTTTCTGACCAACTGGTTGCCCGGTGCGCTCGAGCGTGCGCGGCTGACCGTCGAAGACATCCGCTCGTTCAATCCCCGGATCATCATTGCCCGGGGCACCGGGCTCGGGGTACGTGGCCCGGATCGCGACCGCGGCGGCTTCGACGCGGCGACCTATCTCGCCCGCGGCGGTGTGGCGTACACGCTGACACCCTTCGGCACCGAGAACCCGGCGGTTCAGGGACCGGCGTTCGGTGACCTGCAAGGCGGGGCGACGCTGGCCGGCGGAGTGTGCGCTGCCCTGT
This sequence comes from Mycobacterium gordonae, assembly GCF_002101675.1. Lineage (GTDB taxonomy): Bacteria > Actinomycetota > Actinomycetes > Mycobacteriales > Mycobacteriaceae > Mycobacterium > Mycobacterium gordonae. The sequence goes on along the minus strand of NZ_LQOY01000244.1, from coordinate 2,195 downwards.
TCCACCGCGAGCGGACCGGAGAACCCAGCATCGTCGACTCGTCCCTGCTGGCCCAGGCGATGTGGGCCATCGCACCGTCGATCTCGGTTGCGGACCTCTTCGACATCGATGGAATCCCGGGGGCGCCACCGGGATTGGCTATCAACCCGCTGGTGGCCCGGTATAAGACCAGAGATGACAGGTGGATTCAGCTGGTCTTTTTGCAGCCTGACAAATTCTGGGCGGGTTTCTGCCGCCGCATGGGGCTGGCTGAGTTGGCCAACGACGAGCGGTTCGTGCCGTCGGCCAACCTGATCGCCAACGCCGCCGAAGCCACCGCCATCTTCGCCAAAGCTTTTGCCGGGCATGACCTCGCCCACTGGCGGCAGGTGCTGCGCGACGAACCGGGAGTGTGGGGTGCCCTGGCGACACCGCGCGAGACCCTCAACGACCCGCAGGTGGAACCCAACGGCTACGTCATCACCAATATCGACGACCACGGCGAGACCTACCGGATCGTCGCTGCCCCTGTGCAATTCGACGAGACCCCGCCTGATCCGACCCGTGCGCCCGAACACGGCCAGCACACCGAGGAAATATTGCTCGAGCTCGATGTGGACTGGGACGAGATCGCGCGCGCGAAGGACGTCAAAGCAATCCTCTGATCACACGCCACGGCGGGCCTCGCAAATACGCCGGCTGTGGATCGCGGAGCGTTACCCTGTGCCGGAATTCCATGACGGCTTGGGCGGAGGCATTGTGTCGTATCTTTTCGCGGCGCCGGAGTTGGTGGAAGCAGCGGCCTCGGATCTGGAGTGCCTGGGCTCGTCGCTCACCGCCGCCAACGCGGCCGCAGCCGCCCCGACGACAGCGCTGAGCGCCGCCGGCGCCGATGAGGTGTCAACGGCGATCGCGGCGCTGTTCGGCACGCACGCCCGGACGTACCAGTCGCTGAGCGTCCAGGCGGCGGCGTTTCATCGGCACTTCGTCCAGGCGCTCTGCTCGGGTGCGGGTACCTATGCCGTGGCGGAGGCCGCCAACGCCATGCCGCTTGCGGCGCAATCGGTGACCGAAGGTCTGCTCGATCTGATCAACGCGCCCACCCGGTTGCTGCTCGGACGACCGCTGATCGGCAACGGCGCCGACGGGTTGAGTGGGACCGGGCAGAGCGGCGGTGACGGCGGTCTGCTGTGGGGCAACGGCGGCAACGGCGGCTCGGGCGGCACCAACCAGAGCGGTGGCAACGGGGGTAGCGCCGGCTTGATCGGCAACGGCGGCAACGGCGGTGCGGCGGGCAACGCCACGCTGGCCGGCGGCACCGGACCCACCGGTGGAGCCGGCGGCAACGGCGGATTGCTCTGGGGCAACGGCGGTTTCGGAGGCGCAGGCGGAAATGGTGGCCTACCGGTCACCGGCAGTATCGTCGGGTCGGGCGGCGGCGCGGGCGGCAACGGCGGTGGCGCGGGTCTGTTGTACGGTGCCGGCGGTGCCGGCGGTGCCGGTGGGACCGGCGGCGCGGCGCCGCTGCCCGGCCCCGGTCAGACGATCCTCTCCGCCGGCGGCGTCGGCGGATCCGGCGGTGCCGGGGGCGCCGGGGCTGCACTGTTCGGGTACGGAGGCGCCGGAGGCGCCGGAGGCGCTGGGGGACAGGGCGATTCGACGTCCGCTCTGATCAACAGCGTTGGCGGCTATGGCGGTCAGGGCGGCCAAGGCGGACAGAGCGGCTTGCTGTACGGAACTCCGGGGTCTGGCGGAGCCGGTGGCACCGGGGGTGACGGCGCCGGCGCCGCCACCCTGGTCAGCGGCAACCCTGGCGGCCACGGCGGCGCCGGTGGCGCCGGTGGGACGACGGGACTGTTCGGCAACGCTGCATTCGGAGGCAGCGGCGGAGCCGGCGGGAATGGCGGCGCCGGCACCAACACCGGCGGCAATGGTGGTGTCGGCGCTCAGGGCGGTGAAGGCGGTTCGGGGGGACTGATTCTGGGCAACGGCGGGATCGGAGGCAACGGCGGTGCCGGCGGTGACGGAGGCGCCGGTGCTATGGCGGCGGGCTATGCGGGCTCGGGCGGTTTCGGCGGGTCCGGCGGAGCCGCCTCCCTGTTCGGTGCCGGAGGGCAAGGCGGCAACGGCGGTGGCATCGGCGCCGGGACCACCAAAGCGGTGGTCATCACCGCGCAACCGGTCGGTGGCCTGGGCGGCACGGGCGGGCGGGGCGG
>NZ_LQOY01000243.1 GCF_002101675.1 Mycobacterium gordonae | reverse complement strand
GCCGGCGGATGCGGGTAACCACTTGGCATTGCAACTCCTAAGATCCATGTTGTTGCAATGACCGTATGAATTTGCCGGCCAATTTGCGTGGCACTTATACCGTCGTGGTGCTTGGTGGCAAGGGCGGTTCGGGCAAGACCGCGATGACTGTCGCGACCGCCAGTGAGTTTGCACGCAATCGTAACGACCAAGTGGTCGCTGTCGACGCCGATCCGGCACAGGCCGCAAATTTGGCGGCTCGGGTGGATCCCAAGGCGTCATCGCTGCGTGCGATTAACGACGACCTTAATCTTCATCGCTACGCCGATGTTGGGGCCTTGACGGGCCACAACCAAGTTGGTTTAGACGTTGTGGCTTCCCCGCGCCATGGAGGCGCTCGCGGGGAGGGGTTGACCGCTGATGAGTTCAGCAAGGGCCATATGCGTCTACAACGGTTCTACAGTGTGCTTTTCGTTGACTGCGGTGTCGATCTCGAACACGAGGTGATGAAGGGTGTGTTCGAGCGCGCCGATGCGGTGTTGATGGTGGCCTCGGCCGTCCCGGACGGCGCCGAAGGCGCGAGCACCAATTTCGAGTGGTTGCGCGACGAAGGCTATCACCAGTTGCTGTCGCGAACAGTGTTGGTGATCAACCACATTCGCCCGGCGCGCAATCGGAAGGATCGTAAGGAGGCGGCCAAACTGGTCGCCACACTCAGGGAGCATTTCGGGAGCTGGGTCAAAAACGATCGCATTATCGAGGTACCCTTTGACCCCCACATCGCCTCGGCGGGCGAGTTGGACCTTCGAAGGGTCAACCCTAAGACCGCCAGGGCGGTGCTTAAGACCGCCGCCGCATTGGCGGCAGGGTTCTCGACAGCGGCCGATGCCCGATGACCACCGCCAATTCCGCACAACAGGCGCCGGAAGTCCCTCGGCTGTGCAAGGTTCATTTGCTGGTCGGGGATGACACGCTCATCGATTACGTCCTGCCTGCTGGGGTGGCGTTGATTGCGGTGATCGAGGACCTCATCCCGCGGGTCAATGCGATTCTCAAAGATCGCGGGCGGGCACCTCTTGATGACACGTTGACCTTTCAACTGTGCCGTGCAGACGCCACTCCGCTCGATCCGCAGCGATCCCTTGATGACAGCCGTGTCTACGACGGGGACTTGTTGTGTCTCTTGCCTACTGACGCCACCGAACGCTTCGCACCTGTCATTGAGGAGGTGTCGACGGCGCTGGCTCGTTCAGCACGCCAGCAGTTCGCCACAGTCGATGTCACGGTCGCGCGTCGGGTAGCCGGGGGGCTTTTCGCAGCGCTGGTCGCGTGGGCCGAGGTGATGTTGGCGCAGTTGTGGTGGCAACAGCACGGCTGGCTGCCCGCGGCGGTGTCGTGGGGATTAGCCGCCGTTTTCTTGGTGTCGGCGAGGGCGGCGACGCGGGCACGAGATGAGCAGCGACGCCGATCGGCGGACTTCCTGGTGTGGTCGGCGCTGATTTGCGCCGGTGCAGGCGCGGCGATGTCGGTGCCGGGACCACCCGGTGGCTGGCATGTGGTGGCCGCGACGGCCACCGTGTTGGCCGGCGTGGCGGCATTGACGATGCTGACCGGCCGCTATCTGACTGTGTTTGCGGGGATGGCTGTGGTCGGGTTATCTGCGGGCGCGGTGGCGGCGATCCACGCCAGCGGTTGGCGAGTGCTGCCAGCGCATCTGGCGGTCGTCTTCTTGGTAGCGGACCTGGTGCTAGTGACGTTTGCAACCAGCATCGGGATCGTGGGGGCCGGAGTGCCCGGGCCATGGTTTCCTTCGGTCACTAACCGGGGGGTGTTTGAGACTCGAGAAGGCGCTGCCCTAAACACGGTGTCGCCGGTGGAGCGTCCGGGCAATGAAACCGTTGAGCAGATCGCGACGTGGGCTCGGCGCGGCACCGCCATCGTGACGGGTCTGCTGGCTGGCGGCGCTGTGGTGTTGGTGGCGGCCGCGCGCTATGCAGTGATGCCCGAAACTGGCGGCGGGTGGCGGTTTTTGGCATTCACGTTGGGGATTTGCGCAATCTTTCTGCTCCGGGCGCGCTCGTTTGTTGATCGCAATCAATCGGTGATGCTGGCCGTTGGTGCGGTCGTCGCGGTAGCGGTGGTGATCGGACGATACGCAAGCGCTCCCAACCCGGCTTCGCCGGTTGTCACCCTGATATGTGTTGGCGCAGCGCTAATGTTGGCCGGGGCGGGCCTGCTTGGAGCGCTGGTGGTGCCCAATGCGCGGATCAGCGCACCGGTAAACCGCGCCGTCGAAGTCAGCGAGTACATTCTGCTGATTTTCGTTGTGCCATGGGCGATCTGGCTGCTGAATCTGCTGTGGGTGGTACGAAATGCGGTCCACGGCTGATGATTAAAGCCGTGAGTACGCTGGGCGCGATCGGGCTCGCCGCAGCACTGGTTGCCGTATCTGGCGGCGTGGCCGGCGCGATTGATCCCCCGGTGGTGCCGCCTGGGCCACCCCCGCCCGATCCCGCACCCGGGCCGGATCAGCCGATGCGCCAGATCGCGGCGTGCACAACAACCGGCGTGTTGCCCGGCAGTGATTTGCGTGAGTTGCCCGCGGCGCTGCAGCTGATGAACATGCCAGAAGCGTGGAAAGAATCCACCGGTGTTGGCGTGGTCGTCGGGGTTATCGATACCGGCGTGGCTGCACAACCTCGGCTGCCGCACCTAGTTTCTGGCGGGGACTATGTCATGGGCCCGTTTGGCGACGGCTTATCGGATTGCGACGGGCACGGCACAGTAGTGGCTTCACTGATTGGGGCGGCGCCTTCAGGGCTCGCACTGGTCCCCAAGCCGGCGTGGGCGGCGCCTGCGGCCCCGCCGGCCGGGGCTCCGCCGCCGCGCGCGATTCCACCGCCACCGCCTCCGCCGACGGTCACGGTGACCCAAACGGTGGCGCCGCCGCCGCCACCACCGCCGCCGCCGCCGCCGCCCGACGAGCCATCATGGGTGGGTATGCCGCCGTCTCCGGTTACTCTCGGCCACGCTCGCGGGCCGGCGCCGCTGGAACCGTCGCCCGGTGGTGGTCCAGACGGGCTGATCGGCATCGCCCCAGACGCGGTGCTGCTGTCGATTCGCCAGACCGCGCAGACTTTCGGCCTGGTTGATCCCGGCGTGGTCGACAACCCCGAGGATGTTCGCCGCGCCGGTGACATCAATTCGTTGGCTCGCGCGATCGTGCACGCGGCGAATCTGGGCGTCAAAGTGATCAACATCAGTGTGGTGTCGTGCATCTCGACAGCCAAGCCCCAGGATCAAAGCGCCTTGGCCGACGCGGTCCACTATGCCGCGGTTGACCGCGACGTGGTGATCGTGACCGCGGCGGGCAACGTTCATGCCCAGGGCTGCAATGGGCAAAACCCGGACCCATTACCGGGTGATCCCACTCGGGGGTGGTCGTCAGTCAAAACGATCGCCACCCCAGCATGGTTTAGCGACTACGCGTTGGCGGTGTCGGCCACCGATTCGACCGGCGTTCCCGCCAGCGGCGACGCCGCCTCATTGCACGGCCCGTGGGTAGGACTGGCTGCGCCGGGAGCCGACATCGTGGGGCTGTCGACGAGCGGGCAGGTGATCAACGGTTCAGTCGATGACGACAAGCTGCACCCTATCGCTGGTAGCTCGTTTAGCTCGGCGTTCGTCGGGGGAGTGGCGGCTTTGGTGCGGGCCAAATTTCCCAACCTGACAGCCCATCAAGTGATCCACCGGTTAGAGGCCACCGCGCACCCTCCCGCTGGTGGACGTGACAACGTGGTCGGTTATGGAACTGTGGACCCCGTTGCGGCGCTGACCTGGGATGTGCCGCCGGGTGAGACGTTTGCCCCCGGGGTTCAGCGCGCCCAGTTGAAAGTGCCGGCCCCGCCCCCGCCACGCGACGCACGTCCGGGCTGGGTCGCGATGGCCATCACCGGTCTCGCCGTCGTCAGCGTATTGGGACTTGCTGTGGGCCTGACCGTCTCGCGTCGCAGGGAGCGAATCTGATGAAGCAACGGTTTGTCTCGGCCCGTATCGCACCCCGCGCCGTGGTCACCGGCGAAGTGGTCGCAGGTCTGGTTGCGCTGGCACTGAGCGCCACGCTGGATTCGTGGCCGATCGCCGTCGCCAGCGGCGCCGCGACCGGACTGGTGATCTGTGTGCTGACCTTCCGGGAGCGCACCGTGTGGCAGTGGGCGTGGCGGGCCATGTCCTGGACGCGCCGCCGGGTGCGCAGACTCCAGCTGCCTCAACCGGTCGATGTCACCCTCAACGAGCACACAGTCGGTGTTGTGATCGACGGGCACACCGTGTCCACGATGATCACTGTGCTGGGCAAGCCTTACATCCCCACCCTATTGCACGCCGACCACACCAAAACACTTAATACCGTGCCGATTAGCGTAATCGCACAAGAGATGCAGCGCTGCGGGTTGAGTGTTGATGTCGACATCATCTGCGAGGGCAGCCGCACAGCCAGAGACAACTATGCCGAACTGTATGAAGCGGCGCTACGGGGGCTGCCGGCGGCCGGTCAGCGTAGCGTGACGTTGGTAGTCCGCTTCGATACGCGCAGCGACCGCATTCTGCCTGGACTGCTGTGGCGGCGAGACACGATCGGCGCGGCGGTGGCGGCTTCTCAGCGCATCACCAGAGCGCTGTGCCAAACAAACTGTCGTGCAAGGCTTTTGACCGCAGCGCAGATGAACGACGCGGTAGCGGCCAGCCTGGGTGGGCCCGAAAACGCGACAGCTTCTTACCAGGACCGCTGGACGAATCTGCAGCGCGGCGGGAAGGCCTATGTCACAGCGTATTTCTTCAGCGCCAGTGACGTGCGCTCTGCTCAACTCGACGACGTGTGGGCCTACCAGAGCGACCACACGACCCTGGTGATCGCGTTGCGCAGCGATCCTGCCGGCGTGCGGGCTTCAGCCCTCGTCCGGTTGACCACCGTGCAACCGCTTGCCAGCTCGCCGCGGCTGGTGCTCAACCCGATGGCGGGCCGACAGTGGGAAGCGTTGGCGCTGACCTTGCCTGGGTGCAGGCGGCTGAGGTTGCCATCAACGCCAGTAACTACCGAACTCAACACAGCTGTCGTAGCCGGCGCATCGGGTGTTCTGCTGGGTGAACTGCGAGACGCTATGCTGTTGATGCCGATATCAGATCCCGCGGCCCCCACCCGAATTGCTCTGCACGCCGATGATGACCAGGCGGTGAAACGGCTGATTCGCCGGGCGGCCGCAGCAGGCGAACAGGTCGCCGTTTACGACCCCACTGGGCGTTGGACAATGACGTCTGCTTCCCCACGGATCTGGACGACGCGCGACGTCACAGCCCAGCCGCCACGTCCTCCGACGATGGTGGTACACAATGGTCGCGTCAACAACTACCCACCCGCGCGCACATCGATCACGGTCGGCGATGTGCCCGCCAGCGCTGCACCCGATATCCGTATCGAACAGCGGGGCGAGCGAATCACCGTGAAAACACAGCGTTTTCGCACCACGTTGAGGTCTGTGACATTCCGCAACGAGGATGCTTATCTGCGGTAATCGATCCTCCCAATGTGGCTGACTTTGGTAGACGAATACCGGGGTGGGAGTGCACGATTGCGGGTATGGCTTGCGATAGCGCCCGCAGCACTCCCGCCGATACCGATCCGAAAACCCACCGGCGCGCAGTGCGTTTCTTTTGGGTGGTGTTGATAGGAGCAAGCGCGGCCTCGATCGCTGGCAACGCGTTACACGCGATCGTGCAGGCCGATCACGTCGCCCCGGCGCTGGCGGCCGCGGTGGCCACGGCCCCACCTCTGGTATTGCTCGGGTCCACGGAAGGGCTCTCGCTGCTCATCAAGGTGCACCGCCGGCCCACCTTGACGTTCTGGGCGGCGGTGATCATGACGCTGTTACTGGGGGCCGGTGCGTTTCGCCTGTCATTTGATGCGTTGTGCAGCTTGGCTATCCGGTGCGGTATCCGCCCAAGCTTGGCATGGTTGTGGCCGCTGATCATTGACGTCACGACCGCGCAGGCCACCGTTGCGCTGGTAGCCCTGACCCGGCTCCTACACAGCCGCGCCGAGGCGCCGCCGGCCCTCGTCGAGGAGGACGTCCCGGTGTCCCTGTCGGCGACACCTCTGCCAGTCGCTGGGTCCTCAGCAGGTGAGCGTGATAGGGCCATGGTGGCGGTCGAGCCGGACCGGTCGCTGTCATCGGTTCCAAGAGTGGACGCCGCTGTGCCCCCGCGAGAGCGTCATGAACACGCCGTACGCACAGTGATGGCATCGAAAAGAACCAAGCAGCCTGCAGAAATCATTGACGCTGTGCTGCGCCGCCACGCTGACGGGCAAAAGCCGGGTGAAATCTCAGAGGAACTCAAGCTGCACCACACAACGGTGAACCGGATACTGGCGACGGCGCTCCACTCGGCAGCGGCGGTGTAAACCCGAAGCTTCCGCCGCAGTGACCTACGTCCGGCGATCGCGAATGTCGCTGCTTTGATAGACGTTCGCGGCCAGTGGCGCCCATGATGACGTAGTGGTCAACGAACCGTACACCCCGTACTGCGGCCTCACCTACAATCGCCAAAACGTTGCCGTGCGTGCGGAGACAGCACCTCACATTCTGGTAAGCGCACCAACACGTACGGGTAAAACACGCAGGATTTTGGCCCCGGCGGCGCTCGTGCATCCTGGGCCGGAAGTTTTGGTGTCGTCGAAACCCGACCTGGCAGAGCTTGTTCTAACACGACGCAATATCGGGATTACCGGTGTGATTGATCTGCGGCCTGAGCACACTGAGGTATGGCCGGCCGGGGTTAGGCGTATGGTCACCGACCCGACCCGCACGATCGCCAGCGCCCATGAAGCACTGACCGTTGCTGAGACCATGCTCGCGACCTCGGGCGTGGGTTTCAGTGGCGCATCGGGCGGCAACGCTGTTGCTGCGGGCGGGCTTTGGGAAAGTCAGGCCGCACCGCCGTTGGCATGCCTGCTGTACGCGGCCAGCCCGCAGGGCAACAGTTTGGGAATGCCCTGGGTGCTCGATGCCGTGCAGGATTTCGGTATCGACGAAACCGGCGGCGACCAACCCATCCCCGAGCTCGGACGCCCGTCGTGGCTGACCGCTTACGGGCTTTGCGAACAACCGAAACTCGCGGCCCCGCTGTATTCTGTTATCGCCGGGATGGATTCCCGGCTGCGTGACAGCATCAAGATCACGGTGTCCAAGGCCGTAACACCGTGGCTGCGCTTGGGTTTGAGCGCCGACGAGGGAGCACCGTACTTGAGCGCGGTCGAACGTGTCGCTGTGGAGTCATTCGACGTCCACATGCTTGATGAGCCGGACGCCACATTGTTTGTGATCGCCCCGAACACCGGCTCGGTCGCCGGAGCCGCGGTGGCTCTGATCGATTCCATCGTGCGTCATTTCCGCCGCAAGATGGCCAATCATCAACTGACGCATCCGCTGCTGCTGGAACTCGACGAGGTATGTAACTCATGTCCGTTGCCGGATCTGTTGACCTACGTGGGGGAGTCAGCGGGACTGGGTGTCAACATCTTGGCGACGGTGCAGGCGTCGGCGCATTTCGACGTTGTATTTGGGTCCAAGTACGCTGAAGCGCTGCGGGAGATGTTTCCGGGCACGCTGATCATGTATGGAGCTCACGAGCGCCATTTGCTCGAACAGGCCTCACATTGGCTGGGAGAGACAACCCGACGTACCGAAGCCTATGAGCCCACAGGGGGGAGTCGGGGCCAATCGTCGCAATTCGGCCAGGCGATCGGTTGGCAGGAACTGCTTCCCCAAAGCCGGGAAGAAGCCCAGCTGTTGCAGCGCGGCACGGCTGGCGAGCGAGTTCATATTCCAGACTGGACCGAGTTCCTGGCTCTGTTCGACCAGGCGGTTCAGCGGCGAATCAAAAAGGCGCAGTGGGGTTGACGGGCGGTTGCCGCGACGGGCGCAATCTATGACTGACGCATTGGTCTCGGTGCTCGCGTCCAGCTTCCCAAGTGCGACCGCTGGGCAGCTCCGGGTAGCTGCACCGTGTAATCTGCCTGTGCTGCAACTAATTTGCTGTCGACGCGATCAAGCGTTTCTCGACGCTGGCCGTGTCCGCAGTAGCACTCCAGCTGCGGACCTACCGACGAATGTTGCCCTCACATGACCCTGGGTCCTGACGCGTGTTTTTCACGATATCGCTTGCGTCTGAGGCGATTTGACGCAGGATCTTCAAGAACAGCACTTGCCCGGCCGAGGTGTTGAGATACCACGGCGGATCGCTGAGCATGGCAATGATCTGTTGCCGCATCGCCTCGAGCGACTGCGAACCCGGCGGCGTGTCACAAACCTGGCCAGCTCGCTCGAGCGCGGCTAACACCCGATGCACAACTGCGTCTACGGTCGTACCCCGATCCATACCTTGAACCGTATCTGTGCCGCCACCCCCCGCTCACACCCCAATTTTTGCAAAGCGGTGTAGGCATCAGCGCGCCAGAGTTGGCCCCGAGCAGCGAACTCAGTTCGCGAATAGCTGCATCGAGGTTGACCGGGAGCTGACCGTGTCGAGGTGCTGGTTGGTGGAGCCGAACAGGACGCTGATTGCGCAAATGAGACACCAGATGGAGATCGCTGCGATGACCGCAGTCCCGCCAAGGATGGGGACCCAGTGGATAGGTGGTGGGGTTCGCCGGCGCGCGTGCAGGGATGGCGGTATGCGGCGGGCGGAGCCCGGTTCGGGGAGTGGATCTAAGACGGTGGTGATGGGCAGCGTCGGCCCGAGAATGAGGTCGTCGTCAACCTCGACAGCTTGGGGTGTCAGTGGCCACCAGTCGCTGGATCCTTCCACGGCTAGCCAGCCTTCGAGGACCCCGCAGACGGCTGCGGTGAGCAGGGTTGCGGGCAGTTGTGTTAGAAGCCAGGGGATGATCAGCTCGCCCCAGAGACTAGGGGAGGGGTTATAGAACGGCAAGGGCAGCGCTGCGAGCGCGGCGCCCCAGAGCAGTGCCGGTATCGGGTAAGCGCGGAGCCGCTCGGGGATGAGCGTGACGATTAGTCCGTAGGCGAGTTTGCCGGCCAACCAGCCCAGCGGCGCGATGGCCGCACAGGTTAGCACCAGTGCGACTTCAAATGATCCGCTGGCTGAGGTGGCGGAGCGCATCGGTAGTGGCAGGGCGACGACGTCGTCGTGTGGGTCGGGTCGGGCACCAACATGGCTGCGTGTGCGAGCGCGAATCTTTTTGGCGAGCAGCTCGGCGCGACGCTTTTGGAAGACAAATATCCCAGCGTGTGCGGCTATCCATGCTCGGCGTTGGTCGTCGAAAATGTCAGCGGGCATGCTCGGCCGGGTCCCGGCTTGTCAGGAGTTCGGTGAGCAGCTGACGGGCGTCGGCCAAGATTGAGTGGCATTGCTCGACGAGGCCTTCGACGGCGTGCAAAACGGTGTGTACGTGGGTGTCTTGGGGCGGTGGTGTGGCTGGGACCCCGCCGTCAAGGATCGCCCTTGACGACCCGTGGGCCCACCCGAGCGCCTCATCGAGTCGGGCCAGCGTGGCCAGCGACATGGTGCGTGAGCCGTTACTGGATTTGTGCAGTGTCGAGCGGTTGGGTCCGCCGCGGCGGGCCAGTTCGACACGGGACATGTGCAGGACCGCCAGCCGTTCAGAGACGAAGTAGTCGAGTCGCGCTGGCCCATCATTAGGTGCAATCACGCCCACAAAACTACCTAAACGCAACCATTATCGTCTAACCATGTGGACAACCTTGCCTATTACCGCTTATGGTTGCGTGCATAGGCGCCCACCCGATTTAGCGGCGCCGAGACGACGAAGGGACACCGCGATGAAGGGGCTTGTGGCGACGGCCGCAGTGCTGATGACAGTCATCGCCGCGATCGTGTTGGCGATCGTCGAACTGCTCATCAAACTCGCTCCGTTGCTGGTCGCGGCGGCGTGCTTGTGGGGAGCGGCCAAGCTAATAGGCGCACACCGCGCCCGAGGGGCGGCCGACGAGGAGCGTCTTAAGCAGGACTGGAGCCGGACCGCTCCCCAAGGCCCACCGCAGGCGGCGCCATCCACACCGCTGCCGCCGGTAATTGCTCATCGCGAACGCATGTATGTGGTGCGCGGTGAGGACACCGGCTTGGCCTCTGACCGCGACGACGGCTATGTCAAGGTTTCGGCGACGGCATTGCCGCGTGTGCAGCGTTTGCCGGCCACCTACCATCACCGGCGCAAATTCACGCCGCGCCGGGCTAGCGGGCACCGTTCGGGGCGGCGGCGGCCGTGAGCTCGGTTTCTGATCAGCAATGGCTGCGTCAGATTGGGGTGAATCTCGACGCCGATGCAGAACACGACCAAGACACCCTCGACAGCGGCGCGGCCGGGGAGTCAGCCGACGAGCATCCCGATGATGATGGCGCGATCAGCGACAACGACGCCGCACCCTTCGGCGAGGATCAAAGTGCCGACGCCTTTGCGGGTGCGTTCGTTTCCGACGGCGACGACCACACCGACTCGGCAGAAAACGAAAGCCCCGGTGCCGACGCTGATTTAGATCACGAGGCGGAGCGGCGTACGCGCCGATTTACGCCGTGGGTACTCGGCGCGTTCGCTGGCGTCGTGTTGTTGGCAACGGTGATAACCACGCTGGGCGTCACACTCTCAGGTCCCGACAACCCTTCGCCGAGTCTGCGCCAGCACGCAGTCAAATCGGGCCCCGCACCGACAATGGCGGCAGCACCAGCGCCGACTCCTGCTGATGGCGGCGATCACCCACTGCCGTTTACCGCCTCAGCCGACTGCCCGGCGGGCGCCTCAACTTCGGCGAAATCGATTGCCGATCCCGACAAGCCATCGCCGTGGATCTGCGTGCGGCATACGGATGGACAACCGCTCTATATCACGCTCGGGCCCGCCGGAATCGAACGCGCTTACGTGATCACGGCGGTCAGTATCGTGCCGGGGGATACTGCTGCGGCCCAGGGGTCCGGCGGTGACCCATGGCTACAGCATCGGGTGGTCACGTTGCTGCAGTGGCAGTTCAATGACACTGCGCACACGGTCGTCGACCAGGACACCGGCAATGCTCACGGCGAAGCGGTCAAACTGATTCCCGGGATCAGCGCCTCAAAAATCACTGTGATCATTCGGCACACCAGCCGTCCGGTCGCAGCCCCCCAGCCCAGCGTGTCGGCCCCAGACGGCGGACCGTTCGGCGGAATCCTGGGTGGGCCCACCCCGGCCACCGGCCCGGAACCGACCAACGGGCCTGACCCGACCGGCTTTGGGTCGGGACACGACACCGATCCCAGTGATGGAACCTTCGCGGTGTCGAGCATCAAAGTCATTGGGCACCAGGCGACATGAGGACGATGTGGTGAGAATCAGCAACGTATGGAAGAAGCGCATCACGGTGCTGGGCCACAGCGCCGGCCGGGTCGCTCTTGTGATTCTTGTGGCCAGTTCGTCCATCAACGGTATCGCCCTGCTGTGGGGGTTTGTCTTTCCCCCTGAACCAGCACCAGTGGCGGCGGTGGCCCGCGACGTGATCAACGAGACCGATCCCGTGAAGGCTTTCGCCGTGAATTGCGTGAAAGGGCTACTTGTCGGAACCACCTCGGGTGCTTCGAATTTGACACGCTGCTTTCCCGGGGGACAAAAGTACGAGTTGCCCACGACATCGTCGATGACGGTGTCGAACCCGGCGGCGTGGGCATCTAAGCGCAAGACCTCTTCCAACGACATCGTGCTCTATAGCGTGAAGGTTCAAATCGACGAACTGCCCTACCCGTCGGCGCCGCCGACGACGGCTTTCTACCAGCTGCCGGTGGCGGTATACCGGGATATGGGCATTCAGGCTCTTGATCGGATCAGCAGAGTCGATATGCCGCCTCCGGGAGCCTATGTGCCGCTGGGCTATTCAGCACCAATCGCTGCCAACAGCCCACTTTTTACGATGCTGTCTGGGTTTGCGACGTCGTTTTTAACCACCTCGGGTGGACTGGAACGGTTTATCACCACCGACTCGGGCATCACAGCCGTAGGGTCGTACTCCTCGGCCACAGTGACTGCTGCTCAGGCCGACAACACTCCACCCGATGCTCCCTCCGATAACAACGAATTAGCCACGCACATCGATGTTTCGGCGCGCCGATCCGATTACACCCTCGTATCGCTGTCTTATTCCCTGACGCTGCGTTCGGTGGGCGGCACCTGGTTTGTTGCCCAGATCGACGCGATCCCGCTGTTGGCTGACGCGACACCGACACCGGTGCCCACCACGGCGGTAGCACCGCACTGACCATCACTCACGTTGAGAGAAAGAGGGATTGATCATGATTAGACAGCTAACATTACAGACGTTGGCTACCCACACGACAAATGTGGCTGCCGGGGCCGGCGTGATCAACATGAGCCACGAAGTGCTTTACATCATCGTCGCAGTCGGCGGCACATACTTCCTGGGCAGCGGCATCGTGCGCGGTATGAGAGACCATTGGAAGCGCGGCACCGGTGCCGGATTGTCGGCAATCGCCGGCGGGGTGGCTCTTGCAGTTGTCGTAGCCCACATCGTCGGGCTGTATCAGCGCGGTAACCAGGAATTTGAGCACCTGCCCGGCAGCGTTGGCCACTCCAATACCCGCGGATGGTGACCACCGGCCCAGTTGCCCCACCACGGCCCGTCGACAAGGCCGAAGCGTGGTCGGGCATCCGCGACATCGACATCCAGATCGGGGAAGCCGCTCCCGGGCAGGAATGGCCCGGCGGGCCCTACCGCGGGGTGGAATGGGTGGCCATTGCCGCGATCGCGGGTCCCACGCTGCTATGGGTCGACAGCCAGCCCGCCGGAACCACGCTTCCGGTCCTCGCCGGCGGGGTGGTGCTCTGTGTGGTGACCGTTGGGCTGATGCGGCTACTTTTGCCCAAGGGACGTCCATCTCTTTCAGCACGTCTCGTTTTTGCCCGCAACACTATTCGGCCACCTCACCTGATCACCTCGCAGCCTCGTGCCGCTGAGAGGAAGCTGCGTGTTGACTCCAGTTTTGACCCTCCTGAACGTGTCGAGGACAATCTGGTCTTCACCGGCGGAGGCGTCTATGCCGAATTCTTGATCGATGGTTTGTCGGTCAATATGCGCTCGCTTGACGTCCACCGGCGAGCCGCCAGGCTGACGCGGAACTTGGGGCGCTACCTGCCCTCAGGCTCGCAAGTGCGCGGGTTGCTGGTCGCCGAGGACCAAAACGCCATCATGCGGGCAATGGTGGGTCCGCACACCAACAAGTCGACATGGATTGGGCAGTGCAAGCACTGGGTCCCAACTATCGCCCAAGCGAACAAGTGGATCACCAAGGGATATCGCGGTCCCGTGCGCCCACGGTTTTGGCTAACGGTGCCAGTCGATGCTGGCACCGCGGGACGCACACCGCTCGGACAGGGCAGGCGGGCTTGGGACTGGGTCAGCGGGCGTGACAAAGACTCAAGCACATCGATTCAGCACTACGCCAGTGTTGCCCGCCAGATCTGTGGTGCCCTACCTGATGAGTTTCACGTTCGCGCGGCTAGTCCAGCGCAAATCCATTGGTATCGGCGACATCGCGCCATGCTCGGCGTCATCCATGAGCCGATGCCAGCGGCCAGCACGGGGCCGTCCTCACTGAGCGCTCACGATTTCCCTACCATCGCTTTCGATGAAGGCGACAACGCCGGGCGGCCATGGTGGCGACCCAGTTTCAAAGCCTTGGTTCGCGTCTATGATCCCCACGAGCCCACCTGCAGATCGAGCTACCAGTCGTTTTTGACCGTCGAGCACTTCCCGGAGACAGGCCTGGCCTTTCCACGCGCTTCGTATCTGAATGCGCTGCTCAACGTGAACACCCAGGCCAGTATTGAGTGGACCCAACATATTTACATTCGCACACCCCAGGATGCGCAAGCCCGCAATTTCCGCTACACCAAAAACATCAAAGACCAGATGCGTCAGCGTGGTCACCGCGGAGCTGAAAACGACGAATTGCCAAGGAAGCTAGCGCGCACGCGGGCCTACACATCGCATCTGAACGGCAATCCCGCCGAACGCGAGCTTGACCACACGGTGATGATTGCGGTCGGTGCCGACTCACCGCGGGTCTTGGAGGATGCGGTCAAACAGGTCCGCCAGGAGCTTGACACAGTCGGCATCGCTGTCAAACGCCACCGTGGCGCCCAGGCGTTGCTGTGGAAGGCATTCAATACCGGAAGTGAAAACACCTGCCCGCTCGATGAATTTCGCAATCCCACCAGCGCACATAAGTGGTCGCTGTTCTTGCCGCTGATTTCGGGCCGCGTGGGCAACGTCAAGGGCAGTGCGCTGGCCATCGACCAGACCACGATGCGACCGGCGATCATCCTTCACGATCCCGAGGGAACTGCGCGCCGAAACAAGAACACCGGGCTGGCCGTCGTCGGCGATCCCGGCGGCGGGAAGTCCAACCGCACCAAACTCTCGGCGTATGAACTGATCCTGCGTGGCGGACGCGTTGTGGTGTTCGAGCCAGACACAATCGCTGAATGGAAGCAGGCCCTCACACCCATCGAGGGTGTACGGTTCATCGACCCGACAACGCCGCAGTACTTGTATGACCCGCTGGTGATCTTCCCAGCGCACCTGGCAGGGCGCATCGCGGCCTCGCACATCCTGCCCTGGATTGGGCTGTCTTATGACAGCCTGCTTGCCAAGCGTTACCGACGTTTGGTGCGACCGGAAACCCGGGCCAGGCAAGGGATTACGAGCCACCGCACACTGCTGGACTATCTGCGTTCACAGCCGGACGCCGACAACGACGAGTTGCTGCTGCGCTTAGAAACAGCCCAGGAGGATTTTCCCGGGCTTTTCGATGACCACTTGCCGCCCTACCGGCCAGAAGACTCCCCGGCCACGGTCTACCTGACCGGCAACCTGGGCTTGCCCAGCACCGAGGATCTCACCAACGCCGATCTCTACGCGAAACTGTCGGGGACCCAGCGCGCCGGAATGGCTATCTATGGCCTGCTCATTGAGCTAGAGCAGCGATACATGTTCGACCGCCTCGACGTATTCGACGTCATGATCTTCGAGGAGTGCGCCGAACTGCTTGCCTTTCCCACCACGGCACGCATTGCGCACAAATTCACTCGGCGGGGCCGTAAGCACGCGAGTGGAATCTGGTTCATCACACAGGATTTCAGGGACCTTGCCCGCATGGGGGATGAGTTTGTCACACAAAAATGGATCTTTCGTGTTCAAGACCCTGAACTGGCCTACGCGACACTGAAGTGGGCGCGCATCGACCCAGAAATGTATCCAGAGCTTGTCAGCGCACTAAGCGAGGACACCAGTCCTGGCTCCACCGCTGATGAAGACGTGTTCTCTGATCGCGGGGAATGGGGCGGCTACGCCACCGAGGCCGGGGCGGTCGATCGTGCCCGACTCGGCGAGGGATTCTTAGTCGACGAACTTGGACGTCCCGCACGCGTTCAATTTTTCGGCGCGCCAACCGAAGAGCAGGCACGCGCATTCGATAGCACCGCATCGGTGATCGCATGACTGCCAGCGATTCCCTCGCAGTCTGGCTAGTTGAGCACCCACGGTTGCGCCGCGTGATCGGCGCGATGACAGGTGTCTACGTGCTGTGTCTGTGGGCGGTGGTGGCCGCACCTAAAGCCTCGGCGGCGGTGGGTGCCGCTGCTCTGGGGTGGACGGGACTGCATGACTTGGACAACGTGCCGATCGCTGACTACTTCCTCTCGATGGTCGATACCACCGAAGCCACCTTCAACAACGGCCAACACGTCAGCGCGTTCGATCCCGAATCGTGGGGGTCGTGGATCGTCAAAGCCACCCAAACCGCGATCGCGCATACCACCGCAGCCTGGTGGCTGACCAATGAAGCTGCTCTTGTCGTATTCGCTATCGGGATTGCGCTGTGGCTTCTGCGATTTGCAATGTCGAGCTCGTGGCTCTTGGCCCTCGTTCAAATCGGGCGCCCCGTTTTCGCTACAGTGAACATGCTCGTCAACCAGATGTGGCTGGGGCCATTGGCGGTCGCGGTTTGTGTGGTGTTGGCGGGGTATCACCAACAGCGAGGGCGGCCGGCCCAGGCCCGCAATCTGCTAGGCACCGCCGCGGTGCTAGCTGCATTGGTGTGGACGGTCTTTCGTGACCCCATTGACGATCTAGTCAGCGATCACGGCCTGCTGGGCATGGGTCGAGCGACAGGCTTTCAGATCGCCCAGGACGCCCGCCAGAGTTCGTACGCTCCGGGCCAGTCATTGGATACCCAGCTCGACGCCCTGCTGGCGCAGCTGGTGTCTTCGACGGCGCGACCAGCTCTACAGTTACAGAACTTCGGCATGGTCGTTGATGATGTGGGCACCTGCCGCCAGGCCTGGTCCCAGGCCATCTTGGCCGCGCATAGCCAAGGTCCTGGACCGGCGCACGCGATGGCCGGATGCGGTGCTCCCCAAGCCTTGGCGCACGCTCAACAATTGGGGGCCAACGACTTTGTGCTGGGGCTGGTGTTCTTGTTCGCCGCGTTTTGGATCGGCCTGTTCATCTGGTACGTCGGGGTGAGCACGTTGCTGGTCGGTGCCAAAGCCACCTACTACTGCATCGTGGTGGTTCCCGCGGCGATGGTCGGCATGAGCGGTTGGCAGCGCGGCAAGAAATACGCGGTGCGCTGCGTCTCGCAGGTGTTGTTGCATGGCGTCGAGATGATGATCTTCACTGTCTTTTTGGCGTTGAGTGCGGTCGGGATGGGGTGGGCGCTCACCACGCCGCAACTGGGGCATGGCGCCACCGCGGTCCCGCGCCTGTTGTTGGTGAGCCTGGGTTCGGTCGTAGGCATCTTCTTGTTCCATTACATCGACAAGCATTTCTACACAGACAGTTTGGGCACGATCGCCCACCACATCACTGGGGCGTGGTGCTCCACAAGCGGCGCTGTGCGCGATGAGTACAACGATTACGCCGAGGCGGGACGCAAAGCGCGCGGGCTGTTTCGACGGGTCGCGCGACGCGGCGATAGCGATGGCGCCGGCGACGATGACGGTTCTAACGGCGACGCCGACACCTCAACGCCGGGGTTCGATGCGGTCAAACCTCGGCCCAGCCGGATGCGCGGTGAGGAGGAGACCACGGCGACCCGGACGACCGGGGCCACCACCACCCGGATGGCAGCAGAAAAGGCCGGGGCGAGCGAGGCCGCGGCGACCGCAGGTGGACATGCCGCGGCTGCGGCAGCAGAGGGGGCCGGCGCCACAGCGGCAGAAGGCGCCGCCGCGGCCGCCGCGCCAGAGGTGGTGATTCCCGCCGTCATCACCGAAAAGACCGTCCAGCACATCCGCGGACACCACCACCGCAACGGCTCAGACCCCGGGTCCCAACAAGGCGTCCCGGACAGCGACACCAGCCCGCACCTGGCGGCGTCCAATGCCCTCAGCAACGGCCAGCCAGGGGAACCAGATCAAGGCGAGGTGGCGCCGATGGCCGGCTCAGATGGGCTGCCATCGCTACCGAGCCATCCGCGCCGCCCGGCCCAGGGCGTGGGTCGCCACCAGGCGCCCCCGTCGGCAACCCCTGATGAGGACCCCGGCCTGCCGCTAGATACATCATCTGAGCAGCAGCGATCGTTCGAGCTGTCTGAGTCGCCCGTAGAATTTCCGTCACCACCTCGACCACGAGCAAGGGACTATCACCAGTGAGTGCCCGTGACTATTTCGACATCGGGATTAGCCGCCTGGGCTTCGGTGGGCCCGTGGCCGATCACGCGGGAGCGCGCGAAGCCTTCACGCAGGCCACCGACATGGATCCCGGCATGTGCGACGCGTGGATGGGGTTGGCGGTTGCTGGCGACGTCAGCCTTAACACCATGCGCGGCGCATATGATGCGCTATCGACTTTGCATCGCGAAACGCGTCGGATTGGCCTGGCAGATTCTGCGCTAGCGCCAACCGTGTCTACGCCATTCCTCATTGACCTTTACCCGCACACTCCGACCGGGATCACCATCGCCTACGCGGCGACACTTGTTAGCCAAGGCGACTACGACCAGGCCGAAAAGATCCTCGACGGGGTTGACCTCACCGTCGAGCCCGCGCAAGCGCAGATACACCGGTTCATCGGGGCCACAATGTTTTTCCTGACGCGCCGCTGGCCAGACTTGTTGACGTGGACCTCGCAGGCCTCGTCGAGCAGCGGTGGAATCGTGGAGGCCGCCACACGGCTGCTCAAAGGAATCGCCCAAACCGGGCTGGGACAGTTCGAGGCGGCGCTGGCCACATTGACATCCGTCGTGACGCAGGCCGACCAGGCCAAGCTCGACCAGAGCGGCATCGATACCTCGCACCTGCTGGCCGAGGCGGCCGTATATCGCGGCTTGTGCCACCGCGCGTTGGGGGACGAGGCCGCCGCCCGCAAAGAGTTCAGCGCAGCCAGCGTAGACGGTCAACTGCGCCCGGACGCCGCCGCCGCGCTCGATGACCCCGGCTACGGCGTCACCGTCACGACCCCAGACGTGATTGCCGCCCGGTCCAATCGGTGGGACCCGGACTCTGGACCGAGCGTGGCCGACCTGCGCAGAGCCCGGCAACGCAAGGAAGCCGTACGTGTGCTGGAGCGCGCCGAACGCGAACTCGACGAATTCATTGGGCTCCGCCGCGTCAAAGAGCATGTCAAGGAACTCAAGTTCGTCAAGGTCTACGACCAGAAGATGGCCGAGCGCGGCGTCCAGATCGGTGAGCGCGACACCTTGCACATGACTCTGGTCGGCCCGCCGGGGACCGCGAAAACCTCGATAGCACGGCTGATTTGCGAGATGTATTTCGGCCTGGGCATCCTCGAATCGCCAGAATTCATCGAAGTCTCCCGCAAGGATCTTGTCGACGAGCACATCGGTGGCACCGAGAAGAAAACATCAGCGATCTTGCAAGCTGCCAAAGGCTGTGCACTGTTCATCGACGAGGCACCCGAACTCTACAAACCGGATAATGAGCGCGATTTCGGCCACATCGCCGTTGACGTCATCATGAAGTGGGCAGAAGACCATCGCCACGACACAATGATCGCCATGGCTGGCTACGCCAGCCCAATGAACCGGCTTTTGAGCGCTAACCCGGGACTGCGGTCACGGTTCCCGTTCCAGCTCGAATTCACCTCCTGCGACACCGACGACCTGGTACGGATCGCTGAGCTGTTCGCAGCGCGGTTCCATGTGGCCATCGAACCCTCCGCTCTTTCGCGCTTCAGCAGCAACGCTGAGTGGCTATGCAACACGCCAAGTACACGCCCCGGTGAACCACACATGCTCATCGATGTCGCCGCCAACGGCCGGTTCGCCCGAACCGTCATTGAACAAGCCCTGCGCAAAGCCAAAGCCCGCATCGCAGCGGACCCGACGGTGGACTTGCTCACCGCCGACCTGAGCAGCATTAGCACAATCACGCTGGCAGACATGGACGCTGCCCTCACCGACGTCCTGGCGGCCTTTGAGCTCGTCACGCCCTAAGCCCATCGTGGGCGCTGAAATGCGGATCGTTGTAGGCCACACTGATGCTGGGGATGCTGTCCAGGTGGACGTGGGTCAGCATGGCCTCGTGGTGGTCGCCGGCCGTGAGCTCGTCGGTGCGACGTTCATCGACTACCTCGCACTTGGCTGCATCCGCTATCACACCTGGCGATCTAGATGTCTGGGTAGTCCGGTCGGGCCTGCCCGAGCCGGGCGCGGCAGCCGCAGCCTTCGAAGAACTGCAGCAACAACTGCCCACCTCGGACCTTCAGATCGTCTACGACGATATGAGTCGCGACCGTGACCGCTTCGACGCTCTCACAATGCTTTCCGCGCTGCCGAGAGTCGCGACTGCGATGGGACCTGTGGTCGACGAGCCCGACATCACGGACTACCGCCTTGGCACGCCAGAACCATCGGAGGTCTGTAAGGCTGTCCCCGACGATTAGAGAGGTGGACGGGATCCTGAGTGCGACTCTGGATGTCAGCTGCTTGGCGGGGTTGTTCGCCCGAGCTCTTCTTCAAGGGCAGACAGCTGTTGTCGGGCGGTGTTGATGAACGTTCGAGCGCAATCGCTGCAGTAGTGGGCAGTGTCACGGTCGACCTTGACGATAAGTATCGGGTCGCCCTTATTGAGCACGTGGTTTTTGTCTGACCGACACGGGTGCCGTCGTCCTGCCGTGCCAATCGACAGCGTTCGCAGCAGTGAGCGGGGCTTACCCATGTCGCAGTTCCTCCTCGACCGCAGCAACGATCTGAGGCAACCGCGCGATGAGGTAGTCGCAGTCGTCCGCGGTGTAATCCTTCCTATTGGTGGCACCGCTGGGAACCATTGTCTTGATCCGCCTGTCGATGGCCGATTTCACGGTGACGAAGTTCTCCCGGGTGCGGTCCAGCTCGCGGCCAACGCGATTGAGGCTGTGTTTGGCCAGAAACTTGCCAGCCTCGTTCTTCACCAAATCGTCGAGCAGGGTCTTTTTGGATCGACGTGTCTGTTGTTTGGTGGGCTGGACGCGTTGTAGCTGATCGAATTTGACTCCGGTGTCGATACCCTTTTCCTTGAGCACGGTCAGGGCCTGCGCAACATCTGGGTCGGCGCTGAGGGCGATCAGGGTCAGGTTTTCGAGTTGGATGTCGGCCTGGCCAGTGATCACCGGCAGCGGAGCGTTCTGGCCACCTCCAGGTGGGGGTTCGCGAGTGGGCAGGGGTTCAACAACGGTCTCGTCGATGAGCTGCGCGAAGAACTCTTGGTCTGCTTCGGCGAACTCCTGGAAGTCGTTCCAGACCCCGGTGATGTTGCCGCCGACGTGAAAAACGACGACGCCATCGTTGACGGCATCGAAGGGGTCAACATCTGGAATCACCCGCATGATGCGCCCCACGAACTGCATGAAAGGGCTGAGGTTGTTGAAGATGCTGAAGACAGCGGCGACGCTGAGATACGGGTGGTCGTATCCTTCACCGAGTTTGCGCACCTGTACGATCACGTCGAGTTCGTGGTTCTCCAACCGCTGGTAAACTCGCTCGTTCGCTTTGCTCTTGCCTTCGATCAGGCTGTGAACGAAGTCGGCGCGGAGCCCCAGTTCGCGGAACTTGGCGACGACCTGTTTGCAGTGCTCCATGTTCAACGCCGCCGCAATGATCTTAAGCCTGGCCTCGCCGGTCTTTTCCCGCAGCTCGAACAATTTCTGGCGGGAGGCCTCGGCGATGGTGGTGAGGGTGGCGTCTGAGCTCACGACGCTGCGCCGGAAGCCTGCGTCGCGCTCGCCGAGGCGGCGGACCTCTTCCAAGGACACCTCGACTTCGGTGTTGTCGTCAGGGCGCCGGACGTAGTGCAGCGTGGTCGGGTTGAGGCGGTAGCCGTTGATGCGCTTGACGTATCCCTTCTCCACCGCGCGAGAGATGGGGTAGCTGTAGATGATTTCACCGGCCATGATTCGCCCGTCGGCACGACCGGGGGTGGCGCTCACGTTCACGATGCGTGCGTCCGGGAAGTGCCGCCGCAGAGTGTCCCAGCTCTCGGCCACGTTGTGATGGCCTTCGTCGAACATGATCAGATCGAAGAAGTCGGCAGGAAGCTTTGCAAGCCAGGTGTTTTCGGCTCGCTGGAGCTGATGAATATTCGTCACCACGATGTCAGCCACTTCGAGATCGGTGACGTTGGTCGACGTGCCTCGGATTTCTGCGGGCTCTGGGAACGGCGCGGAGTCCAACACTTTGCGCTTAAGGTAGAAGAACTTCGGGTCGCTAGGTGTCAGATCCTTCAGCAGCTGGTCGGCGATCTTGAGGTTCGGTGCGACCAGCAGTGCGCGGTGAGACTGTGCGGCGAACGGCGTGAGAGCCAGGAGGCCTGACTTCCCGCAGCCCACCGGCAGCACGACGGAGACTTCGCGGCCCTCGGGAGCGTCGAAGTCGTGCCCGGTGAGCGTTTCGTATGCCTCGATCTGCGGCTCGCGCAAGGACGCATTGCCCGTCACGGTGGGTCGCAGGGTGACGTACTGGTCGATTTTCATAAAGCTACCCCTTTTGTGGAAAACGTTGTCGGCAAGGCGATCTGGTTCAGGATGCGGAACTCTTCGGAGGCCGCAGCTTCTCGACGCCGCTACGGATCGCGGGGGGCAGCGTGCGGATCGCGAAATCGCTGATCGACCACTCGACGTCATCGGCGTCGGCCGCCCGCAACGCTTCCACTGCTGCCGAGGCCATCTCGTCAGACTTGACCTCCTGCAGGATCTTGACCAGGACGTCACGCACGTGCCACCGGTTGTGGCGGGGCCCCAGCGACGCGAGCGCGCCCACGCTCATCCGCATCACGCTGGAGTCCTTCGTCTCGGCCACGACAATGCGGGTGAAGTCAGCCAGCACGTCGCAGTACTCGAACGAGAAGTTCCCATGCCTCAGAAAGTCGGTGAACCGCTGGTAGACGCGCTGGAACGCGCCCCGCTGTTCGCTCCAGAGGAATTTGACGGACCCTCGAGTGCACCAGGGCAGCACTCGGGTCAGCACGTGCATGTCGTCGTGGCTGGACTCATCCAACGCGGCTGCCCACTCGATCATCTCGATCAAGTCCGCGTCGGCGACCGACGGACTGCGCATGCGGTCCTGCAGGCGCTCCGCTGCCTCTTCCTTCGACTCGTTGGCCACGTATTCCTCGTGTGCATCAACAGCACGCTCGAGTGCATTCATGAAGTGCTCGATCGACTGGTAACGGCGATCAGGCGAGTTGGCGATCGCGGTCTCGATGACAGGTCGCAGCGGGCCGGGCTCCACCTCGTTGTTCACTGGGAAGTCCTGAGTCACGAGCTCCTGCAGGATCTTGCCCAGACCGTAGATGTCGGAACGGTGGTCGGCGCTTCGGGCCCGTTGCCACTGCTCCGGTGCTGTGTAGACCCACGTGCCCAACCCTTGTCGCAGCGTTGAGGTCAGCGGGTCGGTGTGCCGCTCGGCCTCAACGGCAAGCCCGAAATCCGATACCGCCCAATCGCCGTTGCTCAGCCGCAAAACGTTGGCCGGCTTGAGATCTCGGTGATAGATGCCCCGATCATGGACGTAACCGAGCCCCGTGCAGATCTGACGCATGATGTCGACGATCAATCGCGCTTGGCCGCCCACCGTGTCGACGTAGTCGGTCAGGCTGCCCTGCGCCAACGGCATCGCATACCAGATGTTGTCGTCGTCGGTCTCGCCGTGGGCAAGCACCGAAATAACGTTGGGGTGGTGCAGGTCTTCGAGGAGCCGAAGCTCACGCCGAAACCTCTTGATGGCTTCGGGGTCAACCGCGACGGTGTCCTTCAGCACTTTGACGGCGACCAGTTCGCTGGTCTTGCGGTCGGTGGCACGGAAGACGTCGGCGAAGCCGCCACCACCGATCCGAGCGTGTTCCAGCAGGAATCGCCCACCCAGCGTGCGGGTCTTCTCGTCCGACTTCGGCCTGCCGGCCTTGGTCTGACGGAGGCCTGAGCTGTTCCATCCAGCGACAACATCGAGGTCCCAGATAGGGCCCTGCGCAATCTCCCCCACCGCGTCGGGGAAGTCGTTTCGCTGCCGCAGTGTCGCGATGCGCTGAGTGCTCACGCCGAGCTCCTCGGCCACCTCCGATATTCCGCCAAGACGCACGGTTGCCTCCAGAAATAGTTGTTCTCAAATCAAGTATAACACCGAATTGGTTGTGGTTGGCTCAACTATTTATCGCGTCGTCGCCGAGCGGCGACAAAACCGGTTGCCCACGTCCGCGCGTCGTAGCACGGTGGGGACGACGACGAGTCGGTAATTTGGCTGCGAGAGACCCCGAACGGAACGGATCCCTGTTCTAAGCAGATCACTCAGTCATCGGTGATGCCGATTTCTGGAGATTGTTGCTTGGCGTGGGGGCCGCGTTCGCGAAGCCAGGTGGCCTCAAGGTGTCGCTGGTAGGCGGCGTGGATGGTGGCGTGGAGCTGGGCGGCGCGTGCGAGGCTGTCGCGCAGTCGCTCGTCGAGTATGGCTGGGTGCAGGCGCCCTGCCTGGGTGAGCGCGGGGTCGAGGTCGGGCGGGGTCCCGCGGTTGATGACAGCCGACGTTGGGGGCGCGCCGATGGTTGTCGTCCAGGGTAATTCGGTGGCGACGAGTCGCAGGAGCCGCTGGGCAGGCTTGGGTGGCCACGTTTGGCCGGTCGTGTCGAGCAGGACAAGGCCGGACTGGTTGGCCGCGGCGTGTTCGGCGAGGTCGGCGATTATTGCAGGGTCGGCGCTGGCGGCGTCGTCGATGATGATGAGACTGCCGGGGGGTAACGGCGACTGCGACTTTTTGTTGGTGATGGTGGCGTGGGTTTCGGTGATGGTGGCAGCGGTGTCGGCGAGCTCGTTGGTCACGGCGTCCTCGGCTTGTTCGCGAGTAGGGCTGCACCACAGGATCTTTCGTTCGGAGGCTGCAGCCGCGCTGTGCAGGGTGTGCAGGGCGGCGCGGCGCTCGGGCGAGGGTTGGGCGTGCACGACCGTGACGGCGAAGGGCAGCCTTGCGGTGCTGGTGATGGCGGCGGCTATGGCGGGGGAGAGGTCGGCGGCGGCACTGTTGGCAAGGCTGAGGGGGCGGTGCGGTTGGAAGCGGCTGGCGGCTTCGAGCACGCGTAGCTCGATGGCCAGTTGGCCGAGTTGGGCGGTGATGTGCTCGGCCGAACGGGTTTCGGCGGCCGCGAACGCGGCGGCGGCAGCCAGTTCTGCGCGGTCAAGGTCACGGCGCAGCTGGCTGGAGCGCCGGCGGGCGGCCAGCACGGCGCGATCGTCTTCGGATCGTGCTTCGGCGATGACGTTGTCGACGTCGTCACCGCTGATGACGCGGTCCGCGCCGCCGGCGGCCTTTGCACGCGCCGCGAGTGCTTCGCGAAGCGCAGCCTGATAGCGCTCGGCGGGCGCAGTGTCGGGGAGTGCCATGAGTCGCAGTTGGACATCGAGTTTGGCCGAGGCGATGTCAAGTGGGTCGACGTCAGGTTGAGCCTGCAGCTCGTCGAGCTGGTTGCGCGCCCAGTCGACATGGCTTAGCGCTGTCTCGTATTCGGCTTCGGCGTCGGCCCATTCGGCGGTCACGTCGTGAACGGCGATCAAGTAGGGGCGGTCGGCGTCGGCGCGCTGGCGCAGTTCGCGGATGCGCGGGGTGGCTTGGCGCATTGCCGGTCCGTCACCAATTGCGGCGCGGGCATGCAGGGCCTGATGGTCGGCCAGCGCCTGCTGGTATTGGGTCCGCAAGCTGGTGAGGTCAAGCAGAGCGGCCGGCAGTGGCGGGGGTGCCACGCGGTGGCGGGGGAGGTCGTCGAAGTCCAGGCCGGCGAGTTCGTCGGCGGTCTCAAGCGGGGTGTTGGTCGGGTCGGGCTCAACGAGTTCGGGGTGCCACGGTTGCGTAGACAGGTCGGTGGCAGGCATGTCAATCCTGGTTGCGTGGGGGTCGGGGGGAAGTTGTTCTTCTTCCTCGGGGTGCAGTGGGGGTTGTTCGGGTAGCGGGTGGTCGGCGTGGTCGTGGTGGCCGCCGATCAGGTCGACGGTGTAGGTGATGGTGCGGGCGTATTGGTAGGCGGGGATGGTGTGGTCGGGGTCGACGTCGGCCAGGTGCTCGGCGGCGACGTGAAGAAGGTCGGCGGGGGTCCAGCGGGTGGGGTCGGCGGCATTGACAGCTGAGACGAGGCCGGGCCAGGCGGGATCGGCGACGATGGATTGCGCGGTTGCTGACCCAAAGACGTTGTGCAAGTCAGCGATCCAGGCAGGGCGCAGGCCGGTGTGGGGGGCATCGACGGTGGCCGCGGGCGTGAGTTCGGCGGCAAGACGCCACCACAGCGCGGCGGCGGGCAGCTCGTCGGGGAGCGGACGTTGGATGGCGGCCGCGCGAACGAGGCCGGGCAGGTCGGGCCGGCTGGTGGCGGCTTGGGCGAGGTGGGCGGCCAGTTGGGGCCAGTACCCGTCGGCGCGGATGCGCGGATCGATGGAGTCGATCAGCTGCTCAAAGCGGCGAGCATGCGGGCTTTGGGTGCGCACCACCGCTTGAGCCCGGTTTTCGAGGAGTTTTTGGATGGTGCGGGCGCGCACGGCGTATTGGGGTGGGCCGAGCAGGGTGGTGTCTTCGGCAACCACGTTGTGGGCGGCGCGGAAGACCGCGATTTCGGCGGCGAGTTGGGGGTTGGCGGCCAGCACGGGTTTGGCCCAGGCCGGCGCGGTCGCCGGTGTCCATTGGTGGGTGACGGTTTCACGGATCTGGTCTGCCAGCTCGGCAACCAGCACGGCGCGACCGGTCAGGCAGTTCTCCCATGCGGGGTCGTTGGCCAGCAAAGTGGGAGTGGCGGGCAGCCAGCGCAGCGGCCCGATACCGGCAGAGTGTCCGCCGGTGGGGTCGATGCGCCAGTCGAGCACCGCGGCGGGATCGTGGGCACTGAAAAGCTCGCCTACGCTGGCGGCCTCGGTCAGTGTGGCGAACGGGTCGCGCCCGTCGGCGCCGATGATCGCCAAGTGTTTGCAGAGCACTGGCCATGCTTCGGCGCGGGTCAACCCTGGATAGAGCTGATCGGCGGTGATGTGCAGTTGGGCCAGCAGGGCCGGGGAAGCCAGGGCCTGGGCGGCGTCGCCCAAGGCGTTGTAGTACATCGCCGCGGCCGGGCCCAACCGCACGAAGGGGTCGCGGGCTTCGCGTGCGGCACTGGTGGCCGAGACTTGTGCGCCGTCGCGTGACAGCGTTTTGGTCAGGACATCGACGGCCGTTTCGGGGTGAGTTGCTTTGGGCGACAACACCCGGTGCGGGTCGGATTCCGCGGTGGATAGATAGATGTGGTTTTCGATGCGGCCGCGAGTTAATGCCACGTAGAGCAGTTGGCGAGTGAGACTCCCGGCACCGACGATGTGGCAGGCGTGTCCGGCGGTGAGTCCTTGTGCGGAGTCAATGGTTGCCGCATAGCCGAGGGTGACGTGCTTTATGACGTAGTGGGCGGGGAGGCGCACTGTTTGGCCGCTGCCGAGGTGGCGGGCTTTGATGCTGCCGTTTCGGTGGATTTCCAGGATTTGGAAGCGGTAGCCGTTGCGCACGTAATCGGTGGGGCTCAAGCGCAGCCGGCGGGCATTGCGGCGGGTGCGAATAAGGTCGCCGGGAGAGGCGGCAAGCCGATCAGAAAGGGTGATTTCGTGGCCGCGCCGTGTTGCCGGGTCAGCCGCGGCGAGGCGATCGAGTCGGGCTCGGGCGTTGAGGGTATCGACGATGGCGTTGGTGGGTGCTAACAGGAGGGAATCGCGGCCCGCGTCGAGGTCGGCGGCCCACGCGGTGTAGGCCATGTCGGCGGCGGTCTGATCGGCACCGACGTGCACACGCTGGTGGTCGATGTAAAACCCGAGTCCAGAGGGGTCTCCTCTGCGGATCGCCAGGGTCGCTGCGCTTTCGGCGGTGGAGCCAAAGCGAACCAACTGAGACAGCGTCAGTGAATCGGTCTTGTGGGCGATGTTGCGCAGCACGCCACCGGCTGAGATCGACGCGAGTTGGCAGTCATCACCGACCAGCCGGATGCTGGCGCCACGGGCTAAGGCGTGGGTGATCACCGCATCAAGTTCGAGCGTTCCGGCTTTGCCGGCCTCGTCGATGATGATGAGCGTGTCGCGTCCGACGTTGGTGAACCATGGCGGTGGGGCAGAGCGACTCGACCCGCTGGCCGGGTCGGCCGACCAGACGTATTTGGCGATGGTGTCGGTCGGGGCCGACAGATCCTCGCCCAGTTCGATGGCTGCCGCCGCGGTGGGGGCTAAGCCGACGATGGTCGCGCCCGAGGAGCGCCACGCATGCGACAGCGCGGCCATCGCCGTGGTCTTCCCGGTACCGGCCGGGGCCAGCGCCAACGCCACTCGGCGCCCGCTGCTTGCCATTTCCCGGACCAGTGCGACCTGGCCCTCGTTGAGTTGCTTATCGCGTGCGGCCGAGTCTGCCAGCGCCAGCTCGATATCGATGTCCTCGACCGTGCGCCCGCCGCGTCGGAGGGCGGCAGCAACGATGCGTCGCTCAGCGGCCAGCAGCTCCTGAGAGGTGTAGGTAGCGCTGCCGTGGCGGCTATGCACGCTGGTTCCATCGCGGCGACGCAGCTGCGCAGGTTCTCCCATTTCACCGTCGTCGATATCGATGTGCTGAACCGACAGCGGCTCGGCCAAAGCAGTCTCGGTGATCTTGTCGGCCAGCGTCTCGTCGGCGGCGTGCCCGCTGCCACGAACGAGGCGCTGCGCCTCGGCGAACACGTGGTGGCGTTGCCAGGTCGCGCGGGACCGGGCAACCGTGGCGATGACTTGGGCAGCGCGCGCGGTGATCCAGTCGTCATCGACAGCATCGATTTGGGGCGCCGGCGCGGACAAGACGGTGCCCAGCATCGCGGTCAGCTCCCGCACAGCGCCGAGCACCTCGATCGCTTGGCCGCGCCACATGTGGCGCTGCTCGGCGAATGATCGGGGTTCGTGTTTGGCTTCGCGGGTCTCTAGGGTCGCTTGTTGAGCCAACGCGATGGTTTCCACGTGGGTCGGCTCGCGGCCGTGGGCGGCTTGAAACTGCTTGGCCAGATCGGCGGTGCGGGCTTCGATGGCCAGCCGCCGCGACGACCACGCGGCCATCAGCTCGACTGAGATTCCCACGATTTCACGCACCGGCCTCTTGCCGCGGCCCTCGCCGACCACATCAGCGAACCGCAGCTGCAGTCGCTGTCCAAGGTGGGCTTCCAGGCGCGTGTTGTACAGCTCGGAGGCGGCCACGGTGAACTGGTGCACAGGCTGCCCGTCAAGCGCCAGCCAACGCAACACACCGTCAGGGCCCACCGTGGCGACCTTGTTGGAGATCGCGACATGGGTGTGCAGATCAGGATCGCCAGCGCGTGAATCGCGGTGGGTGAACGCCGCCCCGAGCAGCCCGGTGGTGTCGACCTGGGCGACACCACCCTTACCTGAACGGGTAAATGCGGCGTGAGTTTCTAGCCACGCCAGCGCATCACCGACCGCTACGTCGTGACATTCCTCTACCACTGTTGCGACGGCGCGCGGTGCGATCGCCCACAGCGTCGACACTGACTTCACGGGCGAAAACGTCAAGTCGTAGCCGGCGACCGCGGTCGTGCGCGCGCGAGTTTCCCGCGCGATAAACCCACTGAGTTCGCGATCGTCGGCGGGCGCGCGCTTGTACTGCTCAGCGAACATTCGGCGCGCGACAACGGTGCGGATCGCGGCGCGCGTGGGCGCGGCGATGGGCGCGTTCCAGTGCAGGCCGGCTTCTTCGTTGTGATCGCGGTAGGCCACTGCCAGGGCGCGCACAAAGGTGGTTTCGCTGTCGCGGATATGGAACTTGCGGCCCAGTTTGGCGGCTTCGGCGGCCGCGAGGCCGCGCACGCCGCATTCGGCGACATACTTGGTGATCGCATCGGCGTTGGGGTGCAAGCCTTCCCCGAACAGGGCCTTCATTTGGGCCTCGGTGACCGGCGAATCAACCGGTACGGCCCAAACTTTCGCGAGGTCTTCGGGGGGCACCGGACGTGCCCTTGTCGAGGACAGCGATGCCAGACCCGATCCCACCCATCGGCCCGGAGATTCGCCTTTGGTCGAGTAGTAGTCGATCAGCGGGGCCCGGCCGCGCGCGGTGGTGTCGACAGCAGCGACTTGCCGGATCAGGTACTGGTAACCGTCTCCGGCGGTGAGCTTGTGGCTAGTCATCGTCACTGCAGTGCAATCCCTTTCGAGGCGCACGTTAGAGACGACACCGCAGATCTGTCCTACACAGATCAGGCGGTTCTTAGGAAACTGTGACCTTAATGCAAGAGGTGTGTGGTGTCTGGGGTGGTTCAGAACGGTTGATGCCGGTGGTCATTGGTGTGTGGTGCATGAGGGTGGGATCGGCTTATGTTGTGGGACTGGGGGATCGGGAAACATTGGTGGTGGACAAATGTGGACGCACTGATGTTGGTCAGTGTGGTAGAGCGGGACAGCCGGTTCGTCGTATGGTGCGGCGATGGGAACGATCAACTCGAAATCAGCGGCGCGTAGGCGGGTTCGCGAGGCGCAGCTTAGAGCGAACGAGGCACGCGTGGAGTGCGAGCGGCAAAACGTCGATGACGCGGCGTCGTTACTCGTTGAGCTGGGTCGCCTGGCGGCCGTGGAGGAGTGGGAGGCAACTCGCATCCTCGAGATTCGGGCAGAGGCAGAGCGGCGTCGGCACACGCACCGCCAGGCCGGCGGCATCGCGGTGGCTCGAATGCAGGGTCGCGGCGAATCACTCGCGGCGATAGCGGAATTGGCTGGGGTCAAAGTCGGTAGCGTTCGGATGATGTTAAAGGCGGCGAGCGCGCACACTGGCGCGGCGGTGCAAGCACTAGGTGAGGGCAACGGCGCGGCGGCCCCTGGCGCGGCGCCGTTGGCACTAGGTGCGAACGGCGTTACTGCGCATGACGATGGCGCGGCGGCGCAAGCACTAGGTGCGAATGGCGCTGCGGCGCATGACGAAGGTGTCGGTGGCCGGGTTTAGCGTGGGCGCGTGCGTGTTCATCTGGGGATGCCGCTGTGGGTCGATCCTGTTGTGCACGCCGACGAATGCCGGCGCTTTGACTCCGACGTGGTGCAAGGACCCGGCGCTGACGACTGCGATTTTTTCACGGGGGCTATCGGTAAAGACGGATATGGCCGGTTCTTCATTTACCGTGGGGGTAAAGGGATTTGCGTGCGGCCGCACCGGTACGCGCTGGCGCGTCGACTCAGTGTGCTCCTTCAGCCAGACGAGTTGGGCCTGCACGAGTGCGATAGCCCGCTGTGCGTGAAAGTCTGTGCGGCCGAGGCGACATTCCAGCATGTGGTAATCGGCACTCAGAGTGAAAATATGCGACGAATGGCCCGGATGCGGCGCGGAGGAGGCCGCAGGTCGATTCCCAGTGATGGGTTATGGGCTCGGCGGGAGCGCTCGGTCGCGTTGCACACGGTGTTGCGGGAACGCGGCTGGGATCGGGCCGCAGTGGAGGCGGCGCGCCTCGGTGATATGCCGATGTTGTGGTGAGGGTGTAAGCACTGTTGGTGATTTAGCCGGCGAGTACTGCCGGTCGTGCTGCGCTGCTGTGGGAACGGGGTGGATGCGATCCAGCCGATAGACGGCGGTATGCATCGCCCAGTAGACGGCGACGATGTTGGCCCCGGGTATCACGCTGGCTAAGACGGGCCCGCACGTCGGCCGGATTGCTTCACCGTATGCGGCTGCGGCGCACTGCTCGGGGCTGGGAAGAACCCTGGCCGGGGCGCTGTGGGCGGTGTGAGGCGACGCTTGGCGCCAACAGGGTGCTTGTCGGACTAGTTCAGTGCACTTGCGGGTCGATGCACCGTACTCACTTCTGCCGCAGGACGAGCGGAATTGCATCTGCTGCAACATAATTGCTCGGTTGAGAGCGAGTATAGCGCCCAGTAAAGCGCGTCCCGCGGACATCGGATCACACCTCAGAAAGGGTGCTGTCTCGACACTTACGTCTGGCGCATCATTGTCGCATCTAGTACAACAGGATGGTGGGCGTCGAGTTGCCGGGGTCAGCAGCGCTGTCGCTGGTGTCGAAAGTGCTTCCGTTGGATCCAGAAGCCACGGTCTTCACCGCGATGCTGTCTGGCTGGGCTGATCAGCAGCGAGCCCGGGTGTGCAAGCCACCGACGGTGCAGGCGCGGGCGAGCGTGGTGCGCCGTTTCGCCGAGTTCACCGGGACGTATCCCTGGCAGTGGCAAGCAGATGACGCGGATGCGTTTTTCTCCCAACTGCTTTCCGGTGCGGAGCCAAAAGCTGACTCGACGGTACGGGGATACCAAAACGCATTGCGGTTGTTCGGCGACTTCGTTACTGACACGCGATATGGATGGGCGTCTTTGTGCGCTGAGCGGTTCGGGCAGGCCCCGGCACAGATCCTGCATGACTGGAACACCGTGCGTCACGTCAACGAGTTTGAGGGGCGGCCGGGACGGCGCCCGCTGAGCTATGACGAGGTTCAAGAGCTCTTCGATGCCGCCGATGGCTTGGTAGATCAGGCGCGACTTCGCCACCGCAAGGGAGCGTTGTCAGCGTTGCGGGACTCGACGCTGCTGAAGACCGTCTACGCGTATGGGCTGCTCTCCGGGGCTCAACCAGATGCAGCGGCGTGATTCTCTGAGTTTGTGCAGTTCAGAAGCTGATGTTGGGATGCTATCTGCTGCAACAGGTGTGGTGCAAGTCGACTCGCGGTTTCAGCGGGGCCGGCCTGGCGCGTTGAGTCGGGCCATGAGTTCGCGGTTGGTAGCGCGGGCGGCGGCGAGGTCTTCGTCGCGTTCGTCGAGTTGTTGTTGTTGGTCGAGGACCTGCTGTTCGAGATGGGTGATCCGTTGGTGGAGTGCATCGATGTCGGTTGGGGCGTCGAGCCCGGACTCGCGCCATGTTTGTTCGCCGAGTGCTTGGGAGAGCCGCTGCTCGAGTTGGCGGATGCGGGCGTTGAGCCGGGCGGCGCGTTCGTGGGCGGCGAGCAGGTCGGCCTGCAGTGAGGCTTGGGTGACCGTGGGGCCGGTGTGTTCGTCGGGGACTGGATCTGTTTGCAGCGCATGGATTTTCTCGAGTAGGTCGCGGTACCGATAGAGGAATGTGCGGTCGACTCCGGCCGCACGAGCGATCGCGGCCGCGCTGAGCCGGTCGCCGGCGGCTGCGGCTTGGTCGATCGCGGCCAGCACGCGCCGGCGTCGGCGCATCGAGTCGCCGCGACGGCCGTCGAGCATCGATCGGGTGCGTGTGCTCGACGAGACAGATTGTGCGCGTGTGTGATTCGACGTGGTGTCGGTGGTTGTGGTCATGCGGTGGCCTCCGAAGCGGGGGTTGCTGGTGCGGGTGGGGTGGCGGCGAGGGTGGGCATGCCGAGCGGGACCGTGTGGGCCGCACGATGACGACGCACGATGGCGACCGCGTCGTTGATCTGCGCTCGCTCCGTGTCGTCGAGTTCGGCGATGTCGCCTTTGATCCTGTTGATCAGTCGCCGGATTCGGGTGATCTCCTCCTCGGTGGGGGTGGCGTCGGCGCGGGCCCATTCGTCCACTCCGTCGATGGTGGCGGCCAGCCGTTCGCGGGTGCGCAGCAGGTCGTCCAGGTATGCCTGCAGGTCGGGCAGGAAGGCGATGTTGGTGCGGAAGTGATCGCAGCCGACGCAGCGGAATCGGATCGGGCAGGCACCGCCGCCGGCCTTGACGTTGGTTGGTTCGGTGCAGGTGCCGTCGGGGACGGCGACCTCGCCGATGGCGTGGCGGGCGCGCTCGGAGTCCAGCAGGGCGTGTGCGTCACGCCAGATCCGGTTGCCGTGCCGGTCGAAGCTGAGCGTGGTGACCGTGTCGACGGCGTCGCGGCGGCGGTCCTCGCCGATGCGGTAGTAGCGGCGGGTCACCGAATAGCTTCGGTGATCGAGCAGTTCGGCCAGGACGTCGATCGGGATGCCGGCGTCGGCGTGGCGTTGGGCGTAGGAATGGCTTGTCTCCGCAGTGGCTGTGTGCGGTCGGGTTCGTGTTGCGTTTGACGTGGCCGATTCTCGGCGTGGAGTTCGTGACGCTGATCGCCGTTCGTGTGGCGATAACGCGAAACCGATTGTGATGGACGTCACTGCCGGGTCGGTCAGCATGGTCCCATTACCCTCTGCTGGTATTTCGGGCGATTCGACGCGAGGCGGGTGATGCCTGCCGCCGGGTCGTTGGCCGTGCGGAGCCGAAGGATCTCGTCGTGCTGGGCAGCGATCCGGGCCAGGGCCTGGCTTCGGAAGTTGGTGAGCTCCTGGATTGTCGAGTTGACGTGGGCGAGGTTGTTTTTCAGCTTCTCGACCTCCGTCTTGAGGCGTTCGATCTGTGCGGTTTTCGGGTCCGGGGTTTCTCCGGCCTGCTGAAGCTGCTGGAGGCGGTGCTCGAATTCGGCGCGTAGGTGTGCGTAGGGCCGGGTGCCGTAGAAGGCGGTGCGGTCGACCCCGGCTGATAGTGCGAGGGTCTTGATATCGCAGTTGCCGCCGGGTGAGATCTCGCCGCGCAGAAGCCGGTCCATGGCGGCGCGGATGCGGTTCTCGTTGTGGATGCGTTGGGCGGCAGTGATTCTCATGCCTGTTCCTCGGGTGCGCTGGTTCCTGTGGCAGTGTCGATGCTGGTGATGACCTGGACGGCGCGGTCGTAGTCGGCCTGCAGACGAGCGCGTTCGGCGGTTCGGGTTTTGCCGAGTTGGCCGAGGAAGGTTTTGGTGCGTTCGGCGTGCTCGGCCCAGACGGGCCGGTGGTGCTGGTGGTGGGTGGCCTGCGGGCAGCGTGCGGAGTCACACATGCCGATCATCGGCCGGTCCGCGGTCAGGGTGCCTGCAAGTTTCAGGCAGAGCGCGCGGGAGGGGTCGGTGAACCAGCAGTAGTTCGCTGGGCCGAGGTGCAGCGCCGTGGCGCGTTTGGACAGCAGGTTGAGGATGTCGCGGTCGTTGCGCTGGATCTTCGGCGCCGCAGTGGCTTTGGTGTTCGGGTCGGTGTCGATGGTGGCGAAGAATTCGGTCAGGCTGCGGGCGCCGGGTCCGGCGGGCAGGATGCCTTGCTGGTAGTTGCGGAACTCGGCCAGCACGAGCTTGAGTATGTGGTCGGCCTCGAGCTTGTTGACCTCGGCCAGCAACTCTGCTTGAGCGCCGCCCGGTCGAGCCGCGTAGCCTTCCGTTGTCGCCGCGGCGATATGTTTGAGGTGCAGTTTTGCGGCGAGGACACCGCCAGGCCGGTAAGCCATCTCCAGGGCAACCGTTCTTCTGAGCATACGCAGTGCTACTGGTTCGTCGGGGATCGGGACGAGTCCGAGACGGGCTCCGGCCGGGGAATTCACCCAGGCGCGGAACCAGAGGTAGCGGACTCGGAAGCTGAACCGGGACAGCAGGAGAACACCGTCACGCGGGTCGTCGTGGAGCTGCTCGATGAGTTCGATCGCGCGGTGGACCGGTTCGATGACGACCCATTCGTCGTCGGTGCCGCCGAGGCCCTGACCTTTGATGATTTTGCTGGCGATGCGATAGCACTTCAGGCCGGAGATCGGTTCCTCGACCCGGCGGCAGCCGACCCGCAGTTCCATCAGCTCACTGGCCCGCATTCCGGACGCGCCAGCCAGGACAACGATCGCTGCGGTGCGGGCGATGCCGACCATGGCGACCGCTTCGGACCGGTGCACTGGCAGTGTCCAAGGCAGCAAGGTCGCACCATCGGCGGCCGGGACTTCGGCGGCGTTGCGGCCGAAGATCTTCTCGACTCCGACGGTGTTGAGGGTGTCGATCAGCGGTTTGCGCAGTGTGGGCATCCATTTCGCCCAGAACTGGACGTATCCGGCCTGCCGCGCCAGGGTCCCGGTGGAGACCGGCAGCAGCGGGTCGTTCGCGTCCCAGCCAGCCTTGAGTCTGCGGTTGACGTCGTGTTCTTCGAGCATCGGCAGCGGTGTGTCGGTCGCCCTGTGGTCGGCCAGCAGCATCGTGATGTCGCTGACCATCGCCGGGGAGCCGTGACGAAGCCCGGGGGCTCCGGTAGCCCAGACACGGTCGATCTTGCGGATCTGCTCGTTCAGCTCGACAACGTGCGGGCCGAGGATCTGCACCAGGTGCAGGGCCGCGGCCAGCATCGGCTGCAGCACTTCGGCAGGAACGGCAGGTGTCTTGTTTCCGTCGCGACCAGAAGGCATTTCGGCGACCGCGGATGCTGTTGCGCCGCCCCAGGGGCGCAGATCGGCCGGAACCCGGTCGGCGGTGAACAGGTCACGGTAGTCGACCAGATCGACGATCATCTGCGCGGCTGCGCGCCGGACGCCTGGGCTCTGCTCGCCAACGATGACGCCGTCGGGGTCGATCACGTAGCGTCGGAACGCCAGGTATTCCTCGCAGAGGTGGGTGTCGAGCTCGGTGAGGGCAGTGATGCCCCGCTGATCGAGCCAGCCGAAGAACTTGCCGGCCTCGTAGAGGCGGCTGTAGCAGCTGGTCAGATGCAGTGGGGTGCGGTAGGCGCGTGGCAGACGGACCACGGCATTGTGATTCGGGGCCAGCAGCGCCAGGATCAGCTCCTTGGCGACCAGCCGCCAGCGGGTGTCGGTGATGGTGGTGAAGTCGAATCGGCGTCGGTAAAGGGCCATTTGGACCGGGAGCCCGACCACGTCGGTGAAATCCCACAGGTCGTCGTCGAATACCGGTCGTGGCGTGCCGCCCGGCAGCGTGAGCCCGGCGTCGCGGCAGATGTCCGCGCCGGTGAACGGCGACCGTGGTTGAACGCCGGGTGCTGCGGTCGCGATTGTGCTCGTCATGCGGTGCGTTCCTCTGGGCGCAAGGGGATTTCGTCGTCGCTGTCGGTGACGCGTGCGGCTGCGACAGCGAGTTCGGCGGGGTCGAAGCGGTCGAGGATCTGGTCGATCCGGGCGGCGTAGGGGCCGAAGACGGTCATGAAGTGGGCGGCGGGCATCTGCTGCCACTGGCGCGAGAAGAATGCCTTGAGCCGCAGCAGGTTCACTGCGTGCCGCGGAGCGAACACCGCCAGCGGGCAGAGCAGGCAGACCCAGGGACGTGCCGGGCATGGTTTGCCTGCCGGCCCGTGTAACCCGGCCAGCTGATCGGCGCAGGCTGCGGTGAACACATCCCGCGCGCCACCGACCAGCTCGGCGAGCACGCCTTCGTCGAGCTTCATCACCGCCAGCAGCTGCGGGTAACCCTCGGCGAGCGCCGCCGCGTCTTCCTCGGTGATCACGGCCGGAGGGTGCGCGCGGCGGAGGATGTCGTGCTGGGCGTCGGCGATGATCGTCTCGACGGCGTGGCGTTGACCGGGAGTCGTCGCCGACAGGTAGTGGTCACCCTCGACCGCGGGCGTGTGGTTCGGGTCGATCGTGGCGCGCGCATTCCCGGTCCAGGACTTCTTGTCCCGCATCGCGTGATGGGTGGTGCGGATGCGGGACCGGTGCAGTTTCATCGGCTGACCGTCGTCGCCGACGATGCCATGGCGGCGCATCCACCGGCCAATCGCGGACCGGTTCACGTCATCGAGGCGGCGGGAGTAGCCGGGCTGGCTCATCCCCAACCACAGCGTGGTGCGCTCGTCCGGCGGCACGAAGCTGCGCAACAGCGCCGAGTGCGCCAGCCACTGCTCGAGCAACCGCACCGCCGGCCGCGGCAACGTCGCGCTCTCGGCGGCGGTGCGCCGTTTGATATAGGACAGCAGAACAGTCGAATCCCCGGCCCAGTCGATGTCCCCGATGTCCAAGTCGGCGATGCCGTCGGGGACGATGCCGGAATAGATCCCGAACAGCAGCCGGTAGGCGATCACGACCTCGAGATGCGGGAACATCGCCAGCGCAGCCTCGTGGAAGACAGCGATGACTCCTCGATGACGGAAAACGTTGATGGACATGCCAATTTCCTCAGCAGCTTCGCTGCTGCCAAGCGGGCCGAGTGTCGACAACAGCCAGCAGAAGTTCTGATGAGTCCACGCACCCGTGCCCGGATGCCGCCCTCCGGCGGCGGACGCCAGCGCGCGCCGATGTGCCGCGTAGGAGTCGTCGACCTGCTGTCGGCAGGCCATGGTCAGCCGCTGCCATGCGCCCTCGGAATAGGGCGGCAACGGGCGCCGATTGCGCTGAATGTTGAAGTGCCGCCCTGCGGCCAGCTCCAGCACCCCCTCGCCGAGACGGCCGCCGGATCGCGCATAACCTTCCACCAAGTACCGAGTCAGCGCCTCCAGCCAGTTCGGGCCCGCCATCCAGAACTGCGCCAGCTGTCCGCGCCGCAGATCGCCGACACCGCCGGTGAAACCCTGATCAGAAAGTGTTCGCACCATCCTGTGCAACCCACGCACGTACTGGTCGACGGTGCCAGCAGTATCGACGCTGCCGTGAGGATGGATCAGCTCCACCAACCCGGTGGCCAGATCACGCACCAACCCGGGGTTCGGCAACCCCGTGAGATCGAATGCAGCTCTGCTGCCGTCGCTGAACACGCAGGCCAAACGCAGCGGATCATCGAGCACCGTCGTCGGCATCACAGCTCCTCTTCGGTGTCGTCGTCGAACTCGGCGTCGGCTTCCCGCTGTGCGGCGGTATCCTCGGTGAGTCCCGCTGCGGCTCCGGCGGTTTCGTAGGCTTGCCGGTAAATCCGCGTCGTATCAAGACGTTTCAGGTATTTCTCGGTCGTCAGAACCGTGGAATGCCCGAGCAAATCGCGCAGCACCAGCAGCGGGTCGGCCTTGGTCAGGTAGAACACCAGCGCTGCGTCGGCGTCGGTGTCGCATACCAGCTTCGCTGCCTGTCGGTAATAGCCGGTCACCAGATATTCCAGCGTCTGCATCGAGAACGAGTGGCGGAGTCGGTGCGGGTGGACGTGCGGGAACCGTGGTTCGAACCGTGCGCGGATCCGGTCGGAGGTGCGTTCGAACACCGTCGCCCACGCCGTGAACGGGCCACCATCACCCTTCACCGCTAGCAGGCACGACCCGCCCTCGGGTGCCACCAGCCGCCGTCGCTCGGCCGGGGTGAGCGACTCCCAGGACCGGCGGACGCCGTTGATCCGGCCGCCACGGGCGTCCGGTTCGGTGACCTGCAGCGGTTCGCCCCGGCGTCGTGGTGGCCGCCAGGCCGATCCGTCGGTGACGGCAGCGCGGTCGAGCTGCAGGTAGTCGTGCAGCCCGGCCAAGGCGTCGTAGGAGATCCAGGTGGTTCTGAACTTGCGGCCCTTGGTGATTCCCGCAGGCACCGGAAACGGGATCGGGATCACCGTCGGCGCCGGCGGCAGAGCCGGGATTTCCCACGGCAGCAGATGTGTGAACTCGCCCAGCCGCAACCCGGTCGCCAGCGCGAGGTCCCCGATCGCGGCGTTGCGGGTCATCTCCCGGCCCGCGAACCCGGTGTCGCGGGTGCCATCCGGCGCCAAACCGCGCAACCCCTTCCGGAACAGGTCGGTGAAGTCCGGCTCCAAATACTTGATGGTCACATGCGGTTTCGGGGTGCGGCGCACCGCCAAGTTCACCCGGACATCGCGGCCGGTGCCGGCGAAGACCGCTCGCGCGGATCGGTAGGTGAACGGCTCCGCCTCGGCGTATCCCTCGTCCATCGCCCACCGGTAGAACAGCGACAGGATGCTCATGTGCTGCGCCCACGTGGTCGCCGCGAATCTCGCCCGGATTGCTCCGGCGGCGCGGTGCTCGGCGTATCGGCTCAGCCCTGCCTTGAGCCGGTCTCGCGAATCGAACAGGCCCACACCGTGTTCGGCGAGGAATTCCGTCCATTCCTTGACCGCCCGCGCGTAGTTCTCCCACGAACTCGGCGCCGGAGCCCCGCTGGCCGGAAGCAGCCGCAACCACCGATTGATCACCGTCGTCGGCCGCGGCACGGCCGGGCCGTCCTCGAACAGCAAGTCGTCATCGATCAGCACCGGCATCCCCTCTGGGATCACCGGCCGGTGCTCGACACCCCAGGACTGCCAGCCCTGCGACGAGAAAAAGCTCAAGATCACGACTGGAGACCATACAAACACCACACGGCCTCACCAAAGCAGAAACGCCGAGCACGCCCGGGCCTTTCAGGCCAATCGCAACACGGGAACTAAGCGGGGACAATGTGCCGGTAGGCGTAGGGCACGATCTTGGTCATGTCAAACTCGACTCCATCGCGGGTGCGCAGTGTCGGCAGGTCGGCCACCCAGTCGCGGTGGCGCGCCTGCAGGGTGGTTCTGCTGATTGCCTTGTGCCCGTCGGGATTTCGATAGGGCGTGGGCAGCAGCTTCAGCTTCGCGGCCAGGGTGTGGGGGAAGCGTTGACGGATTCGTTGTTGTTGGCCGGTGATCACCGCGGCGGTGGCCGTGCTGATCGGCAGCCGTCGGCCGAGCCGGTTGGCTTTGATGTTGTCGTAGACCAGTACGTCGCCGCCGTCTTTGTCGCGGGCCAGGCAATCCAGCGGCAGATTGAGGATGTCCTCGGGGCGGCGGCCGGTGTCGATGCCGATCTGGGTGGCGACCCTGACCTCGACGGGTTCGAGGGAGTCGAGGTTGGCGCACAGGACGGCCATGATCTCCGGTGGCAGGCATCGGCCGGGCTCGCCGCGTTCGGGGTCGGCGGGGATGTCGGCGCGTTCGATGGCGCAGTCGCCGGGCAACCCGGCCGCCGGCCGTCCGGTTCTCGTCAGCCCCAGGGATCGGATCCCGGCCAACACCTGCCGCATGTCACGGCAGATCATGTTGCGGCGGTAGCGACCGATCTGGCCGGTGAACTCCAGATGGCCGAGCCGGTTGAGGAATCCCTCCAAGTCGGTCCGGCCCAGCGCGGTCGGGTCAAGCCCGTGATCGGGTCGGCGATGCAAGTGCTCGGACAGCAGCCCGATGCTGTTGATCTTGCCGCGAACGCGAGAGGCGCCGCTGCCGCGGTGCTGGGGCAGTTGCTCGGCAGCCCACCGCTTCGCGGCCCCGGCCAGCCAGGGCTGGGTGATCTTGGTGAACGACAGCGTGCCGGGGTACCGAAGATCGCCAGATCCCAGCGGTCCTTATCCTGCTCGACACCCGGATCGGCCAACACGCGGCGGGCGTCGCGGGCGAACGAGGCCAGCACCGAGCGTGCACGCTTGCCGGGAGCCAGGCCCGGATCGCAGTCGTGGATCGAGCCGACCTGGTGGCGACGCAGCGTGTCGCAGACCGCTCGCAGCACAACGTCGGTGAGCCGCAAGCCATCCCTAACACGGGTCTGCAAGCCCGTCAGCACTTCCACAACTACCAGGGAAGGCAGCGCCCGCAGGTTGACCTGCCCCGGCTCGGCCACGCCCGATTCCCGGACCCGCCACCACTGTTCATCGAGTTCGGCATGCTCTTGCTGGTCCACGCTCCATCGCTGATAGTGGGTCGTGCAGTAGCCGATCGCGCCGTCGGCCGTGCGGGTGCACGCCGGCACCAGGCATGCCGGCAGCGGCGGCCTTGGCCGCACTCGCGGATCGCTCACGAACTGTTCCAGCGAGATCGGGATGCGCCTGCCCCGGAACTGTTGGGCGTGCGGTTCACACATCACCGCGTCCCGCACCGTCGGCGTGCACCGGCACTGCGGGACGGCGCAGCGTTCCGCGGGAACCGGTGCGGCGGGCAGGCTTTCGGCAGCGGCGATGTCCTCGACGCTCATGCCCATGCCGGTCAGCCTGGTGAAACATCGGTGGCAGATCTCGGGGGCGTCGTTGTGGACGGTTCCGACGCATCGTTCCACCCGGCACACCTTCCGGCCGAGCAGCCGATGCTGCGCGGGCAAGTACAGCACCCGGGTCACCGGATCCCATCCGGCCTCGTCAAGCAGTCCTTGGTCCAGCGCCCTGGCCAGGTGCGTGGCCGCGCCACTCAGGGCGGCCCCGTCCAACACATGCGCGAACTTGCAGGATTCCTCATCGCCCGGGATCGTCCTGGCCGACGTCACGGCGGTCACCGGCTCGCTCCGGTCTGTTCGCGGGGGCTGGGCACCGCGTCCACCGCG
The DNA here is from genome assembly GCF_002101675.1 of Mycobacterium gordonae. GTDB lineage: Bacteria > Actinomycetota > Actinomycetes > Mycobacteriales > Mycobacteriaceae > Mycobacterium > Mycobacterium gordonae. The sequence continues at coordinate 16,642 of NZ_LQOY01000243.1, read as the reverse complement.
GCCCGCAGTCGAGATGCGTCCGGATGCAGGTAGATCTGGGACGAGGAGACAGCCGCGTGTCCGAGCAAATCAGCGACCACGTCGATACCGGCCCCGGCGTCGACGACGTTGCTGCCGTAGGCGTGTCGCAGCTGGTGCGGGCGGACCGGGGTGTCCAATCCGGCCCGGCGGGAGACCGCTGCCATCAGCTCGCCGATCGCGTCGGGCCGCATCGGCGCGCCGACGCGGCCGCGGAACAGGTTGACGAACACGAAATCACTACCCGCCGCGGCCGGAACTCGCATGCGCTCGAACTCGTAGACGTCGAATGCTTGCACGACAAGGAAATCCAGCGGCACCACCCGCTGTCGGCGCGATTTGGCCCACGCCCCGTTCGGGTTGTCGTCTCGGCGCACCACATGCAGATGCGCCCGAGCGACCTCGCATCCCAACCGGCGCGAATCCACCAGCAGGTGCACATCACTGCGCCGCAGCCCGCACACCTCGCCCCGACGCAGCCCGCCCCTGGCCATCAGCAGCACGATCAGCTTGTCCCGCGTGGACCGGCAGGCCCGCAGCAGCGCGACGATCTGCTCATCGCTGGCCCGATCGATCGTCGTTTCCGGTTCCCGCAACCGGTGCCGGGCCCGCATCCGCCATGCCAGGTGGCCATCGTCGTTGCGGGCTTCCGCCGGCAGGTCTCGGTCATCGGCCACCTCGTACAGCATCGACACCAAACCCGCCGAGCCGTTGCCGGTCGCGACCGCGTGCACCACCATCCCCCGCACCGCGGTGAGCACCCCGTTGATCCGCGATGGGCCCCGCGCCGGGGCGGCCCCCGGACCGGCCAACACCACTCCCGAAGCGACGTCATCGACGCCCGCTGGCCAGCGGTCCGGCATGGGCCAGCCACGTCATGAACAACGCGAACTGCTCGACACCGGCCTGCCAGGACCGGCCCGTCCTGGCGCACCAGCGCAGGAACAACGCGATCGCGTGTGCATACGCCTTCGTCGTGGATTCCGCGCCGTCGCGGCCGAACCGCTGATGCCGCAGATACTCATCGGCGATGCCGACTACCTGCAGATCCTCATCCAGCACCGTCCAATACCGTTGCCCGGACGGCAAACTCACCGGAAACGCTCGCATGGGCCCTCGCTTTCAAGTCGACAGTCAGAAACGACTACCAGCCACGAGCACCACACCCACGGAGAAACGCCGCACCGCCCACCAGATCACCCACTACGAGCGACGTCATGCAACAGGTCGCAGACCCCCGGAGAAGGCTTGCGGCGCCAAGAGGCGGTGGGGCTAGACCTGGTGGATCTGAGATCGAATCCAAAGCTACCGTCCTACGGGCGTTTTGGCGGCGTATTCGTCCGATTCGGAAAAGCGTCCCGCGGTAGTTCGCCGAAGCGACGCGTCGTGCTGACGGTGCCGGAAATGGACTGGATTGTCCAGGTTTTCGAGTCCTACCTGGAGGAGGTTCGTCCATGCTTTCGAGCGGGCCGGCATCCGGCGTTATGGGTCACCGAACGTTGCGGCCGTCTCTCCAGACGCGCCGCGAACGAGGCCTTTGTGGCTGCGCGTGACGCCGCGGGGTTGCCGCAGGAGCTGGACCTGCATTCGCTGCGCCAGACCCTACGTCACACACCTGACCGAATTCGATTACCCGGAGCGCTTCGTGCAAGACCAAGTCGGACATTCCTATGCGAGCACCACGTCGATCTATAGCCACGTCTGACGAGTACCGCAACCGTTTGCTCCGTGAAGCGCTCACCAAACGCGGCATTGCCGTCGGGGAGGATCAACCGTGATCAAGAAGATGGGTTATCAGTGGCGGCTGCGGGCGCTGATGGCGCAACGGGAGCTGTACCAGACGACTGATCTGGTTCCGCTGTTGGCCGAACGTGGCGTGGTCCTGTCGCGAGAGCAAGTGTTTCGCCTGGTCACTGCGCCTCCCCAACGGCTCTCAATGGACGTGCTGGCAGCGTTGTGCGACATCTTGGAATGCTCGCCCAACGACCTGATCGAAATCGAAGCCGTCAATCAATCGGTGAAGAAGGCGGCCGGGGACTCACCGCGGGAGGTGCCGAAGGTGCGGCGCACGACTGTGCGTCGACCTGACCGCAGCTCATGAGAGGATCGGCGAACTTCAGGCCCGACGCGTGGGATCGAGTCCGCGCTCACGTAGTCCGCGCTCTTGGCGACCTATCGCTTGCAGATGCCGACCGCCTCCTGAAAGCTGCTCGTGTCGACCGGCCGAAAACGCTCAATCAGGTCGACGCGTACCTGGCCGCTCATGGCGACGGAGTGCTCAACCCGGACGCGTCCTGCCCGCGGGGGCTTATGCGCTTGACGCACGTACTGGTGGCTGATGGCCACGCGTCGGTGAAGCCGCCGGCCTGTACGAATTGTCAACAGCGCGTGTCTCTGACCGCGATCGGTCCGACCGGCCGCATTTGTGGTCGCTGCAGAGATCTCGATCGATCGTTCACGTGCGCGCGATGCGCAAAGACCTCTGTCAGCAGACGCGTCAATCTTCCCGACGGACCCGTGTGCACGAACTGTTACAGCCGCGACCCGTTGTCGCGCAAGGAATGTAGCATCTGCGGACGCCTCCGTCCCCGGGCACGTCGACTCGTCGACGGCGGCGTGCTGTGTCCCACGTGCGCGCCACCGCGCCTATACACCTGCTCGGGATGCGGACAACGGCGCCGCGCCCCGTACGTGGCATCGGAAGGACGCATCTGCACGAACTGCTACGCCAAAGCCAGCACCGTGTGGGTATGCGGATTATGCGGAGCCACCCGGCGCCGCCAAAGCAGCAGCGTCCTCGGCCCGCACTTGTGCGGCACCTGCCGCGCCATCACAACGAGGACCTATTCCGGGATACGTTCACCACACTCGAAATCCACCTGCGCGTTCTGCCGACAACGGCGCGTTGTAGCCCGCCATTGGCCAGCGGGGCCTGTCTGCACACCGTGCGTGCGCAAGGCGAAGATGTACCCGTCACCATGCGCGGCGTGCGGCCAGCAGGCGGTGCTGATCGGATTTGACCCCGACGAGCGCCAAATCTGCGGGCCATGTTCTGGCTCCACGCTCGACTACCGCTGCGCCAATTGCGGTCAACCGGGTATTCGCGCGCATAATCGATGTAGCCGCTGCCACACCGCCGAATTACTGCACAACGCCTTAGCCGGGCCGGATGGCCAGATACCGGCGCAACTGAAGCCACTGGCGGACGCTCTTGCCAACGCCAATGATCCACGCAGCGTCGCCGTCTGGCTCGGCAAGAGCGCCGCCGCGGAGCTCCTCATGAATCTGGCGCGCACCGGACAGACCATCACTCACCACGCACTCGATCAGCTCCCACCCGGTGGGCATGTCAACTACGTACGTGAAATCCTCGTTCGCACAGCAGTATTGACGCCGCGTAACGAATACCTCGAACGTATCGAGCCATGGGTGGATCGCCACCTAGCCAACTATCCCGCCGAACACGCACGGCTGGTCCGCAGCTACACCATCTGGTACCTCCTGCACCGAGCCCGCCGAGCCAAACAACCACTAAGCAATCCCGGGTGTCAACGGCGGGGGGGCTTCTAGTCAACGTCGCAACAGTTGATGGTCTGGTGAGGTTAGCAGCGCGGTGAAAAGTTCGGCGGGACTGCGGTCTTCGAGGGTGTGGCGGGGGCGGTTATTGATCTCGTATTCGACAGCGCGCAGATGGTCGGGTGTGTAGGTGCTTAGGCTGGTGCCCTTGGGGAAATATTGGCGTAGCAGCCCGTTCGCGTTCTCGTTGCTGCCGCGCTGCCACGGCGAGCGGGAGTCGCAAAAGTAGACCGGCACGCCGAGGTCTGCGGTGATGTCGGTGTGTCGGGCCATTTCGATGCCCTGATCCCAGGTGATCGATCGGATCAAGTTCGATGGCAGGCCACCCATGGTCGTGGCGATCGCGATACGCAGGGAGTCGGCGTCACGGGTGGGAAGGTGCATCAGCCGAATCAGGCGGGTCTGGCGCTCGACCAGGGTCCCGATCGCCGAGCGCTGGTTCTTGCCGACGATGAGGTCACCTTCCCAATGCCCCGGCTGGCTGCGGTCGGCGGGAGCGAATGGCCGCTGATGGATCGACAACATCGGCTGGGCGAACCTCGGACGCCGCCGACCCGGCCGCTGGTGCGCGCGGCGATGGGTCCTGCCAGTGCGCAACGGACCCCGGTGTGACGACCTGACCTGTGGCGGCCGTATCAAGCGCGAATGGGGTTGGTACACAGCCCGGTAGATGCTTTCGTGGCACAACCACATCAATCGGTCCTCGGGGTATTCGCGCCGCAAGTGTCGGGCGATCTGCTGCGGGCTCCACCGTTGAGCGAGGAGCTCGGCGATCAGGTCACACAGGGCGGGATTCTTGTCGACCCGCCGCTGGTGACGACGCGCTCTGCGCTGAACCGCCCAGCGGTGGGCTTCAAACGGCCGGTACTGGCCGTCGCGGCGGCTGTTGCGGCGCAACTCCCTCGATACGGTCGATGGTGCCCGGCCAAGCGTGGTGGCGATCTGCCGAACACCCATGCCCGTGCGGCGCAGATCGGCGATGCCGATCCGCTCCTCTTCGGATAGATAGCGATCGCTGATCTGGCGCACAGCCAAACGATCGAGTGCGGGCACGAATCCCACGGCCTCGCCACGCCGATAGGTTTTGTACCCCCTTGCCCAATTGTTTGCTGCGGTACGGGACACACCGACTTCACGACCCGCCGCCAAGATGGACCAGCCCCGGGCGCGCAGCTCCGTAAATCGCTCACGCTTGGCGGACTGTGGCCGTCGGCCCGGGTGGCGAGTCCCCGATATTGAGTCCACCCGGTTGTAGAGCCAGGTTGTCGTAGTTCTGGATTCAGTTGATCTCGCAGGCCATGGCGTAGTGGTCATGCGTGCAGGCCGCAGCGTACTCGGCCGGTGTGCGGTAGCCCAGGGCCGAATGCCGGTGCCGTGTGTTGTGCTCGTGCTTGAAGTCGCCGATCACCACCCGGGCCTCGAACAGGGTGCTCCAGTGGTTGCGGTTGAGACACTCCTTCCGTAGTCGGTTGTTGAACGATTCGATGTACCCGTTGTTCCACGGAGTGCCGGGCGGGATGTAGGACATTCCGACCTTGTTCTCGCAGAACCGTTGCAGCGCTTGAGAAACCAACTCAGGACCGTTGTCCATCCGCAGCACCTTCGGCGGCCCGCCTGCGGTGGCGAACACCTTCTCCAGTTCGGCGACGAGCCGCTCGGCGGTGATCGACCGTTCCACCAGATGCAGCAGGGACTCCCGGGTGTGTTCGTCGACCATCGACGCGATCTTGACGGCCTTGCCGTCAGTGGTGGAGTCGAACTGGAAGTCCATAGCCCACACCACCTTCGGGGCATCGGCGATCACCTCCGGGGGCGCCGAGGACGTCCCGGCCCGCTTACGCGGACTGTGAACCCGCCGCTGCAGTCCCTCGGCGCACCACAGCCGGTGCACCTTCTTCACGTTGATCACCCGGCCCTCGTCGTGCCGCAACGCCGCCCATGCACGCCGGAATCCGTGGCACGGGTGTTTGGTGGCGTAGGCGCGCAGCCAGGCCCGCAGGTCGGCGTCGGGGTCGGCCAGCGTGGTCGCCATCGGCAGTCGCCGGTAGGTGGAACGAGCAAGCCCAACTGCTCTGCAAGCCAACCGTTCCGACATGCTCAACGTGTCCTTGAGCATGTCCACGGCGCGGCGCTTGGCAGCTGGGCTCAGAATTTTCCCTTGGCCACCTCGCGTAGCGCGTCCTTCTCCAGCTCCGCGTCGGCCAGCAGCCGCTTGAGCCGGCCGTTCTGCTCGCGCAGCTCCTTGAGTTCCTTCGCGGCATCGGTGTCCATTCCGCCGTAGGCGCGCCGCCAGTTGTACAGCGTCGCCGCCGACACCCCGATCTCGGCGGCGATCTCCTCACCGGTCCTGCCCTCGGCAGCCAGCTCGTCTGCTCGGCGCAGCTTGCGCACGATGTCCTCAGCGGAATGCCGCTTCCGACCAGCCATCTGTTCATCGTCCCTTCCAGCCCACCATCGGGCCACAGGACTCTAAAACTTGACTGATCTGTTCCCGCCGTTTCGGGCCGTGGTTATGCGAGTTGAGGGATCGAATAGGTGGACGTCCAGAGTGTTTCGAACTCTGTGGGGCTGATGTTACCGAGGTAGCTGTGACGGCGTTCGACGTTGTAGAAGTTGTCGATGTAATCGGCCATGGCGGCGGCCAATTCGATGGTGGTGGCCCATTTGCGGGTGTTGAGCAGCTCGACTTGCATGCGGGCCCAGAACGACTCCATGGCGGCGTTGTCGAAGCAGTCGCCCACGGTGCCGAATGAGCCGAGCAGGCCCCAACGTCTCATGTTCTCCCCGAAGCTCCAGGACGTAAATTGCGTGCCGTGGTCGGCGTGCAGAATGGTTGGGCTACTTAGGGTTCTGTTGTCGACAGCCATGTTGACCGCGTTGTTGACCAGTGCGGTGTCGGCGGTGGTGGAGAAGGTGCGGGCCACGATCATCCGTGAGAAGCAGTCCAGGATCGCGCAGCAGTACACCTTGCCGTCGCGGGCGGGGTGTTCGGTGATGTCGGTGCACCACAGTTGGTTGGGCCCTGTGGCGGTGAATCGCCGATTGACCAGGTCGACTGGGGTGTCGACACCGATCAGGTTGGGCTTTCGTCGCCCCGGACGCGGCAGCCCGTGCAGGCCGTATTCGGACATGATCGAGTTGACCAGCTTGTGGTTGACGTTCATCTCGTAGTCGGCCAGCAGCGCGGCGCGGATCCGTCGGCGGCCGTAGGTGCCGCGTGATCGTTGGTGGATCTCGGTGATCGTGTCGGCCACGATCAGTCGTCGCACTTCGCGATCCGGGACGGGTCGTCGCCGGTGGTACTGCAGCAAGGACCGCGTTAATCCTGTTATCCGACAGGCGGATCGGCCGGAATGTCCTCGCGCGATCAGTCCTTCAGTGATCGCGCGTCGGCGTTTTGGGGGCACCACCGCCTGCTCGTCGAACAATTCGCACGCATCGCGGGTGAGGGCCAGCTCGGCCTCGAGCTGCGCGATGCGCTTGTAGGCGGCCGCCAGCTCGTCGGCTTCCACGCTCGGAATGCCCTCGATGAGCCCGGCGTCGATGAGTGCCTGACGTTTCCATCGGAACAGTGTGGCCTGACAGATGCAGGTCTCGGCAGCCAAGGCGGCAACGGGTTCCCCTGATCGCAGCCGTGCAACGATTTGCCGGCGCACCGAAGACGAATACTGACGGGGCATGTGACCTCCCGATGATCACTCTGCCCTCGACTCTCACAACCCTGGACCAACAACACGGGTACAGATCTGACGGACTCATTCAGCGGGAACACGCCACGGGCCTTTTTTCACGCGACGCGACGATGACAACACAACCTCCAGAACCTAGAGAAGTGTTGCGACCGCCCCTAGAAACCACCCGGGGACACGGGGTCAGTTTTCAGACGACGCCGACACCGGGGCAGCACGCATTCGCCGCCAGGTGTGCGTCGCACTGGAATTCCTCGCTTGGCTCGAGACCCGGGGACGCACCCTCGCCACCATGGACCAAGCAGACATCGACAACTGGTTGGCCCACGGCACCTGGCGACACCGAGAGATCCGGCCCTTCCTGCACTGGACAACTCAGCGTCGCATCACCCACGGCGCCTCCGCGCCGGCCAACCGACCCAGCCCGCCCTCGGTGTTCATCGACGAAGCCACGCACCTCGAGCAACTCCGCCGATGCCTCAACGACAACACCATTGACATCGATGTGCGCGCCAGTGGTGCGCTCATCCTGCTGTACGGAATCACCACCATGCGAGTACTCGGGTTACGACAGAACCAGATACACACCCAGGACGGCCACACCTACCTCACCCTGCGCGACCACGAAATGGTGCTGCCTCCTAAGCTCGCCCAACTGCTCGCACAACTGCCGCGTCCAACCCGGCGCTCGACCCTGCCCGAACCCTCAACACCGGACCGGCTCCTGTTTCCCGGACGAACACCAGACCGCCCAGTCAACTCGGGCGTGTTCGGCAAGCGACTCAAACATAGCGGCCTGACAATCCGAGGCGGTCGCAACACCGGCCTCATCACAATGGCAGCCGAGTTACCGGGCGCAGTTCTGGCCGACCTACTCGCCATCGATATCGTCACCGCGACCCGCTGGGCGGCATATGCCAAACGCGACTGGAATCAGTATCTTGCCACCCGAAAAGCGGGCTCTACCTAGCAATTGCGCCTGCCCCACTAGGGTTAGCCCATTTGATCACCGGTGGTTGCCGTTACAAATATGGTGTGGGGTTTCGGGTTACCGGCCGGGTCCTCCGGGCTGTGGACGTGGCAACGGCCGCGGCTGCCGCCGAGCGCGATGGTTCATCGCGGTCCGCGATTAGTCGAATCCGGCTAGTGTGATTCTCAAGGCTTGTTCCAGTTGAATGTGGAGCGGTGGACTCGTTTTGGTGTCCGTGCTAAGCCAGCGCCGAAGTATGAATTGTGCAGTGGCCAAACCCGTGTGGACCAGCAGCGAGGGGCGGATGTCGGTCACCGCGTCGACGTCCATATGCGTAGCGACCAGTTCGATGAGCCGGTGGTTATCGTTCTCGCTGATCAGCGCCGATTCGCCCAGTAGGTGGGGGGCGGTCCGGATGGCTTCTCGCCAGTATTGCAGATTCTGATTTGCTTTGTCCCAAGCGGTTTCGATAAGCAGACGCATCAGAGTTTCGGTTGCTGATGCATCGGACGGCTGGGCGCGGTAGGACGCAACGATTTCGGCGACCGTTTGCCGGACGGGTGCGACAAGCAGGTCTTCCTTGGTGGGTGCGTAGCGGAAGTAGGTACTGATCGAGATTCCGGCCGCGGCCGCGATGTCCTCGGTTGTCACGGCAGCGAATCCGCGTTCGGCGAAAAGCTGGTGTGCGGTGTTCTGGATCTCGGAGATCAACTCGGCGCGGCGTCGGTCCCGTAACGAGCGGATGTTTGCTGACGGCATGCCATCACCTTCGTCAATGTGACATTCCAACTGCATTATGAGCTATGGTACGAACAGTAGCGTAGCGAAACCGAAAGTACTGGGGGTATTTCCTTGCCGGTGTCGCAGCGTCGGGTGCCGTGGGTTGCGTGGGGAATTGCGGCTACCCGCATGAGTATTCGCTGCCGAGTGCGCCCGGAAGCGTCCGCCGATCGGGTCCGCGTTTCGCACCGCGGTCTGGACGGCACAGCTTCAGTACCCACTCATGGCTGTGTCACCAGTACGCTCGTGCTAGCCCCGTTTACCGCACTCGCGGCTCTTGCAGTTGCGCTTGCGGCTGCACGCATATCCAACGGTCTGCAAAGACATCGTCTTCCCCGAAGGGGGATTTGAGGAATGTCATCCCGCCACCTCCTCGTCGAAAGGTCTATCCCCGAAGTGAAGTCGTAGTGTCGGTTGACGTACCGTTCCGCGCGGCGCCAGATTCCGAGACCGGTACCGGGGGCAGCACCGCAATCCTCGATGCTGCCCGAGCGGTCGCAACGGCGGGCGGTTTCAAGGCCGTGCGTCTCAAGACGGTGGCCAAGCAAGCTGGCATCACTGTCGGGTCACTGTATGACCATTTCGCGTCGAAGACCGACCTGCTGGTGACGCTGCTCGCCCGTGAGTTCGAGCGGGTGAATCAGGAACGCGACTGGAGCACGTGCGCCGCTTCCCCGAGTGACGGACTGGGATCGTTGACAGCGCGGCTCCACGACGAGTGGCAGCAAAACCTGCAGCTCACCGAGGCCGTGGTTCGGGCATTCGTTATGGCGGGCACAGACGAAGCCTTGACAGTGCAACACGCCGCCGACGTCGTCGAAAGCATGCTGGCGCGCACGGTTGGTGGGCCGACGCAGGGAGCTTGCGAGCGACAGATCGCCGGAGTCATCGCAGATATCTGGCTGGCCAATCTAATGGCTTTCGTCGTCGGACGGGCGACAGCAGCGGAGGCGCGCGAGCGCATTGATCGAGGTCTGCAGCGCATTCTTGCTGCGTGGAACGCGAGCAAGAGCGCATAGCAATACTAATAGTATCGGTGCGCTACTAGCGGTAGCATAGGTAGGCGACTCGCTGGTGCGTCGAAGGGAGTGGTTATGTACACGCAATGGATCGAGCAGTGCACCGTGCAACGAGTCTCGCTGCACGAAGGGCTGGTAGTCGACCTGGACGATCACAACCAGCTGGTGATTTCCCGACCGATGCGGCTGACCCTCCCTCCGGCAGCAGGCTGGCCTGAGGAAGAAGTGTTGATCGACCCTATCAATCTTTCGGCCGAGGAGCGGCCACTGTTGGACCTGGCCGGAGCGATCTGCACGCGTGCCTGGTGCGACGACGACGGTGCGCTGCATCTGTGTTTCTCCCGCGGCCACCGCATCGATGTCGACCCGGATGCGGCGGCGACTTCGTGGGAGCTCTATGGGAAGTGCCACGGCTACATGGCGTGTCTGCCGCGGGGTCGAGTCCGGGTGATTCGGCACGACCTTCCTGTTGACGAGAATGACTTAGACGCAACACAATCAGTGGCCATGGCGCATCAGTAGCCGCGCGCCTGGCGACAGGACGGCACAAGCGCCGAAGGCGTGCGAACGATAGATCGAGCCATCTCGATGGGTGTCCGACGTGTCAGCCGGGGCGGGTGCAGGTTCGCTGGATGCTTACGTCGGGGTCCTTGTGGTGCGGTCGAGGAAGTCGGTGACCGCGGCGGTAAACGCGTCGTTGTTGTCGCCGGCAACCATGTGACCGGTGCCGGTGACGTCCGTCGTTTCGGCGTGCGGGACGAGCTGGAGGAATTCGTTGACGGTTTCCTGGGAGACTACGTCTGACAGTGCGCCGCGTACTAACAGCGTTGGGGCCGTGATTCGACGTGCTCCTTCGGCGAGAAATCCGCTGATGGCGTCGAACTCCTCGCTGCCTGTCATGAGATTGCCTTGCAGGACATCGAAGTTGGAGCTGATGAACGCTGGGTCCCAGCGCCAGATCCATCGTCCGTCGCTACGTTGCCGCAGGACCTTGTGCAGGCCGTCGAGATTTTCGGGTCGCGCGCGCCGGGGGTTGTATTCGGCGATGATGTCGGCGGCGTCATTGAGTGAGCCGAATCCGTCGGGGTGGGCGGCCATGAATGACACGACGCGACGGGCTCCATGAAATTCGATCCGCGGGGTGATGTCGACCAGGACAACGGCTGCCCAGAGGTCGGGTGGGGCCAGCAGATGGGTAGCGAGGATGATCAGCCCACCCAGCGACGCGCCGACGACGGCGGGGGGACTGTCGGCGCTGACGTGTCCTCGTACCGAGATCAGATCGGATACGAACCGTTCGACGTCGTATTGTCCGATCGGGTCCCAGTCGCTGTCGCCGTGACCTCGTGTGTCGTAGGCGACGACGGTGTAGCCGTGGGAATGGAGTCGACGAGCGGTGGTGGCCCACGCGTGACGGTTCTGACCGCCGCCATGGAGGAGCAGCACGACGGGGCGAGTCGCGGCGTGCTGGTAGCAGTCGGCCACGAGAGTGATCCCGTCGCTGGTGCGGATGCGCTCCTGGCTAATTGTCATGTGGTCCGATGTGGTCGGCCGTTGTGAGTCAGGGGTTTCCGTTGCGGCCACCAGCTCGCTTCGCGCAGCAGTGTGGCGATCGCGGGAACGGTGAGGGTGCGAACGACGAAGGTATCCAGAAGTAGGCCGCAGCCAATGATGAATCCGGCTTGGATCATGATCGCGATGGAGCCGACGATCAGGCCGAACATGCTGGCGGCGAAGATGAGCCCGGCCGAAGTGATGACTGAGCCGGTGTTTGCGACGGTTCGCAGGACGCCGACGCGAATGTTGTGGGTCGATTCTTCGCGTAGTCGCGAGATGAGCAGCATGTTGTAGTCGGCGCCGACGGCCACCAGGATGATGAACGCTAGAAGCGGTACGGGCCAGGCGATTTCCTTGCCGAGGCCATATTGAAAGACGAGGGTTCCCAGTCCGAGCGCGGCGCCGTAGTTGAGCACGACGGTACCCAACAGGTAGAGCGGGGCGACCAGGGCGCGCAGCAATACGACCAAGATGAGGCCGACGATGACGAGGGTCGCAAAGGCCAGCTGATGAAAGTCGGCGGCGAGCAGGCGTTGGATGTCGGAGTTGACGGCGGGGAATCCGGCCATCGACACCGTGGCGTTGGCCAGCGAGGTGTTGGGTCGTGCGGCATCGGCGATCTCGGTGATTTTGTGGGCGAGGTTCATCGCGTCGCTGCTGTAGGGGTCGTAACTGGATTCGATGGCGAAACGCGCGGTCTTGCCATCAGGTGACAGGAAGTGCTTTGCGACGTCGGCGAATTGGCGGTTCTCGAAGGCATTGGTGGGAAGGTAGAAGCCGCTGGCGTTGTCTGAGCCGGCGGTGGTTCGTGCGGAATTCTGCAGTTGGGTGGCGATTTGGCTCATGCCCGACAGCATTTCGATGTTGCTGTCGGCCAGGGTGTGCACGCCGGTGGCGAGGGCCTGTGCGCCGGAGGCGAGTTGGCTGATGCCGCTTTGGAGGCGGCGGATGTTGCCGGCCAGGTCGGCGGGGTCGCCGAGTGCTCCGAAAGCCTTGTCCAGCGACGTGATTGCGTTTTGGACGTCGGCCACGGTGCCGGCCGCGGTGTCGCTGCCGGGCTGGTAAAGGTCGCCGAGGTTGGCGAGCTGGTTGAAGAAGCCGGTATGGCGCAGGGTCACCAGGATCTGCACCTGGTCGCGGAGTTGGGCGCATTCCGGTGTGGTCGCACACCATGGGGAGGTGTTGAGCGCAGCAACGAGCGGGTCGATGGCGGCGATTGCGTTTTGGGCTTGGTCGGCTTGCTGGCGCAGTCCCGGACCGGTTCGGATGGCTTGGTCGACGGCCGGGGCGGTAGCCGAAAGCTGCTGTAGCAGCGGACGGAACCGCTGGACTTGGGATCCACTGGATTGGGCCTGGGTGAGGATCCCGGTCAACGGTGTCAACGCGGTGCGCAAGGTGGTGTCCAGTTGCGCGAGACCGCCGGCGAGTTGGTCGGCGCCGTGGGTGAGTTTGGCCAGGTCATCCTTATGGGCGTCTCCCTTGGCGACCGCGCCGGCCATCTTGTTACCGATCTGGCCGTTTTGCCACGACAGTTGAGCCTGGTCCAGGCGTGCGCCCGTGGGCCGGGTGACACCGGAGACCTTGGTGACACCAGGCAGTTGCGAGACCCGAGACGCCATTTCATCCAGGTCGGCCAGGGCCTTGCTGGTGCGCATATCAGTGGGCGATTCAACCAGCATGAATTCGGTGATGATGACGTCCTTGCGAAAGTGGCGGTCCAGCAGGTGATACCCCTCATTGCTGGCGGTGGTCGCCGGCTGTCCTTGGCGATCGTCGTAGCTGATGTGCATAGTCAGCGCGACGGCCGCCAGGCCTAGCACCAGGGCCAGACTGGCGACCAGCAGTGGAACGGGTCGACGCACCACGGCCACGGCGATCCAGTTCCAGTAGCGGCGTGTGCGGTCGGCCTTGGGTTCACCGATGCCGCGTTTGGCCGCCAGCGCCAACACCGGGGGAAATAAAGTCACCGTGGCCGCAAATCCGACAAAGACGGCGATTGCGCACGCGGGACCCAACGCGGCGAACACGCTCAACTTCGCGAACACCATGGCCAGAAACGCAAACGCCACGGTGGCGGCCGAAGCCAAAATCACGCGCCCGATGGTGGCGGTCGCGTTGATCACCGACAGATCCGGCGGGACGTTTTGGCGTCGCTGCTCGTGATATCGACTGATCAAGAACACCGAATAATCGGTGCCAGCACCCAGCAAGATCACCGTCATGAAGGCGATGGTGAACTGCGACACCGGCATGCCCGATTCACCCAACGCTGATAGCACTCCGCGCCCCACCGCCAGGCTCACACCGATGACCAGCAGCGGCAGCAACGCGGTAAACACCGACCGATACACGACCAGCAAAATCATCGCGATCAGGCCTGCCGTCGCGACCGAGATGACAACCAAATCCTCTTCGGCCGAAGCGATTTGATCGCGGAAGGTGGCCGGGGGCCCGGTGACGCGAACATCGGTGGGTGAGCCGCTGAATGCCTGGGCGGCGATCGTGCGGACCGCCTGGACCGATTCGGCAGCTTTGAGATCGCCCAGCGTTCCGGCCACTCCCACCGGCACATACCAGGCTTTGCCGTCTTGGCTGACTGCCTGGCTTGCGGTGACTGGGTCGGCCAACAAGTCTTGAACCAAGCGCACATGCTCCGAATCGGCACGCAACCGGGAAATCATCGCGTTGTAGCGTCCGCGCACCGGCGCAGTCAGGCCCGCCGGATCCTCCATCGCGACAAATATCGTCGTCTTGGATCCCTGCTCGCCGAAGGCCGCGCCCATGCGGTCTACCGTCTGAAGCGATGGCGCATCGCGCGGTATGAGATTCACTGACTGCTGTCTAACAACGGTTTCCAGCTGCGGGAACAGCACCGCCAGGGCAGCGGCGCTCACCACCCACATGCCGATGATCAGCACCTTATGTCGGATACTGAAACCCGCCAAGCGCGCTAGCCGATCGCTGTACGCGCCCTCACCGGCCGCAACCTTTTGAAGTCGCTCCCGAACAGGGCGACTCAAGGTCGCCACGCCCGAAGAGACCCACCCGTTGTCTGCCATCCCCCGCCCCGCTACTTCGAAAGAAATCAACGGTATCGCAACAGTACTACCAGTACCCTTCTACCTGCCCGGCGAAACCGCCACCGGTGTCCGAAGCTCTCTGATCGCCGCCGCGCAACCAGCCGCTTCAGGCGGTGACCAACGCGCCGTCGACGGTCCAGCATGTCCGGTACAGCGACACGTGATCCCTTTGCGCACAGGCGGTTTGACAATGACGATGCACCGACCCCGAAACAGTGACCGCTTCATGAACGGCGCAGGCGAAATCCCAGCCGGGAGATCAACCTGATCGGCTCGTCGCGCACGTGGTCATACATTTCCCGGTTCATCAACTCGTCGTCCAAGTAGGAGCAGGAGCGAGGAGGGTAGTGACGGGGACGAACGCGGCCGCGGTCATCAACCGGCGGCTGTCGGTGTAGGCGCCGAGTGATACCGCGGCGGACCAGCCTGAAATCGCGAACCCCCCGCGCCCACACATGCGTCTTGGTTAGCCCAAGCGGCACATTCATCGCCGACCAGCCCCGCCCGTCTGTGCGATTCCCCCTCGCGCCCGCCGGCAGAGTTCGTTCGTCCGCCACACGAACCGGCCTGTGGTGGCCGCGCCCTGAAGCTGCTCAACCAGGGATCGTCCGACCCGCTGCCCGATCATGCGTCCTCCTTCGCCCCACAGACCCCTACAGACAAGTGTACTAGTGGTATCGCTACGCTACTAGTAGTAGCGTAGCCGTCTAGGGGTCGAATCAATCGACCGATGCAGCCGCGATTCGGTGCCGGCCAGCTACGCGCGAGGTTTACGGTGACTACATGGAGCGCGACACCCTGGAATTCCCGGTCGACGACGATGATGACGTCGACCCGCGCCTGTTGCGCTCACGAACCCGGCTATTGGATGCGGCCACCAAACTCCTGAGCGCCGGCGGCATCGAAGCCGTCACCATCGACGCGGTCACCAAAGCCTCCAAAGTCGCGCGCACGACCCTGTATCGCCACTTCAGCAGCTCCACTCAACTGCTTGCCGCCACATTTGAAAGGCTGCTGCCGCAGGTCCACCCTGCACCGGAGACGGGATCGTTGCGCGACCAACTCATCGAACTGTTGAGCCGACAGGCCACGCTGTTCCAGGAGGCACCGCTGCACGTCACCACCCTGGCCTGGGTCGCGCTTGGCCGCACACCAAACGGCACCCAGGAAACCCACGACCGGCACGCGCTGCGCACACGGATCATCGACCAGTATCGCCAGCCATTCGATGCCCTGTTGCAAAGCCCCGAAGCCCGCGCCGACCTCGACGATTTCGACCCGGAGCTCATCCTGTGTCAACTCGTCGGGCCAGTGGCGTTTGCCCGACTCACCGGGCTGCGTGCCATCGATCGTCAAGACTGTGAGCGCATCGTCGATGACTTCCTCGCCGCGCACCGCCGCAAGGCCGATGAGCCCGCATCGTAGGCCACCGTCCGCAAACCCCTCTTTCCGCAGCAGCCGCTTCACTTTGTCCTCCAAGACTTCAGGACTTCATGCTCGACGGTGAGGTCTTTGATGGTTTCCCTATAGACCAACCGCCAACGTCACCAGCGGGCCTATGTCGCCGAAGCGTCTTCTGGTGCGGGGTGCAGCAGAAAGTAGGCGTTTAGGTCGATGTCTTAGCGACCGTCGGGCGCTATTGAGAAAGGTGCGTTGGATGTTGCAAAACTCGCGTGTTCTCCGAGGCTGTCTACGGCGATCCGCTTTGGTTCGCGTGGCCCAATCACATGAAGATCTTCTGCAACAACAAGGGCGTTGTCGCCAAGTCCACCCACGTGTGCAACAACTACCTTCCCCGGGGAAATGTCGGTCTGGAACTGGAGCTAACCCCGCCCTAGTCCCGCCGCGGTCGGGACTGCATGCACCTCAGCAATGCCTTAGTAGTGCGGTGAGGCCGCCGGGAACCGGTCGGTGGTCGCCGACTGCGGGTCATCTTGCCGGGGCAGCAGGTAG
>NZ_LQOY01000242.1 GCF_002101675.1 Mycobacterium gordonae | reverse complement strand
GCGGCGGACGCGGCTCGTTACTCTTCGGCGCTGCGGGAGCGAACGGCAATGGCGGGACCGGTGGAGTCGGCGGCAACGCCGGAGCGCCCGGGGACGGCGGTGTCGGCGGCGCGGGCAATTCCGTTCTGACCACAGGCGGCTCCGGCGGCAACGGCGGTGACCCTGGCGCCGTAGGCGTCGGCGGCATCGGAGGTGGGGCCGGTGGACCGGGTGCCAGTCCCGGCGCCAGCGGCTTGACGGGAAGCATCATCGCGGGTAACGGCGGCACCGGCGGTACAGGCGGCCAAGGCTACGACGCCGCCGCCGACGGAGCTCCCGCCGGGACCTCCGGCGGCAAAGGCGGACAGGGCGGCTTGGGCGGCAGCTATGGGCGCGGGGGAGTCGGCGGGGCCGGCGGCAACGCCACGTCCGGCGGGAATGGCGGCGACGGCGGAGGGGGCGGAAACAGCGGTGCGTCCGGTGGCGTCGGCGGCGCGGGCGGAGCGGGCGGTGACGGCGCCGGCACCGGCAACGGCGGCAGCGGTGGACTGGGCGGCGACGGTTTCAACAGCGGCAGCGGACAAGCAGTCGGCGGGGTGGGCGGTGCCGGAGGTGACGCCGTAATCGGTCGAGGCGGGAACGGCGGCACCGGCGGTGTCGGATTGAGCAACGGCGCCGCCGACGCGATCGGTGGCGCCGGCGGGGCCGGAGGCACCGGCGCTGCGGGTGGGGGAGACGGCGGCGCCGGCGGCGCTGCCGCCAGCAACGGAACCGGAAACGCCGTCGGCGGCGCCGGGGCCAACGGCGTCAGCGGGGGTTTGACGGGCGAGGGCGGCAGCGGCGGGGACGGCGGAAGCGCCTTTGTCGTCAATGCACTGTCGACGGCAAAAGCCACCGGAGGCGCCGCGGGTATCGGCGGGGACGGCATCAATGGCGGAGACGGCGGTGCCGGTGGGTCAGCGACGACCTTTGGAACGGGACAGGTCAATCCCGGTACCGGAGGTAGGGGCGGCAATGGCCTTGTCGGCGCCGGCGGAACCGGCGGCGCCGGAGGAAACGCGACGGTCAACAACGCGAACTCGACCGTCAGCCCGGTCGGCGGCAAAGGCGGTGCCGGCGGCACCGGAGTCGACAACCAGTTGTCCGCGGGCGGCACCGGGGGCAACGCGCAAACCAACAGCACCAACGCCAGCACGACATCCACCGGCGGCGCCGGCGGCGCGGGCGGCAACGCCACCGATAACGTCGGCGGAAGCGGGGGGACCGGCGGAGTCGGCATCCACAACGGGGCCGGCACCGCCATCGGCGGGGTGGGCGGAGTGGGTGGCACCGGTCCTGCCGGAGGTGGAGCCGGCGGAGCTGGCGGGTTCGCCACCAACGGCGGAACGGGTAACGCCGTCGGCGGAGCAGGTGCTGATGGCACCAGCGGGGAGAATACCGGCTTCGGCGGGGCAGGCGGATCCGGCGGCGGCGCCCTGGTCAACAGCAACCTCTCCACCGCTACGGCCACCGGCGGCAAAGGCGGTGCGGGTGCCGACGGCACCTCCGGTGGGAACGGCGGTAAAGGCGGGGCGGCCACGAATGACGGGACCGGAGGCGTGGCCGGCGGCTCGGGCGGCAACGGGGGCACCGGCACCACCGGCGGCGGCGGCAATGGTGGCGGCGGCGGCGATGTCACCATCACCAATCCGAATTCGATAGTCAACGCGATCGGCGGCGCCGGCGGTGCCGGCGGCGATGGTGTCGACAATCTCTCCGCAGGGCTCGGAGGCACCGGCGGCTCCGCACAAACCAACAGCAGCAGCGTTACGAGCACAGCCACCGGCGGCACCGGCGGCGTCGGCGGCAACGCCACCGCGGGCACCGGCGGTGCCGGCGGCTCCGGAGGTGCCGGGATCCACGACGGAGCCGGCACCGCCGTCGGCGGTGTCGCCGCCTCGGGCGGCACGGGTGTCATCGGAGGTGGGGCCGGCGGGAACGGTGGGTCGGCGACCAACAGCGGAACCGGTAACGCAATCGGCGGCGCCGGCGCCGACGGCACGAGCGGCGGCGCAGGCGGCACCGGCGGCGCCGGCGGCGCAGGCGGTCAAGCGGAGGTCAGTAACCCCGGATCCGGCGCCACGGCAATCGGTGGCAACGGCGGCGCCGGTGCGACCGGAACCTCCGGCGGTCAGGGCGGGTCCGGTGGCGACGCCGTCAGCAAGGGAACCGGCAGCGTTACCGCCGGCACCGGTGGGCAGGGTGGCGATGGCACCACCGCTGCCGCGGGCGCCGGTGGCGTCGGCGGTACCGCACGCATCCTCAGCACCACCTCCAATCAGACCGCGACAGGTGGCACCGGCGGGGCCGGCGGCAATGCCCTGAACGGCTCCGCCGGGAGCGGAGGCGCCGGCGGTGGGGCCGAACACGCCGGAACCGGTGACGCGTTCGGCGGCGACGGCGGGACCGGCGGTCAGGGATCCGTAGTGGGTGGTGCCGGTGGCGGCGGGGGCTATGCGATCCAGACTGGAACCGGCAACGCCACCGGTGGGGACGGTGCGACCGGCACCACCGGGGGAACCGGAGGAGCGGGCGGCAGCGGCGGAAGCGCGCAGATCAACAACTCTGGGTCGTTGGCCACCGCCAAAGGCGGCGCTGGCGGAGCGGGCGCCGATGGTTCCGTCGGCGGAGCCGGCGGCTCGGGCGGTAGCGCTTCTACCAATGGCAAGGGCGGAGTCATCTCCGGCGCCGGCGGGGCCGGAGGCCAGGGAACCGACGACGTGGGCGGGGCTGGCGGTAGCGGCGGCTCGGCCAACATCTTCAACACCACCTCTTCGGCGACTGCAGTCGGCGGCATAGGCGGGGCTGGGGGCGTCGGTTTCACCAATGGCGGTGACGGCGGCGACGGTGGCTCGGCATCCACCACCGGAACAGGAAATGTCACTCCCGGAACCGGCGGCAAGGGTGGAGACAGCAACGGCGGCGGTGGAGGTGGGGCCGGTGGTCGAGGCGGTGACGCGACCATCAACAACACCTTGTCCTCGGCTACCGCCACCGGCGGCACCGGCGGCGCCGGCGGAACGGGCCTGGACAACAGCAGCGGGTTAGGGCGCGGTGGCGACGGCGGTAACGGTCAGTCAAACAGCGCCAGCGGCACGGCCGCAGCGGTGGGCGGCAAGGGCGGGGCCGGCGGCATCGCGACCAACGGCATCGGCGGTGGTGGTGGCACCGGCGGTAAGGGGATCCATACCGGAGCAGGCACCGCGGCGGGCGGCAACGGCGGAGCGGGCGGTACGGGTGATTTCGGTGGCGGAGCCGGCGGTGACGGTGGCGCTGCCAGCAACAGCGGAACCGGCAACGCGGTAGGTGGCGCCGGTTCGAACGGCACCGCCACGCTAGGGGGTGTCGGCGGCGCCGGCGGAAACGGCGGTGACGCGGAAGTCAGCAACATCGGCTCGAACGCCACCGCTACCGGCGGCAAGGGTGGCGCGGGCGCCAGTGGCTCGGCAGGCGGCGCCGGCGGGCTCGGAGGCGGGGCCTCGAACGCCGGGACGGGCACCGCGAAAGCCGGAGCCGGCGGCTCGGGCGGCAACGGCACCGGCGGTACCGGCGGAACCGGTGGCGGCGGCGGAACTGCCAGCATCTCCAACGCGAGCTCCACGTCTGCTGCGATCGCAGGCGACGGTGGAACCGGCGGCAACGGTGCGAGCGGTGGCAAGGGCGGGTTCGGCGGTTCGGCGACCACGAGCGGAACCGGGAATGTCAACCCGGGCAACGGCGGCGCGGGCGGCATTGGGACCGCGGGTCCCGGTGGGAGCGGCGGTCGGGGCGGCGACGCGGACATCACCAACATCACGTCGGCCGCTACCGCCACGGGCGGGACAGGAGGTGCCGGCGGGGACGGCGTCAACGGCGGCCGCGGTGGCGACGGGGGCTCCGGAAACAATGTGACCGCCGCCGCCGCCAACGGCGGTGCCGGCGGCGCCGGCGGCGCGGCCACGGGTGCCGCCGGCACCGGCGGCGCCGGCGGTACGGGCGGCGCGGCGAATCAAACCGGTGCAGGCACCGCCACTGGCGGCACGGGCGGTAAGGGCGGCGGCGCCGCCGCTGCCGGTGCCAAAGGCGGGGCTGGCGGTCAGGGCGGGTCCGCGCTCAACACCGGCGGAACCGGCCCTGCCACCGGAGGCGCCGGCGGGGACGGCGGAACCAGTGGCGGGACGGGCGGTGCCGGTGGCGTCGGCGGTTCCGCGCAAGTCAGCCCTGCCGCCTCGACCGGTAGCACCACCGGAGGCAAGGGCGGCACGGGAGGCACGGGCAACATCGGCGGAGCTGGCGGTAAAGGCGGCGCCGCGACCAACTTCGGCCTGGGAATCGCCACGTCCGGCAATGGCGGCGCGGGTGGAAACGGCACCGCACTGGGCGGGTTGGGCGGCAACGGCGGCACCGCGGCCGTGAACAACACCGGCTCCAATGCCGTGTCGACGGGTGGCACCGGCGGGATCGGTGGCACCGGGAACACCGGCGGGAATGGTGGCTCCGGAGGGGGAGCATCGACCACCGGTACGGGAAGCGCCAACGGCGGAACCGGCGGCAACGGCGGTCAGAGCAACGGTGCCACCGCTGGCGGGGGAGCCGGCGGCAAGGGTGGCGACGCTGTCATCTCGAACCTCAACTCGACGGCCACGGCCAAGGGCGGCACCGGCGGCGCCGGCGGCAGCGGCGCCAGCAACAGTGGCGTCCAGGGACGCGGCGGTGACGGCGGCAACGCCCAAAGCAACAGCAATCAGGGCGCGAGCGCGGCCGTCGGCGGCACCGGCGGAGCCGGTGGCACCGCCACAGCCGGTGTTGGTGGCACCGGCGGCGACGGTGGAGGGGCGATTCACACCGGCGCCGGCACCGCCACGGGAGGTCTCGGCGGCAACGGCGCAACCGGTACGACCGTCGGCGGGGCAGGCGGAAACGGTGGGCAAGCGATCAGCGACGGAACGGGTAATGCGTTCGGCGGCAAAGGCGGCAACGGCAGCATAGGTTCGACCACTGGAAGTAGCGGCGGCGCCGGCGGAAATGGCGGCAGCGCAATAATCATCGACACGAGTTCAAACGGCATCGCGACCGGCGGCAACGGTGGCGCTGGGGCCGCCGGCGGCGCAACCGGCGGTAATGGCGGCCAGGGCGGCGCGGGAGGCGCCGCGACGAACGCCGGACTGGGAGCCGCAGTCGGCGGGGTCGGCGCCGCCGGCGGTGCCGCCAGCAATTCCGGCACTGGAGGCACCGGCGGGGCAGGC
The DNA here is from genome assembly GCF_002101675.1 of Mycobacterium gordonae. GTDB lineage: Bacteria > Actinomycetota > Actinomycetes > Mycobacteriales > Mycobacteriaceae > Mycobacterium > Mycobacterium gordonae. The sequence goes on along the minus strand of NZ_LQOY01000242.1, from coordinate 101,550 downwards.
GGAAACGCGAACGTCACCAACCCCGGCAGCGTGGCGACTGCAACGGGTGGGAAAGGAGGCGTCGGCGGAATCGGCGGTAATGGCGGCACCGGCGGCAAGGGAGGCGCCGCGACGAACGCCGGACTGGGAGCCGCAACCGCCGGAGGCGGCGGTAACGGCGGTGCCCCAATCAGTTCCGGCACCGGAGGCACCGGCGGGGCAGGCGGAGAGGCAAACGTCACTAACACCTTCAGCGTGGCCACAGCGACGGGCGGGCTTGGCGGAAGCGGCGGAGACAGCGCTGCCAGCGGGATCGGCGGCACTGGCGGAGCCGGAGGGCTGGGCTCCACTTTGGGCACCGGAAAAGGCGCCGGTGGAAACGGTGGCGATGGCGGCGACAGCACACTACTCGGCGCGAAAGGTGGCAACGGCGGTAATGGCGGGGACGCCCACGCTGGTATCGGCGGCACCGCATCGGTCGGCACCGGCGGCAGCGGCGGCACCGGCCCGGCCGGCTTCGGCGCGAGCGGCACCAACGGAAGCATCATCATCTGACGGTTGCGTAGGCTCGGCACGGTGAGCGCACGCGCAGGCATCGTGGTCACCGGCACCGAGGTTCTGACCGGACGGGTACAGGACCGCAACGGCCCCTGGCTGGCCGACCGGCTGCTCGAACTGGGCGTCGAACTGGCGCATATCACCATCTGCGGGGACCGCCCCGCCGACATCGAGGCGCAGCTGCGGTTCCTGGCCGACCAGGGTGTGGACCTGATCATCACCAGCGGCGGCCTGGGCCCGACGGCCGACGACATGACCGTTGAGGTGGTAGCCCGGTTCTGCGGCCGCGAACTGAAGCTGGACGAAGCCCTGGAAAACCGGATCGCCGACATTCTCAAGGCCCTGATGGCGCGCAACCCCGCGTTCGCCTCCCTGATGGAACCGGGGAAGTTCGAGTCGGTAAGGGCGGCCAACCGCAAGCAGGCCATGGTTCCGGTCGGCGCGCAGATCCTCGACCCGGTAGGCACCGCGCCGGGTGTGGTGGTGCCGGGCAAGCCCGCCGTGCTGGTGCTGCCCGGGCCGCCGCGCGAGCTGCAGCCCATGTGGCACAAGGCAATTGAGACATCCGGCGTACGGGACGCGATCGCCGGCCGCACCGTCTACCGCCAGGAGATGGTGCGGATGTTCGGCCTTCCGGAGTCGGGATTGGCCGAGACGCTGCGCGACGCCGAAACTGCCATCCTCGGCTTCGCCTCGCTGGAGATCACCACGTGCCTGCGCCGCGGCGAGCTGGAGATCGTGACACGCTACGAACCCGACGCGGCCGACACCTACGCGCAACTCACGCAACTGCTACGCGAGCGCCACGGCGAGCAGGTGTTCTCCGAAGACGGTTCGCAGGTCGACGATCTGGTCGCGCGGCTACTGACGGGCCGCCGGATCGCGACGGCGGAATCCTGCACCGCCGGCCTACTCGCGGCACGGCTGACCGACCGCCCCGGGTCCTCGGATTACGTGACGGGCGGCGTGGTTTCGTACTCCAACGAGGCGAAGGTGGACCTGCTCGGCGTCGACGCCGCACTCATAGAACAGCACGGCGCGGTTTCCGAGCCGGTGGCCGAGGCGATGGCCGCGGGCGCGCTCACAAAGTTCGACGCCGATACCGCGGTAGCCATCACCGGAATCGCCGGCCCCGGCGGCGGAACTGACGAAAAGCCGGTCGGCACAGTGTGTTTCACCGTCGCGCGCAGTGACGGCCCGTCCGTCACCCGCACGTTGAGGCTGCCGGGCAACCGATCCGACGTCCGGGAACGCTCGACCACGGTGGCCATGCACCTGTTGCTGCGGGCACTCAGCTCGTAGCCGGCAGAAACGCACTCTCAGACGAACCGAACCGAATTCCGGTGGCGTCCTTGCCGATCAGCGTCAACGACGCCACCATCACCAGCACCGGCACGATCGTCGCCGCCAGCGCGAAGGGATAGCCGTGCGTCTCGGCCAGGTGTTCCTGGATCGGCAGGTTGAATGCCGCCAGCAGATTGCCGAGCTGATATGTCACACCCGGATACAGGCCGCGGATGGCGTCCGGCGACATCTCGGTGAGATGCGCGGGGATGCAGCCCCACGCGCCCTGCACGAAGAACTGCATCAGAAACGAACCCAGGCACAGCATCGCCGCGGTGCGGGAATAGGCGAAGATCGGCACGACCGGCAATGCCAGCACGGCACAGAACACGATGGTGTAGCGGCGCCCGAAGCGCTGGGACAACGTACCGAAGGCCAGGCCGCCGATGATGGCGCCGACGTTGTAGACGATCACGATCCACCGGGCGGTTGCGCTGGACAGCCCCGCGCCATGGTCGACGGTCGCCTTCAGGAAGGTGGGGTAGACGTCCTGGGTGCCGTGACTCATCCAGTTGAAGGCGGTCATCAGCAAGACCAGGTAGAAGAACCGGCGGATGACCTTGGCGTCGCGCAGGACGTCGCGCACCCGGGTCTTGGTCAGCCGCATGCGGTCCTGGGCAGCCTCCCATACCTCGGATTCCTCGACCCGGTAGCGGATTAGCAGGCTGATCATCGCCGGGATGATGCTCAGTGCGAACAACCAGCGCCAGGACAGGCCGAACCCGTTCATGACGACCAGTGAGGCCAGGCTGGCCAGCAGATAACCGAACGAGTAGCCCTCCTGCAGCAGGCCGGAGAAGAAGCCGCGCCGCTCGGTGGGGACCTTCTCCATGGCCAGAGCCGCGCCCAGGCCCCACTCGCCACCCATGCCGATGCCGTAGAGCAGTCGCAGGATCACCAGCACCGTGAAGTTCGGCGCGAACGCGCACAGGAACCCGACCACCGAATAGAACAGCACGTCGACCAGCAACGGGAGTCGCCGGCCGACCCGGTCGGCCCACAACCCGAACAGCAACGCGCCGACTGGTCGCATCACGAGGGTTGCCGTCGTGACGAACGCGACCTCGGTCTTGCTGCGGTGAAACGTCTCGGCGATGTCGGCATAGACCAGCACGACGATGAAGAAGTCGAAGGCGTCCATCGTCCAGCCCAGGAAAGCCGCCAGGAAGGAGTTGCGCTGGTCGCTGGTCAACCGCTGTCTGGTCACGAGAGCATCGTGGCCTACGTGTCGCCATACCGCGAGTCCGGCGCGCGAGCGAGTATGTTCCGGATACATGCGGATCATCGATGCCGATGGACACGTCGCCGAGAACTCGACGCTCGCCTTCGAGGCCTTGAAGCGCTGGCCGGATCGCGTGCAGCTGAGCAATGATCGGCGGCCCCGGCTGACGATCGAAGGCCGCAACTATCCCGAGGACACCGGCCCGGGCGCCGGGTGTCCGCCGGAGCACGGCATCACCAAGGTGCCCGACATCAACTGCTCAACGGCACAGGGAGTGCTCGCCGACGCCGACCGCGATCAACTCGACACGATGGTGCTGTATCCCAGCCTCGGACTCTGCGTGCCGAGCCTCGAGGACCCGGTGTTCGCCGCCGGTTTCGCGCGTCTTTACAACCAATGGATCGCCGATTTCTGCGAGCCGACGCATGGCCGGCTGCGCGGTGTGGCCGTGACGCCGATCGAACATGGAGACGTGGCCATCGACATCCTGGCCGAAGCGAAACAGCTGGGACTCGTCGCGACGCTGGTACCTCCGGCCCTGAAGACCCGCAATCTCGACCACCCCGACCTCGACAGCTTCTATGCCGCCGCCGTGCAGCTCAACATGCCGCTGGGCATCCACGGCGCGCCCGGCATTCACCTGCCGAAGATCGGCGTCGACCGCTTCACCAACTACATCCAGGTGCATTGCATCAGCTTCCCGTTCGACCAGATGACCGCGATGACGGCCCTGGTGTCCGGCGGCGTGTTCGAACGCCACCCAGACCTGCGCGTCGCGTTCCTGGAGGCAGGGGCCGGGTGGGTGCCGTTCTTCATCGATCGCCTGCACGAGCACTACGAGAAGCGCGGCGACTGGATCGAGGGCGGCTGGCGCCGTGATCCGCACGAGTACCTGCGGGCCGGCAATATCTGGGTGACGTGCGAGCCGGAGGAGCCGATCCTGCCCGGGGTGATCGACGTGCTGGGGGACGACTTCATCATGTTCGCCAGCGACTACCCACATTGGGACGGGGAGTGGCCCGAAAGCACGAAACATTTGCGGCAACGGCGGGATATCAGCAAGCAATCCCGGGAAAAGATCGGCGCACTCAATGCCCAGCGTTTCTACGGGCTGAATTAGACGTTCCGGCGCGGCCTTCAGTGGCAGGATCTGCCCATGGCCGCTTTCCTGGTACGCGCGGTATTGACTGGACTCGCGCTGTGGGTCGTCACGCTTTTGGTTCCCGGCCTGACCTTCGTCGGCGGCAACACCACGCCGCAGCGGATCGGCATCATCTTCGTGGTCGCGGTGCTGTTCGGATTGGTCAACGCCATCGTCAAACCCATCGTGCAGATTCTGTCAATTCCGATGTACATCCTGACCCTCGGTCTCTTCCACATCGTCGTCAACGCGTTCATGTTGTGGATCACCGCGCAGATCACCAAGGACACCACCCACTGGGGCCTGCAGATCGACCACTTCTGGTGGACCGCGATCTGGGCGGCAATCCTCTTGTCGATCGTTAGCTGGGTGCTGTCGCTGCTGACCCGCCGGGCAACCCGGCGCCGTCAATAAATGCACCGGATAACCGGGAAATTTCGCGTGGACACCCTATGTTGTCAGGCCTTGTTGCACATATGCTGAGTACCACCGTGCTTACGAAGACACCCCGCTGACATTGCCCACCATTTACGCTGTCTGTCGGCACGAACTCCATACGAGCTCCACACGGAATCCATAGACGGGATACTGCCGAATGAACACTGTCGCGATCGGATCATCGCCAGGTCCTTCGACTACGCGGCTGAGTTCTCAACTGGGTGATCCGAACAGCGGTTTGCGGGCGGTCACCGAATGCACCGGTTCAGCAGTGGTGGTTCATGTCGGCGGCGACATCGACGCCAGCAACGAAGTGATCTGGCAGCGCCTGATCAACAGGAGCGCCGCCATATCAATTGCGCCGGGCCCCTTCGTGATCGACATCCGCGAACTCGATTTCCTGGGATCCTGCGCCTACGCGGTGCTTGCCCAGGAATCGGTGCGTTGCCGTCGTCGCGGCGTCAACCTGCGCCTGGTCAGTAATCAGCCGATCGTCGCCCGCACCATTGCCGCGTGCGGACTGCGCCGGTTGCTGCCGATGTACACCACCGTCGAGACGGCGCTGGCGCCACCCGCCTAGGTCAGGGACCGTGCGGGGCGAGTAGTCCGTTCAGGATTCCCAGGCCGGCCTGCACCTGCGGCCCCGGAGCGCTCGGCGGCGGGGCGTCGCTGGTGGGCTGCCACGGCTGGCAGCCACTGGTCTTGAAGGTCTTGTCGGTCGGCTCGATCTGAACCACCTGAGGCTTTTTCGTCATCGCGTTGTCGATGAGCGCGCCGTCGGGGTTGCCCGTCCGCTTCCAGTAGCAGGTGCCGGTACCGACCGGGCCGGCGGTGCTGTAGGTGCCCGGCGCGATGTCCGTGCCGACGGTGTAGATGCCGTCGTGGTCGATGGTGGTCTTGAGCGCTCCGGCCGGGGCCGGTGTACCGGACGGGGCAGGGGCGGCAGACGGAGCCGGCGCAGGCGTCACTTCGGGATCGGCGGTGGCGACACCCATCGATCCGAACCAGCCGGCGACGGTCAGCGCTGCGGCCGCGACCCGAGCCGCCGTTTGCTTAGAACCCATAAGTAAGTAGCTTACCGGTCCGACGAGCTCATTTCGAACGGTTGCCGGAGGCCTCGTTGAGGATTTCCATGCTGCCCGTCGGCCAGCTCAGCACCCGCAGCCTCGGCGCATCCGGCGGCACCGGAGGGTGCAACACCCCCCAGATCTTTGCCGGCGGCGCCTCAACATGAAAACGCACGGTGTAGGACTGCATCAGTCGTCGCCCCACTTGTCGAAGAATGTGATCGATTCCGCGGGCGGCCGTGCCGCAGGCCGGAATTCGGTTCCGATCGTGTAGGCCACCGGGAACAGGGCGGCCTGTGTGACGCCGGCGGGGATACCGAGCAATTCGGCGACCTCGCGTTCCTTGGCCAGATGCATCGTCGTCCACACCGAACCCAGGCCGCGCGACCGCAACGCCAGCTGGAAGCTCCAGCCGGCCGGGATGATCGAGGCCCAGGCCGACGCCGCGACGAGTCGATTGGTCTCGTCGATGGACTGCAGCAGGCACGGGATGACATGCACCGGGACCTTGGCCAGCGTGTCGGTCAGGCTCAGCGCGCTGCGGTACACCCGCTGGGTCTGCGGATCGGTGGCGTTGGCTTCGGCACGAACCAGATACTCGGCACCGACGCTGCGATAGATCTCTGCGATCGCGGCGCGCTTGCCCGGATCGGTGACAACGACCCAGCGCCAGTCCTGCGCGTTCTGGGAGGTGGGTGCCTGCATGGCCAGGCGAATGCATTCCATGATGACCTCACGACTCACCGGCCGGGTGAGGTCGAGACGTTTGCGTACCGCTCGGGTGGTGGTCAGCAGTTCGTCGACCGAAGCGATATCCATCCCGTCCCTTTCACCATCCCGTCCGGGTTCGAAAGTACCGCGACACATGCGCAGGACCGCAACACCGCAGCGGTGCCGGCAATAAATTGACGCCTGCGTAGGCCCACGTGGACAGGACGATTCGCTGCTATTAACGTCCTGCCGGTAGACGAGCGAGCGGGCGTTCATAAAGCAGCGCGCGCGTGGGAGGTCTTGGCGTTGCTTTTCATGCACGAAGTCCACACGGTGCGGGGCCGCGCCGAGGACGAGTTCGAAGCCGCATTCCGCGACGGCTGGATGCCGATGCTGGCCGCCGGCGACGAGGCGCGACTGCTCTGGTACACCAACCAGGCGCAAGGCAGTGGGCCGGCCTACACCGTCATCACCATGACGGCCGTGCGCGACGGAGCGGCCTGGGAACGGCTGACCAAACGGGTTCAGCAGGGTGATATGCGGGAGTGGATGCATCACACCGACGAACTGCGCCACGGCGTCGACGCGAAACTGCTGGTCCCGCTGCCCTGGTCGCCGATGCAGGAGGTGGCCTTCGACGAGGTGCCCGTCGACGGCCGCGAGCACGACATGAGCCTGTACATGGAAGACACCATGTGGCCCTATGAGGACAAGTTCGAGGAGTACATCGTCCGGTGCGGGGAGGTGTACGCCCGCAGCCTCGAGCAGCCGTCGTCGATGCTGAAGATGGACGCCTCGTTCCAGCCGGCCCTCGGCAGCCATCTGCGCCGGGAAGTCATCCTGATGCAGCGGATCAGTAGGCCCGAGGCGCTGCTCGACCTGCTCCGCACGCACATCCCCGCGGAGTACCGCACGCCGGGCACCTGGCTGCACGACGCACTGGACCTGCGCGACCAGTGGACCAGCCGCCTGCTGCGCACCTCCACCTGGTCGCCCCTGTACTAAGGATCCATGAATCTCGGCACGATCATCGACGCCGCCGCGGTCGCCGATCCGCAGCGGACCGCGTTGATCATCGACGGCCGGCGCATCAGCTACGGCACGCTTCACGACGCCGTGTGCCGGTGCGCGGGCGGGCTGGCCGCCGCCGGTGTCACGCCCGGGGACCGGGTCGCGGTCGTCGACGCCGCGAGCCTGCTGTCCATCGCGTCACTGCTCGGCGCGGCGCGCATGGGCGCCACCCCGGCATTGATGAACCCCGCTCTGACGCCGGCGGAGCTGCGCGCCCTGCTCGACAACGCCGGTTGCTGCCCGGTGGTGGTGGCCGGGGAGGCGTTCGTGGACCGGCTGCCGGCCGAGGCGACGGCGCTGACCGCCGCCGACCTCATCGGGACCGAGGCGCGGATACCGGCCGAGACCGCCGCGACCGAAGCGGATCGCGCGGCCATGGTCCTGTTCACCAGCGGCACCACCGGCTTGCCCAAAACGGTCGAGATAGGCAGCCTGCAACTGGCCACGCGCCTGAACCGGACATCGCAGCCCTTCGCACCGGACACCCCGCCCACACCGGTGATGATGTGCGTGCCCTACTTCCACGTCGGCGGTTCCCTGGGACTGCTCGCCAGCCTGTACTCGGGCAACACTCTGGTGGTGCAGCGGCGGTTCGACGCCGGCGAATGGTTGCGGCTGGTCGCAGAGCATCGGGTCACCGGCATGTTCCTGGTACCGACGATGCTGCACCGGATTCTGGACCACCCTGACTTCCCCGTGACCGATCTGTCGTCGCTGGCCGCCGTCACCTACGGGGCCGCCGCCGCACCCAGCGCACTGATGCGCCGGGCGTTAGCCGAGCTGCCACATGTGGCCTTTACCAACGTCTTCGGTCAAACCGAGACACTGGGTACCTACGCCAATCTGACACCGCAGGATCACCAGGACCCGGCGCGGGCGGGGTCGGTCGGCCGGCCGTTGCCGGGTGTCCAGGTGCGGGTGGTGGATCCGGCTAGCGGCGCCGACGTGCAGCCGGGTGCGGTCGGGGAGTTGTGGGTGAACTCGCCGGTCAACACGGTCGAGGGATGGTTACGCACCGGCGATCTGGGCCGGATGGACGCCGACGGCTATATCTTCCCCACCGGCAGGCTGCGCGACACCATCAACCGCGGCGGCGAGAAGTTCGGGCCCATCGAGGTCGAGGAGGCGCTGCGCTCCCATCCGGCGATCAGCGACGTCGCGGTCGCCGGGGTGTCCGATGACGAACTCGGCCAGCGGGTGGGCGCTGCGGTCGTGACGCGGGCACCGGTGACACTCGAGGAGTTGCGGGCGCACTGCCGGGACACGATCGCCTACTTCAAGCTGCCGGAACGGCTTGCGGTCGTCGACGACATCCCCTACAACGCGACGGGTAAGGTCGACCGCCGCCGACTCGCCGAGCTGATCACCGAGCGTTCCTAATCGTTGTCCCTGTTCAGGATTCGCGCCGCGTCGCCGACCATCGCTGTCACGATCTGCCCGGCGGGCACTACCTCGTGGATGAGCCCGACGGCTTCGCCGACCAGCACGGTGTCGACCTCGAAGTCCTCGGCGGCGGCTCCCGCTTGATAGGCACTGACGGCATGGGGCAGCTGTGCGAGCAGTTCATCCGGGTTGGCATGCCAATGCCGGATCAGCGCATTGCTCACCAGCCGCAGATCGTAGCCCTGCGGCCAATCACGTTGCCGCACAAGGTCGAAGACCCTCGTTCGGATTGTGTCGTCGCCGCCGGCCGCGAGGGCCCGCCGGTGCGCCGCGGCCGACACCAACGCTTCGTCGGACGCCCAGAACCTGGTCCCGACCACCACCCCGTCGGCGCCGAGCGCAAGCGCCGCGGCCAGGCCACGGCCGTCGGCGATCCCACCGGCGGCCACCACCAGCGTTCCGGCCCCGCGCTCGGCGACCAGGTCGACAACCTCCGGCACCAAAGTGAAGGTCGACCGGACGCTCATCCCGTGCCCGCCCGCCTCGCCGCCCTGGGCGACGATGACGTCCGCGCCGGCATCCACTGCCCGACGGGCCTGCGCCAGGTTCTGCACCTGGGCGGTCAGCGGGACTCCCGCCCGATGGATGCGATCGGCGAACGGCTCGAGGTCGCCGAACGAGAGCATGACCGTCGGCGGCTGCTGCGTCAGCACGGTGTCGAGCAACTGCGGGTTATGCGCCAGGCTCCAGGTGATGAAGCCGTATCCGACGCGGGCACCGTTGGCGTTGCCCATTTCCGCCCGCAGCCATGCCTCGTCGCCGTAGCCGCCGCCGACGAGCCCCAGGCCCCCCGCGCCGGTGACCGCCGCGGCCAGCCGGCCACCGGAGACCATGGCCATCGGCGCAAGCAGTATCGGATGCTGGATGCCAAGCAATTCGGTGAGGCGGGTTCTGAGAGTCATCGTCGTGCCTCAGTGGCGGCGACCGCGTCGTGGACTGTGTGGCCTTCGTTGAGGTCGATGTACAGCAGCGGCATGTTGTCCTCCGTTCTATCCACCAGGGTCAACGTCACGCCGGTTCGGAGCAATCCGCCCGCGACAGTCAGAAGCAGCTGAGCGATGAGCCCGGCCCACTCACCCGAGCGGCGCCAGACCGGAGCGAATGAGATCCAGGCTCTTGGCCACCAACTCGCCGAGATCGCCGGTACAGCCGTTACGGCCCCAATGTTCTACCGCCACAACCAGAGTCGCCGCCAGCGTCGAACCGGCCACGTCGGCCACCAGTTTGATGTCGGGCACCCCGGGATGCCGGGCCCGGACGAATTCGGTCAGGACGGCGGCGAATGAGGCTTGCACCACCCGTAGATGCCCGGCAATGCGCTCGGCGCTGATCAACTCGGCCCGGGCGGTCGCGGCCTGACGGACCACCTCGAGGTCGTGCGGGAAGGTGCCGACGCTGGCCAGCACCGCCTCGAACAGCGACTCCGAAGCGGGCCGCCCCGCCAGTGCCTGCGCCAGCCATTCCAGCTGCGTCTCGTAATCCTGGAAGAGCACCGCTTCTTTGGTCGGGAAATGCCGGAAGAAGGTGCGCTCGGTGACGCCCGCCTCGCGCGCCAGCTCCGTCACGGTGACGTTGGCAAATCCCTTGCTGGCGAAGCTTTTCAGCGCCGCCAGCCGAAGCGCCTCGTGCGTCGACCGGCGCCGCGCCTGGTGACGGTTGGTCGGCGCGCTCATGTCAACACCGGATGGTATCCGACCCGAACTTGTCAATGCTGACACCTTCCTATCATGTCAGTACTGACATATTCTTGCCAGACGAGTCTCGGCGAGGAGGTCAGATGACGGATTACGACGCGATCGTGGTGGGAGCCGGGCACAACGGGCTGACCGCCGCCGCGATTCTGCAGCGGGCGGGCCTGCGCACGGTGTGCCTGGAAGCCAACACCTACGCCGGGGGCATGGCGGCAACAGTCGAGTTGATCGACGGCTTCCGGTATGAGATCGCGGGCTCCGTGCAGTTCCCGACGGCCAGCCAGATCACCAAAGACCTCGGGCTGGACACGCTGCCCACCGTCGAACCCGAGGTGATGTCCACCAACATCGGCGAGAACGGCGAAGAGCCGATGGTCTTCTACCGCGACCCGATGCAGTTGATGACACACCTGGGGGAGAAACACGGCTTCGAGGCGGTCACCGGTATGGCAGAGCTCATCGGTTGGAGCCAGGGACCGGCAAAAGCGCTGGGCCGCTTCGATGTGTGCAAACCGCCCAAGACGCTCGACGAGATGTACGCCTGCGCGGCCAACCAGGCGGAGCGGCGGGCGATCCACGAGATGCTGTTCGGATCCGCGATGGACGTCATCGACCGCTACCTGCCCGATAAGGAGAAGCACGCGGTGATGCGGGGCATGCTGGCCTTCCTGGCCGTCAACTCCACCTACCGCGGGCCCTACACCCCGGGCAGCGCAACCTGCCTGGCATTCGCCCTGGCGGTGCCGGACAACAACACCTCGATGATGACCAAGCTCAAAGGTGGCATCGGCGCACTCACCGAACATTTGCACGAACTCTTCCTCTCCCACGGCGGCGAGATCCGGTTCCGCGCCAAGGTCGAGCAGATACTCGTCGAGCACGGCAAGGTGACCGGCGTCCGATTGCGGGACGGCTCGACAATCACCGCGCCGATCGTGGTGTCGAATCTCGCGCCCGATCTCACCCTCACCGAACTGATCGACCCCGAACATGTACCGGCCGAACTTGTTTCGCGTGTCTCCGACCGGGACCACCGCGCCTCGTTCATCCAGATGCACTTCGCCCTCGACGGGCTGCCCGAGTTCGCGGCGCCCTATGAGTTCCTGAACGAAGAGGGCATGCAGATGTCAATCGGCATCTTCGGCTCGCCGGAAGAGCAACAGCGGCACTGGGAGAACTGTCGACGCGGCATCGTCCCGGACAACCCGTCGATGGGCATGCAGATCCCGTCGGTGCACGACCCGGGCCTCGCCCCGCCCGGCAAGCACGCCGCCAGCGCCTATGCGTACGCCTTCCCGGTGGAGGTCGCCCGCGACCAGCATGGGCATCTCAAAAATGAGATGGCGCAACGGGTTATCGACAAGATCACCAGGTTCGCCCCCAACTTCAAGGACATCGTGATCCGCCACATCACGTTCGCGCCCTATCACATGAACACTATGTTCGCGGCCCCGGCCGGTGACTTCTGCCACGGACTGCTGCACCCGGACCTGATGGGGCCGAATCGTCCCGGGCCGAAAGGATTTCTGGATTTTCCCATCCCTATTTCCGGGCTTTACCTGGGCGGCGCCGGATGCCACGGCGGACCCGGCATCACCTTCACGCCGGGGTACAACGCGGCGCATCAAGCCCTCCAGGACGCGAGTTAAGCGCCCTTCTTCACCTGAAGGACGCGCTTGCGGAGTCCCTTGGTTGCCGTGTCCATCAGCGCTTTGGCACCCTGCCTGACGAAGAAACCGGGCACCGGCGCACTCAGTTCGACTGTCAGGTCGAAGCGCACGCGGGTGGAGTCGCCCTTGGGAGTCAGGGTGTAGCGACCGTCCTGAGCCTTTTGCTGTTTGGCCTCCACCAAGGTCCAGCTCACTCCGTCGTCGTGCACGGTGTAGGCCAGTACCTGCTCCTCGGTGAACCCGACGAGTTTGACGACCTGCCGCGACTTGAGCGGATGACCCTCGTCGTCGCGTTCCAGGACTTCGACCGTCTTGTGCACCGACGACCACTCCGGCAGCGTTTCGATGTCGAACAACACATCCATGATCTCGTCGGGCGTCGCCTCGATGACGACCTCGCGGGACTCGGTGACAGCCATGCCGCAAACATAGCCGCGCCGGCACCGGGCGAAACCATCTGGTTAAGGAACCAGCACCACCTTGCCGATGTTCTCCCGGGCCGCCAGGATCCGGTGCGCCTCCGGCGCCTCTGCGAACGGGACCGCCGCATGCACGACGGGCGACACCGTCCCGTCGCGCAGCGCCTCGCTCAGCGGTGTGATCCACGGCCCGAGCGAACCCCGGTCGTCCCATAACTTGAGCATGTTGAGCCCGATGACGGTCTTCGATTCCGAGAGCTGATCGAGGAGGTTGAACCCACGCAGCATCGCCAGAGCGTGCGGCGCGGCCTTGCGCAGCGAACGCTTCTCGCCCTCCTGCATATTCGAAATCCCGTAGCCGACAAGCCGTCCGCCGGGTCGCAGCAGATGATAGGACCGGCGCAGCGACGTGCCGCCCAGGGCGTCCAGCACGATGTCATAGGGCGGCAGGCCCTTCCACCAGCCGTCCTGGCGGTAGTCGATCGCTCGGTCCACGCCGAGTTCGGCGAGTTTGCGGTGCTTGCCCGGCGATGCGGTGCCGTGGATTTCGGCGCCGGCGGCCTTTGCGAACTGGATGGCCGCTATGCCCACCCCACCCGCGGCAGCGTGAATGAGCACTCGCTCGCCGGCCCGCAGCGACCCGTAGCCGTGCAGGCCGGCCCACGCGGTCGCATAGTTCACCGGAACCGCCGCACCCTGCTCGAAACTGACCGCGTCGGGCAGTGCCACCGAGTCGGCCGCGGCGACGTTGACGACTTCGGCGTAGCCGCCGAAACGCGTTCCCGCCAAAACTCTTTCGCCGATCCGGCCCGGATCAACGCCGTCGCCGACTGCGGTCACCGTGCCCGCGACTTCATACCCGACGACCGCCGGCAGCTTGGGTGCGTCGGGATACAGGCCCACCCGGGCGAGATGGTCGGCGAAGTTGACCCCGGCGGCCCGAACGTCAATCCGCAGCTGGCCCGGACCCGGCGGCGGCGGGTCCGGCCGCTGCTGGACCTGCAGTACCGATGGGTCTCCGTGCCTGGTGATCACAACTGCGCGCATGAGGCTCCTTTCGTGGTGCGGTCTGCGACCCGCGGGCTACTCGCTGTCCGTCTTGTCGGCCAACGCGGCAAGCCTTGCCCGCCAAAGCTTTTCGAACGGATGCAACCAGTCACCGAGTTCGGCCAATGGTTCGGCGGTCAGCCGGTAGATGCGGCGGCGGCCCTGCGCCTCATCGGCGACCAGCCCGGCGTCGCGCAACACCTTCAGATGTTCGGCGACGGCCGGCCGGCTGAGTTCGAACCGTTCGCTCAGCTCCCCGGCGGACAACGACTGACAGCTCAAAATTTCAAGAAGCCTGCGGCGCACCGGATTTGCCAACGCGGTGAAGATGCGATCACAAAGCCGTTCGGGATTGGCCACCCACGCAATATATGTCGGACATTCCCGACATGTCAACTCGTTCCGACGCATGTGGCTCTCCACGCGCCAGCCATCTAAGGTGTCCACACGTGACCGGCAACGCGGCAGTTGACCACGTACACCGCTGCGTCGTCGCGGTCGCATCCAGCCTGCAGCAGCAAGTCAGCCAGATCAGTCTCGCGATCTGCCGGGCACTCGTTGCCGAAATTCCTGATCTGTGCGGCACCGACCGCACGTTCGAGATGCTCGACGCCGGCGTCGCGACCAACCTCGAAACGATCTTTCAGGCGCTGATGCACGATATTCCGCTCGACGAAAGCACTGTTCCCCCGGTCGCCGTGGAATATTCCCGCCGCCTCGCCCGGGATGGTGTTCCGGTCAACACACTGGTACGCGCCTACCGACTGGGGCAGCGTCACATGACCGAAACTGTGTTCACCGAACTACGCACTCTGCAGATGGAGCCGACGACACGGTTGGCGGTGATCGAGGCGATCACCGGCTTCGTCTTCGAGTACGTCGACTGGGTTTCCGGGCACTTGGTCGGGGCATACGAACGCGAACATGTGCAGTGGCTGGAGAATCAGCACACCATCCGGGCGATGCGGGTCCGCGACCTGCTCGGCGACGACGCTGACGTCGCCGTCGACACCGCTTCTGCGGCAATCGATTATCCGCTGCACGCGCAGCACCTGGCGCTCATCGTCTGGCACGAAGCCGACGACGCTCTGGATCAGCTGCAACGGTTCGTCCACGGGTTGGCCGCCGCCGTGAACACCTCAGGGCAACCGCTTTTCGCCGCCGCAGACCGCACCACCGCCTGGGTCTGGTTGCCGTTTTCAGTCCCGCCCGGTGAAATCGCCACCCGGGTCCGCGAATACAGCGCCACCAGTCCGGAAACCCTGAACATCGCCATGGGCGCGGCCGGTTTCGGTGTCCAAGGTTTCCGGCGATCCCATCGTCAGGCGCGGCGGGCGCAAGCCGCGGCACTGGCTCGGGATCAGAGGCCGGGGGCGCCCAGCCGGGTGCTGGTCGCGGCGACCGATCGGACCGTCATGGCTACGGCGTTGCTGGGCGCAGGTATCGACGAGGTCCGCGGCTGGGTGGCCGATGTCCTCGGGGACCTGGCCTGCGACACCGAAGACGACGCTGTGCTACGCGAGACACTGCGGGTGTTTTTACAGCGCGGCTCGACGCGCGAGGCTGCGGCACGGGAACTCAACGTCGGCTTCAACGGTCTTCGTTGCCGGGTCGAACGCGCGGTCGCCCGCCGCGGCCGGCCGATCGACGATCGGACCGACGTCGAACTCGCGTTGTTCGTTTGCCAGTGGCGGCGCTCGGCTGTGCTGCGGCCGGTCTGATGCACCACCACTGGGAAAGACTGAGCGACAGCGCATATCGGTGCCGGCTGGACTTCTGCGACGTCACGGTCGGCCTGGTTTGCGGACCCGCCGCAACCCTACTCGTCGACACCGGCACCACTCTCGAGGAGGGACGGGCCGTGCAGGCTGATGTAGACCGGCTTGCCACCCGCCCAGTGACTCATGTCGTGTTGACGCACAAACACTTTGACCACGTGCTTGGTTCCTCGGTGTTCACCGGAGCCCGAATCTATTGCTCGCCCGAAGTGGTCGGCTATCTGTCGTCGGCCTCTGATCAGCTGCGCGCCGACGCGCTGGCCTACGGGGCCGATGCCGGGGCGATCGACGCTGCAATTACGGCACTGCGGGTGCCTGCGAAGGGCATCTTGGAGGCGACGGTCGATCTCGGTGACCGCACCGTCACGATCGCTCACCTCGGCGCCGGCCACACCCGCTCCGATCTGGTCATCGTGGTTCCCGCACGCCATTCGGGCGAGCCGACCATAGTGTTCACCGGCGACCTGGTCGAGGAGTCCGCGGACCCGGCGATCGACACCGATTCGGATCTGGCCGCCTGGCCGGACACCCTGGACCGATTGCTGGCGATCGGCGGAGAAGAAGCCGCGTACGTACCCGGGCACGGACGCGTGGTCAACGCTGAGTTCGTCCGACGTCAACGGGATTGGTTGCGGACGAGGCACTGAGGAGCGGCGGCTATCGAGCCGCCGCGGTGCAGGCCGCGATGAGCGCGTCGGGGTCGGTGACGCTGAGCAACAACACTTTCAAGGTGATCGCCTTGTACCAGACTTTGGCCGGTACCGGGGGATCGAGCGTCAGCTGCACCAGCCCCTTGCGCGACCCGTTGACCAGCCAGCGCGAGCCCATGACGTGGACCCCGGCCGTGAAAACCCGCTCGTTGCTCGGCTCGGCGGTTTTGATCGACGTCACGGGAATGTCGGCCGTGAACGCCCATCCCATCTTGACGTGCAAGGTGCCGCCCTCGACCCACAACTCGGTGCTCTTGGGTCCGAGTCCGACAGCCGCCGCCAACGGGAGATACCACCGGTCAAAGCGCAATTCCGTAGCCACCGATGTGACGCTACGCCGCTCCGGCCGTCCCGGCGAGGGTGCCGGCCTGGTGATGTCAGGCGAGTCAGTCATGCCGGTCAGGCCCGGACCCGGTCGAATTGTCCAGGCCCTCGGCCGGTGATTTAGCTCACGCCCACTGGGCATACACTCACTGCGTCAGGGGAACCGGGGCTTAGGAGGAGCGGAAGGCCATGGCCATCGCCGAAACGGACAATGCGGTCCAATCACCGTTCGAGCAGGAAGTCGCTGCCACCCAGCGGTACTTCGAGAGTTCGCGGTTCAAGGGCATCACCCGCCTGTATACCGCCCGGCAAGTCGTCGAACAACGCGGCACGATCCCGACCGACTACACCGTGGCGCGCGAAGCGGCCGCCGCGTTCTTCGAGCGCCTGCGCGAGCTGTACGCCGAGCAGAAGAGCATCACCACCTTCGGCCCGTACTCGCCCGGCCAGGCCGTGAGCATGAAGCGGATGGGCATCGAAGGGATCTACCTGGGCGGATGGGCGACCTCCGCCAAAGGCTCCACCACCGAGGACCCGGGGCCAGACCTGGCGAGTTACCCACTCAGCCAGGTACCCGACGATGCCGCGGTGCTGGTGCGTGCGCTGCTCACCGCTGACCGCAATCAGGAATACCAGCGCCTCAACATGACTGAGCGGCAGCGGGCGTCGGCCACCCGATACGACTTCCGGCCATTCATCATCGCCGACGCCGACACGGGCCACGGTGGTGATCCTCACGTGCGCAACCTGATTCGCCGTTTCGTCGAGGTCGGCGTGCCGGGATACCACATCGAAGACCAGCGCCCGGGAACCAAGAAGTGCGGTCACCAGGGCGGCAAGGTTCTGGTGCCGTCCGACGAGCAGATCAAGCGACTCAACGCCGCGCGCTTCCAGCTCGACGTCATGCGGGTGCCGGGCATCATCGTGGCGCGCACCGACGCAGAGGCCGCCAACCTCATCGACAGCCGCGGCGACGAGCGTGACCAGCCCTTCCTGCTGGGCGCCACCAACCTGAGCATCCCCTCCTACAAGAGCTGCTTCCTGGCCATGATGCGCCGCTTCTATGACCAGGGCGTCGAGGAGATCAACGGCCACCTGCTGTATGCGCTCGGCGACGGCGAATACGCGGCGGCCGATGCGTGGCTGGAGCGGCAGGGAATTTTCGACCTCGTCACCGAGGCGATCAACAAGTGGCGCGACAGCGGGGAACTGACCATCGACGACGTGTACGACGAGGTGGAATCGCGGTTCGTCGCGGCCTGGGAAGACGCCGCCGGCGTCATGACCTACGGCGAGGCCGTGGCCGAGAAACTCGAATTCGGCGAGAGCGAAGGCGAGCCGTCCGGGATGAGCCCCGCGGAGTGGCGCGAGTTCGCCGCCACCGCGTCGCTGTATGCGGCGCACGCCAAGGCCAAGGAGCTGGGCGCCGAGGCGAGCTGGGACTGCGAGCTGGCCAAGACGCCGGAGGGCTACTACCAGATCCGCGGCGGCATCCCGTATGCGATCGCCAAGTCATTGGCCGCCGCGCCGTTTGCCGACATCCTCTGGATGGAGACCAAAACCGCCGACCTTGCCGACGCGCGCCAATTCGCCGAGGCGATCCACGCCGTGTTCCCCGACCAGATGCTCGCCTACAACCTCTCGCCGTCGTTCAACTGGGACACCACCGGGATGACCGACGACGAGATGCGGCAGTTCCCGGTCGAACTCGGCAAGATGGGTTTTGTCTTCAACTTCATCACCTACGGCGGGCACCAGATCGACGGTGTGGCGGCCGAGGAGTTCGCGACCAACCTCAGGCAGGACGGCATGCTGGCGCTGGCTCGGTTGCAGCGCAAGATGCGTCTGGTCGAATCGCCCTACCGCACGCCGCAGACCCTGGTCGGCGGGCCACGCAGCGACGCCGCGTTGGCCGCTTCGTCCGGTCGCACGGCGACCACCAAGTCCATGGGCAAGGGCTCCACGCAGCATCAGCATCTGGTGCAGACCGAGGTGCCCAAGAAGCTGCTAGAAGAGTGGCTGGCGCTGTGGAGTGAGCACTACCAGCTGGGCGAGAAGCTGCGGGTGACGCTGCGCCCCCGTCGCGCCGGCTCGGACGTGCTGGAGCTCGGCATCTACGGCGAGGGCGATGAGCAGCTGGCCAACGTCGTCGTCGACCCGATCAAGGACCGGCACGGCCGCAGCATCCTGCAGGTCCGCGACCAGAACACCTTCGCCGAGAAGTTGCGGCAGAAGCGGCTGATGACCCTGATTCATCTGTGGCTGGTGCACCGCTTCAAGGCCGACGCGGTTTACTACGTGACGCCGACCGAGGACAACCAGTACCAGACCGAGAAGATGAAGTCGCACGGCATCTTCAGCGAGGTCTACCAGGAGGTCGGGGAGATCATCGTCGCCGACGTCAACAAGCCGCGCATCGAGGAGCTGCTGAACCCCGACCGGGTGGCGCTGCGGAAGCTGGTTCTCAAGGAGGACTGACCCGCCGAATCTCGGCCCCAACAACGCAATTCGCGCCTGTCCAGCGGACGGGCGCGAATTGCGTCGGGTGCGGGGCTAGGTCGTCCCGCGGAAGAACAATCCCGACAGGTTGTTGCCGACGTTCGCAAAACCTGAGACGAAGCTGCGCACGGCAAGGTCCAGGACGCCGGTGTTCGCGAAGCCCGAGACGCCACTGCCCAGGTTGCTCAAGGCCGAAACCAGGCCGCCGTAGTTCTGGAAGCCCGAGCCACCGGTCAGGCCCGGACCGTTCGAGTTGTACCAACCGGACAGGCCGGCACCGTTGTTGCCGAAGCCGGAGTTGCCACCGGCGCCGGAGTTGAAGAAGCCCGACGACGGCCCGATGCTCGAGTTGAAGTATCCCGGCGCCGGGGGAATGTCGAACTCGGTGATCAGTGTGCTCGGCAGATGAATGCTCGGGATGACAAGCGGGGGAGTGTTGAATGCCGACAGTCCGATCGGCGGGACGGTGATGGGCGGCGTCGAGAACTGCACCGTGGTGAGGTCCGGCAGGGTGAAGGAACCCAGGCCGATGCGGCCGATGTTCAGCGGCGGCGTCGTAAACGCCGGCGTCGTGATATCCGGCAACGTGAACGCGCCCAACCCGATCCGACCGATCTCCAACGGCGGCGTCGAGAACGCCGGTGTCGTGATATCCGGCAACGTGAATCCGCCCAACCCAATCCGACCGATCTCCAACGGCGGCGTCGAGAACGCCGGCGTCGTGATATCCGGCAACGTGAACGCGCCCAACCCAATCCGACCGATCTCCAACGGCGGAGTGGTGAACGTCGGCGTCGTGATGTCGGGCAACGTGAAGCCACCGAGTCCGATACGGCCGATGTTCAACGGCGGCGTCGAGAATGCCGGCGTCGTGATATCCGGCAACGTGAACCCACCGAGTCCGATACGGCCGATCTCCAACGGCGGCGTGGAGAACGCCGGCGTCGTGATATCCGGCAACGTGAACCCACCCAACCCAATCCGGCCGATCTCCAACGGCGGCGTCGAGAACGCCGGCGTCGTGATATCCGGCAAACTGAACGCGCCCAACCCAATCCGGCCGATCTCCAACGGCGGAGTGGTGAACGTCGGGGTGGTGATGTCGGGCAACGCGAAGCCACTCAAGCCGATCCGCCCGATGTTCAGCGGTGGTGTGGTGAACGCCGGGGTGGTGAGGTCCGGCAACGAGAAATCGCTCACAGCAATTGGATTGATCGTCAAAGGCGGAGTAGTGAACGCCGGCGTCGTGATGTTCGGCAGGCTGAAAGCCCCTGCACCGATCGGGCCGATGTTCAGGGTCGGAGTGCTGAAGGCTGGGGTGGTGATGTTCGGTAGCGAAAATCCGTTGACATGGATCGGGTCTATGGTGATGCCGGGGACCCTCAATTCGGGCAGGGTGAAGCCGTCCACCGCCAACCGCGGAAGCGAAAATCCGAAGCCTCGAATCTCACCGCCGCCGATACGGATCTCACCGGTACTGAGATAGGCGGGGGTGCTGTCGTAAATCGGAGGTATGGGCGGTAGCCAGGCGATGATGCGGGTGCCCCCGATCTGCGGATACACCCCACCGATGCCGGTTTGCAGCGCGGCGAAGTTGTTGGGCAGGAACAAGACTAAGTTGTCAACCCGCAGACCGCCCAGACTGAAACTAGGCAAGGTGATGACACCGGTGTCGGAGACCGTAGAAATGCCAGGCGTGTAGAACGTACCGGTATTTATGCCGCCGATCGTGAGGGGCGGAGTCTCAATTCTCGGCAGGTCAAATCCACCGATCTGGGTGCCCGCCGGTATCGCGATGGACGGGATCGCGAGCGACGGGATTGTCAGGGCGGGCAGCGAGAAGGCACCCAACGCCGTCCCGGCAGGGATCGAGAAGGACGGCACGGTAACCGACGGAATGCTCAGGCTGGGCAGGTTGAATGCACCCAGCGCGGTGCCTGCGGGGATCGAGAGCGACGGCACCGTCAACGACGGAACACTGAGCGCCGGCAGGTCGAATGCACCCAGCGCGGTCCCCGCCGGAATCGAGAAAGACGGGACGGTCACCGACGGAATGCTCAAGCTAGGCAAGTTGAACGCACCCAGCGCCGTGCCCGCCGGAATCGAGAACGACGGCACATTCAACGACGGAACACTCAACGTCGGCAGATCAAAGGCGCCCAACGCCGTCCCCGCGGGAATCGAGAACGACGGCACATTCAACGACGGAACACTCAACGTCGGCAGATCAAAGGCGCCCAACGCCGTCCCCGCGGGAATCGAGAACGACGGGACGGTGACGGACGGGATGCTCAGGCGGGGCAGGTTGAAAGCACCCAACGCGGTCCCAGCCGGAATGGAGAACGAAGGAACGTCGATTCCCGGGACACTCAGCGTCGGCAGGTTGAACGCCCCCAGCGCCGTGCCCGCCGGAATCGAGAACGACGGCACCGTGACCGACGGAATGCTCAGCGTCCCTAGGTTGAACGCCCCCAACGCCGTCCCCGCCGGAATCGAGAACGACGGCACATTCAGGGACGGAATACTCAGCGTCGGCAGATCAAACGCCCCCAACGCCGTCCCCGCCGGAATCGAGAAGGAGGGGATGGTCACGCCTGGAAGGTTCGCCGTGGGCAGATTGAAGGCGGGAATCGAGATGCCGGGGATTTCCAAGGGCGGCAGCGTCAGATCGGGTGTGGTGATCGCAATGTGCAGACTGCCTTGGCCGACCCCGCGGTAGAACACGCCGTTGTTCGCCTGGCCTGTATTGAACAGGCCGTTGTTCATGTCACCGAAGTTCAGGATGCCGGTGTTGATGTTGCCCGGGTTGAGGAATCCGGTGTTGGCGAATCCGGTGTTGAACGAGCCGGTGTTGGAGGCGCCCGGGTTGAAGCCGCCCATGTTGAAGCTGCCGATGTTGACATTGCCGGTGTTCGCATCGCCGACGTTGAAGATTCCGCTGTTGAACGAACCGGCGTTGAGGAAGCCGGTGTTGGCTGAGCCTGGGCTCCATAGACCGGTGTTGAAGTTACCGGCGTTGCCGATGCCGAAGTTGCCGTTGCCCGAGTTGAAGAAGCCGATGTTGCCGTTGCCCGAATTGAACAGGCCGATGTTGCCGGTACCAGAATTGAGGCCGCCTACACCGATTTGGCCGGTGCCGGTCAAGCCGATGCCGATGTTGCCGGTGCCGCTGTTGCCGAACCCAAAGTTGCCGATGCCGAGATTGCCGAAGCCGATATTGCTGTTGCCGAGATTGCCCAGGCCGAAGTTGCCGTTGCCGAGGTTCGCGAAGCCGAGGTTCGAGCCGCCGGCGTTGCCCCAGCCGAAATTGAAGTTTCCGAGGTTGCCACCGCCGACATTGTTCTGGCCGGAATTCCCGTTGCCGAGGTTTGCGGTGCCGATGTTGGCAAGTCCCAGGTTTGCGGTGAGGAAGCTGTCCAGCGTGACACCCGGGCTCGCGGCAGCGGCGGGGACACCGCTTGCGAGCACACCGGCCAGGCTCTGCAATGGCTGGGCGAATGGCTGTAGCGCGGCTGCCACCGCCGAGGCGCCGGCGTGATATGCCGACATCGCCGACACATCCAGCGCCCACATTTCCTCGTAGAGCGCTTCGGCACTGGCGATTGCCGGGGCGTTCTGCCCGAAAATGTTTGACAACACAAGCGACACGAAATTGCTGCGGTTGGCGGCCACCAACTCGGGATGCACCATGGCCACCCGAACGGCTTCGAACTCAGCCGCCATGTTGCTGGCGTGTGCCGCTGACTGTCCGGCCTGCGACGCCGCCGCACTCAGCCATCCCGCGTACGGCGCGGCCGCGGCCGCCATCGCACTCGCCGCCGCACCCTGCCACGAGCCGTTGACCAAGCCGGACGTGACTGTCTCGAAAGATGCTGCGGCTGATGCTAATTCATCAGCCAAGCCCTCCCAGGCGGCCGCAGCCGCCAGCATCGGCTCCGATCCCGCGCCGGAGAATATCAACGCGGAGTTGATCTCTGGTGGCAGCACAAAAAAACTCATGGTCCGACCTCTCAGGTGGCATCGCTGTTGTTGGCATCACGCCAATGACGGGCGACACAACCGACCAGGGCCCGAACCCGCGGTTGCCGCTAAACGCATCTCGTAGCCGACAAGCTAGCCCCCGGCGACCCGGACCTGCCGAGCGATTTATCTATTCGAGGCCAAAACGTTATCTTTTCGTTATTATGCCGCCATGCCCATGTAAATTTGCTTTACAACAGCGAGTTGAGCGGCCGGCCGGCAGCGCAAAGTCAATCAGGACAGCGCCAGAACCACAGGGCACCAACGGAACTCATCGAGATCAGACAACCCCGACTTCGGCCCCAAGAATGGCACCGCGGCGTACCGGAAAAGCACATCGATACGACGGGTGAGTCGTCAATATGGCTTTTACCCGGTACCTGCCACTCGAGAATCGGCGACCAGCGCGACAGCGAGCGCTACCGCGACCACCTCCCCCGAACCCGGAGCCTACAGCGATCTAGCCGCGGTGATGGCCAAAAACCGGAAACCTCGTCCGCCATCTCGCGGTCGAGGGTGACAGCGGCCGCCGGCGGGCCCTAAGGGCAGCACGCACGAAGCGAGTGAGGCGTACCAGGGGCGCACCCGGCCGCACCCCGGATCTCCGAACGGCCGGTGCCGGAACGACATCCGACGTCGGCGCACCGGGTTGCACACCCGCTGCCCAAGAGGCGAACAAATCGCGAGAATTTGTGCGTTCAATGTATTCATGTAAAGACCATCGACATTGCCGATGAACTCAATAACGTTTAGATAACGAACTGCCGAATTTGGATCAATCGCGCACGCGCGTAATAAGATCCGCGCATCGGGCTACTTGCGGGAAGTGGGATCTGGCGCCATGTCGTATGTGATTGCAGCAACAAACACACTTTCAACAGCGGCATCGGACATCGGGAGCATCGGATCCGCAATCACGGCAGCGAATCTCGCTGCAGCGCTGCCCACCACCGAGCTGCTGTCGGCCGCCGCGGACGAGGTCTCGACGCGCATTGCGGCATTGTTCGGCGAGCATGCCGCCAACTACCAGAATCTGGCCGCCGAAGCCGCGACTTTTCATGAGCAAATTGTGCGTTCTTTACAGTCCAGCGCGGTTTCGTATTCCAGCGCCGAAGCGGTGGGCACAGCGTTAGTGCAACAAACGCTCAACGTCGTCAACGCGCCTACCCTCGCGCTGCTGGGGCGCCCGCTGATCGGAAACGGCGCCGACGGGGCGCCGGGCACTGGCGCCAACGGCGGCGCAGGGGGCTTTTTGATCGGCAACGGGGGCGCGGGTGGATCCGGTGCCGCCGGGCAGAGCGGTGGGAACGGCGGGGTTGCCGGGCTGCTCGGCCTCGGCGGGGCCGGCGGCGCCGGCGGTGCCGCCGCCACAGGTACCGCCGGAGCTGGCGGCGCCGGTGGCGCCGGTGGGCTGTTCGCGCCGGGTGGCGCGGGCGGTGCGGGCGGAGCGTCGGTGTCCGGTGTCGGTGGCGCGGGTGGGGCAGGTGGCGTAGCCGGACTGTTCGGAACCGGCGGGGCCGGCGGAGCGGGCGGCCTGTCGACGAGCGGCACGGGGGGCGCCGGTGGTGCCGGCGGCAGCGGTGGTCTGCTGTTCGGCAACGGCGGCGCCGGCGGGGCCGGAGGTGTCGGTGGCGTCCAGAGCGGAGCCGGCGGCGCCGGTGGCGACGCCGGTTGGATCACCGGAGGCGGCGGCGCCGGTGGATTGGGAGGCAGCGGACTTCACGGAACCAACGGCAACGACGGGATCGGAGGGGGACAGGACGGCACCAGCGGGACCGCGGGAGGCGCGGCCGGCAACGGTGGAGCCGGCGGCCGGGGCGGACTGCTGTTCGGCACCGGTGGTGACGGCGGAGCCGGTGGCGTCGGCGGCGCCGGCGGGACGGGTGGCCATGGTGCCCTCGGAGATCCGGGTCTGACCGGTGGGGCGGGCGGCAACGGCGGGGCCGGTGGGGCCGGCGGAAGCGGCGGCGCGCCCGGCGCCGGCGGCGCCCTGTTCAGCCCGGCGGGCCAGGGCGGTGCCGGCGGGACCGGCGGCGACGGCGGGGTAGCCGGATCCGGCGGAGTCGGAGGCAAGGGCGCCGTAGTCGGCGGCGTCGCCGGCCAGGGCGGTGCCGGCGGCAAGGGTGGCACGCCGGGTACCGGCGGTGCCGGCGGTCTGGGTGGTGGCGCCGGCGCCAACGCCGGTTCCAACGGCGCGTCCGGCATCACGCCCGGCGGCGGCAATGGCGGCGCCGGTGGCGGCGGAGCGAATGCCACCACGCCCAACGGCAACGGCGGCGACGGAGGGCGGGGCGGTGACGCCGGGGCGGCCGGCGGTGCCGGCGGTGCCGGCGGTCGCGGCGGTGACGCCGGGGCGTACGGCAACGGAGGCAAAGGCGGCGACGGCGGCAATGGCATGGCCGGCGCCACAGCCAGTTCTCCGGGCGCGAATGGCAACGCGGGCGGCGCAGGTGGTGCGGGCGGAGACGGCGGTAACGGCGGGACGACATCCGGCAACGGCGGGGCCGGCGGAAGCGGCGGCGCAGGTGCCGGTGGCAGCGCCGGCGCGGCGGCGGCACCGGGCTTGGCCGGCGGCACCGGCGGTAGCGGCGGCAAGGGCGGGGCCGGCGGGGCCGGCGGCGCCGCGCTCGGCACGGGCGCTGGTGGGGCGGGCGGCAATGGTGGCGCCGGGGGCGTGGCCGGCGACGGCGGAGCCGGCGGCCAGGGCGTGGTCGTCGCCGGTGTTGCCGGCGCTGGCGGTGACGGCGGCAACGGCGGAGACGCGGGTGCCGGTGGGACCGCAGGAACCGGCGGTAGCGGCACAACTTCAGGCGCCAACGGCAAGGCCGGTGCCACTCCCAACATCGGCGGCAACGGTGGCGCGGGAGGCGCCGGTGCCAACGCGACCACCGCCGGCGGCGCCGGCGGCAACGGCGGCAAGGGCGGTGCTGGCGGATCGGTCGGCAATGGCGGCAGCGGCGGCGCTGGAGGTAACGGCCTGGCCGGCGCGCAGGTGGTCAACCCTGGCGACACGGGCAATGCCGGTGGCGACGGTGGCGCCGGCGGAGCCGGCGGTGCCGGCGGCTCGATCTCGGGCAACGGCGGTGTCGGAGGTGCGGGCGGAAACGGTGCCGCTGGGAGCGCCGGTGTGGCCGGTAAGGCCGGCGGCGCCGGCCTGACCGGGGGTGACGGCGGCAGCGGCGGTGCCGGGGGCAAGGGTGGTGCCGGCGGTATCGGTGGCACTGCGCTCGGCAAGGGTGCCAGCGGGATTGGCGGAGCGGGCGGCAACGGCGGACAGGGCGGAACGCCGGGCGACGGCGGTGCCGGCGGAAACGGTGTGGTGGTCGGTGGTGTGGCCGGTGCCGGCGGTGACGGCGGTAACGGCGGCAACCCCGGGGCCGGTGGACTCGCCGGCGTGGGCGGGGCCGGCGGTACCGGCGCCCTGCCGGGCGCCAACGGAACCGCGGGCAGCACCCCTGCCGGTGGTGGCAACGGTGGCATCGGCGGTACCGGCGCCTCGGCGACCACCGCCGGCGGTGCCGGCGGCGCCGGCGGCAAAGGCGGGAACGGCGGGTCGGTCGGTAACGGTGGCCAGGGCGGCGCCGGTGGCAACGGCTTTGTCGGTGCTCAGGGCAACAACGCCAGCAACCCCGGCCAAGATGGCACCGCAGGCGGCAGCGGCGGGATCGGTGGAGCAGGCGGGGCCGGCGGTAACGGTGGGAACATCGCCGGTTTCGGCGGCAGCGGTGGTGCGGGCGGTAAAGGCGGCCTGGGTGGGTTCGGAGGTAACGGCGCCAACGGTGAAGACGGAGGCTTAGGACTCAACGGTGGAGCCGGCGGCAACGGCGGGGCCGGCGGGACGGGTGGCGCCGGCGGCGCTGGCGGGACCGCCGGAATCGGCGCTTCCGGTAGCGGTACTGACGGCGCTGGCGGAGCCGGCGGCAACGGGGGCTTCGGCGGATCAGCCGGGACCGGCGGCACGGGAGGCACCGGCACCTTCACCGGCGGCGGCACCGGCACCGGTGGCGACGGTGGTCACGGGGGCACGGTGGGTGCCGGCGGCGGAGGTGGTCAGGGCGGCAAGGACGGCGGAACCGGCGGCGGTTTCGGCAAGAATGGCCTAGTCGGCGCGCAGGGCACTGGGGGCAACGGCGGAATGGGTGGCACCGGTGCGGCGGCGAACACGGTCGGCGGCGCAGGCGGGGCCGGAGGCAACGGCGGTGACGCCGGCCCAGTGGGCAATGGCGGTACGGGCGGTACCGGCGGTGCTGGCGCGGTCGGCACCAAAGGCGCCGATGCGACGACCACCGCCGACAACGGCGGCACAGGTGGTGTCGGCGGCAAGGGTGGTATCGGCGGAAAGGGTGGTGCCGGCGGGACGATCTCCGGCACCGGGGGTAACGGTGGAGCCGGCGGAGTCGGGGGCATTGGCGGAGCTGGCGGAGCCGGCGCCAACGGCGCCGACGGTGCTCTCGGCAAAGCCGGGGGCGCCGGCAGCAACGGCGGTCAGGGCGGTATCGGTGGTGACGGTGGCACCGGTGGCGCACCGGGCGTCGGCGCCACCGGCACAGGTAACGGTGGCGCCGGCGGAGCCGCTGGTAACGGTGGATTCGGCGGGTCTGCAGGCAACGGCGGCACCGGCGGCACCGGCACCTTCGACAGCGGCGGCTCTGGCACCGGCGGCACCGGCGGACAAGGCGGCACGCCCGGCGCCGGCGGCGCCGGCGGCACCGGGGGGACAGGCAGCACACCCGGCGCCAACGGCAAGTCGGGCGGCATAGGCGTAGGCGGCAACGGCGGCAGCGGCGGCACCGGCGCAGCCGCAACCACGGCCGGCGGCACCGGGGGTACCGGCGGCGACGGAGGTGACGCCGGACCTGTCGGCAACGGTGGCGCTGGCGGCACCGGCGGCGCGGGCGCGTTCGGCGCCAAAGGCCTCGACGCGACGATCGCCGGCAATGACGGCGGCATAGGCGGCGGCGGCGGCAACGGCGGGGCCGGCGGGAAAGGCGGCGCCGGAGGGGCCATCTCTGGCATTGGCGGTAATGGTGGGCTCGGCGGTTCGGGTGGAATCGGCGGGGTCGGTGGGGCAGGCGCCAACGGCGCCGACGGTGGCCTGGGCATCGCTGGCGGTGCCGGCGGCAACGGTGGTCAAGGCGGTTCCGGCGGTAACGGCGGCGCCGGCGGTGCACCCGGCGCCGGCGCCACCGGTACCGGTACCGGTGGCGCGGGCGGAGCCGCCGGCAACGGTGGTTTCGGCGGGTCTGCCGGCACCGGCGGGGCCGGCGGAATCGGCACTTTCGACAACGGCGGCTCAGGCACCGGCGGCAAAGGTGGACAAGGCGGCACACCAGGCACCGGCGGCACCGGAGGTACGGGCGGCACCGGCACCACTCCCGGCGCGAACGGCAAATCAGGTGGCATGGGCGTAGGCGGCAACGGCGGCAACGGCGGTGCCGGCGCAGCCGCGACCACGGCCGGCGGTAACGGCGGCACCGGCGGTGACGGCGGCGACGCCGGACCGGTTGGCAGCGGCGGAAACGGTGGCACCGGCGGCGCGGGCGCCGCTGGCAGTAAGGGCGGCGACGCGACCCTCCCCGGCCAGAACGGCGGCCAGGGTGGCGACGCTGGTAACGGCGGGACTGGCGGAAAAGGTGGTTCAGGCGGGGCAATATCCGGGAGCGGCGGCAAGGGCGGCAACGGCGGTGTCGGCGGAACCGGCGGAGCCGGTGGAACCAGCGGCGCCAGTGCCATCGGCGGAGGCGGTGGCACCGGCGGCACCGGTGGCCAAGCCGGGGCGGCGGGCATCGCGCTGGCCCCCGGTGGCAAATCGGGCGCCGTGGGCATCACCGGAAACGGCGGAAACGGCGGAAACGGTGGCGCCGGCGGAACGGGAGTAGCCGGCTCCCTCAATGGCGGTACCGGCGGCACCGGCGGCACCGGCGGTAAGGCCGGCGCGCCCGCTATTCTCGGGAACCCGGTCGGCGTCAGCGGAAACGGAGGCCTCGGGGGTAACGGCGGCCTCGGCGGCGCGGGCGCTTCTGGCAGCACCGCCGGTGCCGCGGGGGCCCCCGGCGGCAGAGGCGGCGACGGTGGCGTCGGCGGCGCCGGCGGCGCCCCCGCCGTCGTAGGCGGCACCGGCGGCGGTAACGGCGGAAACGGCGGAAACGCGGGCACCGGCGGCAGCGGCGGCAGCGGCGCTTCGGGCGCTGCGAACGCTGGAACGGGCGGCAAGGGAGGCGCCGGTGGATCCGGCGGAAACGGTGGTGGGGGCGGCGCCGCCGGTGGCGTTGGGGCTTCCGCCGGCAGCCAAGGCAACGCCGGCGGCGGCGGAAACGGCGGCGCGGGTGGCGCAGGTGGTCTTGGGGCAGCCGGTGTCAACCCCGGTCCCGCGAACCCACAGAGCGGAACAGCGGCCAGCGGCACGCAGCCTGGAGATGTCCTCAACGGCCAAGGCAATGTTGGGTTGTCTGGCACAAACGGAGCCAACGCAAGCAACTCCGGGGAGACCGGTGGAACCGGCGGGAAGGGCGGCGGCAATGTACTCACCGCCGGCTTCGGAAACGCCACCGGCGGCACCGGCGGCAATGGCGGCAACGGCGGTCCGAATGGTGGCAACGGCGGCACCGGCGGCATGGGCGGTACCGGCTCCCAGGTCTCGATTGGCAACTACGCCGCCGGCGGTACCGGCGGCACCGGCGGCACGGGCGGGTTCGGCGGGAACGGCGGGAACGGAGGAACGGGCGGAGATGCGCTCGGCGGAGTCGTCATTCCGGTCAGCAACACGTATCCCGGAAACGGCGGTACCGGCGGCATGGGCGGGTTCGGCGGCGGCAAGGGCGGCAATGGCGGCATGGCCGGGCTCTCCTTCTTTGGTGCAAATACGGGCACTGCCAGCTACGGCGCTACCGGCGGCAACGGCGGCACCGGCGGCCAAGGGGTCGGTGGTGGCACCGGAGGCCTGGGTGGCGCCGGCGGTGCCGGCGGCAACGCCGGGTTCGGCGCCGGCAATGCGGTCGGCGGTGCTGGCGGCATGGGCGGCGGTGGCGGTGCCGGCGGCACCGGCGCAGTCGGCGGCGGTGGCGGGGACGGCGGCACTGGCAACACCATTGCCGTCGGCGGTAACGGCGGAAACGGCGGAAACGGCGGCACCGGCGGCACCGGCGGTACCGGCGGCGGTGGCGGCGCTGGCGGTGCCGGCGGCTTAGGGGCCAACGGCAGCGCGGTCCTCAGCGGTGCCGGCGGTGATGGTGGAGCTGGCGGTGCCGGCGGATTCGGCGGTGGCGGCGGTATCGCCGGCAAGGGCGGTCAGGCTTACAACAGCCTCGCCTGGCCTTTCGGCACCAACGGTATCGACGGTAACGCCGGGGCCAACGGAGCTACCGGCGCAGCCGGCGCCGCCGGCTCCAAGGGTTAGCCGGACGACACCGGTTCCAGGCCGTTACCGCCAGCACCGGCCAATGGCTCGTGCGGGGAAATCGGAAACTGCGATACCACGGGACCGCCAAGAACGACTCCTGGGCTTTATCCCGCCCCCACACGCCCTTATTCAGGAGACTCCTAGGCGTTGGCCCGCCTTGCAGCGACAACTCAGCGTGTCGCTGCAAGGCACGCCAACAGACAAGTGTTCGCGCCTCAACTCGGCCAACGCCACTTGGAGATGAGCGAGACTGAAGTCGTTGGGGGACGCGCCGTAAAGACACGTGAACATGCCGACGCCCTCCGTCGAGCCGGCGATGGTCAACCCGATTACGGACCGGTCCCGGTAGTGAAGAATCCGGAGAGCTTCTGACCGATGTTCCTGACGCCCGAATCGAAGGCGGCCGTCATCAGGCCCAGTGAGCTGGTATTGGCGTAGCCCGAAATGGCGTTGCCCCAGTTCGACATGCCGGATACAAACTGGCCGACGTTGAATGAGCCGGAAACCGCGCCCGACAACGTTTCTGGTACCTGATTCCAGAAGCCCGACACCGCAGTTCCGACGTTGCCGAAGCCCGATACGCTGCCTTGCCCACTGTTGAAGAAGCCGGAGGACGGCGCTGAGGTCGTGTTTCCAACGCCTGGTCCGCCGAAGTTGATCGGAATATTGATGGGCCCGAGGCCACCGTTCAACTCGACATGCAGGGGAGCGAGGCCAATGCTGAAGCCAGGGATGGTGACCGCGCTGGTGCTGCCGCTCAACGGGATGTTGAGTCCAATTTGCGGGATGTTGATCCCACCGATGGTGAACGGGCTGGTGGATCCGTTCAGCGGAATGCTCAGCCCGATCTCCGGAATGCTGACACCACCGATGGTGAACGGGTTCGTAGTCCCGCTCAGCGGAATATCGAGTCCGATTCGCGGAAGGGTGAAACCGCTGATGGTGAATGGGTCTGTCGTGCCGCTCAGCGGGAGACTCAGCCCGAATTCCGGAAGGCTGAAACCACCGATGGTGAACGGAGCAGTCGCGCCTCTCAGTGGCAAATCGATACCGAATCTGTCGATGCTGAACCCATTTACGGTGATCGCCCCGGTTTGGCCCGTCAACACTGGCCCAACTGTGAAGGTGCTCAAAGGGATCGGGCCGATGTAACCCGTGATGACGCCGCCGACATTCAACGGAATCTGACCGATCAGTATGCTGATAGGAATGGCTACACCGACTGTCACGGGGATACCCGGGATGACAATTGTCGGAACGGTGACGTTACCGATCCCGCCGGAAGCGTTCAATCCAATCGGGATCGAGGGAATCGTAATGTCTGGCACCGTAACGGGACCGATACCGCCACCCGCCGCAAGATTCAGGGGTATGCCTGGAATGCTGATGTTGGGCACAGTAATCGGACCGATGCCACCGCCGGCCGCAAGATTCACCGGTATGCCCGGAATGGTGATGTCCGGCACCGTGATGGGGCCAATGCCGCCGCCGGCCAACAGATTCAGGGGAATACCCGGGATATCGATGTTCGGGACGCTGATAGGCCCGAGGCCACCAGAGGCCAGCAAGTTCAACGGAATCGCGGGAATCGTGATGTCGGGCACGGTGATCGGTCCGACGGCGCCGTCGACGGTGACGCTCAACGGAATGGCGGGCAGGGTAATGGTCCCGGACACTCCGGCCAGCCCCTGGTAGTCACCGCGCCAGAACATGCCGTTGCTGAAATTGCCCGAGATCAGCGCACCTGTGTTGACGTCACCGGTGTTGGCCAGGCCGGTGTTGATGTTGCCGGGATTCAAGAGGCCGGTGTTGGTGTCGCCGGGGTTGAAGTCGCCCGTGTTGACGCTGCCGGCGTTGAAGTTGCCGGTGTTGTGGCTGCCCACATTGGCGATACCCGAGTTGACGCTGCCGACGTTGAAGAATCCGGTGTTGGCATTACCTGCGTTGCCGAGGCCGGTGTTGTAGTTGCCGGAATTTCCGATGCCGAAGTTACCGGTGCCTGAGTTGAAGAAGCCGACATTGCCGTTGCCCGAGTTGAACAAGCCGATGTTGCCGACGCCCGAGTTGAGGCCACCGATCCCGATCTGGTTGTTTCCGGTCAACCCGATCCCGATGTTTGCATTGCCGGTATTGCCGAAGCCGATGTTGCCGTTACCGATGTTGCCGAATCCGATGTTCTGTATTCCGGCGGTCAGCCCCGGACCAGTGTTGCCAAAGCCGACGTTGCCGTTGCCGAGGTTGCCGAGGCCGAAGTTGTTATCGCCCAGGTTGCCGAAGCCGAAACTTCCAGCCCCGACGTTGCCGCCACCGAAGTTGACATTGCCGACGTTCCCGAGACCGAAGTTGGAGAGACCGACATTCGCGGCGCCCGTGTTCAGGTTGCCGTCGTTGGCAAAGCCGAGGTTAAACGTCGTCCCGCCGGCGGCGTTACGCAAAAATCCCGCGAGGTGGTCGCCGGTGTTGGCGACACCGGAGTTGAAGGCCGCGGTCGCCAGGTCCAGCGTGCTGGTGTTGAACAACCCCGAGACGGTGTTGCCGACGTTGTACATACCCGATGTCAACGGACCCACGTTGAAAGAACCTGAATTGCCCAGACCGTGAGCGACATTCCAGAAGCCCGAGCTGCCCGACCCGAAGTTGCCGATACCTGAGGTCCCGCCCGCACCGCTGTTGAAAAATCCCGAAGACGGTGTCGCGGTGGTGTTTCCGAGGCCCGGGCCCCCGATGTTGATCGGGATCTCGATCGGCCCCACGGTGCCCACCGTTTGAAGGCCCAGCGGGATGGGCGGAAGACTGAAACCGTTCGGGAACAAAGTGACGGGGCCTAAGCCACCACCTACGTTGATACCGAGCGGAATTGCGGGGAGGGTATAGCCGTTCGGGAAGACGGTCAACGGACCCAGACCGCCACCTACGTTGATGCCCAGAGGAATCGGTGGAAGGTTGTAACCGTTCGGAAACAGCGTGACCGGACCCAGACCGCCGCTGACGTTGATGCCCAACGGGATTGCGGGAATGGTGTATTGGTTCGGGAAGATGGTGACAGGGCCCAATCCGCCACCCACATTGACGCTCAACGGAATTCCGGGAAGCGAGATGGTCGGCGTGCTGACCGGGCCTATTTCGCCCCCCACGTTGATGGACAACGGGATGCCCGGAAGGGTGATAGTGGGGCTGCTGAAACCGCCGATGCCGCCGCTTACCGTGATAGCGCCTACGTTCAACGTCACGGTGCCCGGGCCGACGGTCCCTACGGTGGGATTGACGCCGAACAGGCCGAGCGCCAGCGGTGACGCTGGGAAATTGATCGGGATGTTCACCAGGGGGGCGCTGGACAGCGAGAGCCCGATCTGGTTGATGGTGACCGGCGGAACAACGATGGGGCCGACCAGGGCGCCTTGACTGTTGATGCCCAACCCGATCGTGGGAATTGTGATGGGCGGGACGGTGATCGGGCCGACCAACGCGCCGTTGCTGTTGATACCCAACCCGATTGTGGGCACGTTGATCGGCGGAACAGTGATCGGGCCGACCAACGCGTTGGAACTGTTGATGCCCAATCCAATGGTGGGAATCGTGATGGGGGGGATGGAGATGGACCCGACCAACGCGCCGTTGCTGTTGATGCCCAATGCGATTTCGGGAACCGTGATGGGCGGCAATGTGATCGGCCCTACCAGCGCGCCGTTGCTGTTGATGCCCAAGCCGATTTGAGGAACTGCGATGGGCGGCAGAGTGATTGGGCCGAGATCACCCAGACCGTCAAGATTCAAGCCGATGGCCGGGATGGTCAGCGTGCCGGAGTAGCCGGCCAAGCCCTGGAAATCACCCCTCCAGAAGAAGCCGTTGCTGTAGCTACCCGTGTTGAACGCCCCGGTGTTGACGTTGCCGGTGTTCCCCCAGCCGGTGTTCAGGTTCCCGGGGTTGAACCCGCCGGTGTTGGAGCTGCCGATATTCCAGTTGCCCGTGTTCAGGTTGCCCAGATTGAAGTGGCCCGTGTTGTAGTTGCCGATGTTGGCGATGCCGGTGTTGGCGATGCCGGTGTTGAAGAGTCCGGTGTTCGCCTCACCGGCGTTGCCGATGCCGGTGTTGTAGCTGTTGCCGGAGTTGAACAAGCCGAAGTTTCCGGTGCCGCTGTTGCCGATGCCGATGTTGCCGGTGCCCGAGTTGAACAAGCCAATGTTGCCGGTGCCCGAGTTCAGGCCGCCGATTCCCTGCAGATTGTTGCCGTTCAGCCCGAAGCCGATGTTCCCGTTGCCGGTGTTGCCGAAGCCGATGTTTCCGCTACCGGTGTTCCCGAAGCCGAAGTTGTTGCTGCCGGTGTTGCCGAAGCCGACGTTGCCGACCGCGGCCGTCAGGCCGGCGCCGATGTTCCCGAAGCCGAGGTTGTTGCTGCCGAAGTTGCCGAAACCGAAGTTGTTGCTGCCGAAGTTTCCGGTGCCGATGTTATAGCTGCCGAGATTTCCCCCACCGAGGTTGTAGCTGCCAAGATTTCCGCTGCCCAGGCTGAAGTTGCCGAGATTGCCGTTGCCGATGTTTCCCTGGCCGCTGTTGGCCAGACCGAGGTTGATGTTGCTCGTCACGGTCGGGGCGGCCGCGGCTATCGCGCTCGGCACCGCGGCCAGTTGGGCAGGCAGGCTCGCCAAGGCTTGCAGCGGTGCGAGGAACGGCGTCAGTCCTGCGGCAACCGCCGAAGCCCCGGCATGGTAGGCAGCCATCGCCGACACATCCAGGGCCCACATCTCCTCGTAGATGCCCTCCATGGCGGCGATAGCGGGCGCGTTCTGGCCGAAGAGGTTCGAAATCACCAGAGCGACAAATTGATTGCGATTGGCCGACACCAATTCGGGCAGCACCATTGCCGAGCGCACCGCTTCGAATTCACCAACCAACGCTCCGGCCTGGGCGGAGGCCTGAGCCGCCTGCTCAGCGGCCGTAGTGAGCCATCCCGCGTAAGGAAGTGCCGCGGCCGCCATCGCCATTGACGCCGAACCCTGCCAGGCCCCGCCGACGAGGCCGGAAGTAACGGCTTGAAACGAAGCGGCGGCGGTGGCCAGTTCGCCTGCCAGCCCGTCCCACGCCGCCGCCGCCGCCAGCATCGGCTGCGACCCCGCGCCGGCCTGTATCAAGGCCGAATTGATCTCGGGGGGCAGCACAAAGAAGCTCATCGCCGTACCTCTCTTAGGGCATCGCGCCATAAAAAGCTGTAGCCAGCCCGCGAAAACCGGTTGTCCCCCCGACCCGCACGGTCGTCGACAATCTGGTGTTTGTAGCGGTCAAGGTACGCGGTAACACCCGGGTCAAACCGAGCGATTTATCGAAACGCGATGCAACCGTTATCAAACTGTGATAATCGCACGACGTATATGAAAAATTACTTTACAAAGCGTCCACGGAGCAGCTGTTCCGCTGGCTTTGTCAATCCTGAACACAACACCTTGCTACGGACCACTCACTGCCACAACGGAATTCGCTTGCAGCCGGAGGCCGGGCCACCAATCTCGAGGGTGGCGTTGAAACGGTCAACCCCGGTGGCATAGCGGATTTACCACGCCGTACAAAGAAATTTACGGCAGCAAAAACGGTGTAATTCCTGGCCGCGGGGGTCGCTGGTTCTGGCCATAGTGCCGAAATGGGCCGGCCGGCCCGGACTCCTGCCGTCACCGAGCGCCGTAATCCCCGGCCGTAGCTGATTATGCCCGCCGCGGAGAGTCTGTCGGTGCCGTGTTCGCGACCGTCGGCCGGAATGCCCGCCGAAGCGAATCCGCAGAGACCGGAAAGGGGACCGCGGCATTCGGTGTCCGGAACCGTCGATGCTCGAATCATCAAGCGCGGCAGCCTAATCGGGCGTGCGAAGGACAGACCGCTACGCCCGCCGGCCCATGCTCTTACGTCTTGCGGTCAGTTGGATCATCTATCGCCGGTGGCGCCGGCGGCAGCCGCACGCGCAGTCCGGCGGTGCGCCGGCGTTTCGGATCCCGATCAGTTTCCCCCCGCAAATTAGGGGGTATGCGCCCCAGGCATCCCTGCAAGACGCAAGACGAGAGTGGAGATTGGTAAGGCTGATGAGAACTGGAGCTAGAACTGCCCTCGCGACCTTCGGCGGTGGGGCCATGCTCGTCATGGCCGTCGCCTGTGGCGGCGGAGACAACAAGGGACCGAGCAGCAGCACCACCCCGTCGTCGTCGACGACACCGACGACAACGATGTCCAGCACCGTTCCGTCCAGCGGTGCGGCGCCCTCGGAAACCCAACCCGGCGGAGCACCGGGACCCAGTGGCACCGGCGGACCCGGCGGCGGAGGCGGCAGCGTTCCCGGTGGTCCTACGGGTGGCGGCGGACCCGGCGGCGGTGGCGGCAGCGTTCCGGGCGGACCGACCGGTGGCGGCGGACCCGGCGGCGGAGGCGGCACCATTCCCGGTGTCGGCGGTGGCGGGGGCGGACCGGGCGGCGGCGGTGGTTGCGTCGGCAACATCTGCGGCAGCATTCCGTGATCGCACGCCACAGCTGACGATTTCCAGACGAGGACCGGGGCCAACCCGGTCCTCGTTTGTTGTTCGGCGGCCCCCGACCCGGCTCTCAGACCGTGCCATTCCGTGGGGCCTCCCCATCGGGCTAGTGTTCGAACAGCGCCGATCGCAAGGGAGCCCCAATGACGAAGCTCAGGTTCGGATACTTCATCGCCCCTTTCCACCGCGCCGGTACCAACCCGACGCTCGCCCTGCAGCGTGACCTGGAGTTCGTCGAGCATCTCGACGCCCTCGGTTTCGACGAGGCGTGGATCGGCGAGCATCACTCCGCCGGCAGCGAGATCATCAGTTCGCCAGAGGTGTTCATCGGCGCTGCGGCCCAGCGCGCCAAGCGGATCCGGTTCGGCACGGGCGTGATCTCGCTGTCCTACCACAACCCCCTGTGGGTTGCCGACCGGTTGATGCTGCTCGATCACCTCACCCACGGTCGAATCATCGGCGGGGTCGGGCCCGGTTCGTTGCCCACCGATTCGTCGATGATCGGGCTCACTCCCACCGACACCCGCGAGTTGCTCGAAACAAACCTGGACATCGTCGTGCGCTTGCTGGCGGGGGAGACCGTCTCGGCCAAGACCGCCACCCACCAGCTCTACGACGCGAGATTGCAGCTTGCGCCGTACTCGGACGGCGGGATTCCGCTGGCGGTGGCAGCGGTCGCCTCGCCCACCGGTGCCCGGCTGGCCGGCAAACACGGCATCGGCCTGCTGTCGATCGGCGCGACGCTGACCATCGAAGGCTTCGACGCATTGGCCTATCACTGGGGCATCGTCGAAGAGCGGGCCAAGGCGTTCGGCACCCGGGTCGACCGCAGCAATTGGAGCCTGGTCGGGCCGATGCACATCGCCGAGACCGACGAACAGGCCCGCGCCGACGTCAAATTCGGCATCGAACCCTGGTTCCGTTACTTCCAGAAGGTCGCCGCTTTCCCGCAGATGACGATGCCCGGGGACCGGCTCGACGAGATGATCGACATGATCAACGAAAACGGCGCCGGCGTCATCGGGACGCCGGAACGCGCCCGCGAACAGGTGCAGCGGTTGTGGGATCAGTCAGGCGGATTCGGCTGCATGCTGCAGATGGGTCACGAGTGGGCCAATCCGGCGGCCACCAGACGGTCCGCCGAACTGTTCGCCGCCGAAGTGATGCCGCACTTCCAGGGTCAGGCGCAGCCCACCCTGGATGCCGCGACTAGGGCCGGCCAGATGCGCGACGACCTCGCCGCGACACAGCTGCAGGCGATCGAGCACATGACCAAGAAGTACCAGGACGAGCTGAACGCGAAGTAGCGACGAAACCTGTTTTGCCAGAGGGCTATCGGGCAGTTCCGGCTTCGCGTTCGGCGGCTTGGACCAGCTTGCCGGCGAAGAATTTGACCGCACCGCCCATGGCGGCCCGGACCGCCGGCCCGGTGCCGCGCGCCTTCTCGGTGAACGACCCGCTCCAGCGGATATCGGTCCCACCCGACGGGGTCGGGGTGAGCACCACCTCGCCCTGATAATCCTTCGCGGGTTGCGGCGAGCCCACCAGCTTGTAGACGTGGCGACGATCCTGCTCGTATTCGACGGTCTCTTCCTGCACGAAGACCGGGAACATGCCGAGCTTGCGGATGGCGCCCACGCCGCCGGGCGCCGGGTTCCCCTGGCGTACCCAGCTCGAGGACACCACGATCGGCTTCGCCCAGGACGACCAATTGCCTCCGTCAGCCACCAACCGGAACACCGTCGCCGGCGGTGCGCTGGTGGTCTTGTTGACCTCGAACGTGAACTTACGACCCGACATGGCGGATACCCTACCGGGCCGGAGCACATCGGCCTTGCCGGGGATCTGACCGGCGAAAATCATTCCGTGTGACGGCGGACGGGGGCATACTCTCGATGTGCCAAATGCCGACACCACATCCGTTCCACCCACGCCCACCAAGGCTGACGTCACCGCGGCGCTGAACATGATGAAGCCGCTGCGCAGGGTGATCAAGCCCAAGGTCTACGGCATCGAGAACGTCCCCACCGAGCGCGCGTTGCTGGTGGGCAACCACAACACGCTGGGCCTGGTCGACGCGCCGCTGCTGGCTGCCGAGCTGTGGGAGCGGGGGAGAATGGTCCGGTCCCTGGGCGATCACGCGCATTTCAAGATTCCCGGCTGGGGTGAGGCGCTCACCCGCATGGGCGTCGTGGACGGCACCCGCGAGAACGCCTCCGAACTGATGCGACGCGGGGACCTGGTGATGGTGTTCCCCGGTGGCGGCCGGGAAGTGGCCAAGCGCAAAAACGAACAGTACAAGTTGGTGTGGAAGAACCGACTCGGCTTCGCGCGCTTGGCAATTCAGTACGGCTACCCCATCATCCCGTTCGCTTCAGTTGGCGCCGAACACGGCATCGACATCATCTTGGACAACGACTCCCCGCTGCTGGCACCGACGAAGTTCCTCGCCGAGAAGCTGCTCGGCACTCCCGACGGCCCGATGCTCGTTCGCGGCGTGGGATTGACTCCGGTGCCCCGGCCCGAGCGCCAGTACTACTGGTTCGGTGAAGCGATCGACACCACCGAGTTCAGCGGGCAGGAAGCCAACGACAACGCCGCACGCAAGGTCCGCGAACGCACCGCCGCAGCGATCGAGCACGGCATCGAGCTGATGCTCGCCGAGCGCGAAGCCGACCCGAACCGGTCACTGGTCGGACGGCTGCTGCGCTCCGACAGCTGACCCACCACTCCGTGCCATCGCATTTATGGTCGGTCGCGCTGCCGCTGCTGTCGACACTGCTGCTCGGGGCGTGCGCCGATCCGCACCCCGCCCCGGCACCCAAAAGCGGCGCCGCTACCCCCGCAACGTCCCCCGCGAGGGCGGCCAGCAGCCAGAACGTGCTGGATAACGCAGTCAAAGCCGACGGCCCGGGTTGCTCGGCGGCGGTCGGCGTCGAGGGAAAGGTCGCCTGGACCGGCGTGGCCGGGCTGGCGAACGTCGCCAACGGAGGAAAGATCACCGCCGAGACGGTGTTCGACATCGCTTCGGTCTCAAAGCAATTCACGGCTACCGCCGTCCTGCTGCTGGCTGCCGCCGGAAAGTTGACGACCGACGATGCACTCGCCCAGTTTCTGCCGGAGATGCCGCCGTGGGCCACCAATGTCACTGTCTCCCAGCTGATGCACCACACCAGCGGGATCCCAGACTACGTCGGCCTGTTGCAGGAACAAGGTTTCAGCTACGCCGACCGCACCACCGAGGCGCAGGCGCTGCAGGCCCTGGCGGGCGCACCGGAGCTGATGTTCAAACCCGGCTCTCATTACCAGTACTCCAACTCCAACTACCTGCTGCTCGGTGAGATCGTGCACCGGGTGTCGGGCGAGGCACTACCGGACTATCTGAACGCGGAAATCTTCACGCCATTGAGCCTGACCATGGTGGTCGACCCCGTCGCCAGCATCCCGAACAAAGCGCTGTCCTACACCAGCGAGGGCGGCGACTACCGAGTCGCCGACTCCAAGTGGGAGCAGGTCGGCGACGGCGGCATCCAGACCACCCCGAGCCAGCTGGTCCGCTGGGCCGACAACTACCGCACCGGCAAGGTGGGCGGCCCCAACCTGCTCGATGCCCAGCTGTCCGGATCGGTGCAGACCGAGCCGGGTGGCGGCGACCGCTACGGCGCGGGCATCTTCTCCCTCGCCAACGGCATGCTCGACCACGACGGTGCGTGGGCCGGATTCGTCAGCGCGTTCCGCGTCAGCAGCGACCGGCGCACCTCGGTGGCGGTCAGCTGCAACGTCGACAAACAAGATCCCGAGGCCTTGGCCGACGCGCTGGGCCGCATCTGGATGTAGCGGCGCGCAAACAGAAAATTGTCAATCCTGTGGGCCGGGCGGGCCTCAGGCTGCAATCATGCACGGTATGCCGAAACCGACCGTCCTCACCACCGACAATGGCCTCCCGTCCGGCGTGCAGGGAGCGTGCGACTCACACTTCCTGAATGTGATTCGCGCGTTCGCCGGACTCTATCCGGGCAAGATGTTCGGCGGCGGCGGTCTCTCGGTGTACATCGACGGTAAACCGGTCGTGGACGTGTGGACCGGCTACTCCGACCGCAAGGGCAAGGTGCCCTGGACCGAAGACACCGGCGCCATGGTGTTCTCCGCGACAAAAGGCCTGGCCGCCACCATCATTCACATGCTCGTCGACCGCGGACTGCTGGCCTACGACGTGCCGGTAGCCGAGTACTGGCCGGAGTTCGGCGCCAACGGCAAATCCGAGATCACCGTCAGCGACGTGTTGCGGCACCGCGCCGGCCTGTCCCACCTCAAGGGCGTCGACAAGCACACCATCATGGACCACCTTCAGATGGAGGAGCGGTTGGCAGCCGCCCCGGTCGACCACGCCCACGGCAAGACGGCCTATCACGCGATCACCTACGGGTGGCTGCTGTCGGGGCTGGCGCGCGCCGTCACGGGTAAAGGCATGCGCGAGTTGTTCCGCGAAGAACTCGCCCGCCCGCTGAACACCGATGGATTGCACCTTGGCCGGCCGCCCGCCGATTCGCCGACCAAGGCGGCGCAGACGCTGCTGCCGCAGTCGAAGATCCCGACACCGCTGCTGGACTTCATCGCACCGAAGGTGGCCGGACTGTCGTTCTCCGGGCTGCTCGGCTCCATCTACTTCCCCGGCATCATGGGAATGCTGCAGGACGATATGCCGTTCCTGGACGGCGAATTGCCGGCGGTCAACGGCGTGGTGACGGCGCGCGCACTGGCCAAGGCTTATGCGGTGCTGGCGAACGACGGTGTCATCGACGACACCCGGTTGCTGTCGTCGGAGGCGGTGGCCGGCATGAAGGGCAAGGCCGAACTGTGGCCGGATCTGAACCTGGGGCTGCCCTTCACCTACCACCAGGGCTACCAGTCGTCGCCGGTACCAGGGTTTTTGGAGGGTTACGGTCACATCGGGCTGGGCGGCACGGTCGGTTGGGCGGATCCTGAATCCGGTAGCTCGTTCGGCTATGTGCACAACCGCCTGTTGACGCTGCTGCTGTTCGACGTCGGCTCGTTCGCGGGGCTGGCGCCGCTGCTGACCAGCGCGGTCAGCGCCGCGAAAAAGGACGGTCCGCTGGAGGTGCCGCATTTTGGCGCCGCATACCAGGATTCGGGCGACTACGAACCCGCCGCCGGCGAGTAGCTCACCACCCTGCGAGGGTGCGCTCCGGTACGTCGACACGCCGTCGACACCGGCATTTCGTGCACCCTCGCGCCGCCGTTAGAAAGCCGCCCCGACTTTCAGAGCACGTGTGGGGCGACGAGGACGGCGGCGCCGGACACGAGGAGCCCGATCAGGAATGCGATCACCGTGAATCCCATTACTTGGCGGACATTGAGCCGAGCGATGGCCAGCAGGGGCAGCAGCCAGAAGGGCTGGATCATGTTCGCGACGGCTTCACCGACCGCGACGGCCATGGAGATCAGCCCGAGGTACGCGGGGGAACGCTGCCCGAGCGCGAGCGCCGAGTCCACCGCAACTGGCCCCTGCACCGCCCAGTGTCCACCGCCCGACGGCACGAACAGCGAGATGACGACCGAACCCAGAAATGTCAGAAACGGCAGCGTGTACTGATTGGTGCCGGTCACCAACGCCTGCGCCAGCACCGTCTCCAGCGCCTTGCCCGATTGCGTTGGCAGATAAGCCAATAACCCGACTATCCCGCCGTACAGCGGATACTGCAGCAGCAGCGGCCCCGACACCTTCGCGGCTCCGGAGAACGCGCGGATGAACCGTATCGGCGTGCGATGCAGCAGCGCGCCGGTGACGGTGAACAACATCACCATGGAGGAGATGTTGAGCGCGAATCCGCTCAGCCAGAAGTAGGCCAGTCCCGCGGCGAACACCAGGACGTTGAGAATCCACAAATCTTCGAGCCACTCGGCGAAGGTGCGCCGTGCGGCGACGGCGGTCCCGACGGGCTCGTCCTCGGCGAAGATCGCCGGATCCGGCGCCAGCGAGTGTGACGGTTCCATCCGCCGGATCGCCGTGGCGAGCAACACGAGTATCACAACGACGGCCACCCAGCTGTAGGGCTGGAATATCGTCAGCGAAAGCCCGACGTCGTGCCCGGTCATCTTGTGGATCACGTTGATCGGGCTGCCCGGATCGGTGTTCGCCAGCGCGATCGACGACGATAAGCCCTGTGTCCAGACGATGAACCCCATGAATGCGGCCGCGATGAGGTAGCCGAAATGCGTTGTGGGCATTCGCCTTGCGACCTGACGGGCCACCAGGGCGCCGGCCACCAGACCCAGTCCCCAGTTCAGCAACGACAACGCCGCGCTGACGCCGAAGCACAGCAGCGCACCCTGCACCTGGTTCTTGGGCCTGCCGGCGATGGACACGATGGCCCGCTTGATCACGGGCGCCTCGGCCAGGGTGTAGCCGGTGACCAGGATCAGCACCATCTGGAACGCGAACGTGAAGATGTTCTGTGATCCCCAGACTCCGCCGTACCAGGCTTTGACCATGCCGCCAGGGGTCGCGCCGCGGACAAGTAACGCGACCAACGCGGCCACGACGATGGTGAGGATGACCGCGAACAGGTAGGGGTCCGGCATGAAGCGTTCGACGTAGCGCACGCACACAGCGGTCAGTCGCTGCAGGAACCCGCGCGACCTGACCTCGGGGGCCTCTTCGGTGGTCATCTCCGCCTACTCACAACTCCTCGATCAGCAACCACACCAGGGCCGCCGCGGCCAGCAGCAGGGCGGCCATGATCGTCCACCGAGCAAGTCGCGACCGGCCGTGAAACCAATGGAGCAATTGCGAGAAGCGCCAATCGGTCCACGCGTATCCGTTTGCTGCCCAGTGGAATTCGACCGCCATCAGACGCAGGGCGACAAGCAGTGCGGGGATGCCCGCCTCGGGAAGCAACACAACCAGTGGGATCGACACGATGAACAGCACGCCTCCGAGAACGGCGAGCGCCGCGCGCACCGCAGTGGGTCGGGCGCGGCAGCGTTCCCGGTAGGCGTACACCCGATCGAGTGCGGCCTGGCGGCTGATGACAGGGTGGTCGCCTGCGTCCACGCGTACTCCTGCGGTCGATGCCGGACATGGATGTAGACGAGCGTCCGCTCACTCGAAGGCCGTCGCTTGGCCGCCGCCGAATCTAGCGTGTCGGCGGCGGGTTTCCTAGTTTCGGGGCCGGCCGGATCCGGCCTCGAGGCGGGACCGGACGGTCTTCAGCCGATGGCGCAATTCGTCTTCGCTGATGATGCCCCGGGCGAGCAGCGAGTGGGCCAGGGCGACCAATTGATTTTCCGGGAACGGCAATCCGGCGTAGCGGTTGGCCGAAAGCTCGTCTTCTTCGTCACGGCGTTCTTGGAACGTCAACGCGGACCGTCCATCGGCACTGCATGCCCGGTCCAGCACGTCACACAAGCCGTCCAGGCTGGTCTTCCATGGCGGCAATGGGTTTTCGACACCGTACTTGGCTGCCACGATCGGCCAGGTCTGTCGGTGCTCCGCGATCTCGTTGAGAACGGCGAAGTCGCTTGATGGCTGTGAGATTGCGTCTGTCATGGGGTCACCCGATCGGTCGGACGGCCCGGCGCACCAACGG
Source organism: Mycobacterium gordonae (assembly GCF_002101675.1). Classification (GTDB taxonomy): domain Bacteria; phylum Actinomycetota; class Actinomycetes; order Mycobacteriales; family Mycobacteriaceae; genus Mycobacterium; species Mycobacterium gordonae. The sequence goes on along the minus strand of NZ_LQOY01000242.1, from coordinate 56,900 downwards.
CGTGACGTTGTTGGTCACCCCCGGTTGGGGCAGCGCAACGCCGATCAGGCAGTCGCGGGTGATGATTTCGGCGAGTTGGTCCTCGGTCCAGCCGTCGGTGCCCTCCGGACGCAACGGCATCACCATGAAGCGGTGCTTCTGATTCGAGTCCTCCACGCGGACCTCGACGTCATCAGGCAGCGTGAGGCCGAACTCCGAAAGCACCTGCCGCGGCCAGCGCACGAGGCGACGGCGGTAGTTGGGTGTCCGGTACCACTCGGGGGAGTTGCCCAGGATCGGGCGCGGGTAGCAGGAGCACAGCGCGCAGACGATCACGTGATGCAGTGTGGGCGTGTCCTCGAGGATCTTGAATGCGACGAAGTCGCTGGGGGTGCCGAAGCCGGTTGGGTCCAACCAGTCGACGCCGACCTCCTTGGCCGCAGCCACCGCGTCGGTCACCGCCAGATCTTTGAAGGCGGGGTCCAGCCAGGCCTTGGCCACCAGTCGGGACGCGGGTGTGGGACCGATCTGTTCGGCGTACTCCGTGAAGACGCGATGCTCTTGCGGGGTGAACAAGCCCTTCTCGATACACAATTCCCGCAGCGCGATCTCCAGAACTTCGAAGTCGGTGATCTCGTCGACCATCGGCTTTACCGTGCGCTCGTGCTGGTGCTCGTGGGTGGTCATCACGCTTCTCTCAATCGACGGCTTGCAGCCAGCGCTCGGGGATCTCGGTCTGCAGGGTGTCGTTCGGCGGCCCGGTGTAGTTGTCCCAGAGCTGCGACTGGTTGAACCGCACGATGTAGAACCACTCGGGCCTGGCGTCCTCGCGGTCCCAGGCTTCGTCCTCGGGGGCGGGGCTCTCGTACGTGACCTCGGCGATGATCCCCTCCGCGCCGCGCACGTACTCGGGCGTGCGGGTGTAGAACATCGCCGGTAACTCGCGCACCCTGACCCGATCGCCGACGTCGAACTTGGCCTTTCCGGCTTGGCCGGCGAACCGCTGCGGGTCACCGATACCGACGGCGGCGAGGTGATGTTCGTTGCGTTGGACGGCGGAGCCGTCCCCTTCGAACTTCGGCTGCGCATCGGGACGGCGACCCTGCAACCCGCCGGCATACCGGTCCTGCACCTCGGCCAGCCGAGCGGTCAGCTCGCCCCACGTGATGTGCTTCTTTTCAATGAGCAGCCGTCCCACCGACCACAGCCAGCGGCTGTAGTAGGGCAGTCCGAGGTAGACCGCCCGCCCCACGTCGACGTTGGCCAGCCGCCGCCGCTCCTCGGACACCCAGATGCCGCGCCAACCGAGAACTTCGCACAGCACGTAGGTCATCAATTCCCACTGCTCTTCTTCTTTGTTCTCGTACGAGTGCGGGTAGTCGAATTCTCCGCCCACGTCGTGGCTGGTCTTCATATAAGCCAGCCAGTGGTCGTGGGTGATCTCGTCCGGGGCCGGCCATTCCGATACCTCGGGATAAATCGTCTTAAGCCGGGAAACCAGCGCAAGCTGAGCGGCACGTTCGGCTGCAGTGCTCACAAAAGCTCCTTCCGCATGGAATCCTCCACATGGACGGACGGGACCATCAAACTACCACTGCCCGGGAGCGCCACGGAAGGTGAAAAAGCGCTGAATCGCAAGCAGTTTCGCGGCAAATCGCGGATGCCCACTGGGACGTGGCCGCCACCACACCACAGTTGCCCGAACCACCGGCCGGTCGTTTATAGAATGCGCGCATGAATCGCGGTACCGGGTCGACGCCCGCGGCGCCTGAGGGGCTGCTGCAGATCGAGGATTGCCTGGACGCTGAAGGCAACATCGTCCTACCGCCGGACACCACGCTGATCTCGCTCATCGACCGCAACATCAGATACGTCGGCGACACCACCGCCTACCGCTTCCTGAACTACGGCGGCTCCGGCGAAGGCCACGCCGACGAGATCAGCTGGGCCGAGTTCGGGGTCCGTTTGCGGGCCGTGGCGGCGCACGTGCAGCAAGTCGCGGGCCCCGGTGACCGGGTGGCGATCCTGGCGCCGCAGAGCATCGACTGGGTCATCGGCTATTACGCGGCGATCAAAGCCGGCGCCATCGCCGTGCCGTTGTTCGCACCCGAGCTGCCCGGCCACGCGCAGCGCCTCGACACGGCGCTGCGCGATTCGCAACCGACCGTCATCCTCACCACAGCAGCGGCCAAGGACGCCATCGAGCAGTTCCTGGCTACCCTGCCGCAACTGCACCGGCTGCGGGTCCTGGTGATCGACCAGATTCCCGACGAGGCGGAGCGCCTCTTCGCCCCCGTTGAACTGGATATGGATGCCGTTGCCTACCTGCAGTACACCTCCGGAGCGACCCGCCCCCCCATCGGAGTGGAGATCACGCACCGGGCGGTGGCGACCAATCTGACGCAGATGATCCTGTCGATCGACCTGCTGAACCGCAACACCCACGGGGTGAGCTGGCTGCCGCTCTACCACGACATGGGTCTGTCGATGATCGGCTTCCCCACCGTGTACGGCGGCCACACCACGCTGATGTCGCCGACGGCGTTCGTGCGCCGCCCGCTGCGCTGGATCCAGGCGTTGTCGGAGAGCTCGCGAATCGGCCAAGTGGTCACCGCCGCACCGAACTTCGCCTACGAGTGGGCGGCACAGCGCGGGCTACCGGCGGCCGGCGACGAGATCGACCTCGCCAATGTGGTGCTGATCATCGGTTCCGAGCCGGTCAGCATCGACGCGGTGACCAGCTTCAACAAAGCGTTCGCGCCGTACGCCCTGCCGCGCACGGCTTTCAAGCCGTCCTACGGCATCGCCGAGGCGACGCTGATGATCGCCACCATCGATCACGCCGCCGAGACGTCGGTCATCTACCTCGACCGCGAGCACCTCGGCGCGGGCCGCGCGGTTCCGGTCCCGGCCGATGCGCCCAATGCCGTCGCGCAGGTGTCGTGCGGTCAGGTTGCCCGCAGCTTGTGGGCGGTGATCGTCGACCCCGAAACGGGCGCCGAGTTGCCGGACGGGCACATCGGCGAACCTTGGCTGCAGGGCGACAACGTCGGGCGCGGTTACTGGGGCAGGCCGCAGGAGACCCGACTGACGTTTCGCGCCAAGTTGAGCGCGACGCTCGAGGACGGCAGCCATGCCGCCGGCGCCGACGTCGACGGCGATTGGCTGCGCACCGGTGACCTGGCCGTATACCTCGACGGCGAGCTCTATGTGACCGGGCGGATGGCGGACCTGGTGACGATCGACGGCAAGAACCACTATCCACAGGACATCGAGGCCACCGTCGCCGAAGCGTCGCCGCTGGTGCGCCGGGGATATGTCACCGCCTTCGCGGTGCCTCAGCAGGACCGCCAGGCTCTGGTCGTGATTGCCGAACGCGCCACCGGCACCAGCCGCGCCGACCCGCAACCCGCGATCGATGCCATCCGCGCGGCAGTGCTCGCCCGGCACGGAGTGTCCGTCGCGGACATGCGTTTCCTGCCCGCCGGCGCCATTCCCCGTACCACCAGCGGCAAACTGGCGCGGGTGGCCTGCCGGGCCCAGTACCTCGACGGCACCCTGGGCGTGCATTAGTCACCACCTTGGCGTAGCGGAATTCGCTCCGAGTCCGGCCTGCCGCGTGAGACTATCCACGGCATCGGGCAATAAGGAGGCACAGTGGTCGACCTGCCGCGGACAGCCGGGCCGTTCGCCGGGGTGATCAATCCGTCGGTGGCGGATTCGACGCCGGTCAAACCGGCGATCACCTACCCACCACAAGGCGCTCCCAACGTCGTGGTGGTCCTGCTCGACGACGTCGGGTTCGGGGCGTCCGCCACGTTCGGCGGGCCGGTGCCGACCCCGGCCCTGGACCGTGTCGCGCGAGACGGGCTGCGCTACAACCAGTTTCATACCACGGCGCTGTGCTCGCCGACCCGCGCCGCGCTGCTGACCGGGCGCAACCATCACAGCGCCCACATGGGCACGATCTGCGAAATCGCCTACGGCTTCCCGGGCTACGACAGCGTCATACCGCAAAGTACCGCCACCGTGGCGGAGATACTGCGCCACAACGGCTACAACACCGCGTTGTTCGGCAAGGCGCACTTCACTCCCACCTGGGAGCTGGGCCCGACCGGACCATTCGACCGGTGGCCCACCGGGCTGGGCTTCGAACGCTTCTACGGCTTCCTCGGCGGCGACACCTCGCAGTACGAGCCGGCATTGTTCGACCAGACCACACCGGTCGAGCCTTATCTCGGCCGCGACGACTACCACCTGACCGAAGATCTTGCCGAGCGGGCGATCGACTGGATTCAGCGTCAACAGACTTCGGCACCCGGAAAGCCGTTCTTCCTCTACTTCGCTCCCGGCGCCACGCACAGTCCCCACCAGGTGTGGCCGGAGTGGTCCGACCGGTTCGCCGGACAGTTTGACGACGGCTGGGATGCGTTGCGGCAGAGCATATATGAGCGCCAGATCGAGCTGGGAATCATCCCGCCCGGCACGCGGCTGACGCCGAGGCCATCACAGATTCCCGCATGGGCGGACTACGAAGACCGCTACAAGCCGGTGGCCCGTCGTCTGATGGAGGTGTACGCCGGCTTCCTGGCCCACACCGACGCGCAGATCGGACGGGTCATCGACGCCATCGACGACCTGGACCAGTGGGACAACACGCTGTTCATCTACATTTGCGGCGACAACGGCGCGTCGGCGGAGGGGACGGTCCACGGCGCGTGGAGTTCCCCGTCGTTCCAGAACGGCCTGCCCGAAGATCCCGAGTGGCTGCTCGCTCATCTGGACGACTTCGGCACCGCGCGGTGCGAAAACCACTACAACGTGGGCTGGGCCTGGGCGCTCGACGCGCCCTTCCAGTGGATGAAGCAGGTCGCCTCCCACTTCGGCGGCACCCGCAACGGGCTAGCGGTTTCGTGGCCGCGCAAGATCGCGGCCAGAGGTGAACAGCGCGGCCAGTTTCACCACGTCATCGACGTGATGCCGACCATCTTGGAGGCGGCCGGCATTCAGCCGCCGGCGCGCGTCAACGGCGTCGAACAGAAACCCGTCGAAGGCGTCAGCATGCAGTACTCCTTCGATCATCCGGATGCCGAAAGCCGGAGATCGACACAGTATTTCGAAATATTCGGGAACCGTGCGATCTACCACGAGGGCTGGATCGCGTCATGCTTTCACGGGCGGCTACCGTGGGTGCGCACCGGGCGTCATCCGTTCGGTGAGACCGAACGCTGGGAGCTCTATAGCCTCGCCGACGACTTCAGTCAGGGCGTCGATCTCGCCGTCCGCTACCCCGAGAAGTTGGGAGACTTGCAGGCCGTCTTCGACTCCGAGGCGCGCAAGTACGACGTGTACCCCCTCAGCGACGCCACGCTGGCCCGGGCCCTGCCCGCCAACCGGCCGAACCTGTTGGGCGACCGCGCTTCTGTCACGTATTACCCCAGTCACGTACGGATCCCCGAGACATCGACGCTGACCTACACCAGCACGTCGTTTCGATTGCGGGCCCACGTGGCGATCCCGGCGGGAGGGGCACAGGGAGTGGTGATCTGTCTCGGTGGCGCGATGGGCGGGTGGAGCCTGTATCTGCAGTACGGCGTTCCGATGTTCACCTACAACTACCTCGGGCATGAAGTCACCACGGTGACCGCTGTCGAGCCGCTACCCGAAGGCCCTGCCGTCATAGGTGTTTCGTTCGACTACGACGGCGGGGGACTAGGGAAGGGGGCGACGGTTTCGCTGCTGGTCGACGAGCGCAACGTGGCCCATGGCCGCATCGAGCGAACCGTCCCGTTCCGCTTCTCGATGAGCGGCGAAACGCTGGACGTAGGTACCGATACGGGGTCACCGGTAGCGCCGTACGGGCGGGCCTTCCGGTTCACCGGGGGTATCGATCGAGTCGAAGCCGTCATCGACCCGCGGCCCGCGGACCTTGCGGCAGCGTTAGCCGAGGCGGAGATGCGCTCGGCGATGGGATCGCAGTAGCGGTGTGGAGCAGCCTCGTTCCGCTGATTCTCGGCGGCGCACTGGAACCGATCGAAATCATGATCACGATCATGCTCCTGGGCACGCCGTCGCGGCTCCGGGCCGCCGGCGCCTGGATCTCCGGTCATGTCGGCACGAGGCTGCTGCAGGGCCTGATCTTCGGCACCATCCTGCATTGGGGAACCCGTAGCGACGACTCGAAACACTCCAATCACTGGGTGGTGTCGACCGTTCTGCTGGTCGTTGCGCTGCTTTTCCTCGTCACCGCCGCCCGAGAGCTGCTCAGCGACGAAGACCCAGACGCACCGCCACCAAGGTGGATGGCGATGCTGATGTCGGCGTCACCCACCAAGGCGTTTTTCATTGGGGCGGGTGTCGTCACGGTGTCGGTGAAAGCGTGGGTGTTCACCCTGGCGGCGATCGGCGTGATCGGCAGCGCCGACCTGGGGCACCCCGCCAAGATGGCCACGTACGTCGCCTTCGTGCTGCTGGCAGCCAGCGCCAACCTGATCATCATCGGCGCGGCCGCGGTTTTCGGCGACCGGTCACGCTCCGTGCTGGACCGGGTGCTGCGCTGGTTGCAGGCCAACGACCGTCCTATCGTGGTCGTCGCCGGGCTGGTTTTCGGGATGTGGTTCGGCTTAAAAGCCCTGCGTGGCTTCGGGATTGTATAGCCGTTAGGCGGACTGCGCGGCGCGCCTGCGACGTAACCATCGCGTATACACGACGCCGACGAGCGCTGTGACTACGCCGTAAAGCGCTACCGCCCCGCGTTCGTCGGCGTTGGGGAAATTCGCCGAGGCGATGGTCAACGCGGTCGCCGGGTGGCGGCAGGCGCTTGCAAAGGCGACCACCGCCGAGAACTGGCGATCGGGCCCACCCAGCAGGTGTCCGACGGCGAAGGCGCCGAGGACGAATATCAGCATGGCGACCACGGTCACCTCGCCCAGCAGCTTCCACATCTGCGGTGCCGCCGCGACCAATAGCACCACCATCGCCACCGGCAACGCCCAGCGCTGCGCGCGTTCGATCGGCCCCCCAATCCGCTGGGCCATTGCGGGCCAGAACTTTCCGATCGCCATCCCGGCAATGAGCGGCGAGAGCACGGAAATCAGCATCAATCTGCCCACCGACCACGGACTGGTGACGTACTGCCGTCCGAACACGTCTCCGAGCACCCGGGCGGCCACAGCCAGCGCCGGCACGGCGAGCACAGCCAGCACGATGACCAGTCCCAGCCCGAACTGCACTTGCCCGCCGGCCTTCTCACCGCGCCGCGGCAGCAGCGGCGGTAGCGGCGAAATAGCCAGTGTGACAAGCGCAATGGCCACCTGCGGTCGCAGATCGACGGCGTTGACCAGCAACACCGCGAGGGCGGGTGCGGCGACGAGCACGGCCAGCAGCGAGCGCGCCAGCAGTCCCGGATGCTGCAGCACGTATCGGACGTCGGCGAATTGCGCCGTCAACCCGTAGCCCAGGATCACCACGAACAGACTCATCTGGAATGCGAGCTTCGCCGCTTCTGCCACCGTCACGACGGACAGCCTGCCACGGCCGAGGTGAGCAATCAGCCCACTCGCGCGTGCCCGCCGGGATTCGATTTACTCGGCGCTGCTCTCTTGGTGCGGTGACGGTCAGCCGCGTCAGGGACTCATCGCCTGGTTGACGATGAGTGGCGGCGGTCCGACTCCGTCGTGAGGGTCGGCCTGGGTCTTGTAGAACCGTGGCAGGGTAGCCGCGCCGGATTCGAATCGGCTGAGATATTCGGCGTCGAATGTCACCTGATACCACTGAATTCCCAGTGACGCGGAGACCTCCGGGTCGTTCATCGTGGCGCCGGTGACCGCGGTGACGCGTACGCAGCGCACATGCTGACGCATGCTCGAGGAGAAGCTGGCCAGGCCGTCCGCGTCCTGCTCGGGCGCGATCGCGCCATATGCCGAACGCACCTGCCGGCCCAGGTACCCCCACGCCGTGAGGTAATCCTTGCTGTTGACCGCCGCGAAGTAGTCGACCAGCACCTGCTGCCCCTTACCCGCTGGCCGGGCGTCCGGCTGGCCGTTGGCGCAGGCCGCGTCGGCGGCAGCCGGTGCAACCGGCGTGAGCATCGCTCCGGAAAGCGCCCACACTGCCAGCCGCGTTCGCCGATTCCATAGCTGACGAATACCCACCCGCATATGGATGACTTTGGCCTCTTATCCGCCGCTGTCAAGGGCGGGACCATGGCGACAGCCCATCACCGAGGAGCACACCATGATCGACTTCGAACTCGACGCGGCTCATTCCGTCCTGCTGGTACGACCGGAGTCGGCGCTGGCCAAGGAGGATTTCGTTGCACTCGCCAAGGTCGTCGACCCGCAGATCGAGGCAAACGGTGACCTCAACGGTCTGATCATCAGCGCTCCCGGATTTCCTGGCTGGGACAGTTTCGCAGCGTTGGTCACCCACTTCCGATTCGTTCGAGATCATCACAAGCACATCAAGAAGGTGGCGGTGGTGACCGACTCCCATTTCGGGGATGCCGCCGAGCATTTGGCGTCGCATTTCGTCTCAGCCGAGATTCGCCACTTTCCCGCCCACGAGCAGGACCAGGCACGGCAGTGGGTCGCGGCGGGCACCTAAGTGCATGCGCTGCAACGCGGCTCACCGCCAAGCTGACTTCCGTGCCAGGATGTTGCGGTGACTGCCTCCCCTGACTTGCCGGGTGCCGGGTCCGACGGGGAGTCGGTCCTGGCCGGTTACCCGGTGACGCCGCCGCCGCTGCGGCGTCCCGTCACGTTCGACCAGCGCTGGATCGACGTGACCTTCGTGCACTGGCCGGTGGCTCCGGAGACCGTCGCCCATTTTTATCCGCCCGGCACCCGTCCGGATGTCTTTGCCGACGGAAGCACCTACGTGGGGTTGATCCCCTTCGCAATGCGCTACACCAAACTTGGTACGGCGCTGCCACTTCCGTATTTCGGGCGCTTTCTGGAGACCAACGTCCGGCTGTACTCGGTCGACGATGCGGGCCGCCACGGTGTGCTGTTCCGGTCGTTGGAGACGGCACGGCTGGCCGTCGTTCCCGTCACCCGGATCGGGCTCGGGGTGCCCTACACCTGGGCGAAGATGCGAATAACCCGGTCCGGCCGCCAAATCAGCTACCACAGCGTGCGCCGCTGGCCCCGGCGCGGACTGCGCAGCCTGCTGACGGTCAACGTCGGCGACGTCGTCGAGCCGACACCGCTGGAGGTCTGGCTCACCGCCCGCTGGGGCGCGCACACCCGCAAGGCGGGCCGAACCTGGTGGGTCCCCAACGAACACGACGTCTGGCCCTTACACGCGGCCGAAATCTCGGAACTGCACGACGAACTGGTAAACGCGGCCGGGGTGCAGCCCACCGGTGACCGACTGCGCGCACTGCATTCGCCAGGCGTGCAAACGTATTTCGGTCGGCCCTGCCTGGTTCAGTGAGCCCGAGTGTGAATCCGACGACACGACACGCCGCAGCGACGTCGTGAGGTTCACCGTCACCGGCGAAGGTCAGTAAGCCAGCACGTGGAAGTGCCCGCGTGGGCAGTCGCCTTCGATGCCGCTGTACGGGTCGTCCTCGAATGTTCGCCAATTCCAGTGCGTACCACAGTAAGACGCGGCGCAGTCCGGGCAGTGAAACGGTGCATAGCTGTACGCGATGCGGTACAGCGCGGCCGCGTCGGCCTCGGCGATCGCTCGGCTCACCGGCCCGATCCGCTCCGCCGACACCGCCACACTCGAGATTCCGAAGAAGGTCTGCACCAGCAGAGCGGCCTGATCGTCGGGCCGCAACAGCACATCCAATTCCGCCAGTGCCTGCAGGCCGGGCCGATGGCACACCGCGTCGGCGGGAGCCACGAACCGCACGCTGCCGGCGACCTCTCCGCAGCGCGCGCAGCGGAATTCAGGGCAGGCAGTATCCACCGTCGATCACCAGATCCGAACCCGTCATGTAGCTGGACGCCGCACTGGCCAGGTAGAGGTACAGCCCGTTGAGCTCTTCTGGCCGCCCGATGCGGCCCATCGGGATCTTCGGCTCCCACAGCCGGTGGTATTCGGCGAGGGGTTCGACGAGCTCGGTCATGATGTAGCCAGGGCTGATGCTGTTGACCCGAATGTGGTGCGGCGCGAATTCCACCGCCATCGCCTTGGTCAGATGAATCACCGCCGCCTTGGACGTGCAGTAGTGGCCCACTTGCTGAGGGATGTTGATGATGTGGCCGGACATCGATGCCGTGGTGATGATGGAACCGCCGCGGCCCTGGGCGACCATCGCCCTGGCCGCCGCCTGCGCGGTGAGGAAGACTCCCGTCACATTCGTGTGCTGAATCCGTTCGAACTCTTCCAGCGACATGTCCAACATCGGGGTCACCGAGACGATGCCGGCGTTGCAGACCGCGATGTCGATCCCGCCCAACTCCGCGGTCATCCGATCGACCATGGCGGTCACCTGATCTTGCCGGGTCACGTCACACGCTATCGGTACGGCGGTGCCGCCGGCCGCCGCGATCTCCTCAGCGAGCGCCTCCAGGGCATCCAGATGCCTTGCCGCCAACGCTACTTCGGCGCCCGCCTCCGCATAAGCCAGAGCCACCGTGCGGCCGATGCCGCTGGATGCCCCGGTGATCAGAGCCTTCTTGCCGCGCAAGTCGAACAGTTCCAGCACGCTCATGCCTCTAGTGTGTCCGCTATGGGCAGGTTCACCAAAGCAGAGATCGAAGAGGCCGTCCGCAACTACACCACCGTCGTCGAGGGATGCAGCGCATCGGGTGACTGGCGCCCGTTCGCCGACCTCTTCACCGAGGACGTGGTCTACATAGAGCACCACTACGGCGTCTTCCATGGTCGCGAGGAAGTGCGCCAGTGGATCGTCGACGTCATGGCGCCGTTCCCGCACATGCGGTTCCCGTCGGATTGGACCGCTTATGACGAAGACAATGACGCCGTGGTCATCATGATCAAGAACCTGCTCGACCATCCCAGCGACCCGGACGGGGAGCCGTTCTGGTTCCCCAACTGGACCCGGCTGGTCTACGCCGGTGACGGCCTGTTCTCCAGCGAGGAGGACATCTACAACCCCAACCGCGACGCGCCGCGCGTGGTGGCAGCGTGGATGCAGGCCGGCGGCAAGCTGGCCACCGACGCGATCCCCGCGCCTAAACGCTGACGGGCTGCCGCTTGCGCCGGCGGGATCGCGCCGCCGCGAGGGCCTGCTCCCAGGCCAGCAACGTGGTGGCCTTCAGATTGGCCGGCTTGAGGCTGTCCTTGGAGAGCAACGCGGTAGCCGAGGCTTTCGTCGTCGCCGACGCCTTCGACATGTGACCGGAGTCGAACGGGGGCTGGGGGTCGTACTCGATCGCCAGCTGGATCGCCTTCGCGCGACCTTCGCCACCGAGCTGCGCGGCCAGCCACAACGCGAGGTCAAGTCCGGCGGAGACCCCGGCGCTGGTGATGATGTTGCCTTCGTGCACGATCCGCTGGTCACCGACGGGCGTGACCCCGAACGCTTTCAGCGCCGGGAGTGCGATCCAGTGCGAGGTGGCCCGCTTGTCCCGCAACAGGCCGGCCGCCGCGAGAATCACCGAACCGGAGCACACCGAGGCGGTCCAGGCTGCGCTCTGATGAGCCTGCCGAAGCCAGTCGAGCAGCTTCTCGTCGCGGGCATGCACTGGAGTCGCGGGCCCACCGGGCACGAGAACCACGTCGGGGGAGGGGGTTTCGGCGAACGAATGGGTCGCACCCACCACCAGGACGCCGGAGTCGGCGGTGATCGGACCCACGTCGTGCCAGACGAACCGGACGTCGGCGTCGGGTAGCTGGCGCAACACCTCGTAGGGACCGATCATGTCCAATGCGGTGAACCCCGGGTAGGCCACGAACGCGATCTGAGTCATAGCGGTTTCCTTTCTAGGCGAACGCTTTCCGGTACTGGTCGGGTGGTATGCCCACGCGCCGAATGAAATTGCGCCGCATGGTTTCCGCGGTGCCGAAGCCGCAGCGCGATGCGATCGCCACCACGGTGTCGTCGGTCTCCTCCAACTGCCGGCGTGCCGCCTCGGTGCGCACCCGCTCCACGTACTGGCCGGGTGCCTCACCGACCTCCTCGGTGAAGATCCGGGTGAAGTGCCGCGGACTCATCGCGGCCCGCCGGGCAAGTTCGTCGATGCGGTGCGGGCCCCCCGGTTCGGCCTCGATGGCTTCCTGAACCTCGCGGATCGAGGGCCGTTTTGCGCGTGGCATCCATACCGGCGCGGCGAACTGGGTCTGTCCGCCGGGGCGCCGCAGATACAGCACCAGCCACCGCGCCACCGTCTGGGCCACCTCGGTGCCGTGATCGTCCTCGACAAGGGAAAGCGCGAGATCGATTCCGGAGGCCACGCCGGCGGCGGTCCAGATCCGCTCTCCGCTGCGGATGAAGATCGGGTCCGGATCGACCTCGACATCCGGGAACTGCGCGGCCAGTTGTTCGGCGAAGGCCCAGTGGGTGGTGACGCGATGCCCGTCCAGCAGTCCGGCTTCGGCGGCCAGGAAGGCACCGGTGCAGACGGTGACGACGCGGCGGGCGGTGCGGGCGATCGCTGTGATCCAGTCCAACAGGCCGGCATCGGCCCGCGCGGCTTCGACGCCGAAGCCGCCGGGCAGCACCACGGTGTCGACCTGCTCATGCGGATCGGGCAGCGGTACGGCGGTGAAACCCAGGCCGCCCGCCGTGGTGATCGGTTGCCCGCCGCGCGAGGCTATGACTACGTCGTACCCGCCCTCAGTGAGCAGCGACGCACCCGTGAAGACCTCGTAGGGTCCCACCAGGTCGAGCGCCTGAGCGCCGGGAAAGCCGGCGATGACCACGGTGCGAGCCATGACCCCAGTGTTGGCCACCACCGCTCATGTCGTCTAGGCCATGCACCCCACCAATCAGGACATGCGACCTTGCCGCAGACCACCGCCGGCGCCTTTGGCAGACTGTGCCTATGGCACAGATAACCTTGCGGGGAAATGCGATCAACACCGTCGGCGAGCTTCCGGCCGTTGGGTCTCCGGCTCCGGCCTTCACGATGACCGGTGCCGATCTGAGCCCTTTCAGCAGTGCCCAGTTTGACGGTAAACCGGTGCTGCTCAACATCTTTCCGTCTATCGACACCCCCGTGTGCGCCGCCAGCGTGCGGACCTTCAACGAGCGCGTCGCAGACGGCGGCGTGTCGGTGGTGTGCGTGTCCAACGACCTGCCGTTTGCGCAGAAGCGCTTCTGTGGCGCCGAAGGTATCGAGAACGTCAGTGTGGCGTCGGCGTTCCGGGACAGCTTCGGCGAGGACTACGGCGTCACGATCGTCGACGGGCCGATGGCCGGCCTGCTGGCCCGGGCGGTCGTCGTGATCGGCGCCGACGGCAAGGTCGCGCACACCGAGTTGGTGCCCGAGATCGCACAGGAGCCCGACTACGACGCCGCCCTCGCCGCGCTGAAGTAGCGAGAGTTCCCTCAGCGCCCCGGGACCTCGACGGCCACGGTGTGGGCGGCCCGCGGCGCAAGGGGCGGTTGCGCACCCACCGGGCAGCCGGTCAGCATCGTGGCTCCCATGACGGTCATCAACAGGGCCAGCACCGCCCGGACTGCCAGCACTCGACCTCTGTCGGTCATCGCTTCCTCCTAGCAGGCCGACGCCACGGCGGCGGCGCGCAGTTTCGAATTCTGTCCCATGTCGATCGCGCATCCGGCCAGTGTCATGCCGACCAGCACCGCCAGCGCCGCACCCAGCACCCGGACTGTCCGCCGTCGATTACCGGTGGTCATAGGACCCCCTTTTTTTGTCGGCAGGGAATTATCACAACGGCACGAGGGTATCGCCGAATGAACGTCGCGGGAAGTGCCAGATCATGGAAATTATTGTGATGCAGTGGCTTTCGCGGACCTCAATTGTCCAACCGTTTTACATCGGCCAATCCTAAGCCCAATGACCGCGCCGCGTGTACACGCAAATCGACTTTGCGGACTTTCCCGTTTGCAGTCATCGGGAAATTGTCCACCAGGTGGACATAGCGCGGAATCTTATAGTGCGCTATCCGCCCGGAACAGAACCGCCGCACGGCATCGGCGTCCAGCACCTGCCGCCCGGGGCGCATCCGGATGCAGGCGCAGACCTCCTCGCCGTACCTGTCGTCAGGTACGCCCACCACCTGAACATCGTCGACATCGGGGTGGGTGTGCAGGAAGTCTTCGATCTCCCGCGGCGACAGATTCTCACCGCCACGGATGATCAAGTCCTTGATTCGTCCGGTCACCACGCAGTACCCGTCCGCACGCATCACCGCGAGGTCACCGGTGTGCATCCACCCCTCGTCGTCGACCACCTCACGGGTCCGCTCGTCGTCACGCCAGTACCCCTGCATCACCGAGTAGGCGCGGGTGCACAGTTCGCCGGCCTGGCCTCGCGGCACGATCCGGCCACTGCCCGGGTCGACGACCTTGACCTCGACGTGCGGGTGCGCCCGGCCGACCGTCGCGGTGCGGCGCTCCAGGTCATCGTCCACCATGGTCTGGCAGGACACCGGTGAGGTTTCGGTCATGCCGTAGGCGATCGACACCTGCCTCATGTGGAGTTCGTCGATGCAGCGCTTCATCACCGCGACGGGGCAGGAGGCGCCGGCCATGATTCCGGTGCGCAGAGACGACACATCTCGGCCGGGCAGGTCGGGGTGCCCGAGCATGGCGATGAACATGGTGGGCACGCCGTAGACGCCGGTGCAATGCTCCCGCTCGATGGCCAGCAACGTCGCCGCGGGGTCGAAACCTGCCGCCGGGATCACCATGGTGGCGCCGTGGGTGGTACAGCCGAGGTTGCCCATCACCATGCCGAAGCAATGGTAGAACGGCACCGGGATGCACAGTCGTTCGCCGGACCGGAGGCCGATCTGCTCGGTGACGAAAAACCCGTTATTCAGGATGTTGCGGTGCGAAAGCGTGACGCCCTTGGGTGAACCCGTTGTGCCCGAGGTGTATTGGATGTTGATCGGATCCGTGGGCCGCAGGTCCGCCATCCTGGCCCGCAGGCGCTCGCTTTCCGACCCGTACCCCCGCCGCTGAAAGCACTCCCAGTCATCGGTGCCGAGGAACACCACATCGGTCAGACCCGTTGCTTGACAACGAACTTCGTCGACCATGCGCCGGTAATCCGAGGTCTTGAATGTCTGGGCCGAGACCAGCAGTCGGGTGCCGGAGTGGCGCAACACGTGGGACAACTCGTGGCTGCGGTATGCCGGGTTGATGGTCACCAGGATTGCGCCGACCTTGGCGGTGGCGTACTGCAGGATCGTCCACTCCGGGCAGTTGGGCGACCAGATGCCGACCCGGTCCCCGTGCTCGATACCGCTGGCCAGCAGGGCCATTGCCAGCCGGTCGATATCGGCGTCAAGTTCGGCATAAGTCCAGCGCCGCCCGCTGGGCACATCGACGAGAGCCTCGGTGTCAGGCAAGGCACGGGCGGTGCGCTCGAAGTTGGCACCGATAGTTTCCTCGAGCAGTGGGACGTCGACCGGCCCGGCCGCGTAGGAGTCCACCGCTACAGACCCGCGCGGTCGGCGAGCAGGGCGCGGTGTTGCGCGCTGCTGCCGAACAGTGCCGCGGTCGTGGTGGCTCGCCGGAAATACAGGTGCAGGTCGTGCTCCCAGGTGAACGCGATGCCACCGTGGACCTGGATCGCCGCGCCGGCGCACTGCACGAAGGTGTCGGCGGCCTGCGCCTTCGCCAACGGCGCGGCGAGGTGCAACTCGTCTCCGGTGGTGGTGCTCATCGCGGCGTACATCACCGCCGCGCGGGTGGCGTCGATTTCGATCATCATTTCGGCGCAGGTGTGCTTGACCGCCTGGAACGAGCCGATCGGCCGATCGAATTGAGTTCGCCGGCAGGCATACTCGACCGCCATGTCAAGGCAGGCTTCCGCCCCGCCGAGCATCTCGGCGGCCAACCAGACCCGCGCCACGTCCATCACCCGGCCGAAGTCGCCGGGGGAGCCCGCGGCAAGGACATCGGCGGGCGCCTGGGAAAGCCGCACCCGGGCCACCGGGCGGGTGAGGTCGAACGAAGGGAGACGTTCGACGCAGACACCCGGAGCGTCGGCCGCTACGACGTGCAGCACCACCCGGTCATCCACCATCGCCGGGACCACGATCAGATCTGCGACGTGGCCGTGCAGCACCGGCCCGCACTCGCCGGTGAGCAGAGTCCTCTCGCCGCGCCGTTCGCCCCGCACCGCGGACAGCTCGGCGCTGTCGTGCCCGCCGGCTGCCAGCGTTGCGACCTGTTCTCCGGTGAGCAGTCCGGCCAGCAGCTTCTTGCGCTGTTCGTCATCGCCCATCCGCAGCACGGCCTCGATCGCGAACATCGTGGCCGCGAAGGGAACTGGTGTCAGCGACCTGCCGAGTTCACTGAAGGCGATCGCCGTTTCGACCATGGTGGCGCCGACTCCGCCGTACTGGGAGGGCGTATGCAGTGCGGTCAGCTCGAACTCGCCGCACAACCGCTGCCACAACCGCCGGTCATGACCGTCATCCGCCGTCGCCTCGCGCATCCGCGCCGGCGGTGCCTGTTGACGCAGAAAGCGCCGCAGTGACGCTTGGAAGTCTGCTTGTTCGGTGCTGTAACGAAAGTCCATGTCAGATTTTCAGTTCGTGCCGGGTGTCCCGGCGTGGTTCCTTCGGGAGACCGAGCAATTGCTCACCGATGACGTTGCGCTGAATCTGGGAGCTGCCGGCATAGATGGTGGCGGCCCGCCCATAGAGCAGCTCGTCCAGCCAGCACGCGGCCGAGTTAGGAGTGCCGACCGCCGGGACGATCAGCGCTTCGCCGTTACCGGCGCCCTGCGCGCTCAGCGCCTCCAGGCTCAGGATCTCGACGGCCAGTTCGGTATAGCGCTGGAAATACTCGCTCCACATGACCTTGCTGATCGCGGCCTCGGGCCCGGGGCGTTGACCGTTGATCAATGCGGTCAGACCGCGATAACCCTGGTAGCGCATGATCTGAACCCGCGAATAGCACCACGCCAGAGCATCGCGGATCCGTGGATCGGAGCGCAGCCCGCGGTCCCGGGCGAGTTCGCACAGCCGGTCGAGCTCGCGCCCGAAGTTGATGGCGGCGGTGGTGACCTGGGAGGCGCGCTCGAACCCGAGCAGCGTCATCGCCACTTGCCAGCCGTCACCGACTCGACCGATCACATTGGCGGCCGGGGTGCGGGCGTCGTCAAAGAAGACCTCGCTGAAGGAAGCGTGCCCGGCCGCGTTGACGATCGGGCGAACCACGACACCGGGCTGGTCCATGGGGACTAGCAGCATCGACAAGCCGGTGTGCTTGGGTCCGTCCGGATCGGTGCGCGCCAGCACGAATATCCAATTCGCGGTGGGTCCCGCCGACGTCCAGATCTTCTGCCCGTTCAGTGTCCACTCGTCACCATCGAGCACCGCCCTGGTCCGCACCGACGCCAGGTCCGAACCAGCTTCGGGCTCGGAAAAACCTTGGCACCAACGGTCTTCACCGCTGAGAATGCGTGGCAGGTAGTGCGCCTTCTGCTGCTCGGAACCCAGCGCGATCAGCGTATTGCCCAACAGCTGGATGCCGAGCAAGTCATTCTCCAGGCCCTCCGGCGCGCCCGCACGGGCGAATTCCTCGTCGAGTACCGCCTGCGACATCGCCGAGAGACCGGCGCCGCCATACTCCTGCGGCCAGGACACGGCGACCAGGCCGTTGTCCGCCAGCAACTGCCGCCATTGCCGCGCAAACTCATTCCGCGCGGCCGGCGGTAGGGCCCCGGGTCCCGACCAGCCCGCGGGCAGGTGCTCGCGCAGGAAGTCACGGATCCGTTCCCGGAAGGCTTCGGCTTCCGGCGGGTAGGTGATGTCCATCGCCGGCCGACCTCAAGGGCGATTCTTGGTCGCGGGCAGGATCTCCGGCGCGGCGCGCCAGTCGACGAGTCCGTACTCGACGGTGCCGTAAGACAGTTTCCCGCCCGTGACTTCACCCCAGTGCGCGTGGTTGAGCTGATGGATCTTGAAGCAACCGTCCAACGCGGTGGAGAAACCCATCGCATCGACGGTCTGGTTCACCGACTCTTTGATCAGCAGCGCGGCCATGGTCGGCACTTTGGCGATCCGGCGTGCGAATTCAATTGCGTTGCTGGTCAATTCATCGTTCGGGAAAACCTTCGAGACCATCCCGAGCGCATGCGCCTCGTCCGCGCCGATCGAGTCGCCGGTGAGCAGAAGTTCCTTGGCTTTGCGGGGCCCGAACTCCCAGGGATGGCCGAAGTACTCCACCCCGCACATGCCCAACCGCGTCCCTACGACATCGGCGAACACGGTGTCCTCGGCGGCGACGATCAGATCGCAACACCACGCCAGCATCAGGCCCGCCGACAGGACCGTGCCGTGCACCTGGGCGATCGTGATCTTGCGCAGATCGCGCCATCTCTTGGTGTTCTGGAAGAAGTAGTGCCACTCCTGCCGGTTACGCGACTCAACGCCGCCGAAGGTGCCGCCATTGCATTGGTAGGTGGGGTGCTGGTCGGGACCGGGGGTGCGCTCCCGCACGTCGTCGGCCGAACCGAGGTCGTGTCCGGCCGAAAATGCGGAACCGGCACCCCTCAGGATGACGACCCGGACCCGGTCGTCGGTCTCGGCGATTTCGAACGCGGTACCCAACTCCACGAGCAGTCCGCGGGTCTGGGCGTTGCGCTGCTTCGGCCGGTCGAGGGTGATGACCGCTATCAGGCCGTCGTCGAGCGTCTCGTAGCGGATGAAACGGAAGTCTCCCGCGGGGCGCTCCCCGTTCGACCGGTGATCGACCGGACCGACCCCGGTGACACTCATGGCTACTCCTAGCTGGTGGCTGCGCGCAGAACGCGTGACGTGTGCGAGGTTACGCGGAAGTTCGTCATTATGTCCATAGCCGATACGCGGCTGTCTGGCGTCTGTGCTGGCGAATCACCAAGCAAAAAGCATCTTGTGTACAACGAAGTATCTTGCTAGTACTGTGATATACCTAGAGACGAGCCAACCGCGGCGCGCCGGAATCCCGGCCCCGGGCACACACCAAGAAGGGTTACAGATGGAAATCGGAATTTTCCTCATGCCGGCCCATCCACCGGAGCGCACGCTGTACGACGCGACCCAGTGGGATCTCGACATCATCGAGCTGGCAGACCAGCTGGGTTACGTGGAAGCCTGGGTCGGCGAGCACTTCACGGTGCCCTGGGAACCGATCTGCGCACCCGACCTGTTGTTGGCGCAGGCGCTGCTGCGCACCAAGAACATCAAGCTCGCGCCCGGCGCACACCTGCTGCCGTATCACCATCCGGTCGAATTGGCGCACCGCGTCGCCTATTTCGACCATCTGGCGCAGGGCCGGTTCATGCTCGGCGTAGGCGCCAGCGGCATTCCCGGCGACTGGGCTCTCTACGACGTCGACGGCAAGAACGGCGAGCACCGTGATATGACGCGGGAAGCGCTCGAGATCATGTTGCGCATCTGGACCGAGGACGAGCCCTGGGAACATCGGGGAAAGTACTGGAACGCCAACGGAATTGCACCCATGTTCGAGGGCCTGATGAAACGCCACATCAAGCCGTTCCAGCAGCCTCATCCCCCCATCGGGGTCACCGGGTTCAGCGCCGGCTCGGAGACACTGAAGCTGGCCGGCGAACGTGGTTATCTGCCAATGAGTCTGGACCTCAACGCCGAATATGTGGCCACTCACTGGGACGCTGTGCTGGAGGGAGCCGAACGCAGCGGCCGCACCCCTGACCGCCGCGACTGGCGACTGGTACGTGAGGTGCTGGTTGCCGAGACCGACGAGCAGGCGTTCCGTTACGCCGTGGACGGCGCGATGGGCCGGGCCATGCGCGAGTACACGCTGCCCACGTTCCGCATGTTCGGCATGACGAAGTTCTACAAGCACAACCCGACGGTGCCCGACGACGACGTGACCGCGGAGTACCTGGCCGAGAACACCTTCGTCGTGGGTTCGGTGGAAACGGTCGTCGACAAACTCGAGGCAACCTACGACCAGGTGGGCGGCTTCGGTCACCTGCTGGTGCTCGGCTTCGACTACCGGGAGAATCCCGGGCCGTGGAAGGAGTCGCTGCGTCTGCTGGCCGAAGAGGTCATGCCCAGACTCAACGCCCGCATCGCCAGGAAACCGGTAGCCCTGGTCGTCTAGCGCGGCCAGTCCAGGAAGGGCACGTTCCAATGTCGGTTCGCCAAGTCACCGTCGGCTATTCGGACGGAACAACCAAGACGATGCCGGTGCGACCGGACCAGTCCATGCTGGATGCCGCCGAAGAGCACGGCGTCGCCATCGTCAACGAATGCCAGAGCGGCATCTGCGGTACCTGCGTGGCCGGCTGCGTCTCCGGCCAGTACGAGATGGGCCGCACCGAGGGACTGTCCGACGTGGAGCGGGCGGCGCGAAAGATCCTGACCTGCCAGACGTTCCCCACGTCGGATTGCCGCATCGAACTGCAGTACCCAGCCGACGACAACGCCGCGCTGCTGGTCACCGGCGACGGTGTGGTGACCGGTGTCGACCTGGTGTCGCCCAGCACGGCCATCCTGCGGGTCGACGCCTCCGGTCTGGGTACCCCGCTGCGCTACCGGGCGGGCCAGTTCGCGCAGTTGCAGGTTCCGGGCACCGACACCTGGCGCAACTACTCCTATGCCCATCGCGACGGCGGCACCGAACTGGAGTTCATCATCAGGCTGCTGCCCGACGGCGTGATGTCGAACTACCTTCGCGACCGCGCGCAGCCCGGTGACCGAATCGCCCTGCGCTGCAGCAAGGGCAGCTTCTATCTGCGTCCGATCGTGCGACCGGTCATCCTGGTCGCCGGTGGCACCGGATTATCGGCGATCTTGGCAATGGCCGACAGTCTCGAGGCTGACACCAGCCAACCCGTATATCTGCTGTATGGCGTCACCGCGCCCGAAGACCTGTGCAAGCTCGACGAGCTCACCTCGTTGCGGCGCCGGGTCGCCGCCCTGGAAGTGCACGTCACCGTGTCGAATCCGGACGCCACCTGGGATGGGCGCGCCGGGCTGGTCACCGATCTGCTCGACGAGCGGATGCTGGCCGGTGGCGACGCCGACGTCTACCTGTGCGGTCCGGCGGCGATGGTCGAGGCTACTCGAACGTGGTTGGACAACAACGGCTTCCACCGCGTGGGCCTGTACTACGAGAAGTTCGTGCCCAGTGGCGCCGCGCGCCGGCGCACCCCGGCGCGTCTGGACTACGCAGGCGTGAATGTCGGCGAGGTGCGTCGGCGCGGCCGCGGAACCGCGGTGGTCATCGGCGGCAGTATCGCGGGCATCGCGGCAGCCAAAGTGTGCAGCGAGACCTTCGAACGCGTGATCGTGCTCGAGAAGGACGACCCGCACCGCCGGCGGGAGGGCCGGCCCGGCGCCGCGCAGGGCTGGCACCTGCACCACCTGCTCACCGCCGGGCAGATCGAGCTGGAGCGTTTCTTTCCCGGCATCGTCGACGACATGGTCCGCGAGGGCGCCTTCAAGGTCGACATGGCGGCGCAGTACCGGATTCGGCTGGGCGGCTCCTGGAAGAAGCCGGGCACCAGCGACATCGAGATCGTCTGCGCCGGAAGGCCACTGCTGGAATGGTGCGTACGACGCCGGCTGGATGAGGAGCCGCGGATCGACTTCCGATACGAGTCGGAGGTCACCGACCTGGTGTTCGACCGCGAGAACAATGCGGTCATCGGAGTCGCCGTCGGGGCCGAAGCCGAGGTGATACCGGCCGAGTTCGTCGTGGACGCCTCGGGCAAGAACACCCGCGTCCCGGAATTCCTGGACCGCATCGGGATCGGCGCTCCGGAAGTGGAGCAGGACATCATCAACTGCTTCTACTCGACGATGCAGCACCACGTTCCGCCCGAGCGCCAGTGGCAGGACAAGGTCATGGTGATCTGTTACGCGTACCGCCCGTTCGAGGACACCTACGCCGCGCAGTACTACACCGACAGCTCGCGCACGCTGTTGTCGACCTCGCTGGTGGCTTACAACTGCTATTCGCCTCCGCGAACGGCCGCGGAGTTCCGCGAATTCGCGGACCTAATGCCATCGCCGGTGATCGGGGAGAATATCGACGGCCTCGAACCGGCCTCACCGATCTACAACTTCCGCTATCCCAACATGCTGCGCCTGCACTACGAGAAGAAGCGCAATCTGCCGCGGGCACTGGTCGCGGTCGGTGATGCCTACACCAGCGCTGATCCGGTGTCCGGTTTGGGAATGAGCCTGGCGCTGAAGGAAGTCCGCGAAATGCAGCTGCTGCTGGCCAGATACGGCCCCGGCCACCGCGACCTGCCGCGCCGCTACTACCGCACGATCGCCAAGATGGCCGACACGGCGTGGTTCGTGATCCGGGAGCAGAACCTGCGCTTCGACTGGATGAAGGACGTGGACAGGAAGCGTCCCTTCTACTTCGGTGTCCTCACCTGGTACATGGACCGGCTGCTGGAGCTGGTGCACGACGATATCGACGCCTACCGGCGGTTCCTGGCCGTCGTGCACCTCGTCGATCCACCGTCGGCGCTGATGAAGCCGGGTATCGCCGGCCGCGTCATCGGCAAGTGGGCGCGAACGCGGTTGTCCGGCCAGAAGACCCTGATCGCCCGCAACTACGAAAATCGGGTCGTCCCAACCGAGTCCGCGAATCAACTCGTGGGCGCGGCCGCGGGTCACGGACACTGATAGAGAGGTCAGCATGGTTCATCGGATCTTGAACTGCCGGGGCACCCGGATCCACGCCTATGAGAAGGGGCCAGAAAAGGCTGAGGCGCCGCTGGTGGTGCTGATCCACGGTTTTCCGGAATCGTGGTATTCCTGGCGCCACCAGATTCCCGCACTGGCCGAAGCGGGCTACCGGGTGGTGGCCATCGATCAGCGCGGCTATGGCCGTTCATCGAAGTATTTCCTGAATTCCGCCTACCGCATCAAGGAATTGGTCGGCGACATCGTCGGCGTCGTCGACGCCTACGGCGCGGACAAGGCCGTCGTCGTGGGCCATGACTGGGGCGCTCCGGTCGCCTGGACCTTCGCCTGGCTGCACCCCGAGCGCTGCGCCGGCGTGGTCGGAATCAGCGTCCCGTTCGCCGGCCGCGGCGTAATCGGTTTGCCGGGAAGCCCTTTCGGCGAGCATCGCCCCAACGACTACCACCTGGAACTGGCCGGTGAGGGCCGCGTCTGGTATCAGGACTACTTCTCCGCGCAGGACGGCATCATCGCCGAGATCGAGGAGGACGTGCGCGGCTGGCTGCTCGGGCTCACCTACACCGTCTCCGGTGAGGGAATGATGGCCGCCACCAAGGCAGCCGTAGACGCCGGCGTCGATCTGACCGCGATGGACCCGATAGATGTCATCCGGGCTGGCCCGCTGTGCATGGCCGAGGGCGCCAAGCTCAAGGACGCCTTCGTCTATCCCGAGACGATGCCGTCCTGGTTCACCGACGCCGATCTCGATTTCTACGCAGGGGAATTCGAGCGCAGCGGATTCGGCGGTCCGTTGAGCTTCTATCACAACATCGACAACGACTGGCACGACCTGGCCGACCGGGAAGGCACACCACTCACCCCGCCGGCCCTGTTCATCGGTGGCCAGTACGACGTCGGCACCACGTGGGGTGCTGAGGCCGTGGAGCGGGCGGAAGAGGTCATGTCGGATTACCGCGGCACACACATGATCGCCGACGTCGGGCACTGGATTCAGCAGGAGGCGCCGGACGAGACCAACCGGCTCCTGCTCGATTTCCTTGGCGGGCTGCGTGGGTCATGAGTGAGGTGACGACCGAACGCCTCGACGCTGCCGCGTTGCGCACGGCGTTCGGCTGCTTCCCGTCCGGGGTCGTCGCGATCTGCGCAGCCGTGGACGGCACACCACTGGGCATGGCGGCCAGTTCCTTCACCGGTGTCTCACTCGACCCGCCATTGGTGTCCGTGTGCATCCAGCACAGCTCGACGACGTGGCCCCGGTTACGGGAACGCCCGTACCTCGGCGTCAGCGTGCTCGCCGAAGGACACAGCGACGCCTGTATGAGCCTGTCGCGCAAGGCCGGTGACCGGTTCGCCGGAGTGACCTGGACGGAGCTGCCCGGCGGTGGTGTCACCGTGCACGGTTCCACCGCCCGGTTGAATTGCCGCCTGCGCGACGAGATCACTGCCGGTGATCACCTCATCGTGCTGCTCGAGATATGTTCCCTGCAGGCCGATCCCGACACCGCGCCACTGGTCTTTCACGGCAGCCGATTTCGCGCGTTGGCCGCACCCACCACAGGGGAGCTGCGATGAAGACCACCGATCTGCGGGTCAGCCGTGCGGTCACCGCGGTGGCCGCCGGGCGCCCCGTCCTGCTGCGAGACGACGTCGCCGAGGACGCCGACGGCTACCTGGTTTTCGCGGCGGACGCCGCGACTTCCCAGCTGCTGAGTTTCACCATCCGCCACACGTCGGGTTATGTGCGGGTGGCGTTGCCGGGCGCCGAGTGCGAGCGGTTGAACCTACCGCCGATGTGCCATGGCGACGACAGCTTCTGCGTGTCTGTCGACGCGCGCGGCGTTGGAACCGGGATCTCGGCACGGGATCGCGCCCACACCATCGCGGCGCTGGGCTCGGCCTCGTCCCAGCCCGCGGATTTTCTGCGGCCCGGCCACGTGGTCCCCGTACAGGCCGGTGCTGACGGGGTTCTGGGACGACCGGCACCGGCCGAGGCGGCCGTCGACCTCGCCTACCTGGCCGGGCGGCGGCCGGCCGCCGCGCTGTGCGAAATCGTGTCCCGACGCAATCCCGTGCTGATGGCCCGCGGGGCCGAATTGGTCGAATTCGCCGTCCAGCACCGGCTTCCGGTGGTGTCGGTCTCCGAGCTGGTGGCATTTCGGCGCCGCACCGAACCGCAGGTGGTCCGCCTGACCGAAACGGTCATACCCACCTGGGCCGGCGATTCCCGAGTCATCGGCTTCCGCAACAGCCATGGCGGGGGCGAGCACCTGGCGGTCATCATCGGAGCCGTGGACGCGGGAGTCCCCGTTCCGCTTCACATCCACGTCGAGTGCCTGACCGGCGACGTGTTCGGATCCGGCGCGTGCCGGTGCGGCGGCGAACTCCGGGGTGCCCTGTCCCGGATGTCGGTCCAGGGCGGGGGAATGGTGCTGTATCTGAGGCCCTCCGGTACGCCGCGTGCCTGCGGCCTGTTCGACGGTGGTGCCGCGCGCGGGGACTTCACCTCGGCGACGGTGTCGTGGATGCTGCGCGATCTCGGCGTGTACGCCATCCGGCTTTCCGAGGACATGCCAGGATTCGGCCTGGTGTTGTTCGGAGCCATTAGGCAGAGTGGTATCCGATCGCCGCAACCGGACGCCACCTGGGCGGCCGTCGGCTGAGTCAGCTCACCAAGTGGTGCAACGGGATTCGTGAGGAGATCGGTGAGTCATCCAGACCTGGCCGGCAAAGCGGCGATCGTCACCGGGGCAGGCGCCGGTATCGGTCTAGCGGTCGCCACGCGGCTGGCGGCCGAGGGCTGCAACGTGCTGTGCGCGGACATCGACGGCAACACCGCCGACGCCACCGCAGCCAAGATCGGATCCGCAGCGGTGGGCCACAAAGTCGATGTCAGCGACGAGGAACAGGTCATTGGGATGGTCGCGGCGTGCGCCGACGCGTTCGGCGGGGTCGACAAGCTGGTCGCCAATGCCGGTGTCGTGCATTTCGCGTCGCTCACCGACACCACCGTGGCCGATTTCGACCGCGTCATGGCGATCAACCTGCGCGGTGCGTGGTTGTGCACCAAGCACGCCGCGCCGAGGATGATCGAACGGGGCGGGGGAGCGATCGTCAACATGTCGTCGCTGGCCGGCCATATCGCGGTGAACGGCTCAGGGGCCTACGGCATGTCCAAGGCTGCCATCAGCCACCTCAGCCGCGTCACCGCCGCGGAGTTGCGTCCGCACAACATCCGCGCCAATGCGTTGCTGCCGGCATTCGTCGACACCCCGATGCAACAGACCGCCATGACGATGTTCGACGAGGCGCTCGGCGAAGGCGGCGCGCTGGCACTGATCGCCCGGTTGCAGGGCCGCATGGCCGCCCCGGAGGAGATGGCCGGCATCGTCGCGTTTCTGTTGTCCGACGACGCTTCGATGGTCACCGGCACCACGCAGATCGCCGATGGCGGAACCATCGCCGCGCTGTGGTAGCTCAGTCGGCGGGCCGGCACGGCAACTGGCCGAGGAAGTCCAGGAGCAGCCGGTTCGTTTCGGCGGGCTTCTCCTGCTGAATCCAGTGGCCCGCACCGGGAATGAGGTGGCTGCCCCGGTTGTCGCACATCTTCTCGTCGGCCCGCGCGATCGCCTCGGCGCCCCAGATCGACGCCACGTCGTACTCGCCACCGATGAACAGCGCCGGCGGCGTCAGCTTCCGGTGCTCGACGTCGGCGAGCACCTCCCAGCCGGCATCGACGTTGTGGTAGAACGCCAAACCGCCGGAGAAGCCGGCCCGTTCGAACTCCTCAGCGTAAAAGTCGAGATCCTCCGCGGTGAACCACTCCGGCATCGATTCCGGCCAGACGAATGCATCGTCCAGCCTGGCGCCGTCGGCCATACACAGTGGCCCGAAGCGCAGTGCCTCGATCGGATCGGCCGGCATCGAACCGGCGGCGACCGCCGCCGCGGCGGCCTCGCCCGACACCGTATAAGTCAAGCCCAGCAACCACTTTCGGAGATCCTCCTCGATCTCATTGATGATTCCGTCCTGCTCGGAGAAGTAGTCCTGATAGAACGTCCTGCCCGGGCCGGCGAGTTCGACGTGGTAGTCCCGTGGGCGGGTCTCCCCGAACGGGCAGCCGGGGAGACCGATCAGGCCGCGCCCGGCGAATGGAACGCTCAAACCGACCACGCCTCGGCAGCGTTGGGGACGAAGCCAGGCGAAGGTCCAGGCGACCGGCGCGCCCCAGTCGTGCCCGACGACGACGGCCCGGTCCGCACCGTAGGCATCGATCACCGCTTCGACGTCCGCGACCGTCTTGTCGATGCGGTATGCGCTGTTGACCCGGAATTTCGACGACCTCCCGAACCCTCGCTGATCGATTGCGACGACCCGGTAACCGGCGTCGGCCAGCACCGGAATCTGGTGCCGCCAGGAGTACCAGGACTCCGGAAAACCGTGCAGCAGAATGATCAACGGTCCGGATCCCTGCTCGACCGCATGGATGCGGGTCCCGTTGCAGTCGATGTTCAGGTGCTTCATCGTCACTCTCGTCTCTGTGTCGTCCGACATGTTTCGCTACTGAGCCACCAGTCCACCGTCGACCAGCAGCGGGTGTCCGGTGACGAAGCTCGCCTCCTCCGATCCCAGCCAGATCGCGGAGCGCGCGACTTCTTCCGGTGTGGCCACCCGTCCGAGCGGCGTCTGCTGATCCAGCGAATCGCGAAGGCCTGGAATCTCGTTGGTCACCTTGTCCAGCATCGGGGTGTTAACCAGATGCGGGCAGATGGCGTTGACCCGGATGCCGTAGCGCGCCACATTCGTGGCGGTCGACTTCACCAGCCCCACCACGGCGTGCTTGCTCGCCACGTACGCGGGGAGCCCCGGGGGCCCGATGACGCCGGCCGCCGATGCGGTGGCGACGACGACACCACGCCGCCGCTCGATCATTCCCGGCAGGACCGCACGAAAGGTTCTCCAGGTGCCGGTGACATTGATATCGAGGATCGTGGTGAAGTCCTCTTCCGGATAGGTCCACACGTCGCCCGGGATCCCGAGGACGCCGGCGTTGGCGAATGCCACGTCCACCGGACCGGTCTCGTCGGACCCACGGCGTACCAGTTCGTCAACGTCGCTGGTCCGGGAGATGTCGCACCGCGAGTAATAGACAGCCGCGCCGGCCGCCCTCAGCTCCGCTGCCGTGTCGGCGAGCCGATCGACCTGCACGTCACCGAGGATCAGCCCCGCGCCTTCGCGGGCAGCCGCGAATGCGATGGCGCGGCCGATGCCGGAGGCTGCTCCGGTGACCAACACCGTCTTGCCGCGATATCGTTCGTTCACACTCGCCGTTCCGCTCAGACATCTGTGGAAAGTCGGCCCTGACGCTAACTTTCAGGCCATGGGGTGTATACGGGTTAGCAAGAACGTCCAACCAGATGCGCAATCACATCCCATGCTGGGCCGCCACTCATTCGACGACGGGGGGCAGGCCGCGGGCCTACAATCTCGGTAGCGCAACTCAGCGTCACGGCAGGTGGGGCTGCGTTACTTCGGAGGTACGATGACGCCCAAGGGTTTCGAGGACGTGGATGCCACGGGTGTGGATCGCCTGGTCCCGGCCAAGTGCGTGGTCGCCACCCGCGACGGTGAGTTGCCCGGAGCGGATCTCCGTGTCTACCAATTCCATTCCTGCCACACCGAAGTCCCTCCGCTGCGCGACATCGCCGTCATCGCCTGGCACACGCCCGCCCAGATCGCGCTGCGCTGCGGCGCCATTCGCAGTCGCACGCAGATGGTCCCGGGCGACTTCTCCATCCTGCGGCCAGGCTATGAATCGACCTGGCAATGGAGCAGGTCGTTCCAGGCGACCGTGCTCTATCTCAACGAACGCCGGCTGGCGGATTTCGCGTCGGAGGTTTTCGACCGCCACGTCGAATCCGTTGCGATTCGCGAGGCGTTCCAGGTCAGGGACCCGGTCATCCAGCACGGAATCGAGGCCCTGGCAACGGAGTTGCGCCGGGACGAATTCGGCGGCGCCCTCTACAAGGAGGCGCTGCTGACGCAGCTCGGCGTCCACATATTGCGCCACCACGCCGAGGCGCGACTGCGGGCGCCCAGATGTCCGGGAGCACTGAGCGCCTCCCAAGCGCGCCAAGTCGCCGAGTTCATCGACGCCAATCTCGCTGCGGACCTGTCCCTGCGCGCGCTGGCCCGAATCGGGGGTATGAGCCAGTACCATTTCGCGCGGCTGTTCAAACGGCGCTTCGGCGCTCCACCACACGCCTACGTTCAGCAGCGGCGCATCCAGCGGGCTCGCCACCTCATCCTGCAGACCGACATGGCGCTCAAGGAAGTGGTCGGCGCGACGGGCTTCTGCGATCAGAGCCATATGACCAGATTGTTCAAGCGCGCCTTCGGCATGACACCGGCCGAGCTGCGCAACGGGGCGTCCGGTCAGTAGCGGCCGCCCGCCGGGCGCAAACCCGAACCAAGAACGGCGCAAGGCCGTCCAAGACGGCGCGCCGCGGCGGTTTGCAGACTTCGATCATGACTGGAAAAACCATGGTCCGGTATGGCGGCCTGGGCGGTCGGCACGCCGTCGTGATCGGTGCCAGCACCACCGGTATGGCCGCATCCGCTGTTGCGGCAAGGCATTTCGACTTGGTGACGACCATCGACCGGGATCGCATGCCGGGCGAACCGCGATGGCGCAAAGGCGTTCCGCAGTCGCACCACGGTCACATCCTGCTGCGCGGCGGGCAGAACGTTTTCAACCACTACTTTCCGGGACTGACCACCGACCTGCTCAGCAAGGGTTCGGTCGAAGTCGACATGGCCAACGACATCTGCTGGTACCACTCGGGGGGCTGGAAGAAGCGTTTCGACAGCGGGCTGACCATGCTGTGCCAGACCAGGGGTTTCCTGGAGCACTACATCCGGCAGCGGTTGATGCAGCTGCCCAACGTGACAATGCTGGAAAACACCAAGGTCAATGGCTACCGGGCTCACAGTGGCCGCATCACCGGGGTAGAACTCGCCGACGGAACCTTCCTGGATGCCGACCTCGTCATCGACGCGAGCGGACGCAACTCCGAGACCCCGCGGCACCTCGCCTCGCTGGGGTTCGGTTCCCCGGAGGTCAGTGAGCTCAAGGTGGATATCGGTTATTCCACTACGCTTTTCACACCGCCGGACGGACCCCGCGACTGGAAGGCAATGCTGATCCACTCCCGGCCTCCCGCCACTCGGACCGCTGCGCTGCTGCCCACCGAAGGCGGCCGCTGGATAGTCACCCTGCTCGGTTGGCAGGGTGATTACGCCGGGACCGATATCGAGAGCTTTCTCGACTGGACGAAGGGCCTGCCGGTGCCCGATCTGTACGAGGCCTTGCGCGGCGCGACCTGCGTGGAAGACGTTCACCGCTGGCGTTTCCCGGCGAATCTTCGGCGCCACTACGACAAGTTGACGTCGGCGCCCGACGGCTTGGTCGTCATCGGCGACGCCAATACATCGCTGAACCCGCTTTATGCGCAGGGCATGTCACACGGCGCCGTGGGGACGAGCATTCTGGACAAATGTCTGAGCGACCACCGGCTGGCGGCGGGTCCCGGCCGGATCGACGGCCTGGCCAAGCGCTTCCATCACGCATACAGCCGATTCCTCGACGAGTGCTGGTTCACGTCGACCGTTGAGGATTACGGTGCTGTCTCCGCCAATGGCGGGGCCCGGCTGGTGTCCAAACTCGCGAGCTGGTACTTCGGCAAGGTCACCGAGATGACGTGGTACGACGCAAATGTCGCCCGCGAGTTCATCGACGTGATGCACCTGCAGCGCGCGCCGCTGACCCTGATGCGGCCTTCTGTCGTCATGAAGGCGCTGCTGCCGACTTCGTCCGCCGCCTATCAATCGCGGCCGGTGCGCGCGTGATCGGGGCAGCGGCCGGCCGTCAGCCGGATTCGGTCCGGCTGGTCAGAATCGCCAGGGCGAGCGCGGTGATCTCGTCGGCGACGCCTGCGTAGCGGGTGAGATGCCAGGTGCGGGCGACGTCTTCGATGAGGGTGATCGCCGCCGCGATCAGCAGTCGCGCTTCGATGACCGTCGTGAGGGGATTCAACGCCATGATCAGGTCGGCCCAGACCGACTCTCGGTCGGCCTTGTTCCTCAGGTAGCTGTCGCGCACTTCGCCGGAGGCGTGCGGCAGTTCGGTGACGCAGACCGCCACCAGGTCGGGCGCATCCAGGCTGAGCCGGACGTGCCCCTCGACGAGGCCGCGTAACCGTTGTGCCGCTTCGGGATTCGCACGTATCGCCCGGACGCATTCCAGGCTGTGCCATTCGTCGAGGCGGCGCAGCAGCGCGTCGAGGATCGCCTGCTTGGAGGAGAAGGAACGGTACAGCCCGGGACCTGCGATACCCGCGCCCTTACCGATCTCGCTGGTGCTGACGGCCGGGTAGCCCTTGGCACGGAACAGGCGCGCGCCGGTTGCCAGCAGGGTTTCGTAGCGCGAGAAGAGCACGTCGTGGCCGTCGTCGTCGGTGGTGGGGTCGAGTGGCCGTAACTCACTCACCGGAGGAGTCCGCGCCGCGGCCAGCGAAGCTTGGGACAGGCACTTTTCGAGTTCGTCAGCCGGAAGGGTGAGATTGTGCCCCCCCAACCCGGTCAGGGTGCTCGACACGGCCCACGCTCGCAGCTCCGCATGCTGCGGGCCAAGACCAGGCACCTCCAAGACAACGTTGTCCCGTATGCCCGCGACGATCGCGTTGATGCGGCGTCGGACCTCCGCGCGGTCGTTCTCGTTGAGGTAGCGCGCCTCACGCTGCCACAGGACCATCAAGGAGCGCGATTCGACGGCCGCCGCGATGAGGTTGGGCAATTCGAGATGCAGCGGCTGAGGTTCTGGCTCGGCCTGCCCATCGGTGAGACGGCGCGCACTCTGGTATTGATCCTGCCCGGCCCGGATCACCTCAGCGAGCAGTGCCTGCTTGTTGTCGTAGTGGCGGTACAACGCACGGGCGGTGACGCCGGCGGCTTCGGCGATGTCCTCCAGCTTGACCGAGTGAAACCCACGCTCGGTGAAGAGCCCGACGGCCTGTTCGAGAATCTGCTGCTTTCGGTCCTTGGGTCTGCGCTTAACGGGTTGAAGCGATGTCTCCGTCAACTTGCCCCCCTTCATGCGCGCCGGAGCCGAACATCCTGCCGAACACGGCCTACAGCTTCATGCCGCTCTGCCCCTCGAAGTCCGCGAGGTCAAAGTAATCGCTGAAGCGCGTGATTTTGCCATTCTTCACCTCGAACACGCCGGTGACCGGTAGCACCACCTTGCGGCCGTCGTTCATGGTGAAGTAGTCGACGCGCTCGACGAGCACCCGGCCGGGCTCAGCGGCCAGCGTGACGATATCGAGCTTGGCAGCGGAGAACGCGGCTAGGAAAGCTTCGAAGATCCCGCGAATCCCGGCAATGCCCTCGATCGGCGCGACCGGCACATTGTGATAGACCGCGTCGTCGGCGAACCCACTGCAGATAGTGTCGAGGCTGCGCGCCTCCCACGAGCCGAGGAAATCGCGGACGACTTGCTCGCTGGCTTCTTTGGTGTCGGTCATCCGGTTTGCCCCTCCTCGGGTTGCGCAGGGTACACCACGATCAACATGATCGAATTGCTAAGATACATCATTGAGTGAAATTCAGCTATTACATGGGTTTTGGTTGTCAGATAGGGTGCCGTATTACATATCGCTCATGGACATACCGATGGTTGTAGGTCGCGTATGAGTTCAGTCGAAGTGCATGCGATCGACAGCGGACGGCGCGACGGCCCCGTCGTGGTGCTGTCGAACTCGTTGGGATCGACACACCGCATGTGGGACGCTCAGATCGGCACCCTCGAACGCCACTTTCGGGTGCTGCGGTACGACACCCGCGGCCATGGTGCCTCACCGGTACCCGACGGTCCCTATGGAATCGAGGCCCTGACCGACGACCTCGTGGCGCTGCTCGATCGCTTCCGCATCGAACGCGCGCATGTCGTCGGCTTGTCACTCGGCGGCATGACCGCGCTGCATCTGGCGGCGCGCAACCCTGATCGAGTCAATCGAATTGTCGTGCTGTGCACCGCGGTGCAGCTTGCGCCCGCCAGCGCGTGGACGCAGCGAGCCACCTTGGTGCGCGCGCGGGGGACTGCGGCCGTGGCGTCGGCGGTAGTGGCGCGGTGGTTCACCGGCGACTATCGGCGAACCCACCCCGAGGTCGCTGCCGCGCACGAAAGTATGGTTGCGGCAACGCCTGCCGAAGGATATGCCGCCTGCTGCGAGGCGATCGCCGCGGTTGATTTGCGGGCAGCACTGTCGAGCGTCAGGGCACCGACGCTGGCTGTCGCCGGCGCCGATGACTCGGCCACCCCACCCGCCAGGCTCCAAGAGATCGTCGCCGGTGTCGCCGACTCGCAACTACTGGTCGTCGATCACGCCGCGCATCTGGCCAACGCCGAACGCCCCGCTGAGGTCACCGCAGCGATCGTCGCCCACCTGCAACACCCGTGACCGTCAGCGGCCCAGCGCCGCCAACTCCGCTCTCGAGCGCACGCCCAGCTTCGTGTAGACACGGCTCAGGTGGTACTGGACGGTCTTGGGGGACACGTATAACTCGGCAGCCACTTCACGATTCGACAGTCCCTTGGCCACGAGCACTGCCACCGCCTCCTCCTGCGGCGTCAGTTCGGCGCTGTCTCGCATGTCACGAGTTTGATGAAGTCCGCCGGCCTTCAGTTCGCGATCGCACCGAGCGACGTCGATGACGGCGCCGAGCGCGGCATAGAGTTCACGCGCGGTGCCTATGACGGCGTCGGCGGCACGCCGTTTACCGGCTCGCCGCAGCGTCTGGCCGTAGGCCATATTCACCCGCGCGGCGTCGTAGCGCAACGCCAGCCCGTCGAGCAGTGTCAGCGATTCCTCGAAAACCTCGCGGGCTGCTGTGACGTCGCCGAGCGCACCGAGCAACCGGCCCCGCGCACAGCCCAGACGGGCCTGCGCGCTGCGATGCTCGCGTTCCCGCGCGCGCTGTTCATGGGGACGCAAGAAAGCGTCGGCGGCCTCGAGTTCACCGTTGAGCACCAAGGCGTTTCCCATCGCGTCGGCCCACGGCCAGTAACCCGGCTCCTGCAGTGACGTGCCCGCGGCGATCTGGCTCAGCGGCTCGAGCACCCGACGGACGGTGGCGTAATCGGCCTGTACCTCCGCGATCTGGGCGCGCAGCAGCAACGTTGGAATGCGCATCATCTCGTACTCGCCGCTATTCGCCGAGGCGGTACACGCCGCTGACTCGGCCGCCGCCCAATCCCCACGCAAGGCAGCGATCTGGCCGGCGGTCCACTCCAACAGCGGCGTCGTCAGCACGATCCCACTCGACCGGGCCAGCGTGCGGCCTTGCTCCACGCTGCCGAGGGCGTTGTCCCATTCGCCCATCACAAACTGCACCCGGGCCAACCATGCCCACGCCCACAACGTAATTCGCGTCGAGCCACCGAGGGGGGCCGACGCCACAGCGCTCTCGAGGCTCGACCGCGCCCCTTCGATGTCGTCGCACATCAACTGCACCCACCCGCTGCCCATCACCACCCGTTGCGCTTGGGCCCCATGGCGAACCCGTGTCCTCAAGTCCTGGTAGGCGGCCACCGCGCGCTCGGGGTGGCCGGCGGCGAGGAGACCGAGACCACGGATAGCGGCGGCCTCGATTCCCGCGGAAGAATCGCGACCGGCCAATTGCACTGCCCGGTCAGCCCACTGAACCACCTGCTCGCCCCGACAGTGCACGAGGGCGTGCAACACGTGCCGCTGGGCGATGAAGGCGGCCGTCTCGGGCTCGCTATCGATGTCCACGATGTCCCATGCCCGCCGGAGTCTCAGCTCAGCCTCGGTCGCCCTGCCCCGTAGGATCGCCAGGTAAGCCAAAACGACGTTGCGCAGCGGTGTTTCGCGCAGGCTCTGCACCGCGGGGACGAGTGTGCCGGCGCCGACGCAATCCCCGGCGGCCACTAGCGCGTCGACCGAATGAGTCAGGCGCCGATCGCGTAGTAGCGGGTCGTCGGTCAGGCGGCTCGCATCGCGGAACAGGGTGGCGGCCAGCGACCAGGCGCCGTCCGCGCCGCATTCGCGGGCAAGCGCGTCGACCTCATCTGCCAGCACCGGATCGGGCAGCGGCGTCGCCGCAACGCGATGTCGCAACCGTGCCGCCGGGTCGGCGACAATGCCGGCAGCGCGCTGGTGGGCGTCGGCAACGGCTTGCGGTCCGGCCAGATCGAGCACCGCGGCCCGGGTGAGGCCGTCACGCAACCGGGGGAGCAGGGGGTCGCCGGCCGTGAGCAGTCCTGCGCGGGTAGCCGCTTCCACCGCGGCGAAGGGCCGACCCAGGTCGGCCAACCGTGCGGCATCGGCCAGGGTCGCCTGCCCGTCAAGCACGGCCAGGGCGAGAGCCAGTGTGCGCCCGTCGGATTCGGCTTGCTGCAACTGTTCGGCTACCCGCCTCGTCACCTGCCGCGGTGCGGGCAGGTCCGACTCCAGCTGCGCCCACGTCTGCGGTGGCAGCTCGTCGAGCAGGGCACGGACGTGTCCAGGGTTCCCGTTGGTGTGGCGGGTCAGCCGGTCGACCATCGACGGGTGCAGGATCCGGCCGTAAGCGGACGCCAGGTCGGCGACATCAGCCGGGGGAAGCCCCGCCAGCCGGAGCTCGCCGCCAATCAGGTCCCGCACCGCCGACGCATCACCATCGCTGATCATCACGACGAGCAGGGGCAGCTCCCGATGGTGTCGTGTCAGGGTCGAAAGTGCCTGCAGCGAAAACGTATCAGCGTGCTGGGCATCATCGATGACGAGTAGCGTCGGCCCTCGGCCGGCCAGATCGCGCACCAATCCGGCGGCCGCGACCACCGGATCGGGAGGCGCGGGGGTCTGCGAGAGTTGGGCCAGCACACCCCCGGCCAGTGATTTCTCCCAGGCGGTCGCCGCGGCCCACCGGCTGGCTGGATGACGTTCGGCGAATCGGCGCAGCAGCGCGGTCTTGCCGATGCCCGGCTGACCCGTCACCGCGATGACCTCGAGGCCGTCGGTTCCGCGAGCCGTCAGGCGCCGGGACAGATCGTCGAACTCGCTTGCGCGGCCGACGAACGCGACGGGCGCGATGGTCACGTCCATCATCGTAAGTGCTGCTGGTCTTGCCACCTCGGCCGCGGCGTCATGGCGGTCAGCCGATGTCCCCACCCGCGACGGGCAGGATTGTGCCGGTGATGTAGGAAGCTTCGTCGGAAGCCACGAAGCAGATTGCCGCGGCTTGTTCGTCCAGAGTGGCGTACCGCTTCATCAGTGACGACGCGATCGTCTGCTCGATGTGGGCGT
This sequence comes from Mycobacterium gordonae, assembly GCF_002101675.1. Classification (GTDB taxonomy): domain Bacteria; phylum Actinomycetota; class Actinomycetes; order Mycobacteriales; family Mycobacteriaceae; genus Mycobacterium; species Mycobacterium gordonae. The sequence goes on along the minus strand of NZ_LQOY01000242.1, from coordinate 20,805 downwards.
CGAACCAGCCTTGCTCGGCGGCGTTCGCCGGCACCGGCGTGCCCCGCGGGATCCGCCGCGGCGGCGCCGTGGTGCCCCCGGGCGCGGTGGCCACCACCCGGACACCCGCGTCGGCGTACTCCATAGCCAATGATGCGGTGAGCGCGTTGACTCCGCCCTTGGCGGCCGAATACGGAATCCGATGGATACTGCGAGTGGCGGCGGACGAGACGTTGACGATGACGCCGCGCCCGCGGTCGACCATCGTGGGCAGCACGGCGCGGCATGCGTACAACGTCGTCATCAGCGACCGGTCGATCTCGGCACGGATCTCGGCGGCGCTGAACTCGGTGAACGGTTTGAAGTTGATCGCCCCGCCGACGTTGTTGATCAGGACGTCGATCCGGCCGAAGGCCCGAATAGCCTGGCACACCATCGCTTCCGCGCCCTCATAGTGCTCGAGGTCCACCGTTATCGCTGCCACCCGGCAGGTGCCCGCAGTCAAATCGTCGGCGACTTCGGTGACCAATTCGGACCGATCGGCCAGCACGAGTGCGCCGCCCTCGGCATGAATCCGCCGGGCTGTGCGCTCGCCGATGCCTTGCGCCGCGCCGGTGACGACCACGACCTTGCCGGCAAAGCGGCCAGGGGTGATGAACGACTGGTGGCTCACGGTTGCCTCGGCGGGAACACCAGTTGCCCGGCGATGCGACGGGCACCCGACTCGTACAGGTGCGGATCGTCACGGTCGAGTGAACCGGACGGCCGCGGGGCCGGCGTGAACTTCTCGTAGTAGAAGTCCTGTGGTGCGCCTTGCGCGGTCGTGACATATGCGCGCACCGCCTCCACCATCGGCGGAGGACCACAGAGGTAGATGGCGACGTCGCCGCCGTTGAGATGCCCGGGTTCAATCAGACTGGTTACGACGCCGCGGTCGGGCCCTTTGTTCGGTGCGGTGCTGGCCGGATCGTAGACGCAGTAGTCCCACGTGAATGCCGGTGATGCCGAGGCGATTTCGCCTATCTCGTCCAAGGCGACGAGATCGTCGTCGGTGCTGACCCCGTAGATGAGATGTGTTCTGCGTGCGTCGCCGGTGGTGCCCATGCTGTGCAACATCGCCAGGATCGGCGCCAGGCCGGTGCCGCCCGCGAGCAGGAGCAACGAGCGGTCGCCCTCCCGCAGAAAAAAACAGCCGTGTGGACCGGTGAAGCAGATGCGGTCACCGACAGCGGCGCGGTGCGTCAGGTACTGTGACATCGCTCCGCCCGGGGTCAGCTTGATCAGGAACGTGAGTCGGGTTGCCCGGGGGGAGTTGCAGAACGAATACGACCGCACCTGATCGGTGCCCGGTACCGCGATGTTCACGTACTGACCCGGCAGGAACTCCAGTTCGTTGCGGTTGGGTATGTCGATTCGGAGCTTGACCGTGGTGGCCGACAGCGATTCCAGCTGCGTGAGGGTGCCGGTATAGGTGGTGGCCTTCGTCCTGGCGGATTCGGAGGTGCCCGCAATGAGCATGACGAGATCGGAGCGGGGCCGCATTTGGCACGGCAGCACGTAGCCGGCGGCGGCCTCAGCACGTGACAACGCATCTTCGAGATACCTGCCGCCGTCATAGCTACCGCTGGTGCACAACGCTTTACAGGTTCCGCACGCACCGTCGCGGCAGTCGAGTGGAATGTTGATCCGCTGCTGGTAGGAGGCGTCAGCCACCGTCTGATCGGTTCGGCAGGTAATGAACCGGGTGACACCGTCTTCGAACGAGAGCGCCACCGAGAAAGCGGGTGCTGACACGGCGGTCGCCTCAGACGTGGTAGATGTCCACCACGTGGTGGATGTAGTCGTTTTTGAGCACCACCGTCTTGCGCCGAATGACCGGGTTCTCTCCGGAGAAGTCGATGGCACAGAAGGATGTCCCGTAATAGACGTCCACTGTCTTGTAGCGGAAATACATGGTGTGCCAATTGAATCGGACATCGACCAGCTGTCCCCGACGCTCGATCACTTCCACGTTGGTGATGTTGTGACTGGTGCGTGGTTCAGGTATCGACGTGGCCGAGGACCGCTCGGTGCGGATGCGGAATACCCGGTCGGCCAATCCACCCTTGTTCGGGTAGTAGATCAGCGAGATGTCCCGTTGCGGATCATCCACCAGCTGATCATCGTCTGTCCAGGCGGGCATCCAATAGACGACATCCTCGGCGTAGCAGGCCAGCCATTTCTCGAATTCGCGGTCGTCGAGATAACGCGCCTCGCGGTAGAGGAACTGCTCGATGGCGTTCTGCGTGATCATGGTGGACGCCGCCGCTGCGGGGCTCGTTGTAGTCATGGCGACCGCTCCAGTTCCTTGTCCAGGGCTCTGCGCATCGATTCCAGCCAGAAACCATGCTGTACGGGGTAGAGGCCTTCGTCTTCGTTCTTGGTTCCGGCCGAGATGACGCCGCGCATGGCAAGGGAGGCGGCTACCTCGTCCGGGCCCTGCAGCCGGTGCGCCGCACCACGGCTCAGGTCGTTCCACTTGGCGGCCCGCGCACGGAATGTCAGCTGGCAGGACCGAAACTCCTCCAGGTCATCGGGCGTGGCCATGCCCGACGCGTTGAAGAAGTCTTCGTATTGCCGGATGCGTTGCGCCCGCGCTGCCGCGGCTTCTCCCTTGGGTGCGATGCAGTAGATGGTCACCTCGGTCCGATCCGGCGCGATCGGGCGGAAATGCCGGATCTGGGTCGAAAACTGGTCCATCACATAGACATTCGGATACAGGCAGAGGTTGCGTGAGCCCTTGACCATGAATTCGCCCTTGGCGTCGCCGAACGTGGCCTTGAGTTTGTCGAGTCTGTCCCACAGTGGCCGGTCCTGGGGATTGGCCGCCCAGGTCCACAGACACAGGTGGCCGTGCGGAAATGACCAATATCCGCCGCCGGACTTGCCCCAGCTGCCCGCGTCGAGTGTCTTCGTGTCGTTCGTGGACTCTCCGACGGTGCGCCGGCTGGTGGTAGCGGCATAGTTCCAATGCGTCGCCGTCACGTGGTAGCCGTCGGCCCCGTTCTCGGCCTGCACCTTCCAATTTCCGTCGTAGACATAGGTCGACGAGCCGCGCAGCACCTCCACTCCGTCGGGGGACTGGTCGACCAGCATGTCGATCACCTTGGCTGCGTCGCCCAGATGCTCGGCAAGGGCGACGACGTCGGGATTCAGGCTGGCAAAAAGGAATCCGCGGTATTCGTCGAATCGGGCGACCCTGGTCATGTCGTGCGAACCGTCGACGTTGAACGTCTGTGGATACCCGGCCTCGTCGGGGTCCTTGACCTTGAGCAGCGTCCCGTCGTTGCGAAACGTCCATCCGTGGAACGGGCAGGTCAGCGTCATCCGGTTGTCTGTCTTGCGGCGACAGATCATCGCGCCGCGATGTGCGCAGGCGTTGATCAGGCAGTGCAGCCGGCCGTCCTTGTCGCGGGTGATGACGACCGGCTGGCGACCGATGTAGGTGGTGAAGTAGTCGCCTGAATTGGGAATCTGACTGTCGTGGGCCAAATAGACCCAGTTGCCTTCGAAGATGTGCTTCATCTCGAGCTCGAAAACGTCGTCATCGGTGAAGATTCGGCGGTTGACGCGGAACACTCCGGCCTCCGGATCATCGACGACCGCATCGGCCAGGACGGCGGCCACATGCGTCAGGGAGCGCTTCGCGGACATGGTCTGCACCATCGCATCGGGTAGCCGCGGTCACACTGGGTGTTTGGCTAGTCCTGACTAGGCCATTGATCGACGGATATTGACGATGAATATCCCGATGCCTATGTCTGTGTCATGGATAAATCCGGCTCCTACCGTCGACGGACCGGGTGTGAACGGTGAAAATCACTGCGGTTGAGGCGATCCCATTCACGATTCCCTACGTCAAGCCGGTGAAGTTCGCCTCGGGACAGGTGCACGCAGCCGAGCACGTGCTGGTCCGGATACACACCGACGAAGGCGTCGTCGGCGTCGCCGAGGCGCCGCCGCGCCCTTACACCTACGGTGAGACGCGAGACGGAATCCTCGCGGTCATCCGGGGTGTTTTCGCGCCCCAGATCCTCGGACTGACGCTGACCGAACGCGAGGTCATCACCTACCGGCTCGCACGTACCGTCGGCAACCCGACGGCGAAAGCGGCGATCGACATGGCGGCCTGGGATGCACTGGGGCGTAGCCTCGACCTACCGGTGAGCGCGCTCCTGGGCGGATTCACCGACCGCATGCGGGTCAGCCACATGCTCGGGTTCGACACGCCGTCGGCGATGGTGGCCGAGGCCGAGCGCATGGTCGACGAATACGGCATCACCACCTTCAAGGTGAAGGTCGGACGCAGGCCGGTCGCCGTGGATACCGCCGCGGTGCGAGCGCTGCGCGAACGCTTCGGCGACACCGTGGAACTCTACGTCGACGGCAACCGGGGATGGACGGCGTCGGAGTCGCTGCGCGCGATGCAGGAGATGGCCGACCTGGACCTGCTCTTCGCCGAAGAGCTGTGCCCGGCCGACGACGTGCTGGGCCGACGGTGGCTGCTGCAGCACATCGACGTCCCCTTCATCGCCGACGAATCGGTTCCTACGCCGGCCGACGTGATCCGCCAGGTGCTCGGTGGGTCGGCTACCGCTATCAGCATCAAGACGGCCCGCACGGGATTCACCGGCTCGCAACGTGTCCATCACCTCGCCGAAGGTCTGGGCCTCGAGGTGGTGATCGGCAACCAGTTCGACGGTCAGCTCGGCACGGCATGCGCCGTGAGCTTCGGCGCCGCGTTCGAGCTGACGTCGCGACGAGCCGGTGAACTGTCCAACTTCTTGGACATGTCCGGCGACCTGCTCGCCGCACCGCTGTGCATCCGGGACGGCGAGCTGCACCTGCCGGCAGGGCCGGGTCTGGGCGTCGATGTCGACCCGGCCAAGCTCGACCACTACCGCACGGACCGATGAGAATTACCGGACAGAAAGGCGCCGGAGGAGATGATCACCGTTGAGGAACTGACCGCCGCCGCGGCGGGTGCATCGGCAACCGAGCGATTTCGCACCGACAAGTCACCGTTCACGGCAGTCACGGAGACACCGAAGGATCGGGTGAGCGAGCTTGCGCGCGAGGTCCTTTCCGCGTTGCACGACACCATTCGCCGGCACCGGGTGACCTACGCCGAGTACAACGCCCTCAAGGCGTGGCTCATCGACGTCGGGTCCGATGGTGAATGGCCGCTGTTCCTGGACGTTTGGATCGAGCATGTTGTCGAGGAGGTGGCCACGGAACATCGCAGCGGCAGCAAGGGCACCATCGAAGGCCCCTACTATGTGCCGGGCTCTCCGCACTGCGGTGCGCGCGCAACCATCCCGATGCGCGACGACGAGCCGGGCACCCCGGTGCACTGGACAGGAAGAATCAGCTCCGTCGACGGCAGCCCGTTGCAGGGCGACATCGAATTGTGGCACGCCGATGCCGACGGCCGGTATTCCCAGTTCGCGCCGAACCTGCCCGAGTGGAACCTGCGCGGCACCTTTACCGCCGATCCCGACGGGACATTCGAGATCACCACGATCCGGCCCGCCCCGTATGAGATCCCGACCGACGGATCGTGCGGGCGGCTGATCGCCGCCGCGGGTTGGCACGCCTGGCGGCCGGCGCATCTGCACGTGAAGGTTTCGGCCGTCGGCCATCAGCCGCTCACGACGCAGCTGTACTTCCCCGATGACCCGCACAACGACGATGACATCGCCTCCGCGGTCAAGCCCGAGCTGATGCTCGAGCCCCAGACCCAGGCCGACGGTTCGCAGAAAGTCGTCTACGACTTCCTCCTCGACCCGGAGAAGGCCTGAGCTGCAATGCTTTTCCACATACGCATGGATGTACACCTGCCACCCGACCTCGACCCGCAGCAGCGGTCAGCCCTGGTGGCACGGGAGAAGGACTACTCACAAGAGCTGCAGCGAGCCGGCAAGTGGCCACACATCTGGCGCATCGTCGGCGAGTACGCCAACTTCTCCGTCTTTGATGTCGAATCGAATGACGAACTGCATCAACTGCTCTCCGGGTTACCGCTCTTTCCCTTCCTGACCATTCGCGTGACGCCGCTGGCGGCCCACCCGTCGGCGATGTCCGAGACACGCTGAATGTCAGCCTCATTCGGATACGGTGGCCAGGCGCACATAGGCCGATGCCGCCTCCGCACGGTTCGTCGCACGCAGCTTTCGCAACACTCGCTTGACATGTGACTTGACCGTGCCCGACGAGATCACCAGCTCGTCGGCGATCTGCTGGTTGGTACGGCCCGCCGCCATCAGCCGCAGTACTTCGACCTCACGGCGGGTCAGCACGGCCATCACCTTCGTCTCGACCTCGGCCAGTGACCTTGCGGCAGGACCACGTTCAACAGGCTCGATCTTGCGCAAGTCCAGATCGGCGTCCTGCAGCGCGCGGGCGGCCTCGTCCGCGGACGCCAGGGCACGCCGCACCTCCGTGTGCTGGCGGCGCATCCGCTCCAGCAGCACCGTGCGTTCATAGGCGTAACCGAAGCCTTCGGCGAATGCCCAGACGGTGTCGCGATCGATCTCGTCAACCACCCGGCCGGAATACAGCCGGTCGGCGTGCAGAAAGCCGATCACCTTCCCGGTAGGCATGACCGGCGCGGCCACGTAGGAATGGGTCAGCGAGAAATCGATGATCGGCCGGTTGACGCGCGGGTCGGTGCGGGCATCCCGCACGATCGCGGGCGCCTGCCGGCGAATCATCTCCGTTTCCAACAACATATGGTCCAACGGCGGCGCCACCGACTGCGCAAAGGCGACCATCTTCTCCGCACCGGCACTATCATCACCGAAATAGGCGGACTCCATCACCATCCGACCCTCGTGGACGCGGAACAACACAGCGCGGTCGAATCCGCACGACTCGACCAGTTCTCGCGGTGCCCGGTCGACGATCGCGGCGACATCCTCGACGGCGCGCAACTTGCTCAGGCCTTCCTGGACCTGTAGCAAGGCAAAGGTGCGCCGCTTGGCGCCGTCTTCGAGCAGGTCCCGTTCCAGCGCCGACAGGTCCAGCACAGCCTCGAGCGCATTGAGCGCGCGCACGTCGCCGAGAGACTCCAGGGCGGCGCGCACGACAGCAGCCTTGGCATCGATGGCCTCGGCGACCACGGCCATCGGGTCGTCAGTCGGATCCACGGCGCATCCACGGAAGGCTTCGCGGTACTGGCGTGCGGCCTCGGTCTCCCTGACCGGACGGGACGCCCAGCCCGGGTGGTCTCCGTCGGCCAGGGTCGCAAACGATGCGGGATCGGGTGTACCGCTGGCAACCATCACGTGCTTACTGTCCTCCCAGGGCTGGCGTGGCGCGGCGAAAAATCCAAATTCCTCTCCTCTGGGGGCAGGAGTCCTCCCCAACGGGGGATCGCTTTGCCACCGGCGGGGGCCCAGGCTGGTCCGCATGTCATCTGCGACCGTTCCGGACACCACATCTACCCCCGAAGCCCGCGAAGCCCTGCACTTGCTCACAACGCCCGGGGGCATCGCCGACCCCTATCCGCTCTATGACCGGCTCAGGGCACTCTCACCCGTTGCGGGTTATCGGGATTGGCCGCCTGGGACGGTGCCCGGCGCCGACGAACCCGTCACCGCGTGGGCGCTGTTCAGTTACGACCAGGTGTTCCAGGCCGCACGGGACAGCGCGACATTCTCGTCCCGGGATCCGCTGCAGGAGGCCTCGTCCGCACCGAGCCTGATGCTGGTCAATACCGACCCGCCCCAGCACGAAGTGGAACGAAAGTTGGTCAGCCAGGCGTTTTCTCCGCGCCGCGTCAAGCGGCTGGAGGCCTGGCTCACCGAGCTGGTCCCGCGCCTGCTCGCCGACCTTGACGAGGCTTCCCGCGGCGGCACTGCCGAGGTGATGGAGTTCGCCGCCGAGATCCCCACCCGAGCCATGGTGCGACTGCTGGGTTTACCGGACGGCGACCACGTGCGCTTCCGGCGCTGGGCCAACGCATTCATGCTGTCCTCGTCGCTGACCCCGCAAGAACGCATCGCCAGCAACGAGGAGATGGTGGCGGCCTTTGCGGCGCGGCTGGCCGAGCGCACCGAGCATCTGGCCAACGAAGGAGCCGGATGCCCGAGCAGTCAGGACGTCGAGGACGCGGAGGATCTGATCTCCGCGCTGCTGCGCGCCGAGGTGGACGGGCAACGGCTCACGCCGGAGGAGATAGTGCGGTTCTGCGTCACGCTGGTGGTTGCCGGCAGCGAAACCACTACCTTTCTCATCGGCAACCTGCTGCACGCGCTGGCACGGGAACCCCAGGTGCAGAACCGTGTTCGCGCCGACCGCACCCTGCTCAACATCTTCGTCGAAGAAACGATGCGACTCGACGGGCCACCACAGCGCCTCTTTCGCATCGCCACCCGCGACGTCGAGATCGACGGCAAGATGATCCGTGCGGGGGACTGGGTGGCGCTGTTCTTCGGATCCGCCAACCGCGATCCGGCCGTATTCCCGGACCCGGGACGCCTCGACATCGACCGGCTCAACATCCGCCAACAGCTCTCACTGGGGCACGGCCTGCATTTCTGCCTCGGCGCCGCACTGGCCAGGCTGGAAGTCATGTCGGTGCTCAACGCGGTGCTGGATCGCTATCCGACGATCACCCTGACCGACGACCCCGGCACCAAACAGACCGCCAGCCTGCTGACGCATGCGTATGTGCGCCTGCCCCTTCACCTTTCATCATGACGGTCGAACGCAATATCGCCGCCACCAGAGCTGTCTACGCCGCGGTGCCGGCGGGCGACCTGCAGACCGCGCTGGCACATCTGGATCCGGAAATCCGCATCACCTACTACGGCACCGACAGCATTCCGTACGCCGGTGATTACCGGGGCATCGACGAAGCGGTGATGTTCTTCACCAAGGTCGGGCAGCATATCGAGATCGTCGAGATGCAGACGTGGAAATTCATCGCTCAGGGCGACGACCTCGCCACCTGGGGGCGACAGCGGTTCCGTCGGGTCACCACCGGACACGAATGGGAATCGGAATTCGCTCACATCATCACCCTGCGCGACGGTCGCTGGCTGCACTTTCGCGACTTCATGAATTCCGCCCTGACACTGGATGCGTTCAGCCGATGAGGGTCACCGCCGACCGCGAGATCTGCATGGCAGCAGGGATGTGCCGGACAGCCGGCAACAGCAGGCGGGTGGCCCAACCCGTGGGCGGTGCCCTCCGGAGCGTCGCGACTGGCACCGGAGTGCACTTGCCTATCGCCGCTCTAGGCGATACTAGCAAGATACATGATCTGCGGTAAGTGGTTATTTGCTTGGCTATTTACCACCCAAGGCAGGAATTATGCGCGTATCGTCTATGGACATGAGCGCCGTGTGCCGCGTACTCTCTCCGATGTCACACGTCCACATCGAGCAGGCCGGGGGGTGCGCGGCGACATGGTGATCGCGGTCGGCCAGGCGGCCAAGCCGGTCCGTGCGATCGGTGACTTCTTCGCGATGTCACTGGACACCTTCATGGCGGCGTTCCGGCCGCCGTTCGCCTGGCGCGAGTACCTGTTGCAGTGCTGGTTCGTCGCCCGGGTGTCAACGCTCCCAGGCATTTTGATGACCATTCCGTGGGCGGTGATTTCGGGTTTCTTGTTCAATGTCCTGCTGACCGACATCGGCGCCGCCGATTTCTCCGGCACCGGTTGCGCGATCTTCACCGTGGACCAGAGCGCCCCCATCGTGACGGTGCTGGTGGTGGCCGGCGCGGGCTCCACCGCGATGTGTGCCGATCTGGGCGCGCGAACCATCCGCGAGGAACTCGATGCACTGCGGGTCATGGGCATCAATCCCATTCAGGCGCTTGCGGTTCCGCGGGTTCTGGCGGCTACTACCATCTCGCTGGCCTTGAGTTCGATCGTGACCGCGACCGGTCTGATCGGCGCCTTCTTCTGCTCCGTCTTTCTCATGCACGTCTCGGCCGGCGCCTGGGTGAGCGGTCTGACCACGCTGACCCACACCATCGACGTCGTCATCTCCATGATCAAGGCGACCCTGTTCGGTTTGATGGCAGGACTGATCGCCTGCTACAAGGGCATGTCGGTCGGCGGGGGCCCGGCCGGGGTCGGGCGGGCCGTCAACGAGACGGTGGTGTTCGCGTTCATCGTCCTTTTCGTCATCAACATCATCGTCACCGCCGTCGGCATGCCGTTCATGGTGTCGTGAGGTGCAGCCATGACGATGACGCAAAGCGTTGCAGCCGAATGGAATCGCCTGGGAGCCCAGATGCGGTTCTATGTCAGCACACTGACCGGTATCCCTGATGTCGTGCTGCACTACCGCGGCGAACTTTTCCGGGTCATCGCCCAGATGGGTTTGGGTGTCGGCACTCTCGCGGTGATCGGCGGCACGGTGGTCATCGTCGGGTTCCTGGCGATGACCACCGGCGCGATCGTTGCGGTGCAAGGCTACAACCAGTTTGCGTCGGTCGGCGTCGAGGCATTGACCGGCTTCGCGTCCGCCTTCTTCAATACCCGTGAGATCCAGCCGGGAACCGTGATGGTCGCCCTGGCGGCCACGGTGGGGGCCGGGGCCACCGCCCAGCTGGGTGCGATGCGGATCAACGAGGAGATCGACGCTCTCGAGGTGATCGGAATCCGGAGCGTCAGCTACCTGGCGAGCACCCGGGTGCTGGCCGGCGTCGTGGTGGCCGTGCCACTGTTCTGCGTCGGGCTCATGACGGCCTATCTGGCCGCTCGGCTGGGCACCACGGCGGTCTACGGGCAGGGCTCCGGTGTCTACGACCACTACTTCAACACGTTCCTGCGTCCTACCGACGTGCTCTGGTCGTCGTTCGAAGTCGTCGTCGTGGCCCTGGTGATCATGCTGGTGTGCACCTATTACGGCTACACCGCGCACGGCGGCCCGGCCGGGGTGGGCGAGGCCGTCGGGCGGGCGGTGCGTGCCTCGATGGTCATCGCGTCGATCGCCATCGTCATCATGACGCTCGCCATCTATGGCCAGTCCCCGAACTTCCACCTGGCGAGCTAGCCGACATGAACCGTGGACCGGACCGGCACCGTCTGCACGACGGGTGGTGGACGCTGATCCTGCTGGCCACCATCGGGATCGTCGTCCTGGTGACGGCGGTGTCGTTCGACGGCACCCTGCGCTCGTATGTACCCGTCACGCTGACCTCGGACCGCTCCGGGCTGGTGATGGACACCGACGCCAAGGTCATGATGCGCGGCGTGCAGATAGGCCGGGTCAGCCACATCGCCGACGACAGGTCGGGGACGCGGCTGGCGCTGCAGCTGGACCCCGACCAGATGCGTTACATCCCAGCCAATGTCGAGGCGCAGATCAGTGCCACCACCGCATTCGGCGCGAAGTTCGTCGAACTGGTGGTACCGCAGCAGCCGAGTCGCGCGCGACTGGCCGCCGGGGCGGTGCTGCACTCGAAGAACGTCAGCACCGAGATCAATACCGTCTTCGAAAATGTGGTCAGCCTGCTCAACGTGATCGACCCGCTCAAACTGAACGCGGTGTTGACCGCGGTTGCCGACGCCGTCCGAGGCCAAGGAGAACGGATCGGCAGGGCCACCACCGACCTCAACGAGGTGTTGACGGCGCTCAACGCCCGCAGCGACACCATCCGCCGCGACTGGAAGTCCCTGCAGAACTTCTCCGACACCTACAACGCGGCCGCACAGGACATCTTGACGATCATGGACGCCGCCAGCACCACCAGCACCACCGTCGTCAGCCACGCCAAGGAGCTGGATTCGTTGCTCCTCAACGTCATCGGCCTGTCCAATTCCGGGACCACCCTGCTCGGCGGGAGCAGAGACAACCTCGCCGCATCGGTCAACCTGCTGGAGCCGACGGCGCGACTACTGGGCAAGTACAGCCCCGAATACACCTGCTTCCTGCAAGGCGTCACCTGGTATCTCAACAACGGCGGCTACGAGGCGTGGGGTGGCGGCGACGGGCGCACCCTCCAGCTCGATGTCGCGTTGCTGCTCGGCAATGACCCGTATGCCTTCCCGGACAACCTGCCGCTGGTCGCTGCCAAGGGAGGTCCCGGCGGCAGGCCCGGCTGCGGGTCACTACCCGACGCCAGCAAGAACTTCCCGGTACGCGAACTGGTGACCAACACCGGCTGGGGAACCGGCATCGACATCCGCCCCAATCCTGGACTCGGACATCCCTGTTGGGCCGATTACTTCCCGGTGACCCGCGCCGTACCCAAGCCGCCGTCGATTCGACAATGCATCCCCGGACCGGCCGTCGGCCCCAACCCGGGTGGGCCGCCGTACGGGGCGGCGCTGTACGGCCCCGGAGGAGTGCCGCTGTGGCCTGGGGTTCCGCCGGCAGAACCGGGACCGCCGTGATCCACCAAAAAAGCATCGAAGCAGGAGAAAAGCCATGCGGGACAATCTGAGAGGGGTCGTCCTGCGCCTCGGGGTTTTCCTGGCGGTCTGCGCACTGACCGCGTTCGCGCTGGTTGCCGTCTTCGGCGAGGTGCGCTTCGCGGCCGGCAAGATCTACTACGCGGAGTTCACCAACGTCTCAAACCTGCGGCAGGGCAAGCTTGTTCGCATCGCCGGCGTGGAAGTCGGCAAGGTCACCAAGATCTCGATCAACCCGGATGCGACGGTGCGTGTCGCGTTCACTGCCGAGGATTCGGTCACGCTAACCGAAGGCACCCAGGCCGTCATCCGCTACGACAACCTGTTCGGCGACCGCTACCTGGCGCTGGAAGAAGGGGCCGGCGGTCTCGCCGTTCTGCGCCCCGGTCAGACGATTCCGTTGGCGCGCACCAAGCCGGCGCTGGATCTGGACGCCCTGATCGGCGGCTTCAAGCCGCTGTTCCGGGCGCTGAATCCGGATCAGGTCAACGCGCTGAGCGAACAACTCCTCCAAGCGTTCCAGGGGCAGGGACCGACCATCGCCTCTTTCCTGGATCAGGCCGCTGCCCTGACCAACACGCTGGCCGACCGCGATCAGTTGATCGGCCAGGTCGTCGACAACCTCAACGTCGTGTTGGGTTCCCTTGGTGGGCAGAGCGATCGGCTCGACCAGGCAGTGCTGTCGCTGTCGCAGCTGGTGCACGGACTGGCCGAACGCAAGACAGAAATCTCCAACGCGGTGGCCTACACCAACGCCGCGGCGGGATCGATCGCCGACCTGCTGTCACAGGCCCGCACACCGTTCACCAAAGTGGTGCACGAAACCGATCGGGTCGCCGGTATAGCGCTGGCCGATCACGACTATCTCGACAACCTGCTCAACACGCTGCCCGACCGATACCAGGCACTGGTGCGCCAAGGCATGTACGGCGACTTCTTCGCCTTCTATCTGTGCGACGTCGTACTCAAGGTCAACGGCAAGGGCGGCCAGCCCGTGTACGTCAAGGTGGCCGGCCAGCCGACGGGACGGTGCGCGCCGAAATGAAAAGCTTCGCCGAACGCAACCTGCTGACCATCGGCGCGGTCGGCATCGCCAGCGTGACCGCAGCGGTGGTGGGCGCCTTGGAGTACCGGCATTTACCGTTCTTCGATCACGGGAAGACGGTGTCCGCCTACTTCGCCGACGCCGGCGGGCTACGCACCGACAACACCGTCGAGGTGTCCGGCTACCCGGTGGGCAAGGTGTCCAGCATCGAGCTCGACGGCCCGGGCGTGCTGGTCACCTTCAACATCGATGACGACATCCGGCTCGGCAACCGCACCGAAGCGGCGATCAAGACCAAAGGTCTGCTGGGCAGCAAGTTCCTCGATGTGCTGCCGCGCGGTGACGGCCAGCTCACCGGTCCGATCCCGATCGAGCGGACCATGTCGCCTTATCAATTACCGGACGCGCTGGGCGATTTGGCCACCACGATCAGCGGACTGAACACCAGCCAGCTGTCGGCGTCGCTGGATATGCTCTCGCAGACCTTCGCCGACACGCCGGCGGATTTCCGGAACGCGGTCAAGGGCGTGGCCCGGCTCGCGCAAACACTCGACGAACGGGATGCCCAGCTGCGCAGTCTGCTCGACAACGCGGCCAAAGCGACCGGGGTACTGGCCAAGCGCACCGACCAGATCGTCGACCTGGTGCGCGACACGAATGCGTTGCTCGCCCAATTGCGAACGCAGAGCGCCGCACTGGATCAGATCTGGGGGAACATATCCGCGGTGTCGAAGCAGTTGCAGGGCTTCATCAGTGAGAACCGGCAGCAGCTGCGTCCGGCTCTGGACAAGCTCAACGGGGTGCTGGCCATCGTGGAGAATCGCAAAGAACGTGTGCAACAGGCGATTCCGCTGCTCAACTCCTACGTGATGTCACTCGGTGAATCACTGTCGTCGGGCCCGTTCTTCAAGGCGTACGTGGTCAATCTGCTGCCGGGCCAATTCGTCCAGCCATTCATCAGCGCCGCCTTCTCCGACCTCGGGTTGGACCCGGCCACGCTGCTCCCGTCGCAACTGACCGACCCGCCGACCGGCCAGCCCGGGACCCCGGCGTTGCCGGTCCCGTACCCACGAACCGGGCAGGGCGGCGAACCACGTCTGAATCTGCCCGACGCCATCACCGGCAATCCCGACGATCCGCGCTATCCGTACCGCCCGGAGCCGCCCGCTCCGCCGCCCGGCGGTCCGCCACCCGGGCCGCCGGCGCAACAGCCACCGCGAGGCACTCCATGACCGCGAAGCTGCGGCGTGCCCGCTCGGTGCTGGCGACCACCCTTGCCCTGATCTTCGTCGCGGGTGTGATCGTGTCGATGCGGACGGCGGAGGAGACCGGCCGAACGGTCGTCGTCGCCTATTTCGACAACAGCAGCGGCCTGTTCGCCGGGGACGACGTCCGCATCCGCGGCGTGGCGGTGGGCAAGGTCCTCAAAATCGAACCGCAACCGCTGCGCTCCAAGATCACCTTGTGGTTCGACCCCCGGCACAAGGTCCCCGCCGACGCGAAGGCGGCGATCCTGTCACCGCAACTTGTAACCGGTCGGGCAATTCAGCTGACGCCGCCGTATACCGGCGGGCCCGCCATGGCCGACGGCGCGATCATCCCGCAGGACCGCACGGCGGTTCCGGTCGAGTGGGACGACCTGCGGACTCAACTGCAGCGGCTCACCGAATTGCTGAAACCCACCCGGCCCGGCGGCGTCAGCACGTTGGGTGCACTGATCAACACCGCCGCCGACAATCTGCGCGGCCAGGGCGCCAGCATCCGCGACACCGTCATCAAACTCTCCCAAGCAGTTTCGGCACTGAGTGATCACAGCAACGACATCTTCGCCACCCTGAAGAACCTGTCAACGTTGGTGACGGCCTTGCACGACAGCGCCGATCTGCTCGAGCGCCTCAACCAGAATCTGGCGTCAGTCTCGTCGCTGCTGGCCGACGATCCGCACAAAGTCGCCGCGGCGGCCGAGGACCTCAATGCCGTCGTGACCGACGTCCAGAGCTTCACCGCGGACAACCGTGAGGCCGTCGGCACGGCCTCGGAGAAGCTCTCGTCGATTAGCAGGACGCTGGTGGCCAGCCTCGACGACATCAAGCAGACACTGCACATCAGCCCCACGGTGTTGCAGAACTTCAACAACATTTTCGAGCCGGCCAACGGATCGCTGACCGGCGCGCTGGCGGGCGCCAACATGGCCAATCCGATCGCGTTCCTGTGCGGGGCTATTCAGGCGGCCTCGCGACTGGGCGGCGAGCAGGCGGCGAAACTCTGCGCCCAGTACATGGCGCCGATCGTGAAGAACCGCCAGTACAACTTCCCGCCGTTGGGGGAGAACCTATTCGTGGGGGCCCAAGCCAGGCCCAACGAGATCACCTACAGCGAGGACTGGATGCGCCCTGACTTCGTGCCCCCGGGCGCCCCGGTGCATCCCGACCCCGCGGCCGGCCTGCCCGGTCTGATGCTCCCCCAGGGAGACGGCTCATGAACCGGCTCGCGGCCTTAGTGGTGGTGCTCGCGGTTGTGGCCGGAGTCTCCGGGTGCGGCTGGCACGGGCTGAACTCACTGCCGCTGCCCGGCACCGAAGGCAACGGACCCGGCTCTTACGTGATTTCGGCGCAG
This sequence comes from Mycobacterium gordonae, assembly GCF_002101675.1. Lineage (GTDB taxonomy): Bacteria > Actinomycetota > Actinomycetes > Mycobacteriales > Mycobacteriaceae > Mycobacterium > Mycobacterium gordonae. The sequence goes on along the minus strand of NZ_LQOY01000242.1, from coordinate 4,753 downwards.
CTGCCCGACGTCAACAACATTCAAGCGAACTCACGGGTGCGGGTCGCGGACGTGACGGTCGGCCACGTGACCAAGATCGAGCGTCAGGGCTGGCATGCGTTGGTGACCATGCAGCTCAACGCCGACGTCAACCTGCCCGCGAACGCGACGGCCAAGATAGGCACCACCAGCCTGCTGGGCTCGTATCACATCGAGCTGGCACCACCGAAAACGGAAGCGCCACAGGGCAAGCTGGCTGCGGGCTCCGTCATCGCCCTGTCCCGCGGCAGCGCATATCCGAGCACCGAGCAGACGCTGGCCGCGTTGTCCTTGGTGCTCAACGGCGGCGGGTTGGGCCAGATTCAGGACATCACCGAGGCCTTGAGTACGGCGTTCCGCGGCCGTGAGCACGACGTGCGCAGATTGATCGGGCAACTGGACCGCTTTTCCGCCTACCTCAACGACCAGTCCGGCGACATCATCGCAGCCACTGAGAGTGTGAACCGCCTTGCCGGTAAGTTCGCCGCTCAGCAACCGGTACTGGACCGCGCCCTGGCGACCGTCCCCGACGCGCTCGCGGTACTCAACGAGGAGCGCGGCAAGCTCGTCGAGGCGGCTGATCAGCTGAGCAAGTTCAGCGCCCTGACCGTGGACGCGGTCAACACGACCAAGGCGAGCCTGGTCAGTGAATTGTCGCAACTGGGGCCGGTTCTGGAGTCTTTGGCCAACGCCGGTCCGAGCCTCACCCGGTCGCTGTCCCTGCTGGGCACCTTCCCGTTCCCGAACGAGACCTTCCAGAATTTCCAGCGCGGTGATTACGCGAATCTGACGGCGATCGTCGACCTCACGCTCAGCCGGATCGACCAGGGGTTGTTCACCGGCACCCGCTGGGAGTGCCATCTGACCCAGCTTGAGCTGCAGTGGGGCCGCACCATCGGCCAGTTCCCCAGCCCCTGCACCGGAGGCTTCCGGGGCACGCCCGGCAACCCGTTGACCGCGCCTTACCACTTCGAGCAGGGGCCCTGAATGCTGCACCTGCCGCGACGAATCATCGTGCAATTGGCCGTCTTCAGCGTCATCGCGCTGGGCGTGCTGACCGTGACGTTCCTGCACTTCGTGAAATTGCCGGCCATGCTGTTCGGCGTCGGCCGGTACACGGTGACGATGCAGCTGCCGGAGTCCGGGGGCCTGTACGGCACCGGCAACGTCACCTATCGCGGCTTCGAGGTGGGCCGGGTGGAGTCCGTGCGGCTCACCGACGCCGGGGTCGAAGCGGTGCTGTCCTTGAAGTCGGGCATCGACATCCCGTCCGACCTGAAAGCGGAGGTGCACAGCCACACCGCGATCGGCGAATCATACGTCGAACTGCTGCCGCGCAACGCCACCTCACCGCCGCTGAAAGACGGTGACGTCATCGCACTGGCCGACACCTCGGTGCCGCCGGACATCAACGGATTGCTCAGCGCCGCCAACTCGGCGATAGCTGCGATACCGCGGGACAACCTGCAGACCGTTGTCGACGAGTCCTATACCGCCGTGGGCGGTCTGGGTCCCGAGCTGTCCCGGCTGGTGGCAGGTTCGACAACCTTGGCGACGGACGCCCGCAAGAATCTCGACCCCCTGCTGACGCTGATCGACCGTGCGCCGCCGGTGCTCGACTCGCAGACGCACACCTCGGATGCGATCGCGGGCTGGGCGTCACACCTGGCCGCGGTCACCGCGGATCTGCAGGCGCACGACGGAGCTGTCGGCGGAGTGATCGACCGCGGCGGCCCGGCGCTGCAAGAAGTGCGGCAGCTGATTGATCGCGTGCAACCGACCCTGCCGATCCTGCTGGCCAACCTGGTCAGCGTAGGCCAGGTGGCGTTGACCTACCAGAACGACATCGAACAACTGCTCGTCGTCTTCCCGCGGTCGATCGAGGCTGAACAGGCCGGAATCTTGGCCAATCTCAATACCAAGCAGGCATATCGGGGTCAGTATCTGAGCTTCAACCTGAACTTGAACCTGCCGCCGCCGTGTATGACCGGTTTCCTGCCGGCCCAGCAGCAACGCGTTCCGACATTCGAGGACTACCCGGGCCGCCCGGCCGGCGATCTGTACTGCCGGGTGCCGCAAGACTCGCCGCTCAATGTGCGTGGTGCACGGAACATTCCGTGCGAGACGGTGCCCGGTAAGCGGGCGCCCACCGTCAAGCTCTGCGAAAGCAACGAGCAGTACGTGCCTCTCAACGACGGCTTCAACTGGAAGGGTGACCCCAACGCAACCTTGTCAGGTCAGGGCATCCCGCAGTTGCCGCCCGGGCCTGCACCCGTGGCCCCGCCGATACCCCCACCGCTGGCCGCCGCCGAATACGACCCGGCCACCGGCACGTACGCCGGGCCGGGCCAACCCGCTCCAAAGGACAAGACATGGCAATCGATGCTGCTGCCGCCGGGCAGCTGACGCCCGAATCCGTGGCAGCTGACGACACCCCTCCGGCCCCACGCACGCGACGATCCCTTTCCGCCCATGGGTGGGCGACGGTGTTCGGCGTGGTCGCGGTGGTGTGTTTGGCAGCGCTGACGGGCTGGCTCGGGTTCCGCGCCCACCAGTCGCAGCAGGCGCAGTCGCAACGCAGTCAGTTCCTCCAGGTAGCCAGGCAGGGCGCGCTGAACCTGACGACCATCGATTGGCAGCATGCCGATGCTGACGTGCGCCGGATACTTGACGGCGCGACGGGCGAGTTCTACAACGACTTCGCCAGGCGCTCAGGACCGTTTATCGAGGTGCTGCAACAGGCCAAGGCCAGCACGGTCGGCACGGTGACGGAGGCGGGGCTGGAGTCCCAGAGCGCCGATTCCGCTCAGGCGCTGGTTGAAGTGTCGGTGCAGACGTCCAATGCGGGCGAAACCGAACCGGTTCCCCGGTTGTGGCGAATGCGGATAACAGTTACCAGGATCGGTGATCACGTGAAGGTGTCCGACGTAGGATTCGTGCCATGAGCGCGATCAAGTGGTCGCGGGTGCTCACTTACGGGCTGCTGCCGGCGCTGGCACTCACGCTGGCGGCGGCATCCGGCTGGCTGAAATGGCAGGACATGTCAGTCCGCGACGCGGCGGCGGCCCGGTCGGAATCCATGCGGGCTGCCACTGAGGGCACCATCGCCCTGCTGTCCTACAAGCCAGACACCGTGCAGCACGATCTGGACGCCGCGCGCGGCAGACTGACGGGGGCATTCCTGGACGCTTACACCCAATTGACGCACGATGTAGTGATTCCCGGCGCCAAACAGAAACAGATATCAGCGGTGGCGACCGTTCCGGGCGCCGCGTCGGTGTCGGTGACAGCCGACCATGCCGTAATACTGCTGTTCGTGAGCCAGACCGTCGTCGTCGGCCAGGATGCCCCGACCAGCACCGCGTCCAACGTTCGGGTCACCCTCGACAAACGCGACGGCCGTTGGCTGATATCGCGATTCGATCCGGTCTGAGGTGACGCCAATGCGCCGTTTCGGTTTCGTCGTGGTGGTAGCAGCTCTGCTGGTCACAGGTGCACCACCGCGCGCGAACGCTGATGCGGTGGCCTATCTGGTCAACGTCACCATGCGCCCCGGGTACAACTTCGCCAACGCCGACGATGCCCTGCAGTATGGGAATGGATTGTGCGACAAGATATCTCAGGGACGCGGATACGCCTTGCTGATCGGCGACATCAAGGGCGACTTCAACACCACCGATGAATACCAGGCGTCGTATCTGCTGAGCCAGGCCGTGAACGAATTGTGCCCGGCCCTGATCTGGCAGTTGCGACACTCCGCGGCCAACTATCGGATTGGAGGCTGACATGAGGCGGATCCTGCTCACGCTCTCCGCAATATCGTTGGGCGCCGCGGCGGGGGTTCCGGTGGCACACGCGGACAACAAGCGCCTCAACGACAGCGTGGTCGCCAACGTGTTCACCGTTCAACATCAGGCGGGCTGCACCAACGATGTCAAGATCAATCCGCAGCTGCAGCAGGCCGCCCAGTGGCACACGCTCGATGTGTTGAACAACCGGGACCTCAACGGCGACATCGGTTCAGACGGGTCCGCGCCCCAGGACCGGGCAGCCGCCGCCGGCTATCACGGCAAGGTCGCGGAAACGGTGGCGATCAATCCCGCCATGGCGATCAGCGGCGTCGAGTTGATCAACCGGTGGTATTACGAGCCGGCGTATTTCGCGATCATGTCCAATTGCGCCAACACTCAGATCGGCGTGTGGTCGGAGAACAGCCCGGATCGGACCGTCGTGGTAGCGGTCTACGGACAGCCCGATGTCCCTGCCGCGGGGCCGCCCAGACCGCCGTCGGTGGTGGCACTGCAGGAGAACGTTCCTCTTGATCCCCGACCGGATTACGACGCGACCGACGAGATCGAGTACGCCATCGACTGGTTCCCGTGGATTCTGCGCGGAGTGAACCCGCCGCCCGGTATCCCGCCGGAGTGAGTTCTCACGTGGCACATGCCGTGCCGCGAACGTGATATCACCGGTGCTATCAACGTGATTCGCTGTGTCGTCGCCATCCGAACTTGTCGGTGGTCCTTCGTAAAATTCTGGTATGGCAGCGAGCACGCGTGTGGAGATCATCGAGGCCTTCGACGCGTCCGACGATGCCCAGGACCGCTTGTGCGCGTTGACGTTTGCGGCAATGACCACCCCCGAGCTGATGCGGTTGATGGAGCGCGAGGAACGCCGGGAACGCCGAGAGCGCTCCGTGCGCCACGCCTTGATCAACCAACTCGCCGCCCAGGCC
>NZ_LQOY01000241.1 GCF_002101675.1 Mycobacterium gordonae | reverse complement strand
ACCGACCGCCACTACTGCCCGTGTTGGCCCCGCCGCTGCCGCCCTTGCCGCCGTCGGCGCCCGCCGCATCGACGCCATCTGCGGTGTTGGCGCCCCCGGTGCCACCGGAGCCACCCTGACCACCGACACCGCCCTGGCCACCCTGACCACCACCGACACCGTTGATGCCGGCACCACCGTCACCACCCCGGCCGCCGGCTCCGCCGGAGCCGCCCTGCTTACCTATTTCGGGGGCGTCCCCGGACCCGCCGGCCGACCCGATGCTCCCGTTGCCGCCGGTGCCGCCGGTGCCGCCGGTGCCACCCAGGCCGTTTGCCCCGCTTGACCCGCCATCGGTCCCGGAGCCGCCTGAACCGGCGGCACCACCGCTGCCGCCCTGCCCGCCGGCACCCCCGGTAATGCCGCCCGGTCCGGTGGCGTTACCACCATCACCGCCCATGCCACCTTGGCCGCCGCGCCCGCCATGGCCTCCGGCACCGCCGCCGGTCCCGTCAATGCCCGCGCCCCCGTCGCCTCCTTGCCCTCCCGCGCCTCCGGCGCCGCCCTGTTGGCCGTTGCCGGGCCCGAAAATGCCGCTCGTACCAGCCTTTCCGGTGCCGCCGCCGCCACCATCGCCACCGGCGCCGCCACGTCCGCCCGTACCGTTGGCGCCGGCTCCACCACCGTCGGTTCCGGCGCCGCCCGCGCCGGCCTGACCGCCGGATCCACCTCGGCCACCGTCCGCACCGGTGGCAGTGGCACCAATCCCGGTGTTGCGACCGCCGGCACCGCCGGCGCCGCCTTGACCACCGTCACCGCCGGCGCCGCCCTGGCCGCCACCTACGCCATTGATGCCCGCACCACCGCTGCCGCCCCGTCCGCCGACTCCCCCGTCGCCGCCCTGGCTTCCGTTGGTTGGCACACCACTGGATGCACCGGACTGACCTGCGCCGCCGACACCGCCGCGCCGCCGGCACCCCCGGACGCGCCGGCATTGGTGCTATTGCCACCGCTGCCACCATTGCCGTAGAGAATTCCGCCCGGCTGTCCCGGTTGTCCGATCGGCCCACTGGCCCCGTCAGCGCCGTTACCGATCAAGGCGCGGCCTACCAGCGCCTCGGTGGGCGCGTTGATCACCGCTAGCAAAGCCTGCCCGGCCGATTGCACGGCCGACGCGTTGGTCGCTTCAGCGAAGGCGAAGCTTCCCGCGCTCGCGCCCAGGGACAAGACAAGCCGATGGTGAAACGTCATGGCTTGTGCACTGATCACCTGGTATTGCTGGGCATACGCTCCGAACAACGCCGCGATCGCCTCCGACACCTCGTCGGCAGCCGCAGCGGTCACCCCCGCCGTCGGCACAGCCGCCGCCGCATTGCCTGCGCTCAACGCCTGTTCGATGACCGCAAGATCGCCAGCGGCCGCAGCCAGCAGGTCCGGAACAACGAAAAGTGACATCGACGGACTCCTCGCATCCGGTCATGCCCTTCGCAGAACGGGGCAGAAATTTAGAGACCAAGTCTCAACACACCGTGAGACTATCCCTGAAGCCGTTTCATGGGAAGCTTTCCGGAGAAAATTTTCGACGCGCCTGCCCGGAGCGTTCGCCCTCATGACACATCTCCGCCACGCGGACCGTCAGATGATCGGGCGGGAGTGCACGGGCTTCCCGCTACCGAGCCAGCGAAATGCGAATTACATTCTAGGATAAGCTTTCCCGTAGCAACAGACCTTACCCTGAGCGCACGATGACGGGTCGCTGACACCGCCGTTTTCGGAGCCGCGGTGACCCTCCCGGCCATGCCGTGGGTCTCTGAGTCACGTTCACCAACAACCGCGAGTGCCCTCCGCTGCAACACTGGCGGCCTGCGCGCCCGCGAGGTTCAGCATCCAGCGCGCGAATATGATGAATTTCTCACCGGAAGGAGATACGCCGTGGCGCAGCGGGCTTACTGGAAGAGGACCGGCTTCACCTTCGCCATCTTGGCGCTGGCAGTCACCATCGCGCCGGACCTACTCGTGGTAAGGACGCCATCAGGGACCGCGCTGGCCGATGTGTGCGTCAACGCCGGCCGGCGCATTTCCGTCAGCGGCTGCACCAACATCGCCGACGCCGTCGCCCCCTACGCCCCGCCGCCGACGGACTATGCGCCGTTGCCGGAGGACTATCCGCCTCCCCCGCCGCCGCCGCCAAATATCAACGTGTGCGCGAACGTCGGCCGGCGCGTCAGCGTCAGCGGGTGCGTCTAGGGCCTGCCGTTGCCCCGGCGGATTTCCTGTAGGCACTGCAGCCTGGTTTGCCCGGTCTGCTCCATGCACACCCGAACCGGTGTCTCCTGCTCGGTGGGCGGCGGGGTCTCATTCGGTTCCAGGCTGGCGCTGACGGTGGGGCTGGCCGCCGTGCCCTCGGTCAGCGACCAGATGCTGGTGTTGGTGCCCTGAATCATCGAGCAGTAAGCCGTCGCGCCGGTCTTCGTGGTGCCGAGACTGCCCAAAGGGAAACAGTCGGCACCGATCGCGACGACCGGGATCTCCGGCGCGGGAGTCACCGTCGGGGTGGCCCCTGCCGGGCTCGTGGAAACCGACGTAGGTGCCGGTGTTTGCGGAGCGGGTGTCGCGCGCTCCTCCTTATCGGCGCGCAAATACTCCTGCAACGCGAACACGACAGCGATGACCAGCAGGATCCCCAGCAGCGCCGGCACGATGACGGCCGGTCGCAGCAGGGAGCGCCTTGCCCCTGAAGCGGCCACCGCGGGCAAGGACAGGCTGGTTTCATCCGGGTCGCCCGTGCCGCCACCCAGGTTATGGCTCAGGGCCCGCGCGAAATCGATGCACCGCAGATAGCGATCCTTGGGGTCCTTGGCCAGCGCCTTGGCGAAGACCGGATCGAGGTTGGACAGCTCGGGGCTGCGCTGGCTGATGGCCGGGGGTGAGGCGCTGAGATGCTGGCTGATCACCACCGCGGGATTGGAGTGCTGGAACGGGGGCGCACCGGTGAGCAACTGGTATGCCGAGGCGGCAAGCGCGTACTGATCGGCTCGCCCGTCGAGGTCGCTGCCCATCAGCTGTTCGGGTGCCGCGTAGGCGACGGTGCCTACCGTCATGTTGGTCGCGGTCAATCCCGTCGACTCCCCGACCAGACCGGCGATGCCGAAGTCGGCCAACAGGATCCGCCGCTCCGGCGAATCGGGTTGCGCGATCAAAATGTTGGCGGGCTTGACGTCGCGGTGCAACAGCTTGTTCAGGTGGGCATAGTCGAGCGCCTCCGCAACCGCGGTGATGATCTCGACGACTTCCGGGCCGGGCATGCCGTTGGGGTACCGCTCCTCCAGCAACTCCCCCGCGTCGGTGCCGTCGACGTAGTCCATGTCGATCCACAGCTGGCCGTCGGTCTCGCCGCGGTCGTGCACCGCGACGATGTGCGGGTGCCACAGCGTGGCCGCGGTGTCGGCTTCGCGGTGGAACCGTTCCCGGTACTCCTGGTCGGCCGACACCTCCGCCTTGAGGACCTTGAGCGCGTCCTGGCGCGGCAGTCGAGGGTGCTTGGCCAGATAGACCTCACCCATGCCGCCGGATCCCAACCGCTTGATGACGGTGTATCCGGCAAACGTCGATCCTTCGTCGAGCGCCATGGCCGCATAGTAGCCCGCGGGACGATCGTGGAAACCGACCACGGGCCCGAGCACAGGCATCCTCGGCGTTTTCATCGGCGCACACCGGGTAGTTTGGCGTCCATGCCCCAGCGCGACAACACCTTCCCCGACGACGTGCCCATCGCCGACGCCGCTGAGCAGCTGCGGTCCGCGACCGATCCAACGGAAGCTGACGAGTACGAGGTCGAGCCGGGCGAGTTGCCGCTCGAGACGAGTCCTGCGGACTGGCAGGAGCAGCAGGAAACTGTGGTGATCGACGACGAGTTGGAGAGCTCCGACTAAGTTCCGGCGGCGGCCCCTCGCAGGTCCTGTCAGCTAATAGTGGTGCCGCAATCGCGGCGCGGCGGGTGTCGCCCAGGTGCGGCAAAGTGGTACGGACTGTAAATGGCCAGTCAATCTCTGGTAAATACCGCTCCGCCCGCGTCGCGAACCCGGCGGCATCCGGCATAGATTCGAAGGGGCCGGTCGATCAGAGGGGCGCCCGGGCCAGTCCCACCTTTAGGAGGCGTCATGCCCACAATCGAGACGCTCCGCCAGCAGTTGCGAAATTACGCCGTCGAATTGCGTCAAGTGGCCTACACCCTGCCCAACGGAGTCGGCGAGCACGATCTGCTCCGGTTGTCCGACCAGATGCGTGCCACAGCAGATCAGGCGATCAACACAGGGGTCTAGCCGGCCCGCTTCCGAAATCAGCTGACGGTGACCGGGATTCCGTTGAGAACGCCGTTGCCCGACGGCTCGTCGATCAGGGTCGGAGGCGAGAGCACATTGGTGTTTACGCCAGGCGAGCCGTTGGCCACCGACAAGCGCGTACCCGCCTTGTCGTGACCCCAGCCGTGCGGCATTGACACCACACCGGGACTTATCGCTTCGGTGATCTCGACCGGCACCTTGATTTCGCCGGACTCCGACTTCACCGTGACGATGTCCTCGTCGGAGACACGGTACCGGGCGGCGTCCGCAGGATGCATCAGCAGCGTGCAACGGTCGCGGCCCTTCATCAACGCGGGCACATTGTGCAGCCACGAGTTGTTCGAACGCAGATGCCGTCGATTGACTAGCACCAGGGGGGCGGCGGGACGTTCCAGCCGGGCGGCCAGTCGCGAAAGGTCGTCCAGCAGGTACTGCGGGGCAAGCCGAATCTTCTTGTCCGCGGTCCCGAGGATCCCGGGTAGCTGGGGCACCATCGGCCCGAAGTCGATTCCATTCGGGTGGGCCTTGAGCAGGTCAAGGGTGAGACCGCCCGGGTTGTCGCCGTACCGGTCGCCGAAGGGGCCCGTGCGCAGGGTCAGATCCAGCATTCGCTCCGGGCCGCCGTGCTGGTAGCGCTGCCGAATGGTGGCCCCGTCGAGCCCTCGGGTGAATGCGAGATAGTCGAAGAAGCCGTCGTCGATGGCGTCGACGTCGACATCCTCGGCGGGCGTGCCGGTGCACAGTCCGGTGAGTCGGATCAAGATCTCCCACTCGTGTGGCCGCTCGCCCGGGTCGAACACCGGCGCCGAATAGTTGGCGAAGCTGCGAATCGCGAACTGCAGCACCAGGTCGTCGTGGTGCGGCTGCTCGAGCGGTGACAGCCCGGGCAGGAGCACGTCGGCGTGGCGGGTGGTCTCGTTGAGCCAATTGTCAACGGAGATCATCGCTTCCAGCATCGGAAGAGCCTCGTCGAGCTTGTCGCCGCCGGGCGAGGAGAGCACCGGATTGCCGGCGACGGTGATCAGCGCCTTCAGCTGCCCCTCCCCCGGAGTCGCGATCTCCTCGACCATGCAGGACACCGGAACCTGGCCGAGAACTTCCTTCGCCCCGCGCACCCGGGTGTGCCAACGACCGAATTCCGGCGCGCCGTCCTCCAGGCCCGGCAACGGTTGCGTTGTGATGGACCAGGCCGCCGGCCGCGGGAACATCGCGCCGCCCGGTGTGTCGAAATGCCCGGTGAGGATGTTGACGACGTCGACCAGCCAACTGGCCAGGCTGCCGAATTCCTGGTTACACAGTCCGATTCGGCCGTACACCACGGACTTGGCGGTACCGGCCAGTTCGCGGGCCAGCTCTCGGATGCGCTCTTCGCCGATGCCGGTGACGGCACTCACTCGGCCCGGCGGCCACTGCGCCGCCACCCGGCGCATCGTGTCCACGCCTTCGACGTGCGGCCCGGGCGCCACCAGATCCTCGGCGAACAGGACATGCGCGACGGCAAGCAACAGTGCCGCGTCGGTGCCGGGCACGATCGGTAGCCACTCATCGGCGTGATCGGCGGTGCGGGTCCGCACCGGATCGATCACGATCACCTTGCCGCGCTTGCGAATCGCGTCGATCAGGCCCATCACGTTCGGCGCCGCAAGCAGTGAACCCTGCGACGCGGCAGGGTTAGCGCCCATGATCACCAGCAGGTCCGTGCGTTCGATATCGGGCACCGGGAAGTTCCACCAGCCGCCGTACATCAGATGCGACGAAGGGTTTTTCGGCCACTGGTCGACCGTTCCAGGCGAATAGGTGACCGGGATGCCGGACATGCCCAGCAGCACGCCCGCGTAACGGGCCAGCGAGAACGAGTGCGCCAGTGGGTTGCCGGTGTACGCCGTGACGGCGCCGATCCCATACTTGCGGATCACCGGCGCCAGCAATTCGGTGCAGCGCCGAAATGCGGCGTCCCAGCTGACCTCGTGCCACCGCCCGTCCACTTTGATCAGCGGTTGCCGAATCCGGTCCGGGTCGTCGTGCAACGCGGCCAGCGCGGCGCCCTTGGGGCAGATGTGTCCGCGGCTCCACACATCGTCCCGATTGCCGCGAATGCCGGCGACTTTGCCGCCTTGGACGCGGATATCCAAGCCGCACATGGCTTCACACAATGGGCAGGTATGCAGGTACTTGCCGTCGACAGGGCTGGTCACCTCCCCCACTCTATTCCGCTACCGTCAGTATCGGAAGTGCCTGTCGCGGCGGGGTCGCGGGAGCCGGACCCGGTGACGGCGGCATCCAGGGCTACGTTTTCCGCTCGGATCCGCACCTTGAGCACCAACGCGTTGGCGATACTGAAGGCGATTGCGGTCAGCCAGGCGGAATGAACCAGCGGCAGCGCCGCCACCTCGGCGGTGACCGCCGCGTAGTTGGGGTGACGAAGCCAGCGATAAGGCCCGCCGCTGATCAATGGAGCGCCGGGTATCACGATCAGACGCGGGTTCCAGCGCTTGCCGAGCACCGTGACGCAGCGCCACCGCACCGCTGTGCTGCCGAACACGACGGCGGCCATCGCCCAGCCCAGCCAGGGGATGAACGGGCGGTGGGCGACCCAGGCTTCCCCGATGCAGCTGAGCAGCAACAGCGCGTGCATGCCGGCCATCACCGGGTAGTGGCCCCGGCCGTATTCTCGGCCTCCCTGTGCGAACGACCATGCCGCATTGCGGTTGCCGACGAAGAGTTCCACACCGCGTTCCAGGCCGACGGCGACAATGAACAGCAGGTAGTACGCCACCGTCTCACCAGCCCAACAGCAGCAGTTCGAAGCTGAACCCGGGGCCCATCGCCAGCATGACGCCGAAAGATCCTTCGGGCGGTGGCGCGGCCAGCGTGCGGCCCAGCACATCGAGAACGGAAACCGACGACATGTTGCCGTTCTCTCGCATCGAATTTCGGCTGTGGCGCAATGCTTGCGGTGCAAGCCCGACCGCATTCTGAATAGAGTCGAGTACCTTGGGGCCGCCGGGATGGCAGATCCACGCGGAGATGTCGGCAGCCGAGAGGGCGTGATCGGCGAGGAAGGCGTCCACTTCCCCCCGCAGGTACTCGTCTGCCATCTTCGGCACATCGCGCGACATCACCAGCGCAAAGCCGCTCGAGCCGATGTCCCAGCCCATGACGTCGACGGAGTCCGGAATTACCCGGCTGCGTGTCGCCAAGATGCGTGCATCTGCATATGCGTTGGGGCGGTGCGAGGTTCGGCTTGCTCCGCAGGCGACGATGGCGGCGGCGCCGTCTCCGAACAAGCTAACCCCGATCAGCGCCGGAATCGACGTGTCGTCGCGCTGCAGAGTCAGCGAACACAACTCCACCGACAACAACACGGCGACGTCGCCGGGAAAGCCACGCAGGTAGTCGTGAACGCGCGCCATTCCGGCCGCACCTGCTACACATCCGAGACCGAACAGCGGAACACGCTTGACGTCTGGCCGCAGCCCGATGCGCGACAGCAACCGCGCATCGATGGTGGGCACCGCCACGCCGGTACTCGACACTGTCATGACAGTATCTACTTCGTCTGGTCGAATGCCCGCCGCGGCGAGCGCAGAATGTATGGCCCCCTCGGCCAGATTCGTGGCGATTTCAATGTAGGCGTTGTTGGCTTCGGTAAAGCCGGTCAGCTTCGGGTATCGCGAAAGTGGTAGTGCGAGACTGCGTTCGTCGACGCCGGAGGTCCGGGCGAAGCGCGAGAATTCCGGTGCGCTGACCCCGGCGAGCTCAGATGTTATCTGGTCCTGAGTGTGCCGGTGCGGAGGCAGGGCCAGCGCCGTCCCGACGATACGCGGCGCGCCCCGACTGGCTCGCGCTTGCTTAGCTGATGTGACGTAGCTTGTTTCGGTCATGTCCAGGCAGACGTGTGGCAACAGCCATTCAGTTCAGCCAGACGCGGTGACTTCTAACACAATTCGGCATTACGGCGCGTCTTCAGTACATTGACAGGCTATTGGGAGGGCATCTACAGCGGAGGCAAGGGTAAGCTCGTTGGACGGAAATCCGTTGTGCTGCTTCGTGTTTATTGCGTCAACCTTGACAGTTTCGAGATCTGTTGCAGTGCAGTAAATTACGGACTCTTAGCCGCACCGCGCACCCGTGCGTCATAGCCGGAGCGGGCATCCGTGTCCAGAGTCCGCAACACGCGCGCCCGGGTGAGACTGCCGCGCACGGCGGCTACCAGTCGGTCCGGCACCGTGGCGGCGGCGGCCTCGTATGCCCGCATCCATCGCGGCACCGCAACGGCGGCGCGCCGATGAGCGCAGGCTTGAACCACCGCCTCGGCGATGTCTTCGGGATCGACAGTGGGTAATACGCCACCCAGCTTGACTCCGGCCGTCAACTCGGTGCGCACGGCGCAGGGCAGCACGACCGAGACGGTGACCCCGGTCCCGGCGAGCTCGTCGCGCAGGGCCTCGCTGAACCCGACTACCGCATGTTTGCTCGCGCAGTAGGTCGCCAAGCCGGCTGCGGGGACCTTGCCCAGATAGGAACTGATGTTCGCAATATGGCCGTGGCCGCGCGCGAGCATGCCCGGTAAGGCGAGCTTGGTGCCGATGAGCACACCCCGGGTGTTGATGTCCAGGATCGCGTCGGTGATCGCGTCATCCTCGTCCGCGAAGCGGCCCGCGGGCATGATGCCCGCGTTATTCACGAGCACCGTCAGCGGCGCCCCGGCCCCATCGACCGCAGCAAGAAACGCCTCGAAGGATTCTCGGCGGCGTACGTCCAGACCGTAGCCCTGTCCGCCGACCCGGGCGGCGGCCTCGGCCGCCAGATCAGCGTCGAGATCACCGATGAAGACGCGGCTCCCCCTGGCGGCGAACGCTTTTGCGGTGGCCAGCCCGATGCCTCGCGCACCGCCGGTGATCGCCACGGCAGCACCGGCCAGGTCAATCGGCGGCATGGGTCCTTCTTAGCCGTCGATTGTGCATCTCGCGACGCGACACGCTGGTCGAGCTTCGCCCGTTCACCACTCGGCCGCTAAGGTCTGCGAGGTTTAAACCGGTGTAGAGAGGTAATCCTGCTCACAGGCGCGACCTGTGGGGCTGACGCGTGCCTTCACTCTTCGGTGAACGTATGTTCATTACTTAACTGACTCAACGAGTGTCCAATACCGTTGACAGCAATGGGATATTTTTCAGAATGCTAGTTTCAGCGTACATCTGTATACTGGATGTCTATGGCAGAACGCGGCGCTCAACCACAGGTCCCCCGCGGGCGTAGATTGTTCCTGCGAGCGGTGCGACAGTTGTTCAAGCCGCTGCAGCCAGACGACTACATCGAGATGATTAACCCGCTCTGGACGACCAAAGAGCTTCGCGGCAAGGTCGAGCGGGTCGAGCCGCAGGGCTCGGAAGCGGCCAGTGTGCTGATCCGTCCCGGCTACGAATGGCCCGGCCACAAGCCGGGCCAGTACGTGCGGCTGGGCCTGGTGATCGACGGTGTGTACCACTGGCGCGCCTACTCGCTGACTTCGGATCCGGAGCCCGTCGACGGCCTGATCAGCGTCACCCCCAAGAAGGTCGACAGCGGCGTGGTCTCGCCCTACCTCGTCGAGAGAATTCAGCCCGGGGAGCTGGTCCGGCTCGGCGAGATCGAAGGCGTGTTCACCCTGCCCGAGCCGCTGCCCGCCAAAATGCTCTTCATCAGCGCCGGCAGCGGCATCACCCCGATCATGAGCATGCTGCGCAGCCTCGACCGTCGCGACGAGATGAGCGACGTGCTGGTGATCCACTCGGCCCGCACCCGCGAGCAAATCATGTTTCTCGAGGTCCTCGAGGACCTCGACAACCGCCATGACGGAATGCGGCTGGACCTGCGCCTCACGTCGGATCGCGGGCGGCTCAAGCCCAGCGACCTCGACGAGGTCTGTCCGGACTGGCGCGAGCGCGAGGCGTTCTGCTCGGGGCCTGAGGAGATGCTCGACGCGCTGATCGAGCACTGGGAGAACAACGGTGATCCGGAACGCCTGCACTACGAGCGGTTCCAGCCGAAGATCGGTGGCGACGCCGCGGCCGGTGAGGGCGGCGAGGTGACCTTCCTCAAGAGCGACAAGACCGCCGAATGTGACGGCGGCACATCCATTCTGGAGGCCGGGGAGAATGCTGGGCTGGAGCTCAACTTCGGCTGCCGAATCGGCATCTGCCACACCTGCGTAGGCACGCTCAAATCGGGCAAGCTGCGTGATCTGCGCTCGGGCGACATCACCGAACCCACGGGACAGGACGTCCGCATCTGCATCAACAGTGCCGAAGGCGACGTCGAACTCGAACTGTGACGGAAAGGAACTCGCAGTGACCTCTACTTTGCAACGGCCCGAAAGCCCGTTCGCCCACCTGAGCGAACAAGAACGGGAGAAGATCGGGAAAGAACTCGACGCGATCCACGACGAGGTTTTCGCCGACCTCGGCGAACGTGACCGCAACTACATCAAGACAGTCATCTCCACGCAACGCCAGATCGTGGTGGTCGGGCGGGTCTTACTGCTCGCGTCCAGGTCGAGGACCGCGTGGATTCTCGGAACCGCACTGCTGGGCATGGCCAAGATTCTGGAGAACATGGAAATCGGCCACAACGTCATGCACGGCCAATGGGATTGGATGAACGATCCCGATATTCATTCCTCGGTGTGGGACTGGGACACTGCCTCCACCGCTGAGTCGTGGAAGCACTCGCACAACTACATCCATCACACCTATACCAATATCCGCGGCAAGGACAAGGATCTCGGCTACGAGATCATGCGGATCGATCCGAACCAGAAGTGGCACCCCAGGTATCTGGGCCAGTTCTTCTACAACGCGCTGCTGACCGTTCTGTTCGAGTGGGGCGTGGCCGTGCACGACATGGACATCGACGCCATCCGCGCCCGCGAGAAGCCTTGGTCAGAAGTCCGGAAGGACCTGAAAGGCATTGGCGTCAAGGCCCGCTCGCAAGTCAACAAGGACTACCTGGGCTGGCCGTTGATCAGTGCGGGAGCCTTCGCGCTGGCCCAGCTGGCCCTGCGCGGACGACTCGACCAGCCGGCCGAATCTCGCCTCGGGCGACGACTTCGCAAGATCTCCAACAGGGGCCGGATCGGTTCGATGGCAACGTTTTTCGACAAGGTGCTGCCCGGCGTCGAAAGCACCTACCTGCGCACCCTCGCCGCCGACGCCCTGGCCAATGTCATCCGCAATGTGTGGGCGCACGCCATCATCTTCTGCGGTCACTTCCCGGACCAGACCTACACGTTCAGCCAGGAAGAGGTCGAGGACGAAACCCGCGGGGAGTGGTACCTGCGGCAGCTGGTCGGCGCGGCCAACATCGAGGGCAGCCCGCTGTTCCACGTGATCAGCGGCAATCTCGGTTATCAGGTGGAGCATCACCTGTATCCCGACATGCCGAGCAGCCGGTATTCGGAGATCGCACCGAAGATCAAGGACATCTGCGAACGCTACGAGCTGCCCTACAACTCCGGGCGCTTCGGCAAGCAATGGTTCATGGTGCACCGTACCATCTTTCGGTTGGCCTTCCCGGGGGGTAAGCCGCGGCCGAAGCCCGGTCCGTACCGCGGTGAGAAGCGGTCCGCGGAAAATCCCGGTCCCGGCGAGGCTGCGAAGTACCGCGAGCGGGTCCCGGCCGAACACCCCGACGCCGGACCCGAGCACACGTCAGGCGGCGTCGAGGTCCAGCCTCCGCCACGCGGGAAGGACTGAATCGCCGGGGGTTTCAGCCGAACAGCGACGGGTCGGCGTCGAAAACCGATATCGGCTCGACGATCACTCCGTTGTCCGCGACATAGCGTTCCCACAGCGCGACGAGTTCGGCAAGCTTGTCCGGATGCTCTGCGGCCAGATCGTGGATCTCACCGGGATCGGCCGCGAGGTCATACAGTTGCCAGACCCCGGGGCCATACGGCGCGGGTAGGTGCAATGCCTTCCAGTCGCCCTGCCGAATCGCGCGCCGGCCGAACAACTCCCACCCGGTACCGGTCTGCGCGTCGTGCACGCTGTGCGCTCCGCCCGAGAGATACCCCACCATCGAGCGCCCTTGCATCGGTGCCACCTGGCGGCCGCGATAGCTGGCGCCGGGATGCTCGACGCCGGCCAATTCCAGCACGGTAGGCGCGATGTCCATGGCGGTCGTGAACGCGGTGCCGATCTCCCCTTGCCGCTCGAAGCCCGGCCAGGTGGCGAAGCCGACCACCCGGATACCTCCTTCGGTGGTGAAGGCTTTGTGCAGACGGGACGGCGCGGTGGCGGCCTGCGCCCAGCGCGGGCCGTACCAGATGTAGGAGCTGGGGCGGCCGAGGTTGTCTAGGCTGTTGTCGCAGTACTTTTCGATCTGCGCGGCGATCTGCGGGCCGCGCAGCGGCATCGCCTCCACGATCGCGCCCTCAGCGCCGTTGTCGGACAGGAAGATCACCACCGTGTTGTCCAATTCGCCGGTCTCGGACAGGTAGTCGACGACCCGGCCGATGTTCCAGTCCATCCGGTCCACCATCCCGGCATAGACCTCCATGCTGCGCGCCGAGCGCGCCCGCTCGTCGTCGGACATGTCGTCCCATTCCGGGGCGCCGTCGGCCACCACGGGATGCGCCTCGACATCGGGCGGACAGAGGCCCAGTCGCTTCAGTGCGGCCAGCCGTTCCTCGCGCAACACGTCCGGCCCGGCGTCGTAGCGGCCGCGGTAGGTCGCGATGGATTCGTCGGGTGCCTGCAGCGGCCAGTGTGGCGCCTGAAACGGCAGATAGGCGAAGAACGGTCGCTCGTCGTCGGGGGAACGTTCACCCAGATAACGCAACAAAGTGTCGGTGTAGTAGTCCGACGAGTAGAAGTCCTCGCCGACGGTGACGAAGTGGTCGTCCTCGGTGTATTGGGTTGGCACCGAAAGAAATCCGCCGCCTCCGCCGCCGTAGTGGCTGGCGCCGGCCGGCAGCAGCGCGAAGGAGCGCTCGAAACCACGTGCCCACGGCGACGTTTCAATGGTGGCGCCCAGATGCCATTTGCCCGACATCAGCGTCAGGTAGCCGGCATCGCGCAGCAGTTCCGGCAGCGCGACCACCCGGTCGTTCAAGTAGCCTTCGTAGCCCGGCGCGCCCTGGAAGCCGGGGACGGCCACCTCCAGCATGGTGCCGATGCCCGCGATGTGGTGATCGATGCCGGTGAGCAGCATCGCGCGGGTGGGCGAGCAGGCCGGCGCCGAATGGAAGTCGGTGAACCGGACCCCCTGATAGGCCAGCCGGTCCAGATTGGGGGTATTGATCTCGCCCCCGAAGGCGCCGAGGTCGGAGAAGCCGAGATCGTCGGCCACAATCACCAGAAAGTTGGGTCGCGTCACCTGGAGCATCCTGTCAGCTTCGGCACAAGATATGACCATGGCGCACGCTAATGGGTTGCTGACGGGTCGTGTCGCAGTAGTCACCGGCGGAGGCGGCGGTATCGGTGCGGCGACGTCGCGGCTGTTCGCCGAGCATGGTGCCCGGGTGGTCATCGCCGACATCGACGGCGAGCGCGCGCACCGGACCGCGGCCCAGATCGGCGGCTCGGCGCAGGCGGTGGTGACCGATGTGCGGGAGCCAGATGAGGTCCAGGCGCTGGCCGCCTCGGTGCGCGACGGCTACGGCCGGATCGACGTGCTGGTGAACAACGTCGGGCACTGGGTGCGGCACCCGGGCGGCTTCGCCGGTACCGACCCCGGCCTGTGGGCCGAGCTGTACCGGGTGAACCTGCACCACGTCTTCCTGGTCACCCGGGCTTTCCTGCCGATGATGATCGATCAACGAGCCGGTGCGATCGTCAACGTGTCCTCCGTCGAGGGACTGCGCGGCTACCCGGAAGATCCCGTCTACGCCGCGTTCAAGGCGGCCGTCATCCACTTCACCCGCAGCCTGGCGGTGCAGGTCGGCCGCGATGGCGTGCGCGTCAACGCGATCGGCCCGGACGTCACCGAATCGCTGCAGGTGCCCTACTCCCAGTGGCTCTCCGCCGAGGAACACCAGCAATGGCCCCAGTGGGTGCCGGTCGGGCGCATGGGTCTGCCCGAGGACCAGGCCCGGGTCATTCTGTTCCTGGCCTCAGACCTCTCGTCATTCGTCACTGGCCACACGATTCCGACCGACGGCGGAACGGGAGCCGCGGGCGGATGGTTCCGTTCGTCGCGGCGCGCCGGGCGGGAATGGACGAACCGCCCCATCGACCCTTAACCGAGCCGCTAACCAAGCGACGTGTGCATCAGCATCACGTCGTATGCCGACCACAGCGATAGGTTGAAGTACACGTCCTTGCCCGTCGTCCACGGGTGCATCATCGGCGCGTAGACGCCGCCCGGCATCTGGAAATTCGACACCAGCAGGTGCTCCGGGCCATAAGGTCCCTGCGGGGTGGGCGCGGTGCGAGCCACCACGTCGTTGGCGCCGTTGGTGTACATCACCAGGTACTGCTTGAGGTAGGTGTTGTACTGGGCGGACATCTCGGCAACCGGGCCCGGGATGACCGGGGTCGCCGCCGACGGCTTGTTCGGCACCCAGGAGTTCGAATCGCCGTTCCAGTACTCGTATTTGGTGAGGTCGGGAATGAACCGCGGCTGCACGCGCGACAGGTGTGCCGCGCCGCCGCGCCCGTTGGGTGTGCCGAAGGAGTACAGGTAGCCGTCGCTGCCCTTCAGGTAGGCACCCATCTGAAAATTCTCATTGCCCTCGACATACGGGACCCGCGCGGCGTCCGGCCCGTTGGCGCGGATGGTGCCCGGGTAGACCGACCAGGTCTGGCCGTTGTCGTTGGACATCGCGACGCCGGAGTAGTTCGTCCACCATTCGCCATCGCGACCCCAGTCCTTGATGGACATGAAGTTGATGTACTGGGTCTTGCCGACCGAGATGGCGGCGGTCGGGATGATTCCGGTTTCTTCCCTGGCGTATTTGATGCTGTTGATGACCTGCCGGGAGAAGCCCGGCTGCTGCGTCGGCGAACCGGCGTACCGGTTGTTGGGGTCACCGGCGGCGACGTGTAATCCGTGGGACAGATCTTGGTCGTTACTGCGGAACAACACGTTATAGCGCCACTGGTCGCCCTTGACTGCGCAGTAGCCGAACGTGTCACCGAAGGCCATCAGCACCTGATGGTTGGCGGGATCACCGTTGTCCCAGAGGATTCCGAGGTCGGTTCCGGAGATGCCGAATCGTTCGAGGGTCTTGTTCGGCCCGTCCGGTCCGGTCACCCACTCGACCAGCGAGGTGTTGGAGCCACCGAGCGCGCCGTCGGCTTCCGGCGCCCCGGCCGGCGGCGCCGGAGCCGGATTGGGCGGCGGAACAACGGCACCTTCTGGGGCCGGAGCCAGCTGGCCGGCCGCGGGCTGCTGACCCGCGGCGGGTGGCGCGGGAGCCGGTGGTGCGGGGTTGGCGCCCGGGACGAGCGCTTGTTGTTGCATCGGCGCGGAGTAGCGCTGTCCGGGTTGCAGCACGCGCTGCAGCGGTCCCAGGCGTGGCAGCGGTGCGCGGTCGTTGGCGCCGCGGGGCCGCTTGTTCATGGGCCCGAGCACCTTGCCCCCCGGATTGGTGACCACAGCGTTCGCCGGCGGTGGGACGTTAGCTTCGGGCGCGCTACACGGCAACGCATGCGCCTGCGGAGCGAGGCCGGGAACGAGACTGATTGGAAGGATGAGCCCGACAGCGGCCGTCGCTGCCAGCGATACCGAAACAAAGCGAGGAATCGCCGACATGTCACACCTTTCCAGAGGCCGGACGCCGCATTGACGTCCGCATGGGTTGATGTGACGATAGTGAGCAATGAGGTTTTTGTGACCGCTGAGCGGTCAATAGGTATGTGTCCGTGACCGTGTCGCAACCCTCGCCGGAATTCTGAAACAGACCTTCACGGAGGGTGTTTCGTCCCCCGCGGCAGACTGAGAGCGATCTCATGCTTAACCCGGCCCGGCAGCGGATATACAGAGCGCGACCGCCGGTGTTCCCAGTTCGGTCAAACCGTCAACGTCAGGAGGCACGGTGGTTACCAATGTCAGCCCGGAGCAGAGCGCAGCGCGTGGGGTCGCCGGCGGAACCGGCCAGCCCGAAGAACGCCCCGAAGTGTGGCCGGGCAAGGCTTATCCACTCGGCTCCAGCTATGACGGCTCCGGTACGAATTTCGCGGTGTTCAGCGAGGTGGCCGAGCGGGTCGAACTCTGCCTGTTCGACGACGACGGCTCCGAGACCAGGATTGCGCTGCCGGAAGTCGACGGGTTCGTCTGGCACGCGTTCCTGCCCAGCGTGCAGCCCGGCCAGCGCTACGGCTTCCGGGTCCACGGCCCCTACGATCCCGCCAACGGCCACCGGTGCAACCCGAACAAGTTGCTGGTGGACCCGTATTCGAAGGCGATCGACGGGTCATTCCAGTGGGACCAGTCGTTGTTCAGCTACAACTTCGGCGATCCGGACAGCCGCAATGACGAGGACTCGGCGGCCAACATGCCCAAGTCCGTCGTGATCAACCCCTACTTCGACTGGGGTGTGGACCGGCCGCCCGGCCACGAGTACGCCGACACGGTCATCTACGAGGCCCACGTCAAGGGCCTCACCCAGACCCATCCCGCGATCCCCGAGCGGATGCGGGGCACGTATTCGGCGATCGCGCACCCGGCGATCATCGAGCATCTGACCAGCCTCGGCGTCAATGCCATTGAGCTGATGCCGGTACACCACTTCGCCAACGACTCGACCCTCATCGAGAAGGGGCTGTCAAACTACTGGGGGTACAACACAATCGGGTTCTTTGCCCCCGATTTCAAGTACACCGCCAGCAACACACCCGGTGGCCAGGTCCAGGAGTTCAAGGCCATGGTGCGCACGCTGCACGAGGCGAACATCGAGGTGATCCTCGACGTCGTCTACAACCACACGGCCGAGGGAAACCACATGGGACCCACCTTGTCGATGCGCGGCATCGACAACGCCGCCTATTACCGGTTGGTCGACGACGACAAGCAGTACTACATGGACTACACCGGCACCGGCAACAGCCTCAACGTCGGGCATCCGCACACCCTGCAACTCATCATGGATTCGCTGCGCTACTGGGTGACCGAGATGCATGTGGACGGATTCCGCTTCGACCTGGCCTCCACCCTGGCACGGGAATTCTATGACGTCGATCGGCTGTCGGCGTTCTTCGAACTGGTGCAACAGGATCCGATCGTCAGCCAGGTGAAGTTGATCGCCGAACCGTGGGATGTCGGGCCCGGTGGCTATCAGGTCGGCAATTTTCCGCCTCAGTGGACCGAGTGGAACGGCAAGTTCCGCGACACCATCCGCGACTTCTGGCGCGGTGAAGACGCCATCCTCAGCGAATTCGCTTCCCGGATCAGCGGATCGGCCGACCTTTACGAGCACACCGCACGGCGACCGGTCGCGTCGATCAACTTCGTCACCGCCCATGACGGGTTCACGCTGCGGGACCTGGTGTCCTACAACGAGAAACATAACGAGGCCAATGGCGAAGACAACAACGACGGCGAGTCGCACAACCGGTCCTGGAATTGTGGCGCCGAGGGCCCGACCGACGACCCGGAGATCAACGCGCTGCGGGCCCGGCAGCAGCGCAACTTCCTGGCGACAACCGTTCTGTCGCAAGGCGTTCCGATGATCTGTCACGGCGACGAACTCGGCCGCACCCAGAACGGCAACAACAACGGCTTCTGCCAGGACAGCGAGCTGACCTGGATCGACTGGAACAACGCCGACAACGACCTCATCGAGTTCACCCGGACGGTGGCGTCCATCCGGGCCGCGCACCCGGTCTTCCGGAGGCGGCGTTTCTTCACCGGGGCCCCGGTGCGCATCCGAGGTTCCGAGGGACTACCCGACATCTCGTGGTTCCGACCCGACGGCTCGGAGATGAGCGACGAGGACTGGGATTCCGGTTTCGGCAAGTCGGTTGCCGTCTTCCTGAACGGACTGGGGATCCCGGGCACCGATACACGCGGACAACGCGTCACCGACGACTCCTTCGTGGTGTGTTTCAACGCCCACCACGAGCCAATCGAATTCGTCCTTCCCCCCGACGAATTCGGTCCAGCATGGATCGCCGTGCTGGACACCGCCACCAGCACCGGACAGGTGGACAGCAGCCAAGCACTGCCTCCGAAAGGCAGGATCACGATCGAGGCCCGCGCGGTGGTGCTCTTGCAGCAGACCGAGCGCGAGGAGTAACCAGGCGTTACAAGAACCTGTTCCCCCCGGCGCGAAGCGGCAGTATGCTCAGGCCGCCAACTGCGGCAGGCGCGCCGGGGAGTCGCGGATTGCTTGCACCTTAACGACAAGCAAGAAGGACAGGTTATGCGATCCCTTTCCGCAGCCGCCGCGGTTGCCGCCGCCGGATTATTGGTCGCCGCTTGCGGTGGCGACAACGACAACAGCACCCCGTCCTCTGGGTCGTCGAGTGCGGCAACCAGCTCGTCCAAGCCGCCGGTCGCCCAGGCGGCGCTGGGCAACCTGCTGCTCACCCCGTCGGAGATCGACAGCATCCTGGGCACCATGGGCATGGCGATCAAAGACAAGTCCGACAAGCTGGCCGACGACGGCAACAAGCAGTACCCGCAGGGCTGGAAGTGGCCCGCCGAATGCCTGTTCGCCTACGGTCCGGGCGAGAACCCGGTCTACGCCGGCAGCGGATTCACCGCGGCCCTCGGTCGCGATGACAGCGCCACCCCGGCCACCCCGGGCTCCAAGGACATGGACCCTGAGGCCGTGCAGTACCTGGTGGTGTTTCCCTCCGCGGCCGAGGCGAAGGCGTTCTTCGAGGCCTCGTCCAAGGCCTGGCCGGCCTGCGCGGATCGCCCGCTCGTCGTCCCCGCCGACCCTGGCGGTGCGGAAATCACCTGGAAAGTGGGACAGGTGAATTCGTCAAACGGCGTGCTGACGACCACCATCTCGGTCAGCACCACCGACAACGGCACGCCCGTTGGCGGAGCCTGCCAGCGGGCACTGACGGTGCGCAACAATGTGGTGATCGACGTCAGCGGATGCGGCCCCAAAGACCCCGGCGACGCCGGCGTCAAGCTTGCCACTGCGCTCGCCGGCAAGGTCGAAAAGGCCTGAGCTACCTCAGCAGCGGCCGGATGTCCACGTGGAAGCTGCCGGGGCCCGCGATCGCGGACAGCTGGTCGCCCGCGGCGACCGCGAGGTTGATGACGCCGTTGAACGCCTTGGCCCCGGAGCCATTGGCGGTGACGATGGCGAAGTTGCCGCCCGCCAGTCCCCCGGACTGGTCACCGGCCAGCGCGACGTTGCTGCCGCCAGCGACCACCGCGATGTTGAAGACACCGGCCCCGCCGGCCCAGACATCGTGGTTGCCGTCGCCGACCACCGTGGCGATGTTGGCGAAGTTGACCGGGCCGTGGCCGCTGGCCTCGACGAGGTGATTGCCGTCGCCGACAACCGTGGACACGATCCCGAAGTTCGCAGGTTGGTGGGCACGGACCGCGACGCCGGTGTTCCCGTCGCCGACGGCGGTGGCGACACCGCCAATGCTCAGCCCGGCGACGCTGGCGGCGACCGTGTTGTGGTTGCCGACCGCGGTCGCGGCGACGGCGATGTTGCCGCCGACGCCGCCGGCAGTGGCCGCGACCTGGGTGTTGCCGTCGCCGATCGCCGTGCCCAGTGTCGCGATGTTCGCACCGACGCCCGAGGCGGTGGCTGAGACGCCGTTGCCCGCACCGGCCGCGGTGGCCAGGGTCGCGTAGTTCTGCAGCCCGGTTGCCGACGCGGTGGCCGTGTTGCCGCCGCCGATAAAGGCGGTCGCCGCCGTCGCGATGTTGCCGGCGCCGTTGGCGGTGGCCGAGACGGCGTTGCCGTCGGTGATGGCGGTGCTCAGCGTGGCGATGTTGCCGCCGATCCCCACCGCCCGCGCCACGGCCGCGGTGTTGTTGTCACCGAAGACGGTGGCCAGCGTGGCGATATTGCCTCCGGCACCGCCGGCTTCGACCACTCCGCCGGTATTGCCGTCGCCGTACACCGTGCCCAGGGTCGCGATGTTCTCCAGGCCGAAGGCGCTGACCTTCATCGAGTTTCCGTCGCCGATCACCGTCGAGGCGACCGGCACGTTGCCCACCCCGGTCACGTCGACGGTGGCCGTGTTCCGGTCGCCGATGGCGGTGGCGATCGAGGCGATATTGCCCGAACCGGTCGCGCTGGCTGACACCGCCGCATTGTTGTCACCGATCACGGTGCCGAGTGTGACGATGTTGCCGCCGACACCGATCGCGTGCGCCCCGGTGACGGCGTTGCCGCTACCGAACACCGTGGCCAGGGTGGCGATGTTGCCGCCGGCGCCGCCCGCCTCGGCCGAAACCGCGGTGTTGCCGTCACCGTAGGAAGTGGCCACGGTGGCGATGTTGTCCACGCCGAATGCGGTGGCGACCAGACCGCTGTTGTCGCCGATGCCGGTGGCGATGGTGGCGATGTTGCCCAGGCCGGTCGCACTGACCTTGGCGGTGCTGTTGTTGCCGAACACGGTGGCCAGCGTGGCGATGTTGCTGCCGCCGCCACCGGCCTCGGCGGAGACCTGGGTGTTGCCGTCACCGATCGCGGTGGCAAAAGTCGCGATGTTGGCGCCCACGCCCGGCGCGCCGGCCATGACCCCGTTGTTGTTGCCGATGGCGGTTGCGACCGTGGCGATGTTCTCGACGCCGAACGCGTCGATCTTGGCGGTGTTGTTGTTACCGATCAGGGTGGCGATATTGGCGGTGTTGCCCAGGCCCGTCGAGGTGACCGACGCCGAGTTGCCGTCGCCGATCACGGTGGCCAGCGTCGCGGTGTTCCCGCCGCCGCCGCCGGCCGAGGCGAAGACCTGGGTATTGCCCTCACCGATCGCAGTGGCGAAGGTGGCGACGTTGAGGCCGACACCGGGCGCGCTGGCCGCGACGTTGTTGCCGTTGCCGTACGAAGTGGCCACCGTGGCAATGTTTTCCACGCCCAGGGCGCTCGCCGAGGAAGTGTTGTTGTTGCTGAACAGAACCGTGGACAAGGTGGCGGTGTTGCCCGCCCCCAGCGCACTGGCCTGCGCGGTGTTGTTGTCGCCGAACACCGTCGCCAGCGTGGCGATGTTGCCGCCCGCGATGCCGGCGTCGGCATCAACCTTGGAGTTGCCCTGCCCGATGGCGGTGGCGATGGTGGCGGTGTTCCCGCCGACACCCTTGGCCTCGGCGCTGACATTGTTGTCGTGGCCGTAGGAGGTGGCCAGCGTGGCAATGTTCCCGACCCCGATCGTTTCGGCCGCCGAGTTGTTGTTGTTGCTGAACAACACCGTGGACACGCTGGCGATGTTGCCGGCGCCCAACGCACTGGCTTTGGCGGTGTTGTTGTCGCCCAATGAGGTCGCGACGGTCGCGATGTTGCCGCCGGCCCCACCGGCGTCGGCGCTGACCTGGGTGTTGCCGCTGCCGAACGCGGTGGCGATCTGAGCGGTGTTGGCCCCCACGCCGACGGCGCTGGCGCCCACTCCGTTGTTGTTCCCGCCCGAAGTGGCGACGGTGGCGATGTTGCCGGCACCGATCACCTTCGAGGTCACCGTGCTGCCGTTACCCAACGACGTGGCGACGTTGCCGATGTTCCCGGCACCCAGTGCGCTGGCCGCGACGGTGGGATTGTTGGCGCCGAAGGCCGTGGCCACCGTGCCGATGTTCTCCGAGCCACTCGCGTCGGCCGAGACGGCCGTGTTGCCGCTGCCGCCGACGGTCGCGACCGTAGCGATGTTGTCGAGGCCGAACGAGCTCGCTCTGACGCCGTTGTTGTCGCCGAACAATGCGCTGGCCACGGTGCCGAGATGTCCGCCGCCGGTCGCGTTGGCACTGATCGCGTTGTTGTTGCCGATGACGGAGGCGGCGACGGTACCGATGTTGCCGCCGACGCCGGTCGCGGTTGCCGCGACCGCGTTGTTGTTGCCCAGCGCGGCCGCCACCACTCCTTCGTTGCCGCCCGCGCCACCGGCGGCAGCGAGCACATTGACATTGCCGCTACCGGCGACCGCCGCCACGACGGCGTTGTTCTCGACGCCGAACGCGTCGGCCGACACGGTGGAGTTGTTGCTGCCGAACACCGCGGAGACAATGCCGGTGTTCTCCACGCCGGTCACCTTGGCCGCCACGCCGGTGTTGTTGTTCCCGAAGGCGGCTGCCACGGTGGCGTTGTTCTGCACACCCTCGGCGGTGGCGGAGACGGTGTTGTCGTTTCCGAAGGCGGCCGCGACCGTACCGATGTTGCCGACGCCGACGGCATTGGCGAGGACGGTGTTGTTATTGCCGAACGCCAGCGCACCGGTGCCGATGTTGACCGCACCGGTGGCATTCGCGATCGAGTTGCTGCCTATCACCCCGGCGATGTTGAGCACGCCGCCGGTCGCCGACGCGCTGCTGCCGTCACCGAACGCGAACGCGATATCGGCCAGATCGGCGCTCGCCGAACTGTTGGCGCCGCTGGCAACGGCCAAGCCGCCGAAGGTGGTGTTGGCGTGGGCGGTGCCGGTCTGCAGCAGTTGTAGACCGAACAGCGAGATGCTGAAATCCACTCCGGCGCCGGGCAGAGCCAGCGCCTGCTGCCACGGCGCCAGCGCCTCGGCCACCGCGGAGGCCCCGGCGTGATAGCCCGCCATCACGGACACATCGTGAGCCCACAACTGCTCATAGACAGCCTCGGTGGCGGCGATCGCCGGCGCATTCTGTCCGAAAAGATTCGAAATCACCAGCGCCACAAGATTATTACGGTTGGCCGCGATGAGCGCCGGATGCACGATTGCGGCCTGCGCGGCCTCGAAGACCGCAGCCGCCGCGGCGGCCTGCACCGCGGTGCCCGCGGCCTGCGCCGCCACCGCGCTGAGGTACCTGCCGTAAGGAGCGGCCGCGGCAGCCATGGCCGCCGACGCCGGACCCTGCCATGCTCCCTCCACCAGCCCCGCGGTGACGGTGCTGAACGACGATGCCGCGGACTGTAATTCGCCGGCCAAACCCGCCCAGGCGCTCGCGGCTTCCAGGATCGACCCCGGCCCGGCGCCGGAATACATCAGCAGCGAATTGATCTCGGGTGGCAGCACCGAAAAATTCATCGAACCTGTCCATTCTCAGCGTCTGGGCTCATCCGGCCGACCGCCGCTCCCCAGGCGACCGCCGAACACCACCCCCCCGCCGGCCGCTCACCCGTGACCTGGGTCGATTGCTGCGCACACGACCCACCATGCACGCGCCTCCCGCTAACGAGATCGAGCAACCACCGGAAAACAAACTGAGCAGCCTGGCAAGCAAGAACATATCCGGCAACCGCGGAACATGTTTCACATTTCGCCAAATGAAATCGACTTTTGGCAGAAGCGTTGGAGAACGTGCGGATCCGGGAACCCGGGTAGCAACAACCGCACGAGAAGAGGACCGACATGAGCGCGAAATCGAAAGCCCTTTACCTCCCGCTGTCGATGGCCACCAGTGTCACCGGCGGCCTGCTGGCCGGCGCCGTTTTCAGTCAGGTCTGGAAACGCTTCAGCGACGATGACCAGGCGCCACCGGACCCCAAGGATCTGCGCAACTCCACCCGCAGCGCCCTCATCGGCGCGGGCCTACAAGGGCTGATTTTCGGTGTGGTCAAGGCTGCCGTCGACCGGGCCGGCGCGCGGGGCTATCAAGCCGTCACCCAGGAGTCCCCCGCGGCCTGACGCGGGCCTCGGTCACGCCGCTAGAACGTGTTACAGTTTGGCCGACCGTGGCCGAGCGCCCGGGCTGACCGGGCACTGCGCTGAAGGAGACCCGGATGACGCGCGCTTGCCGGAAAGCGCTGTGGCCGAGATGATTTCGGTTCCATGACGGCGGCGATCAGCAAGCCGCGATCACTGACGCTGGTCACCCTCGCTTACGTGGTGGCAATAGGCGCGGCCACCGCCTGGTTGCTCTGGGGCCCCACTACCGGCCGGCTGTGGCTGGATACCTTCCTCGCCGACGTCCTGGCCACCCTGGTGGTGTTCGTGTTCAGCCGCGTCTACCGCAATTCCAGTTTCTACGACGCGTACTGGAGCGTGATCCCGCCACTGCTGATGTTCTATTGGTGGAGTAAGGCCGGTCCGGGAGTCGACCAGTTGCGGTGCTGGCTGGTGGCGGCGCTGATTGTGGTGTGGGCGGTGCGGCTGACCGCGAACTGGGTCTACGGCTTCCCGGGCCTGCACCATGAGGACTGGCGCTACCCGATGTTCAAGCAACGGGCCGGGCGTTGGGAATTTGTCGTCGACCTCGTCGCCATCCATCTGATCCCGACGTTGCAGGTGTTTGCCGGCATGCTGCCGGTCTACATCGCGGTGACGCATCCCGGCGCGGGCATCCGCTGGCTGACGATCGTCGCGTTCGCGGTGGGACTGGCGGCGGTCAGCCTGGAACTCGTAGCCGACGTGCAGATGCACCGGTTCGTACGCCAGGCCGACGCCGGTGCGGCGATGGACCGCGGCCTGTGGAGTTGGTCGCGGCATCCGAATTACTTCGGCGAGTTCGGTTTCTGGTTCTCCCTCGCCCTGTTCGGAGTGGCGGCTGCTCCGTCGGACGCGTGGTGGCTGTTCCTTGGCGCGGTGGCGATGCTCGCCATGTTCCTGGGCGCCAGCATTCCGATGATGGAGACGCGCAGTCTGCAGCGCCGGCCGCAATACCAGCAGGTGATCGACCGCGTCTCTCGATTCGTACCCCGGCCACCGCGCAAAGTGACGGCATGACCCGCAGGCGGGTGGTGATTGCGGGCCTCGGCGACGTCGGCGTGCTGACCGCCATCCGCCTGGCCCCACACTTCGAGGTGGTCGGCATTTCGGCCAAACCCGGCCTGGTCAGTGGCCAGGAGCTCGGTGTGCGGCTCGCCCGCCCCGACGACTGGGCGCGGGACTACTGGATTCCGTTCGACCGTTTCCGCAAATTGGACCGGGTACGGACGGTGCAGGCCGAACTGACCGGAGTCGACCTCGACGCAAGGACCGTCCTCGGCCGCGGCGAGGACGGCGCGACCGTCGCCGAGCCGTACGACGCGCTGGTCATCTGCACCGGCGTGAGCAACGGGTTTTGGCGGCAACCCGCACTGCAGTCGTCCGCCGAAATCGGTGCCGGGCTGTACGCGGCGCACGAACAGCTGGCCACGGCCAAGTCGGTGATCATCGTCGGCGGCGGCGCGGCTGCGGTCAGCAGCGCCGTCAACCTGGCCACTACCTGGCCCGACAAGCAGATCGAGCTGTACTTCCCCGGGGACCGCCCCCTGCGTGAATACCATCCGCGGACCTGGACACGCGTCGCGCACCGGTTGGCCGAACTCGGCGTGGGCCTGCACCCGGAGCATCGGGCTGTGGTCACCGAGGAATTCACCGGCGAGCAGATCACCAGCGAACCGGTGCGCTGGAGCACCGGTCAGACACCGGCGGTCGCCGATGCCGTGCTGTGGGCGATCGGCCGGGTGCGGCCCAACACCAGCTGGCTGCCACCGGAATTGCTCGACGAGTGCGGGTTTGTCCGGGTGACGCGGCAGCTTCAGGCGCCCGGCCACCCCGAGGTATTCGCGGTCGGGGACGTAGCGGCGACCGATCCGCTGCGCAGTTCGGCTCGCAATCGCGGCGATGGCCTGGTGGCCCGCAACATTCGCGCCACATTCACCGGCCGCCCGTTGCGTCCCTTCAAGGCGCCAGGACGCCGCTGGGGCTCCCTGGTCGGTATCCAGCGGGACGGGTTGGAGGTCTTCTTCCCGACCGGTCACGCCTTGCGGTTCCCGCTCTGGTCGGTCGAGCGCGTGGTGATGCCGTTGATCGTGCGTTGGGGCCTGTACCGCGGCATCCGCGAGAACCGCCCCTTGGGGTGAGCAGCCGCCATGGAGACCTGGGAACTTGTTGCGCGCGAACAGATTCGCGACACGCTGGCCCGCTACACCTGGTCGGGCGACACGGGACGGGCAGACGACCTCGCCGCGACGTTTTGCGCCGACGGCGTGCTGGAGATCCGCGACCGGCCGTCCCTGCGTGGCCGAACCGAGATCGCCCGATTCCTGAGTGACCTCACCGCCGGGGTGGCCGGCAGTGCCCGCGCGGACAGCAAGCCCATCGTCCGGCACATCCTGGCCAACGTGCAGTTCACCGAACTCACTTCGGACCAGGCGCGCGTCCGGTCATATTTCACCGTGGTGACCGACATCGGGCTGGACCATTTTGGTCGCTACCGCGACGTTCTTGTTCCCGCCGAGGGCACGTGGCTGATCAAGCAGCGGTCGGTGTCGACCGACTGGACTGCACCGGCCTCTCGGATGGCCGGCGACTGACGACCCGCGCGACCGCCGCCGCGGCCAGAAAGCCGCCCAGGGCCAACCAACCGTCGGCTCCCGCCAGACCGTTCTTGGCCATCAGAACCAGCGCGACCCCCGCCAGGCAGATCAGCGCGCCGGCGACGACGGACCGGGCGCCTGCGGCCGCGACCGGCGCGTCCCACCACGGCAGGCGGCGGTGCTCAAGCGGTGAGAGCAGTCGGAACATCGCGGCCATGACGGCGGCGAACACCCCGGCCCGCAGTCCGAGCAGCGCCCAGAATCCCGGGGCATGCACGTCATAGGCATCCAGGCCGACGGCATTCAGACCGACGGCGGCGATGGCGATCGCCGGGATGTGCCACAGATACAGGGTCATCGCTCCCCCGTTGCCCACCGCAACGACCCGCCAGACCCGCGGACGCTGCGCCCAGCGGCGGACCGGCCCCGCGGCAGCCACGAACGCACACGACATCCAGGTGCAGTGCAGCGCCAACAGCAGCGTCGGCGGCGATACGTTGGACACCTGCTCGGCGCCGGTCACCACCAGCGAGACCTCGTAAGTCCCGGCGAGCGCGAGTGCTACCTGAGCGGTGAACGCGGATGCCGCGGCAGCCAGCGCCGCGGGCACACCGATCAGCCCGCGGGCATACGCAACGCCGACCACCACCGGGATCAGCCAGACGATCAAGAAGTTGACGACACCGGATTCGGGTGTCCCGACCGCGAAACGAATCCGGTCGACCGCCTCGGCAGCCATCAGCAGCGCCACCACCGTCAGCATCACCCCGCGCCCCGACCGCAATCGGGTCAGCGCCGGGACCAAGGCCAGCGCCACCAGGTAGACGCCGAGGAACCACAGCAGCGCCACACATTCGCGTCCCAGCCCGTCGGCGGACTCGCCGCCTACCGTCACCCGCACCACCAGCAGCGCCACTGTCCACGCCGCCAGGTACCAGAACACCGGCCGGCACAGACGCTGCGCGCGGGTGAAGAGCCAAGTTCCCCAGGAGCTATCGGAATGCCAGCCGTAGGCACCGGCGGCGCCGCCGGCCAGGAAGAACAGCGGCATCACCTGAACCAGCCAGGTCAGCGGCGCAATCGCTGGAATTGCGCCAAGCAGGTTGCCGATCCGCACCCCGGCGGAATCGATGGTGGCCAGCAACAGCGCACAGTGCCCGAACATCACCACGACCAGTGCGGTCAGTCGTGCGACGTCCACCGCGCGATCGCGATCGCGCCCGGCGGAGAGCGCGGCAGGGTGGGGCTTAAAGGTGGCAAGCGGCATTCGTCCAGCATGCCCAGCCGGCCCGACAGCGGGATGAGTAGTACTACGCGTCCCGGTTTACCGCCCGAAGCCGGCGTCGCGCAGCGCCTGAGCCATCGAGTTCCCGGCCGGTTCGGGTGCTCTGCGATCGGAACTTCGCGACTGCCGCGAATTACGTTGCTGCAGTGAGCCTTTGCCCCCGGGTCGGGACGCCGGCGTGCGGTCGGGCCGGTTGTCGCGCTGCGGCTGATCGCCGAGGCGCAGGCTGAGCCCGATGCGCTGGCGTTCCACGTCGACCTCCATCACCTTGACCCGCACGACCTGACCGGACCGGACCACCTCGTGCGGATCCGAGACGTAGCGCTCGGCCATCGCGGAGATGTGCACCAGCCCGTCCTGGTGCACCCCGACATCAACGAAGGCGCCGAATGCGGCCACATTGGTCACCACGCCTTCCAGGATCATGCCCGGCTTGAGATCGGCGACCTTCTCGACACCGGCCGCGAACGTCGCGGAGGTGAAGGCCGGCCTCGGGTCGCGGCCAGGCTTCTCCAGCTCGGCGAGGATGTCGGTCACGGTGGGGATGCCGAACCTGTCGTCGGCGAAGTCGGCGGGCCGGAGCTTCCGCAAGGCTCGTTCGTCGCCGATGATCTCGCCAAGGGTGACTCCGGAGCGGTCCAGGATCCGCCGGACCACCGGGTATGCCTCCGGGTGGACACCCGACGCATCGAGCGGATCGTCACCGCCACGGATGCGCAGAAAACCTGCGCACTGCTCAAATGCCTTGGGCCCCAGGCGCGGGACACCCAGCAGGGCGCGACGGTTGGCGAATGGACCGGTGTTGTCCCGGTAAGCCACGATGGCCTCGGCCAGCGATTCGGAGATGCCCGATACCCGCGCCAACAAGGGCACCGACGCGGTGTTCAGGTCGACGCCCACGGCGTTGACGGCGTCCTCGACCACCGCATTGAGACTCCGGGCGAGAATTCCGGGTGTGACGTCGTGTTGGTACTGCCCGACGCCGATGGACTTCGGTTCGATCTTGACCAGTTCGGCGAGTGGGTCTTGCAGGCGCCTGGCGATCGAGACCGCGCCGCGCAGGGTCACATCCAGATCGGGCAATTCGTGCGCCGCATAAGCCGACGCGGAGTAGACCGACGCGCCGGCTTCGCTGACCATCGCTTTGGCCGGTTCCTTGACGCCGGCTGCCCGCAGGTCGGCGATCAGTTCGCTTGCCAGCGCGTCGGTTTCACGTGAGGCCGTGCCGTTGCCCACCGCGATCAGCTCCACTCCGTGGCGGGCGACCAGCGCGGCGAGAACCGCCTTGGCGGCATCCCATTGTCGTTGCGGTTGGTGCGGATAGACGGCGCAGGTGTCGAGCACCTTTCCGGTGCCGTCGACGACGGCCACCTTGACGCCGGTGCGGAAACCGGGATCCAGGCCCAGCGTGGTGCGGGCGCCGGCAGGCGCGGCGAGCAGGAGATCCTTGAGGTTCTTGGCGAAGACCGCAACCGCTTCCTCTTCGGCCCGCTGACGCAACCGCATGCGGGCATCGACGGTCGCGGAGAACATCAGTCTGGCCCGCCAGGCCAGGCTCACGGTGGTGGCCAACCACCGCTGGGCCGGCTGCGCCGCAGCATTTGCCGACAGACCGACACCGAGGGTGCGCCCGATCATCGCCTCGTAGACTTCGTCGGGCCCGGCGTCGAAGTTGAACGCCAGGGCCTTCTCCTTCTCCCCGCGCAGCACGGCCAGCACCCGATGTGACGGCATGCTTTCCAGGGGCTCGGAGAAGTCGAAATAGTCGCGGAACTTCTGAGCTTCAGCACTTTTCGCCACTTCCTCCGACGCCGGCGTGGTGCGCAGCGCGGCCCGTTTCCAGAACGTCTCACGCACGGCGCCGACCAGTTCGGCGTCCTCGGCCGCTCGCTCGATGAGGATGTGCCGGGCGCCCTCCAACGCGGCGGCGGTATCCGCGACGTCGGGGAAACCATTCCCGACGAAGTCCGCTGCGGCGGTTTCCGGGTCCACGGCCGGGTCGCGGATCAGCCGATCGGCCAGCGGCTCCAGGCCCGCTTCGCGGGCAGCCTGCGCCTTGGTCCGGCGCTTGGGCTTGTACGGCAGATAGATGTCTTCGACCCGCGCCTTGGTGTCGGCGGACAGCAGCGCGGCCTTCAACGCATCGGTCAGCTTGCCCTGTTCGGCGATCGACGCGATCACCGCGGCCCGACGCTCGTCGAGCTCCCGCAGATACCGCAGCCGTTCTTCGAGGGTGCGGAGCTGCCCGTCGTCCAGGCTGCCGGTGACCTCTTTGCGGTAGCGAGCGATGAACGGCACGGTGGCGCCTTCGTCGAGCAGCCTGACCGCGGCGATCACCTGTGGCAGCTCTATCGCCAGTTCCTCAGCGAGACGGGCGTTTACGGATTTGATGGGGGCTGTCGAAGTCACGCGCAGGACCCTACCGAACACCTCCGACAGCGCCCGTCAAGCGGGTCCGGCGCGCCCCCGCACAGTCCGGTCCAGGATGCCCAGCGTCGCCCGCAGCGCGCCCTCGGAGATGACGGGGAAAATGCCGGCATCGCGCCACTGCTGGTCGATGGCCGACCAGTCGTAGAACGAGGTGACCACGGTGGCCGCACCGTCGTCGGTGGGCTCGAGGCGATAGCCGTAGACGTGGCCGATCTGCGGGCGGATCTGACCCAGGATGGTCCAGGCGATCAGCCGGTCGGGCTCGAACTCGGTGATCTCGACCGTGACGTCGTACTTTCCGAGTTGCGGGAAGTCGTTGAGCGACTCGCGGTCCATATGGACGACGAACGTGTCACCGACGGCAGACACCGGGTCGCCCTCGGCATCCTGAAGCATCCCCGACGAGTCGATGGCGACGTGCCCGCGCGGGTCACACAGCAGGGCGAAGATCTGCGCCGGGGGCGCCGAAATGGTGCGTTGAGTTTCGATGCGTTCGGCCATCACCTCATCCGATCAGTTTCGTCAGCCAGTTCGGATTCTGCAGGTCCACTCCGCTGCTGCCGTCCCACACGAACGGCGTGCCATTGGCGTTGAACCCGGCCAGCGAGGCGCTGGCGTTGTTGGCCTTGGTTTGGGCGGTGCCGAGGTCGGCGCCCGACTTGATGCAGTTGGTGGCGGTGCTGTTGGCTCCCACCGTCTGCGCCAGATGCGCCAGCTCCGCGTCGGTGCGATCCGCGGGTGCGTTTTCCTGCGGCTGGAAGTCACTGCCGAACAGGGCGGCGTAGAAGCCGGTGTAGACCTTCGGGTCATTCTGCGCTGCAACACAATACGAGGCTGCGACGGCGCGGGTCGAGTAGTTCTTGGTGTGCGACTGCTCGTCGAGGAAGTTCAGCAGGTGGTAGCGCACCGCGAGTTTCTTGTTGTTCACCGCGGTGTCGATGTCACTGGCGTATGACCTGATGAACGCCCCGCACGGCGGGCAGATCGGTTCGTTGAAGACGTCGATCGTCGCGACGGCAGCGGAGCTGCCGATGAACACGCCGTCATTGAGCACGTTGAGTTGCACCGCGTCGGGGGCCGCTGGCGGCGTCGACGATTTCGACGGTGACGTGGCGTGCTTGGGCTGGGCGAAGCCGACGATCAGCCCGCCCGCGACGGCCACGATCACGGCGATCGCAAAACCTGCCCAGAACCAAGGCTTGCGCAGCAGGCCGGCCGGACGTGGTGGCGGCGGTTGACCCCACGGCGGCGCGCCGCCGGCGCCGGCGGGCGTCGCCGCCCAGCCGTGGGTGCCGGCCCATGGTGTCGGCGCCGCGCCGCCCTGGGCCGCGGGCTGTGTTCCCGGCATCGGAGCCTGCCACTGTGCTCCCGGTGGCACCGGGGGCGGCTGCGTGGCCGCGAAACTTCCGGGTGTCTGATTGGCGAACTGTGGTGGCAGTTCCCCGACCTGACTGCGTTCCAGTATGTCGGCGGCGCGGTCCTGGTCGGGCGTGGCCAGCGCCTCGTAGGCCGCCGCCGACAGGTCCCCGCAGGTGGGATAGCGGTCGGCCGGGTTCTTGGCCATCCCCCGGGCGATCACCTGGTCGAAGGCCGGCGGGATACCCGGGCGCGCGACACTGGGCCGCGGAACCGGCTGGTTGAGATGCGAGCCCATCACGCTGAGCTGGTCACCCCGGTACGGAGGGGAACCGGCCAGGCACTCGTACAACACGCAGGCCAGCGCGTAGATATCGGCCCGATAGGTCACTTCTTCGGCCTCGCCGAACCGCTCCGGCGCCATGTAGTAGAGGGTTCCGACCGTGCTGCCGATCTGGGTGAGCTTCTCGTCGTTACCCGCGCTGGCGATGCCGAAATCGACCAGATAGGCGAAGTCGTCGGCGCTGACCAGAATGTTCTCCGGCTTGACGTCGCGATGTGTCACTCCGGCGGCGTGCGCTGCGTCGAGCGCCGCGCCGATCTGCCGGATGATCGCCACGGCGCGCGGTGGAGTGAGTGGACCATAACGCTTCAAGATGGCGGCCAGGTCTTTGCCGTCGATCAGGCGCATATCCACATACAGCTGACCATCGATCTCGCCGTAGTCGTGGATCGGCACGACGTGCGGTTCCTGTAACCGCCCGGCAGTGCGAGCCTCGCGCTGCATCCGGGTGCGGAAAACCGGGTCCTTCGACAGCGACTGCGACATCAGTTTCAGAGCGACGACGCGCTCCCGCACCGTGTCCTCGGCCTCGTATACGTCACCCATGCCTCCGCGCCCCACCAGGCGCCGCAACCGGTATGGCCCGAACTGCGTCCCCACCCGCGAACCCTCGGACGTGTCACCCATCGCCGACTCCTCACCCACCTTTCGCGCAGCCTAGATCCGAGGTGCCGTCGCGCCCCCGACCATGACCTGCGCCGGACATGAGTACGCGGTGGCGTGCCAGGCATAAGGCTAATGGTTTCGGCTACGACGAGGCGCGCTTTGCCAACCGGCGGGCGGCGCGCCTAAGCACTTCCTGTGAAAGCTGGAAAGGTAACCCTAAGCTAAGTTAGGTTACCCAATACTAACTTTCGCCCGAGGAATGCTTCGACCGAGGAGGTACCCGATGACGGCGTGGATGGCGGCGCCCCCGGAAGTTCACTCGCAGCTGTTGAGCGCTGGTCCGGGAACGGGGTCTTTGCTGGCAGCCGCATCGGGGTGGCAGGCTCTCAGCGCCGAGTTCGCCGCGGTCGCGGCGGAACTCTCGGCGGCGATCGCAGCGCTGCACGGTGGGGCGTGGGACGGCGCGACGGCGGAGCGTTACGCGGCCGCACACCTGCCGTATCTGGATTGGCTGATGCAGACCAGCGCCAAGAGCGCCGGCGCCGCCGCCCAGCATGAGGTGGCTGCGGCCGCGTATACCGCGGCGGTGGAGGCGATGCCGGCCCTGGCCGAACTGGCGGCCAACCATGCGGTGCACGGCGTGCTGGTGGCGACGAACTTCTTCGGCATCAATACGATCCCGATCGCGCTGAACGAAGCGGACTATGCCCGCATGTGGGTACAGGCCGCCACCATAATGACGGTCTATCAAGCGCTTTCGGATTCCGCTCGGGCGGCGGTGGCACCAACCCAACCGGCGCCCCCGGTGCTGGCGGCAGAGGCCGCGAAGATTCCGCCCACCGATCCCGTCGAAGCAGCGCTGGCCTGGTCCGAGCATTTCTCGAGCATGTACCGGGTACTCAAGGCGCTGGTCACCAATCCGTTCGGCACGCTGGTGCAGATCGTCGCGGACTTCGCCACGAATCCGGCGACGGCGTTGACCACCTGGCTTCCCCTGATCTATGTGTTCGCCTACGCCGCCACGTTTGCCCTATTGGGCTCGCCGATTTACACCGTCGTCTCGGCGCCCGGTTTCGCCGCCATTCCGCTGGCACTCGGGCTGTCGGCGCTGTGCGTCCTTCCCGAAACAGTGGCCGCAGGTGCCGCTGAGGTGCCTGCCGTTGTCGCCGACAGCGTGATACCCGTCAGCGGCCTTGGCGCCGCACCGGTCACGGCGACGGCCGGTGCCGCCCCGGCACCCGGGCCGGTCCAGCAGGTGCCGGCAAGCGGCACCGCGAGTGCGCCCCCGTCGATCCCGGCGCACGCGCACGCCTACCTTGTCGGTGGACCGGGACCCGGCCCGACATCCGGCCCTGCGCAGCACAATCGGGCGACGGCAAGCGCACCGGCGTCGCGGCCGGCCGCGGCGCACGCCGCGGCCCCCGCCAATACGGTCACGGCCGGCAGACGCCGGCGCGCCCAACTCGACAGCCGTGGCTACCGCGACGAGTTCCTGACTCTCGATGACGCTTGCCCCCCGGACGAAGCGTGGGCATCGCACTCGCACACCGGTGCCGGACCGCTGGGATTCACCGGCACCGCAAGGACATCCAGCATCGACGCCGCCGGTGGGCTGACCAGACTTGCCGGCGGATCGTTCACCGACGCGCCGGCGGTCCCGATGATGCCGGCCACCTGGAAGGACGGAAGTCGCCGGACGTGAGGGCCGGGAATCACCGGTCCGCTGTTGCGGCCGGCCCCCACGCCCGACGACGGTCTCTCAGAGGATGTAGAGCATCTCCTGGTAGGTGGGTAACGGCCACAGGTCGTCGGCCACGACGCCTTCCAGCGCGTCCGCCGCGGCCCGCACCGCTTCCATCGCCGGCAGCAGTTCCTTCTGAGCGTGTGTCGCCTCATCCAGCGCCGAGCTCGCCGAGTGGTTGGACAATGCGGCCTTCAGCATCGCCAGCGCGGCGGTCAAGTCGGCTAGCGGAGCCGAAACAGCTTCCAGCGCAACGGTGCTCGCTTCCACACCGGCGGCCTTGAGGGTGGCGACATTCTGGGCGAGCTCCGTCTGGTAGCGCACGGCGGCCGGCAGGATGACCGTGGTGCCGATCTCCAGCGCCAGCTTCGCCTCGACCGCAATGGTCAGTGCGTACTGCTCCAGGCGTACCTCGTAACGGCTGTGCAATTCGCGCTCGTTGAAGACGCCGTACTTCTCGAAGACCGCCACCGCTTCCGGCTTGATCAGCTCCGGGATGGCATCCAAGGTGGTCTTGAGATTCGGCAGCCCGCGCTCGGCGGCCTCGATCTGCCAGTTCTCGGAATAGCCGTCGCCGTTGAACACCACCGCGCCGTGCTCGGTGATGACGTCGGTGAGCAGTTTCTGCACCGCGGCATCGAAATCCTCACCGTCGGCGACAGCCTGCTCGAGGATCGTTGCCATGTAGTCGAACGAGTCGGCCATGATCGTGTTCAGCACGATCATCGGCACCGCGACCGTCTGCCCGGACCCCGGCGCCCGGAACTCGAACCGGTTGCCCGTGAACGCGAACGGGCTGGTGCGGTTGCGGTCCCCCGCGTCAGTCGGCAGGTGGGGCAGTGTGTCGACACCAATGATCATGGTGCCCTTGCCCTTTGACGACGTCGCCGCGCCTTTGGCGATTTGCTCGAACACGTCGGCAAGCTGTTCGCCGAGGAAGATCGAGATGATCGCCGGCGGGGCCTCGTTGGCGCCCAGCCGATGGTCGTTGGTGGCCGAGGCGACCGACACCCGAAGCAGACCGGCGAACTTGTGCACGGCGCGGATCACCGCCGCGCAGAACACCAGAAACTGCGCGTTCTCGTGCGGGGTGTCACCCGGCACCAGCAGCGACCCCAGCTCGGAGTTGCCCACCGAGAAGTTCACGTGCTTGCCGGAACCGTTCACGCCGGCGAACGGCTTCTCGTGGAAGAGGCACTCCATGCCGTGCTTCTTGGCGATCGTCTTGAAGATCGTCATCAGCAGTTGCTGATGGTCGGAGGCGATGTTGGCCCGCTCGAACATGGGCGCCACCTCGAACTGGCCGGGGGCCACCTCGTTGTGCCGGGTCTTGGCCGGAATGCCGAGTTTGAACAGCTCCCGCTCGGTGTCCATCATGAAGCCCAGGACACGCTCGGGAACCGCGCCGAAGTAGTGGTCGTCGAACTCCTGGCCCTTGGGTGGCTTGGCGCCGAACACCGTGCGCCCGGCGTTGATCAGGTCGGGCCGCGCCAGGAAGAAGTGCCGGTCGACCAGGAAGTACTCCTGCTCGGGCCCGCAGAAGGACACGACCTTGTTCAGGTCCTGATGCCCGAACAGGGTCAGGATGCGCTCGGCGTGAATGCCCATGGCCTGCTGGCTGCGCAGCAGCGGAGTCTTGTAGTCCAGCGCCTCACCGGTCATGGAGACGAATACCGTTGGGATGCAGAGCGTATTGCCGTTCGGATTCTCCAGGATGTAGGCCGGGCTGGTCACATCCCAGCCGGTGTAGCCCCGCGCTTCGAAGGTGCTGCGCAGTCCGCCGGACGGGAAGCTGGACGCATCGGGCTCGCCCTGGATCAATGTCTTGCCGGCGAACTCGGCCAGTGTCGCGCCGTCGGAGACCGGCTCCAGGAAACTGTCGTGCTTCTCCGCGGTCAGGCCGGTCATCGGGTAGAAGACGTGAGCGTAGTGGGTGGCGCCCTTCTCCAGCGCCCAGTCCTTCATCGCCACCGCGACCGTGTCGGCGACCGCGGGGTCGAGCGGCGCGCCCTTCTCGATGGTGGCCACGATGGACTTGAATACCGATTTCGGCAGCCGCGCCTGCATCTCGGCCTTGGTGAAGACGTTGGAGCCGAAGATCTCGCCCGGCGCTTCACCCGGTACAAAACTGATCGCCGGGGGTACATAAGCCTCGACATTGTTGATCGCCTGCAGGCGGACCGCGTTTCCGCTCAATTGAGTTCCTATCGCTATCTAACTTTGAGGGGGTCCGTGGCTCATCGCCTGACGGACGCTAGACCGCCTCACCGTAGGTAGGTTCGATGGCAATCTTGTTACGCCGGCGTCAACGGTGGCGCAGCGTTGGTTGCGAACGTGAGACGGGACGCCCGAAGGGGGCTTGACGTGCAGCAGCTGAGCTGGAGTGACGACATGTGCCTGGACGGGCACCGCGAACTTCCGCCGGACT
Organism: Mycobacterium gordonae; assembly: GCF_002101675.1. Lineage (GTDB taxonomy): Bacteria > Actinomycetota > Actinomycetes > Mycobacteriales > Mycobacteriaceae > Mycobacterium > Mycobacterium gordonae. The sequence goes on along the minus strand of NZ_LQOY01000241.1, from coordinate 75,611 downwards.
CGCTCGTCGCGGCGTGCCGGATCTCCCTGCGCAATACATGGAAAACGCCTTTGCGGACCTGCTCGCCGCGGCGGGCTAGCCGGTAGCGTGATCGGGTGACAACCGGCGGCCAGCCCTCAAAGCAACTGCGACGAACCCTCGGCGTCGGCGACGCGGTGGTGATCGGCCTGAGCTCCATGATCGGCGCCGGCATCTTTGCGGCGCTGGCGCCCGCCGCGCGGGCCGCCGGGGCCGGCTTGTTGATCGGCTTGGCGGCCGCCGGTGTGCTGGCGTACTGCAACGCCAGCTCATCGGCGCGGTTGGCGGCGCTATATCCCGCGTCCGGCGGTACCTACGTCTACGGCCGGGAGCGGTTGGGCGAGTTCTGGGGATATCTCGCCGGCTGGGGTTTTGTCGTCGGCAAGACCGCGTCCTGCGCCGCGATGGCCCTGACCGTCGGGACGTACGCGTGGCCGGCCCACGCGCATGTCGTGGCGGTGACCTCGGTGCTGGCCCTGACCGTCGTCAACTACCTCGGCGTACAGAAGTCGACGTGGCTGGCGCGGAGCATCGTCGCGGCGGTGTTACTCGTGCTGACCGCCGTGGTGGTAGCCGCGTTCGTGTTCGGCGCGCCCGACCTCGCCGCGAATCTCACCACATGGCATGGCATTTCGGCAGGCGGCGTGTTGCAGTCCGCCGGGCTGCTGTTCTTCGCGTTCGCCGGCTACGCCCGCATCGCCACCCTGGGCGAGGAGGTTCGCGACCCGGCCCGCACCATCCCGCGGGCGATCCTGATCGCCCTGGCGGTGACGCTGGCGGTGTATGCCGGTGTCGCGGTCGCCGTGCTGGGTGTGCTCGGACCGCGGCGCGTCGCCTCGACCGCCACCCCCTTGGTGGATGCGGTGCGGATAGCAGGTGCGGGTTGGCTGGTGCCGATCGTCGCTGTCGGTGCGGTACTCGCGGCGCTGGGTTCCCTGCTGTCGCTGCTGCTGGGAGTGTCCCGGACCGCGTTGGCCATGGCGCGCGACCGCCATCTTCCCCGTCAACTCGACGCCGTGCACCCCCGTTTTGCGGTGCCGCACCGGGCCGAGCTTGCGGTTGGGCTGGTGGCCGCCTCGTTGGCGGCCACGGTCGATCTGCGCGGTGCGATCGGATTCTCGTCGTTCGCGGTGCTGGTCTACTACGCAGTCGCCAACGCGTCCGCCTTCACGCTGCGGCCCGAGGAAGGTTCGCTGCCGAAGATCATTCCGGTGTTCGGCGCACTGGGCTGCGTCGTCGTGGCATTTGCACTCCCTCTGACCTCGGTGATCGCGGGCGCCGCGTTCCTGGTCCTGGGCGCGGCGGTGTACTGGTCACGGCGCTTGTTGCGACGGTGAGGCTGCGCTTGCTGGCGGGACGGCCGCCGGTGCGGTTGGCTTTAGCCCGTGGTTGACGAACAACAGAGCCGACAGGGACTTCATCCGTCCGAGCCGCACCGCAAAGGCGCCTCCGGCAGGTTGAACTGGCTGCGGGCCGCGGTGCTCGGCGCCAACGACGGCGTGGTCTCCGTCGCCGGCATCGTGGTCGGTGTGGCCGGAGCGACCGCCGCCCGCGGCCCGATCTTCACCGCCGGGTTGGCCGGCCTGGTGGCCGGCGCGGTGTCGATGGCGCTGGGCGAGTACGTTTCGGTGTCCAGTCAGCGCGACAGTGAACGAGCCCTGCTGCACAAGGAACGTCACGAACTTCGCGATACCCCCGAGGCGGAACTGGCTGAGCTCACCGCAATCTACGAGGCCAAAGGCCTGTCGCCCACGACCGCCGCGCGGGTGGCCAAGGAACTCACCGCGCATGACGCGTTCGCCGCGCATGCCGAGGCTGAATTGCAGATCAATCCGGAGGAACTGACCAATCCGTGGCATGCCGCGGCGGCGTCAGCCGGCTCTTTCATCGCCGGAGCGCTGCTTCCGCTGGCGGCGATACTGTTACCGCCCGCAACCTGGCGGGTGCCCGTGACGTTCGTCGCGGTGTTGATCGCGTTGGCACTGGCGGGCGCGCTCAGCGCGCGGATCGGTGGCAGCAGCGTGCGGCGCGCGGTGCTGCGCGTCACCATCGGCGGCGCCGCGGGACTGGCGTTTACCTACGGCGTGGGCCACCTTTTCGGCACGGCGGTCACCTGAGGCGGATACTGCTTTGGTCCCGCACAGGAGAGGACCTTTGGCAGGCGCGACGACCGGCCGTCGTTCAATAATCTGGTGCCATGACGTACGGAAGCCACGACCACGTGGGCGCCAGCATCCTGTCCGCGCACGAATGCTGGCAACTGCTGGCGAGTATGACGTTGGGCCGATTGGTGACCGCCGTCGACGGCCGCCCCGAGATCTTCCCGGTGAACTACGTCGTGCAACGGAAAACCATTCTGTTCCGGACCGCCGGGGGCACTAAGTTGGTCAGCACCGCGATCAACAACAACGTGGTGTTCGAAGTGGACGATCACAACGTCGCCGAAGGCTGGAGCGTGATCATCAAAGGCACCGCCCGTTCAGTGCGCAGCGACGACGACATCGCCGAGGCCGAACGCGCTCACCTGCTGCCCTGGACCGACTCCGAGAAATCGCACTATGTCCGGGTCATTCCCGAGTCGGTGACTGGCCGGCGATTCCAGTTCAGCCCGCGGGCGCACCAGCACATCGCGGCGACGGAAACCCGCTGACCGGTTGCCCGCTCAATCGCCGGTGCGGGTCAAGGTCACCTGCACGTCAGTGCTCGGGCATCCGCCCGTGAGTTCCTCGTGCCCATTTCCGGTCAGCGTCGTGATCGGGTCTTGTAGCGGCTGCGGAAGAGCAAACGGCACAACAATTCTCACGTGCGTCTGCCGGCCCCGCCCACAAGTGCCGTCGAATTCCCGGTCATAGTTCCAATTCCCGTCGGCGTAGAGCAACACCATTGCGGTGGCCGGCGCGGTGTGCAGCAGGCTCACGCACCGATCACCGGTTCGCAGGCAGTCGGTCCGGACAACGTAGTCGCCCTGATCTTTGAAACCGTTTGGCTGCACCGACAATTGGTGGTACCGGCCGTGCAGCGCCGCCGCCGGCGACTTCACCCGTGGGGGCAGGGCGGCCGGATCCGGCAGGCTGTTCACGTCGGTGTCTCCCGTGCGGGTGAAGGTCACCGTCCGCTTGTTCGCGCAACCCTTGGCCATCGTCTGGGTCGCTTCACCGGCCAGCGTGCCATCCGGCCGCGCCCGCAGCGCAAACGTCTCCCAAACTTCACCTTCGGCATTACCGCAAGTGGTCGAGCCGACGCTGACCGCCACCCACGTCCCATCCACCTGGTCGAACACGATCTCCGGCACCTGCATGGTGTCACCGCCGTACCGGGTCGCGGTTGCCACGCATCCGGCGGAACCGCATACCGATCGCACTGACCATGTTTCGCTGGTCGGCGGCACCGGCTTCTCAGCACGCTGGCCGTCGACGCCGGTCACCACGCCGTACTCCACCTGAAACGACCCGGTGAACGGCCCTGTATTGGGTGCGGGAGTGGTGGTGGTAGGCAGGACAACCGGGGTCTTGGCGGCCGCGCTCGAGCGGTAGTGGGAGATCAGCTTCTCCCCCGCGATGATCCCACCGCCGATGAGCAGTGCGATGCAGAACAGAGCGGCGACCACGACGCGCATCCGTCTGCTGCGACCGTCGGTGGTTCGCGGCAGAGCGGGCAGCGTGTCGCTCAGCGACGGGTGCGTCGGGTACTGCAGGACCGGACCGTCCGGAATCTCACCGGCGTACGCGAAACCCGGACCCGCATGCCGGGCCAGCTGATCGGCGAACTCACCGCAGCTGCCGAACCGGTGCGCCGGGTCCTTGGCCATTGCGGTGGCGAAAACCCCGTCCAGCCCGGCCAATTCGGGACGCAGCGCCCCGATCGAGGGCGGTGGGGCACCGACGTGATGCGCGATCACCACCGCCGAATTCGAGTCGTCGTAGGGTGGTGCACCCGTCAGCAGATGAAATGCGGTGCAGGCCAACGCGTACTGATCGGCACGCCCGTCGACCGGATCGCCGCGCAGTTGCTCGGGGGCGGAGTAGTTGACCGTCCCTACCGTCATGTTCGTGGAGGTCAGGCCGACCGCGTCGTCGATGCGCCGCGCGATGCCGAAGTCGGCAAGGAAAACGCCCCGCGGTTGCGGGCCGTCGTCTTCCAGCAGAATGTTGGCGGGCTTGACGTCGCGGTGCAGCAGGCCCCGCTGATGGGCATGGTCCAGCGCCGAGGCCACCGCCCCGATGACCCGGACCACCTCATCCACCGGCATTCCGCCGGAGAATCTTTCGCGCAACAACCGCGCGGCGTCGGTTCCGGGCACATAGTCCATGGAGAGCCAGAACCGCCCGTCCTGCTCGCCGCGGTCGTGGACCTGGACGATGTGCGGGTGCGAAAGACCCGCAGCCAATTCGGCTTCCCGCTCGAACCGGGCGCGATACACCGGATCGGCACTCCATTGCTCCGGCAACACCTTCAGCGCGTTCTCGCGTGGCAATCGCGGGTGTGTCGCCAGGTACACGGTGCCCATCCCGCCGGCGCCCAGCACCCGGACAATCCGGAACCCGGCGAAGATCTGCCCGGTCGTCAACGTCAGCGGGTGAGTGGTGTCCACGATGTATTTCCTCCTGCGTTGCGGTGAAACCCGGCCGGGCCGCCCGAGCGGCCGACACACCTACCCTGCACCGCGACGCTTGCCGCATCTTGTCGCAATTCTTGCGAAATTCTTGCGGCCGAACAGCCTTAGCGAGGGTGGCTGAGCTCCTCCCGCAGGCCGAACCGCTCATGCAGACGGGTCAACGGCTTTGGCGCCCACCAGTTGACCCGGCCGAGCACATGCATGAACGCCGGGACCAGCAACATACGGACCAGTGTGGCGTCGGCAACCACCGCCACCGTCAGGCCGAATCCGAACAACCGCATGAACGAAACCTGGGCGGCCATCAAAGCCGAGAACGAGATCGCCATGATGAGCGCCGCGGCAGTGATCACCCGGGCGGTGTGTGCCACCCCGAGGGCGACGCTCTCGTCATTGGCGGCCGGCCCTTGATCGGAGGCCAGCCAGTACTCGCGGATCCGCGAGATCAAGAACACCTCGTAATCCATGGACAATCCGAAAGCGATGCAGAACAACAGAACCGGCAGTTGGACGCCCAGTGTGCCGGTGGCGGCCGTGCCCAGTCCCCCCAGGTGGCCTTCCTGGAAAATCCATACCAGCGCACCGAATGCCGCGGTCAGCGACAACGTGTTCATGAACAGGGCTTTGACGGGCAGCACCACACTTCCGGTCAGCAGGAACACCAGGGTGAGGGTGATGACGGCGATCAGCGTCAGGACGACCGGTAGCCGGGATGCGATCGCGTGCACGCTATCCCGGTTGCTTTGCGCCACACCGGTCAGCCACACAGCCCTGTTCCTCGGCGTGGGGACGGCGTGCAGTCGGTCCAGCTGGGTGGTCGACGCGGAGGTGTAGAGCGGCGCGGTGGTGCCGACGGTCAGGAAGGCGCTGCCGTCCCGCAGTCCGTACGGCGCCGAGGGGGGCCCGAACCGTTGACCGTCGACGAACGTGCCGCCCAGCCAGGCCGCCCATTTGACCTCCGGCACCCGGGACAGCGCGGCGGCATACGAATCCAGTTCAGCTGCGCTGAGATTGGTCGCGTCCGGCAGTACGACCGTGATGTCGGGCACTCCGCGGTCCGGGAAGTCGTTGCGTAACATATCACCCACTTGGCGCGCCGATGCCGAGGTCGGCAGGATCCGGTCGTCCGCGAAGCCCCACCGCACCCGGGTGAACGGGGAACCCAGTAGCAGTAGGAGCGCGATGATCGCGATTCCGATGGGCAGCGCGTGGCGCATCACCGCTTTCGTCCACAGATACCAGGACCGCCGCTGCAGTGAACGGCTCGGACCCGCTGAGCCCCAGAAGATTCGCCGCAGCAACGGGCGCACATCCAAGGAATCCAGCCGGCTGTCCAGCAGCACGATCGCTGCGGGGGTCACGGTGATTGCCGCCGCCGCGGCAAGCACCACCACCGCCGTTCCGGCATAGGCGAAGGACTTCAAAAAGTAGGGCGGGAAAAGCACCATGGTCGCCATGGACAGGGCGACCGTCAGCGCGGAGAACAACACGGTGCGGCCGGCGGTGGCGATCGTGCGAACCAGCGCCGCCTCGCGGGTCTGCCCGTCGGCCAGTTCATCTCGGAACCGGTTCAGGATCAGCAGCGTGTAGTCCACCGCCAGCGCCATGCCCATCGCGACGGAAAGATTGAGCGCGAAGATCGACACATCGGTGAACAACGCGATGGCGCGCAGCGAGGCCAGCGAACCCACGATCGCGAACATGCCGACTGCCACCGGCAGCGCCGCGGCGACCAAACCGCCGAACACCCAGACCAGCACCACAAAGCTCAGCGGCAACGCCACCGCCTCCATGAGGAACAAGTCTTTCTGTGTCTGGGCATTCACCTGCCACGAAACTGCTGCGTCCCCACCCGCGCGCACGGTGACTCCGTCGCGGTCGTGGACGAGTTCGTCTGACAGTCGCATGGCGTTTCGCTGGGCGTCGCGCTCTCCGCCGGAGATGGCGGCAACGATCAACCCGGTCTTGCCGTCCTGGCTGAAGAACGCCGGCGCCGCTTCCGGCGGAGCCGTCCACCCCGATTTCACCTCGCGGACATCCGGCGAATCCTTGAGTCGCCGAACGAGATCGGTGCCGACGGCGGTGGCTTGCGGTCGGTGCGCACCGTCCGGGGAGGTCACCGCGATCACCAGGGTCATGTCGCCCTGGTCGAATTTCTGCGAAAGCAAGGCGGTGGCCTTGGACGATTCGGAACCGGGGTCGGTCCCTCCGCCCCCCGAAAGGTGCTGGATCACCGGGACACCGAAGATCACCGCAGCGATCATGGCCAGGATTGCCACGGCGATCACCCGGCGGGGGAACTCGACGGCAAGGCGAGCGATCCGGTACAGCAACGTATTCCCCTCTAGTGACGCACCAGTTCGTGTTCGATCAATTCGCGATAGAGGGACGTGCGCATCAGCTCCGTATGAGTTCCGGTGGCTTGGATGCGGCCCGCCTGCAGAACCAGGATCTGGTCGGCGTTGGTCACGGTGGACAGCCGGTGCGCCACGACGAGCAGGCTGCGCTGGCCGCGGGCGTGCAGCAGATTCGTCATGACGTCGTACTCGTTGGCGCGGTCGAGATGCGAGGTCGGTTCGTCCATCAGGATCAGCTGGGACCGCGACAAGAACGCCCTCGCCAGCGCCAGTCGCTGACGTTGGCCGCCGGAGAGGCTACGGCCGCGCTCGAGCACGGGGCTGTCCAGTCCGGCTGGCAGGCGGCGGATCTCGTCGGCGATGTTCGATTGTTGGAGCACCCGCCATAAGTCGGCGTCGGTGGCGTCGGGATCGGCGATGAGCAGGTTGTCGCGGATCGTGCCGTGCAGCACCGGCGCGTCCTGTTCCAGCAATCCGAGCCGGCCGCGGAGGTCCCGCAGCGGCAGCGTTCGGATGTCGCGGCCCTCCCAACGAACCGTTCCGGCATCGGGGTCGTGAAAGCGGCACAGCAGCGCGAGGATGGTGGACTTTCCCGCCCCGGACGGTCCGATCAGAGCGGTGATCTGATCTCGCCGCAAGGTGAAGGAAACGTCTTCGAGGACAGGGCCTTCGGAGCCGTACGCGAATGACACGTGGTCGAATTCCACCAGTGCGGCGGCGGTGTCCGCCGGTCGTGCGGTCGGCTGGGCACCCTCCGAGCGCGATAGTGGATCGTCTTCGGGCAGCTCGCGCATCGTGGCGATCAGATGCTGGTAAGCGCCCGCGGCGGTGCGGAAGGTGGCGAGCGCGGCGAAACCGGCGGTGATCGGGAAAACCGCGTACATGGCGAACGCGAACAGGCTGACGAATTGCCCCACGGACAGGCCACCGTCGGCCACCCGCCGCCCGTCCATCAGCATGATGGCCAGGAAGGATACGGTGACACCGAGGCGGATAGCCAGGATGTTGATGGCCGTCGACGACGCAACCCGAACCCCGGCTCGGTAAGCGTCCCGTGCGCTGACACCGATGAACTTCACTTCGCGGTCTTCGGCGCCGAACAACTTGACCGTGCGGGCCGCGGCCAGCACCCGGTCCAACCCGGCCGTGTAATCTCCGAGTGCCGATTGGCGGTTCACCGAATCGCGTTGGATCCGGGACAGGAACGGGCTGCCGGCGCCGAACGCGACCGCCATGACAGCGACCACCACCACCAGCGTGATGGCGTCGATCGACAGCATGAACGCGCCCGCGCCGAGCAGCGTCAGCATCCCGAACCCGATGTCGCCCACCGCGCGAGGCATGTCACGCAGCTGGCCGGCGTCGCTCGTTCCGCGGGCCAGCAGGTCACCCGTGCGGCCCCGATCCAGCAGTCCGATCGGTAGACGCACCACGTGATCGGTGAAGTCGGCGCGCAACCGCAACACGATCTGTTCACCGGTACGGTCCAGCCGGAAGTGTCCCAGGGCCTCCAGCGAGAGTTGACCCAGCAGGACAGCGAACAACATCACCGCGGCACCGACGTTCAGCGCACCACCAGTTGCCCGGTCGACGAGGCCGCCGACGAGCAGCGGTTGCCACAGGATGAGGACGGTCGCGGCGCACAGCAACGACATACTCATCGTCATCGAAACCCAGTGCGGGCGAAGCAGACTCAGCATGCCGGCATTTCAGGACCGAGGAGTCCGAGCAACTGCAGGTCGGTCACGTACTTGACGATGATCGGCGCCGAGATCCGGGGAATGTCCGGATTGTTCTTGTCGGGGCCGATCTTGGCTTCGCGCACCGCGGCGCGGAACCGATCCGTCGGTGCATAGGACCCGTGCGTCGGTTGAAGTGGTTTGACAGAACCGGGATTGCGCGTCAGCAGCATCGGCAGCATGGAATGCCGGCGCAGCCTCTCCGGCAGCGCGCGCAGAGCCGTCTCGAATTGCCGCAGCCACTCGGTGAAATCGGTGATACGCCGGAGCGGGTAGCCGGCCTCGATCAGCCAGTCGACGTACTCATCGAGTCCGATGCCGTCGTCGTGCGGATTCATCACGTGGTAGGTCCGAAACGCGCTCCCTCCGGAACTGACGACTTGTGCGCCCAGGGTGGTGATCGCCTCGGCGACGAATGTGACTGGCAATCCGTCGAAGTGGGCGCGTTGCCGGTTACCGCCGGGATCGGTCGGGTAGAAGGAGGCCGGCGCGATGCCGGTCGACATCAGGCTCAACACCATCCGGCTGAACGTGTCCGACAGGTTGAGCTGGCCCGCATACATGGTGCCCGCCAGGATCATGCCGCAGCGGAACACCGCGACCGGAAGCCCACAGAGGTCGTTGGCCTCACGCAGCAGCACCTCGCCGGCCCACTTGCTGTTGCCGTAGCCGTTGGCCGGTTCGGCGGAAATGACACGGCTGGGACTGACAGCGCGGATGTCGGCGTCTTCGGTGAACTGCGACGGTTCGATCTGTCTTCCCACGTCGGCGGTGGACACGAAGGCGTAGGCCTTGAGCTTGGTCGTGACCGCCAGCCGGATGAGTTCGGCGGTACCCACCACATTGGGTCCGAACAGCTCGCTGTAGGGCAGGGCCGCGCTCACCACCGCCGCCGAATCCACGATCAGGTCGACGGTATCGGCCAGACGCTGCCAGGTGGGCCGGTCCAGCCCGAAGTCGATCTGGGCCTTGTCCGCCGCGACGACCTCCAGGTGATCGGCCGCCAACTCCTGGTAGAGCCGCAGCAGATGGGGATCACCGCTGTCGAAGACCTCGTCCAGCCGGCGTCGCGCGTCCTGGTCGGACTCACCCCGCACCAGGCAGATCAGTTTGCCGTCTTTGAGCTCCAGCTGCTGGAGCCACTCCAGCACAAGGTGGCGGCCGACGAAGCCGGTCGCGCCGGTCAGCAGGACGGTCCGCACTTCGGCGCTCGGACCCGGCAGGCCTGGCGCCGAGTCCAGCGTCGCGGCGTCGATGAACTTGTCCAGGGTCAGATCCCGCGCGTATACCTCGCTGCGCGCCTGCCCGTGCACGGCCGCATAGGCTGTGTCGCCGACAGTGTCGTCACCGACCAGTCGGCTCAACCCTTCGACGGTCGGCGCATCGAACAGGCTGCGCACCGCAAGCCGGACACCGAGGGCGTTGTTGACGGCCGCAATCAACCGCATTGCCGAGATGCTGTCCCCGCCCAGGTCGAAGAATGACTCGTCGACACCAACCCGTTGCAGGCCAAGCACTTCGGCGTAGCTGTCCGCCAGGATCTGTTCGACGGGGGTCGCCGGGGCGCGGTACCGCGCCGTGTCGTGGTAGTCCGGCGCCGGCAGGGCACCGGTGTCGAGCTTCCCGTTGACCGTCAACGGGATTGCGTCGACGGTCACCACGGCGGCCGGCACCAGATACGGCGGCAGGTGGGCGGCCAGCTGTGCGCGCGCCTGGCCTGGGTCCGCCGCCCCGGTGACATAGCCCACCAGACGCCGGTCCCCGGGACGGTCTTCGCGTACGGTCACCGCGGCGTGGACAACTCCGTCGAGCGCGGCCAGCGCGGCCTGCACCTCGCCGAGTTCGATGCGGTAACCGCGGATTTTGACCTGTTCGTCGGCGCGCCCGACGTACCGCAACTGCCCGTCGGTACCCCAGTAGGCGAGGTCCCCGGTGCGGTACATCCGGGTTCCGGCCCCGCCGAAGGGGCATGCCACGAACCGCGACGCGGTCAACGGCGGGCGGCGCCAATAGCCGACGCCGACACCGTGTCCGGCGATGTAGAGCTCGCCCACCACGCCGGCGGGCACCGGACGCATGCGCTCGTCCAGCACGAACAGCGCCGCGCCCGGCACCGGAGAACCGATGGGCGGCGCGCCCGCTCGCAGCGGCGCGCTCCTCGCGGCGTCGACTGTGGTCTCGGTCGGGCCGTAGGCGTTGATCAGCAACCGGCCGTCGGCAGCCCACCGGTCCACCACCGTGGCCGGGCAGACTTCGCCCCCGACCACCAGCGCCATGTCCTCCAGACCCTGCGGTGAAAGTACCTGCGCCGCGGACGGACTCAGGTCGAGCACGCTGACCCGCTCGGCAACGAGTAGATCGTGGAAGTCGGCCGGCGAGGCCATCACATCCTCGGGTACCACCACCAACCGGGCGCCGCGCAACAACGCGCCCCAGATCTCCCACACCGAAACGTCGAAGGCGTATGAATGGCACTGGGCCCATACCCCGGCGTGCGGCAACGCCTCGTCCAGCGACGCCGCCAGTCGCACGACGTTGTGGTGAGTGACTGCAACGCCTTTGGGAACCCCGGTGGTGCCAGAGGTGTAGATGAGGTACGCGACATCCTGCGCCGAGGGCGCCGGCACAGCGCTGACCGGAGCGGCCGCAACCTCGGGCCCGTCGACATCGAGGATCGTCAGATCGTAGGCGCTCAGTCTGCCGGCCAGCGCATTGGTGGTGATGGCCGCGACCGGTTCGGCATCATCGATCATGAACGCGACCCGCGAATCCGGCACCGCCGGGTCGATCGGCAGATACGCCGCGCCGGTCTTGAGCACCGCCGCTATCGCCACAATCGCTTCGGTGCAGCGGCCGAACAGCAGCGCCACGCAGGCGCCCGGTCTCGCGCCGTTTCGGATCAGCACCTGCGCCAACCGGTTCGACGCCTCGTCGAACTGCCGGTACGTCATCGCCCGCCCGTTGCAGGTCACCGCCTCGGCGTCCGGCGTGCGCGCGACCTGCGCGGCCAGGGCGGCCGGGATCGACGTCTGGGCGGCTGCGGGCTGGGTCAGCGCCGAGTGGTGACCCCACTCGCCCAGCCGGCTGCGCTCGACGGCGTCGAGCAGAGATACCGACGACACCCGTGCGCCGGGCCCGGCGGTCATGGCCTCGAGGACACGCTGCAACCGCTGGACCAGGATTTCGATGCCGGCCGGGTCGAACACGTCGGTGCGGAATTCCACTGACCCGCCGATCCCGGCCGGCTCACCCCCGTCGGTGAATCGTTCGGCGAGCGAGAAAGCCAGATCCATACGCGCGGTGTGGGTTTCGATCGGCATCGGCTCGACCCGCAGATCGCCCAGGGTGGCGGGCGGGAGCACATTGTTCTGCCAGGCCATCAGCACCTGGATCAGCGGGTGGTGGTTCAGCGATCGAATCGGGTTGAGCCGCTCCACGAGCAGCTCGAAAGGCACGTCCTGGTGTTCGTAGGCGGCCAGGCTGCGCTCGCGCACCTGGCTCAGCAGTTCGCCGATCGTCGGGTCCCCATCGAGGTCGACCCGCAGTACCAGCGTATTGACGAAGCACCCCACCAGGTCGTCCAGCGCTGGATCACTGCGGCCGGCGATCGGAAACCCGATCGCCACATCGGAACTCGCGCTGAGCTTGGCCAGCAGCAGCGCCAAGGCCGCCTGCACCACCATGAAGCCGGTCGCGCCGTGCGCCGTGGCCACCTCGCGTACCCGCCGGTGCAGCTGCGCCGGCCAGTCGATCTCTACACTGGCGCCGCGATAATCGGCGACCACCGGGTAGGGGCGGTCGGTGGGCAGCGCAAGGCGTTCGGGCAGGCCGGCCAGCATGCCTTCCCAGAATTTCAGCTGCCCGGCCAGCCGACTGCCCGGGTCCGCCGGGTCACCCAGGCAATCCCGTTGCCACAGCGTGTAATCGGCGTACTGCACCGGTAGCTCCGCCCACTGCGGCGGCTGCCCGGCGCGGCGGGCGGCGTAGGCCAGCCCGAGGTCGCGCGCCAGCGGGGCCAGCGACCAGCCGTCCCCCGCGATGTGGTGCACCGCGATCGCCAGCACGTGCTCGTCCGCTGTCAGCGTGAAAAGCTCGGCGCGCAGCGGGATCTCGGTGGTCAGGTCGAACGGGTGCCGTCCCACCGCTTCGATGGCCTCGGTGAGCTGCCGGGCCGACCATGCTGTCGCATCGACGGTGCGCCAGCCGAGGCCGGCGTTCTCGGCCGGCACGATCACCTGCCGCGGTGTCCCGTCCGGCATGGCGAACACCGTGCGCAGGCTCTCGTGCCGGGTGAGCACGTCGGCGAACGCGGCGCCCAACGCATCGGCGTCCAGCTGCCCGCGCAGCCGCAACGCCACCGGAATGTTGTATGTCGCTGACGGACCATGGAATTGGTGCAGGAACCACAGCCGGCTCTGCGCGAAGGACAACGGGATCATCGCGGGCCGCCGGCCGGGGACGAGTGGCTGCCGGCCGGCGCCGGCCGACCCGATACGCGCGGCCAGCAAGGCAACCGTCGGCGCCTCGAACACCGCACGCACCGACAGCCCGGCATGAAGAGCGGCGTTGACCGCGGCGACCAGACGCATCGCCGACAGCGAATCCCCGCCCAGATCGAAGAACGACTCCTCCACACCTACCCGCTCCAGCCCGAGTACCCGGGCATGGATACCGGCCAGGATCTCCTCGAGTGGACTGGCTGCGGCACGAGAGACACCGGCGCCGTAGTCCGGCGTCGGCAGGGCGCGCGCGTCGAGTTTGCCGTTGACCGTCAACGGCATCGCCTCGACCACCATCAGCGCGGCCGGCACCATGTAGGCAGGCAACTGCTGGCCCAGCGCATGCCGCGCCTCGGCCACATCGACCACGCCGGGGGTCGACTCGATGAGGTATCCGACGAGTCGTCTGTCACCGGGACGGTCCTCGCGGGCGATGACGACCGCCTGCTCGACTCCGTCCAGCCCTCCCAGAGCTGCCCGGATCTCCCCGAGTTCGATGCGGTAGCCGCGGATCTTGACCTGATGATCGACCCGGCCCGCGTATACCAGCTGCCCGTCGGTGTCCCACGACACCAGGTCACCGGTGCGATACATGCGCGCCCCGGCAGCGCCGAACGGGCACGCGACGAATCGCGAAGCCGTCAGCCCGGGTCGTCCCACATATCCGGTCCCCAGCCCCGCACCGGCGACATACAGCTCCCCCACCACGCCCGCCGGCACCGGGCGCAGCCAACCGTCCAGCACGAAGAAGCCCACATGGTCCAGCGGCGCTCCGATCGGGCTGCCGCCGCGTCGGATGTCGTCGGCCACGATCTCCCGGATCGAGGCGTGCACCGTCGTCTCAGTGATGCCATAAAGGTTGAGCAGTTGCGGTGCGCCGTGGTCCAACCAGCTCGAAAGCAGCTGTGGGTCAAGGGCTTCACCGCCGAACACCACCGTGTGCAGGTTCGGCCGAAGTCTTGACTCGGGGCTGAGTGCGGCAGCGGTTATCAGCGCATAGAACGCCGACGGGGTCTGGCTCAACACGCTTACCTTTTCAGCGACCAGCATGGCATGCAGGTCCTGCGCCGAACGGACCACCGAGTCGGGCACCACCACCAGCCGCCCACCACTGAGCAGCGCACCGAAGATCTCCCACACCGAGAAGTCGAACGCCAGTGAGTGGCACTGCGACCACACTGCCTGGTGGGGCAGGCGGTCATCCAGCGACCTCAGCATCCGGACCACGTTGTGCTGGGGTATGGCAACCCCTTTGGGAACTCCGGTGGTGCCGGAGGTGTAGATGAGGTAGGCGATGTCGTCGGGCTTCGGCATCTGCATCGCCACCGGCAGCACCGCGCCGGGGTGTGCATCGAGGCGCGCTTCCTCGACGTCGATCACCACGCCGGTGAACCCCTCGAGCCGGTCAGCCAGTGCACTGGTGGTGATCGCGGCCATCGGCGCGGCGTCGTCCAGTAGGAACCCGATCCGCGCCGCCGGCAGACCCGGGTCGATCGGCAGGTAGGCTGCACGCGCTTTCAACACCGCCAAAATCGCCGCGACCGCCGGTGCTGATCTCGGAAGCAACAGGGCGACAACCGTTCCCGGGCCGATACCGTGTCCGGCCAGGAGCCGTGCCATCCTGGTAGCGATGTCGTCGAGTTCGCGATAGGTCATCGAGTCGCCGTCGGCGCACACCGCGATCGCGTCAGGGGTACGCCCCACCTGGGCGTCCCACAACGCCGGAATCGAAGCTGTCGCGGACTCCGGTTGACGGAGCACCGCCCGGTTACCCCACTCGGCGAGCCGGGCATGCTCGGCGCCGTCGAGCGAATCGACCGAGAACAACCGGCGCGTCGGGTCGGCGGTCATCGCCGCCAGCACACGTTCGAACCGCCTGATCAGCGTCGTGACGTACTCATTGTCGAACAATTCGGCGTCGTATTGCACAAGGAGGCCCAACTCGGCGCCCGGCAGCACCCGAACGGTCAAGGGGTAGTGGGTGATATCGCGGGTAGCGCCTTGCGTGATGCCCAAGTCGTGGGCATCGGTCAGCGCCCCGGTGTCGATTGGGTAATTCTGGTAGACAAAAAGCGTGTCGAACAGCTGATGCTGACCAGCCAGGGGGTGAATGTCGTTGAGCGCCAGGTGCTGATGCTCCAGCGTGTCGTTGTAGGCGCGTTGCAGCGCGTCGACGAGTTCGACGGTGGTGGTGGCCGGGGTGAAGGTCGCACGCACCGGCACCGTGTTGATCAAGAGCCCCACGATCGTCTCGGCGCCGGCCAACTCCGACGGCCTTCCGGAGACCGTGGTCCCGAAGACGACATCGTTGCTGCCGGTGAGCCACATCAGTAGCTGCGCCCACGCGCCCTGCAATACGACATTGGTGGTGGTGTGGCACGAGCGCGCCAAATCGCTTATCTGCCCGGTTAGTTCGGCTGGCAGAGTGAACGAGGCAGCACCTCGCCGCCCTGACCGCAACTGGTTTCCGGGAGCCAGGAGTGTCGGGACCTCTAGCCCGGCCAGCATCTGCTGCCATACCGCCCGGGCGGCGGGGATATCGCGTTCGGCCAGCCAGGTCACAAAACGCCGGTATGACACCGGAGCAGCCAGCGGTTGCCCGTGATAACTGGCGAAGATCTCCTGCAGCAGGATCGGCAGCGACCAGCCGTCGACCACGATGTGGTGATTGGTGAGCAGGAACCTGTGCCGGTTCTCGGCGGTACGGATCAGGACCGCCCGGAACGCCGGCGGACTGCCCAAGTCACAGACGGCAGCACGTTCGGCGGCACACACGGGCTCGATCTGGCCGGCCTCGAGTTCCAGGTACTGCCAAGGCACTTCCGGATCGGCAGGGATTATCTGGACCGGTTCGTCGAACTCCTCGCTGAACCGGGCGCAGAGGTGGGGATGGCGCGCAACCACCGCCTGAACCGCCGCGTGCAACCTCTCGGGATCGAGCGAACCACGCACGGTGAAATCCAGTTGCACCGCGTAGACGTCGTCCTGTGCCGTGTCGGCATGAAAGAGCAGCCCGCGCTGCAGAGGGGTCAGCGGCAACACATCCGCGACGCGGTATTGCCGCTGCAGACCGTCGATCTGGCGCTGGCTCAACCGGGCGGGGGCGATGTCCGACGGCGTCAAACCGCCTCCCCCGCCTTGCACATGCGCGCACATTCCCGCCAGGGCCTCGAACCACAACCGGCTCAGCCGGGTCACCTGCGCCTCATCGAGGACTGACGTGGCCCAAGTCCAGTCGACCTGCAGGCACGGCCCGTCCTCGGTGTCGAGGGTGCCGGCGTTGATCTCCAGGGTGTGCAGCATCGGCATGCACACACCGGTGGACGGCAACGTACGCCGCACCGGGCGCCAGCCGCCGCTGGCGGCGTCGGACGCCGCATTTCCGAACCGCCCCAGGTAATTGAAGCCGATGGACGGATCGGGCCCGGACAGTTCGACGTCAGCGTTGAGGTAGCGCAGCACACCGAAGGTCACGGGATGCGGCAGGGCGCGCAACTGTTCCTTGGCGTCCTTGAGCACCGCACCCAGGGCCGCCTGGCCGGCGGTCACCTGCGCCCAGTCCAGCTCGCCCAACGCCAACGCGACCGGGTACTTGGTGGTGAACCAACCGACCGTACGTGACAGGTCGATATCCGCGGCAAGCTCCTCGTGGCGCCCGTGGCCCTCGACGTCGATCCCGATCGGCGCACCGGTGGAGCCGGAGAACTCCGCCCACGCCAGCCCGAACGCGATCAACAGGACGTCCTGTACGCCGGCATGAAACGCAGCCGGTACCGCACCGAGGAGCATCCGGGTGTGCTCGGCGTCCAGCGACACCGAGAGGTGACCGGCAGTGGCGACGGTGTCCTCCTGGTGCACCGGTGGCAACGCGGCGGGAGCGGCAAGCACCCGCCGCCAGGCGGCCGCCTGGGCAACCACGTCGGACCGGCTCGCGTAGTCGCTCAGCAGCGCCGCCCACCGCCGAAACGACGTACCCTCCTCGGGCAACGCCACCGGCTGGCCGCGGGTGTGCTGAGCCCATGCGGTGATCAGGTCGCTCAGCAGGATTCGCCATGACACCCCGTCCACGGCCAGGTGGTGGATGATCAACACCAGCTGTCGGGCGCCGACGACCCACAGCGCGCTCAGCATCGTCCCCGCGGCCGGCTGCAGCCGCGACCGTGCGGCCACCAGCGCGTCATCGGACCACTCGGCCACGGCCCGCAGGCAACTCGTCGCCTGCACCGAACCCGGGTCGGGGACCGTCAAGGACCAGCGGCCGGCGTCGTCGACGACGAGCCGGGACCGCAGCATGGGATGCCGGTCCAGCAGCGCCTGTAACGCCACCGCCACGTCCGCCTCGGTGACACCGGCAGGGCCCTGCAGCACGATGGCCTGGCTGAACTGGTCGACGCAGCCGTCAACGCTGGCCAGCGAGAACATGATCGGGGTGGCCGGAACGTTCCCGACACCGTTGTCGGAAACGACGCTCCCGCCGTCGGTCAAGGTGACCACCCTGGCCACACCGGCAACGGTCTGCTCGGTGAATATGTCACGGGGCTTGCAGACCAGCCCCGCCGCGCGCGCCCTGGCGACCACCTGCATCGACAAGATGCTGTCACCGCCCAATTCGAAGAACGATTCGTCCACCCCGACCCGCTGCAGCCCGAGCACCTCGGCGTAAATGCAGGCCAGGACTTCTTCGACCGCGTCAGTCGGGGGGCGGTAGCGTTGTCCGTCCTGAAACTCTGGCTCCGGCAGAGCTTTTCGGTCCAGCTTGCCCGAGGACGTCAGCGGGAACTCGTCGAGCACCACGATCTGCGCCGGCACCATGTACGCGGGCAGTCGCGCGCTCATCTGTTGGCGCACCACGCTGATCGTGCTGTTGGTCCGCGGCTCGTTGGCGTAGGTGGTGCGAGAGTGGGTCTGCCCGGCGGGGCGATAGACGTCGGTCAGGGGTGCGCGGTCGGTGAGGAAAATGGCGTCCACCGTGCCGGGTTGGGCACCCCAGGTGACCGCGACGCGGTATCCCGTCGCCGCGCCGAGGCGGTGCAATTGTTCGGGGGTGACGCTTTCGACCGAGGGCGCGGTCAGCGCGTCGGGCAGCGGGCGCCCGGCGGCCAGGGCGCGCTCGGCGTGGACGTCGCTGATCAGTCCGGCGCGCGGAATGGCGGTGACGCGAACGGCGGCAGGGCGATCGGACTTCAACCGGGCGCCCAGCCGCACCGCATCGCTCCACGACCACGTCGGCGTCGCAGCCAGTGACCGCACCGGTGCCGGAGTCTTGTGGACGACGACGTCGTAGCGGAACCGGTTGAGTTCGTTGTCGGCCGTCCCACGTTTCACCTGGACGTCGAGCCCGGCCACCTCGTCCTGGCTGGCCGCCCAGCCTACAAAAAAGTCTGGGGCCAAAAGCAATTCGGATTCGCTGACGATGGCGCGGCGGACCCGGCGGCGAACCTCGTCAGCATCGGATGCGGTATCCCAGAGCGCGACCGACGTCTGAAACGCCGCCTGCAGCGTGTAATTGCGGACGTCGCCGATGAACAGGGCGCCACCCGGCGCCAGCAGGTCCATTGCACTGTCGATGACGTCCGCCAGATATCCCGCGTTCGGGAAGTACTGAATGATCGAGTTGAGAATGATGGTGTCGAAGTGGTTGTGCGCCAGTCCCGACGTCACGTGGGCGGGTTGGGCCAGCACCCGGACGCGGTTACGCCAGGGGAACTGCCCCCGCTCCAGCGCGCGGGCCAGGTTGCCGATCGCGACCGCCGAAATGTCCGTGGCGACGTATTCTTCGCAGTGCGGTGCGATCTGGGACACCACCAGGCCCGAACCGGCGCCGATCTCCAGCACGCGTCGCGGCTGCAGGGCCAGGACCCGGTCCACCGTCGCCGATCGCCACTCCTGCATCTGCTCCACGGGAATCGGATCACCGGTGTAACTGCTGTTCCAGCCCCGGAAATCCATGCCGAAATCCGGCTGTGCGGCCTCGCTGCCGTACAAGTCGTCATAGAGGTGTTGCCACTGTTCGACGATGTCGGCGTCTTGCCCGGCGTCCCGATCGGCTCCCCGAGTGGGCGCCAGCGTGATGTAGGCAACCAGTTGCGTGCCCCCGGAGGCGTGCTGCCGGGTGGTGGCAAGGGCCTGCTCGACCTGCGGGCAGCCCAGCAATGCGTTCTGAATCTCACCGAGTTCGATGCGATAGCCGCGAACCTTGACCTGCTCGTCGGCCCGTCCCACATACCGAAGCTGACCCTCAGTGCCCCAGGAAACCAGGTCCCCGGTTCGGTACATCCGGGTCCCGGCGGGCCCGAACGGACACGCCACGAACCGCACCGCCGTCAGCGGCGCACGGCACCAATATCCAACTCCCACAGCGCTTCCGGCAACATATAACTCTCCCACCAGCCCTGGTGGCACCGGACGCAGCCAACCGTCCAGAACCAGAAAGGCCAGATGACTCAACGGCACACCGATGGGACTGACTGCCTTCTCGAGATCGGCGGCGACGATCTGCCGCACGGACGCGTGCACCGTCGTCTCGGTCGTGCCGTACAGATTCAGTAGGCGCGGTGAGACCGGGTGAGCCTTCAGCCAGGCCCGAAGACGCTGGGGTTCCAGCGCTTCCCCAGCGAACAGCACGGTCTCGAGCCGCGGTGACTGTCCGTGGCCGTCGACGGCCTGCAGCGCGTAGAACGCCGACGGGGTCTGACTCAGCACGCTGACCTGCTCGGCGATCAACAGCGCGTGGAATTCTTCGGGTGCGCGACTCACCGACTCGGGCACCACCACCAGGTGACCGCCGGACAACAGCGCACCGAAGATTTCGCACACCGAGACGTCGAAGGCCAGTGAATGCCACTGCGACCAAACCTGGCCCGCCGGCTCGAAGTGGTGATTCAGCGAAGCGAGCAGCTGGGTGACGTTGCGATGGCTTACGGCAACGCCTTTCGGAACCCCGGTAGTGCCCGATGTGTAGATCAGGTAAGCGATGTCATCCGCTGCCGCCGCGGGTGGCGCGGAGTATGGTCCGGCACTGGTGGACGCACTGACATCGATGACCGGCAGGTCACGCCCCTCGAGGCGGCCGGCCAGTGCAGTGGTGGTCACCGCCGCGACCGGGGCGGCGTCATCGAGCATGAACGCGATGCGCGCCTGCGGTAGTGCCGGGTCGATCGGTAGATAAGCCGCCCCGGTTTTCAGTGCGGCCAGAATGGCCGCGACGGCCTGCGCGGATCGCGGAAGCAGCAGTGCCACAAAAGTTCCCGGTCCCGCGCCTACGCCGGCCAACCGCTGCGCGAGCCGGTTGGCGGTGTCGTCGAGTTCCCGGTAGCTCATCGAGTCACCTTGGAAGCGCACCGCCACCGCATCGGTCGTGCGGGCAACCTGAGCAGCCCACAACACCGGGATCGACTCCGCCGCGCGCCCGGCCCGACTCAATACCGCCCGGTTACCCCACCGCTCGAGCCGCCGATGTTCGCCGACGTCCAGGAGATCCAGCGACGACAGCGGTGCTTCCGGGTCGGCGGTCATGCCCAGCAGAATTCGCTCGAGGCGCCCGATCAGCCCGTCGATGGCGGCCGTGTCGAACACGTCGCTGTCGAACTCGACGCGCAGACCCAGTTCAGGGCCCGGAAGGGCCTGGACGGTGAGCGGGTAGTGGTTGTAGTCGTGTCTGGACATCTCGGTGATGTCCAGCCCGCCCGAGCCCGACAGCGCGGCGATATCGATCGGAAAGTTCTGGTACACGAACAGCGTGTCAAAGAGTATGTCGTGCCCGGTGATTCGGTGGATCTCGCTGAGCGCCAGATGCTGATGCTCGAGGGTGTCGTGGTGGGTGCGGTGCAGCCGGCCGAGCAGCTCCGCGGTGGTGGTGGCCGGCGTGAGGGTGGCGCGCACCGGCACCGTGTTGATGAACAGCCCGACCATCGACTCGGCACCGGGCACCTCGGCCGGCCGCCCCGAGACGGTGGTGCCGAAGGCGACGTCGTGGTGACCGGTCAGGCACCTCAGCAGTTGCGAAAAAGCCGCCTGCAGAACGATGTTGACGGTGGTGTGGCAGGAACGCGCCAACTCGTTGAGAGCCCGCGTGGTGGTGCCGGATACCCGGAACAGAGTCGCGCGCCTGGGGCTGGGGCCCGAGTGGGCTGCCGTACCGACCAAGGTGGGGGTGTCGAAGCCCCGCAGTGCGTGCCGCCAGGCTTCCTGGGCGGCCACACGGTCTCGGTCAGCAAGCCAGGTTACAAACCGCCGATAGGGCGCGGCCGCGGGTAGCCGATGCCCCTGATAGGCGGCGAAGATCTCCCGCAACACGATCGGCATCGACCAGCCGTCGACGACGACGTGGTGGTTGGTCAACACGAGCCGGTGCCGGTGCTCGCCGGTGCGGATCAACGCCGCCCGGAAGGCCGGCGGAGTGGCCAAGTCGCACACCGCGATCCGTTCGGCGGCACATATCTGCTGGATCTGCTCCTCGGTGTCGAGTTGCAGGTATTGCCATGGCAACGTGGGATCAGCCGGGATGAGCTGCACCGGCTCGTGGTCGCAGAACCTGGCCGCCAGATTCGGGTGGCGGGTGAGAACGGTCCGCACGGCGGCATGCAGCCGCTGCGGGTCGAGAACACCGGCGATCGCGAAATCCAGTTGCACCGCGTATACGTCGCCTCCGGTGGCGGCGGCGTGAAAGAGCAGACCCTGCTGAATGGGTGTCAGCGGCAACACATCGGCGATGTTGTACCGCGACTGCAGTTCGTCGATCTGCTGCTGCGTCAACCGGGCCGGCACGATGTCCGACGGCGTCAACCCACCTCCGCCGCGGCGCACCTGGGCACAGATGCCGGCCAGTGCCTCAAACCACAACCGGCTCAACCGGTTTACCTGTCCCCCGTCGAGGACCGACGGCGCCCACGTCCAGTCCGCATGCAGCTGTGGGCCGGACTCGGTCTCGACGGTGACGGCGTTGACTTCGACGGTGTGCATCAGCGCCATCGGCAGCCCCGCGTTACTGTCGGCAATCCGGGGGCCGATGGACCAGGCCTGGCCGCCCGACTTAACGGGTGCACCCAGGCGGCCGAGGTAGTTGAAACCGATGACCGGCTCGGCGCCGGACAGCTCGACATCACTGTTGAGGTAACGCAACAGCCCGTAGGTCAGTGGATGTGGCACGCTGCGCAGTTGTTCTTTGAGGTCCTTGATCGCCGAACCGAGCGTCGCGTCACCCGCCACCACCTCCGACCAGTCCGGTCCCCCGACGCTCATGGCGACCGGGTATCGGGTGGTGAACCAGCCCACCGTGTGGGACAGGTCCACCCTGGGCGCAATGTCGTCGTGTCGCCCGTGCCCCTCGACGTCGATCAGAATCGGCGCACCGCCGGCGCCGAGGAACTCGGCCCACGCGAAGGCGAATCCGATCAACAGAATGTCTTGCACCCCAGCGTGAAACGCGGCGGGCACTGCCCCGAGCAACATTCGGGTGGTGTCGGCGTCCAGAGTTACCGAGAGCCGCCCGGCGGTACCCAGCGTGTCCGCCTCGGGTCGCACCGGCGGCAGCGGGTTGGCCGCGGTCAGCACCTGCCGCCATGCGGCGGCCGTGTCGATCACCGACCGAGCATGGGCGTGCTCGTTCAGCAACGACGACCACCGCTGAAACGAGGTGCCCGCTGCAGGCAGCGCCACCTGTCGGCCATCGCGCAGTTGGCCCCAAGCGGTGTTGATGTCGTGGAGCAGAATCCGCCACGACACCCCATCGACGGCCAGGTGGTGAATGACCAAGGCCAGCTGACCGGCTGGCGCGCACCACTGCGCGCACAGCATCCGGCCGGCCACTGGATCCAGTCGGGATCGAGCCTGCGCCAGCGTCTTTGGCGTCAATTCGGTCACCTCTTGCAGGCAGCCGGCGGCATCGGCACCCGCTTCTGGCACCCACCAGCGCTCACCGTCGCCCCGCAGGCGCAGCGTCGCGTGCCGGTCGATCAGGGCCTGCAGGATCACCCGGACGTCGGCTTCGGTGGTTCCGGCCGGCGCCTGCAGCACCATCGTCTGGTTGAACTGCTCCACCGCGCCGGTGTGACATTGCCACCAGCACATGATCGGGGTGGGCACCAGCTCTCCGGTGCCTTCGTCGATTGAATCGGCCTCACCGTCGGCCGCAGCGGCGACGCGGGCCACCCCGGCGACGGTCTGTTCGACGAAAACGTCTCGCGGGCGGCACATCACGCCCGCGGCCCGGGCCCGCGCCACCACCTGCATGGCCAGAATACTGTCGCCGCCGAGGTCGAAGAACGGTTCGTCGACACCGACGCGATCCAGTCCGAGGACCTCGGCGTAGATCACGGCCAGGGTCTCCTCGACGGCGCCCTCCGGTGGCCGGTAACGGTCCACTTCCTGGTATTCCGGTGCCGGCAGGGCACGGGTGTCGAGCTTGCCGTTGACCGTGAGCGGCAACGCATCCAGCGCGATTACGGCGGCCGGCACCATGTACGACGGCAGTCGCTGGGCCAGGATGGCACGGATGCCCGTCACATCGCCCGTTCCGGTGACATAACCCACTAACCGCTTGTCGCCGGGCCGGTCCTCGCGCGCGACCACCACCGCCTGTCCGACGCCGTCGATCGCGGCAAGTTCGGTCCGCACCTCACCCAACTCGATACGGTAGCCACGGATTTTGACCTGCTCGTCGGCGCGGCCGAGGTAGTCCAGCTGCCCATCATCACGCCAGCGCACCAGGTCCCCGGTGCGGTACATGCGTGATCCCGGTCCTCCGAACGGGCACGCCACGAAACGGGCCGCCGTCAAGCCGCTCCGACGCCAGTACCCGACCCCCAGTCCCCGGCCCGCGACGTACAGTTCGCCCACCACACCGGCCGGCACCTGGCGTAACCACCGGTCCAAGACGAACAGCGCCGCTCCCGACACGGGAGACCCGATCGGTGGCGCGCCCGAATCCGGCCGCAGCGGTGGGCTCATCGCCGCATACACGGTGGTCTCGGTGGGCCCGTAGGCGTTGATGACCACCCGGCCAGGCGCCCACCGATCCACCAGCTCAGGCGGGCAGGCTTCGCCGCCCACCACCAGCGCGGTCGATTCCAGCCCCGTAACGTCCAACATGCCCACCGCCGAGGGGGTCTGAGTGAGCACGTCGATGCGCTCGGCGGTCAACAGGTCGTGAAAATCGCTGGGCGAGGCCGCCACGTCCTCCGGCACGATGACCAACCGGCCGCCGCGCAGCAGTGCGCCCCAGATCTCCCACACCGAGACGTCGAACGAATAAGAATGCCACTGAGTCGCCGCGAATCTCGTTGCGGCCGAGAGATTCTGGTCGCCGCTACCGAAGAACCCGGTGATTCTCAGAAGTTGCGTGACGTTGTGATGGGTGATGGCCACGCCTTTGGGAACACCGGTAGTGCCCGAGGTGTAGATCAGGTAAGCGAGATGGTCGGGAGGCGGCATCGGCCGCGGCGTGGCCGGGCAGGCGTGAATGGCCGGGGCACCGACGTCAATCACCGGCACGCCGTGCACCTCGAGGCGGTCGATGAGTGCGCTAGTGGTGATCACGGCGACCGGCCCGGCGTCGGCGAGCATGAAACCGATCCGCGCTTGCGGTAACGCCGGATCCACCGGAAGGTAGCCGGCACTGGATTTGAGCACTGCCAGCATCGCGATGATTGCTTCGGCGGAACGCGAAAACACCAGCGCGACCAGTGTTCCGCTGTGAACACCGCGAGCGGACAGGTGATGTGCCAACCGGTTCGAGGCCTGGTCGAGTTCGCGGTACGTCCACGAGCGCGGTCCGCACGTCAGCGCCACTGCGGTCGGGGTGCGCGCCAATTGTGCCGCCCATGCTTCCGGAATCGATACGGCCGGTGGTGCGGGTTGGGTCAGGACTGCGCGGTTTCCCCACCTGTTCAGCAGGTACCGCTCCTCGCCCGCGACGAGATCTACCGACGACAACCGTCGTTTCGGGTGGGTGGTGACGGCGATCAGCACCGTCTGCAGCCATCCGGTCAGTGCCTTGATAGTCGCCGCGTCGAACACGTCGGTGCGATACTCCACCGTCCCGCTGATGCCCGCGGGCTCGCCACCGCCGGCGTACCGCTCGGCCAGCGAAAACGCCAGATCCATTCGCGCGGTGTCAGTTTCGACTGGTATGGGAGCGACGTCCAGATCGCCCAGAGCGAGGCTGGGGGCGATGTTGTTCTGCCAGGCCAGCATCACCTGGATCAGTGGATGATGGGTCAGTGAGCGGGCCGGGTTGAGACGCTCGACCAGTACCTCGAACGGCACGTCGCGGTTCTCGTAGGCGGCCAGGCTGCGCTCTCTCACCTGGGCCAGCAGGTCAGCGAAGGTCGGATTTCCGCTTAAGTCGACCCGCAGCACCAAGGTGTTGACGAAGAAACCCACCACCTTGTCCAGAGCCGGGTCACCGCGGCCCGCGATCGGAAATCCCACCGCCACATCACGACTGCCGCTGAGCTTGGATAGCAACACCGCGAGCGCGGCCTGCACCACCATGAAGCTGGTGGCGCCGTAGGCACCGGCGACATCGCGAACCCGACGTGCTACCGCCGCCGGCCATTCGAGGACGACTTTGCCACCACGGTGCTCGGCCACCGGCGGATACGGCCGATCAGTGGGCAACTGCACGTGCGGCGGCAGCCCCGCGAGCGCCTGTTCCCAATACCTCAGCTGCCCAGCCATCGGGCTGTCCGCATCGGCCAGATCACCCAGGGTCTGGCGTTGCCAGAGCGTGTAATCGACATATTGCAGCGGCAATGGTGCCCAGTTCGGAGCCTGTCCGGTCGACCGGGCCAGATATGCGGTGCCCAGGTCGGCCGACAGCACGCCCAATGACCATCCATCCCCGGCGATGTGGTGCACCACCACCACCAGGATGTGTTCCTGCTCTGAAAGCTTGAAAAGCGTGGCGCGCAGCGGAATTTCGGTCGCCAGGTCGAAGTGGTGGCACGCCGCAGCGGCGACCGCGTCGGCGAGCCGGTTCGCCGGCCACGCCGTCGCATCCACGGCCTGCCATCCGAAGTCCGCCCGCTGCAACGGAATTACCGTCTGGCTGGGCACTCCCCGCACCGGGGAGAACAGGGTGCGCAGGCTTTCGTGGCGGCCTACCACGTCGGTCAGGGCGACGCCCAGTGCCTCGACATGCAGCGGCCCACGCAACCGTAAGGCCGCGGGAATGTTGTAAATCGCGGACGGCCCTTGGAATTGGTCGATGATCCACAGCCGGTTCTGCGCGAACGACAACGGAATGACCGCGGGCCGCGGAACGGCCGCGAGCGGCGTCAACCGAGCGACGCCCACGCCGATACGAGGCGCCAGCTGGGCAACCGACGGTGCATCGAAGAGAGTGCGGACAGCAAGACCCGCATCCAGGGCACTGTTTATCGCCGCCACTACCCGCATGGCCAGCAGCGAGTCGCCACCAAGGTCGAAGAACGACTCGTCGACACCGACCCGCTCGAGGCCGAGCACATGGGCGAAGATGCCGGAGATGATCTCTTCGACCGGCGTCCCCGGAGCCCGGTAGTGATCGTCGTCGACATAGGTCGGCGCGGGCAAGGCCTTCGTATCGAGCTTGCCGTTGATGGTCAGTGGCAGCGCCTCGAGAGCGATTACCGCGGTGGGCACCATGTAGGACGGCAACCGCTCCGCCGCTGCCGCACGTACCCCGGGCAGGTCCAGGCTTCCGGCGACCGACTCGGTGACGTAACCCACCAGCCGTTTGTCGCCTGGACGATCCTCCCGGACCGTCACTACCGCCTGTTCCACCCCATCGACCTCGGCCAGCGCGGCGGCCACCTCACCACACTCGATGCGATAGCCGCGGATCTTGACCTGCTCGTCAGAACGCCCCACGTAGATCAGGTGGCCATCGGCGCCCCAGCGCACCAGGTCTCCGGTGCGGTACATGCGTGTTCCTGGCGCTCCCGTGCCGGCGAACGGACAGGCCACAAACCGCGACGCCGTCAACCGCATCCGGCCCACATAGCCGACCCCGACGCCGCGGCCGGCCACGTACAACTCGCCTACCACCCCGACGGCCACCGGACGCAACCACCGGTCCAGGACGAACAGGGCAATGTCGGCCAGCGGCAGCCCGATCGGGCTGACAATGCAGTCGGCGTCGGCCTCGAGTATCTCTCGCGCCGTGACATGCACGGTCGTCTCCGTGATCCCGTAGAGGTTCAGCAAGCGAGGTGACCTTGGGTGGTCGCGCAGCCAGGTCCGAAGGCGCTGCGGCTGCAGCGCTTCACCCCCGAAGATCACAGCCTGCAGCTCAAGCTGCTCTTTGACGTCGCGTTGCTGCGCGTCGACGGTCGCCAGTGCATAAAAGGCCGACGGAGTCTGACAGAGAACGTTTACCTGTTCGGCCACCAGCAGGGATCGGAAGTCGTGGGGTGAACGCAACACCTCATCGGGTACCACCACCAGCCGACCGCCGTGCAGCAGCGCACCCCAGATCTCCCAGACCGAGAAGTCGAAAACCAGGGAGTGGCACTGCGTCCACGCCTGTCCCGGCACCAGTTCCAGGTCCAACGACCCCATCAGCCGAGTGACGTTGTGGTGGGTGATGGCTACCCCTTTGGGTACACCGGTGGTTCCGGAGGTGTACATGAGGTAGGCGACGTCCCCGGGAACCGGTCCGGACCCGACCGGACCTGAAAAGGACTGCATCTCAACGGGATCAAGGTGGTCGACATCGATGGTCGGCAATCCGTGCCTGCTCAGTGTGAGGGCCGTCCCGGCGTCGGTGACGGCCGCACAAGGCGCGGCATCGTCAATCATGAAATCCAGCCGCGAGCCAGGCATCCCAGGGTCCAGCGGCAGGTAGGCAGCGCCGGTCTTGAGCACCGCCAGGATGGCCGTCACGGCCTGCGCGGAGCGTTCCATCAGCAACGCCACGACCGCGCCGGGAGCTGCCCCATAGCCGGTTAGCAGATGCGCCAACCGGTTCGATGTCTCGTCCACCTCACGATAGGTCCACGACCGGTCGCGGTAGGTCAGTGCGACCGCGTCGGGTGTGCGTGCCGCCTGTGCGGCCCACGCCGACGAAATCGACGTCGCGGCAGGCAATGGCCGCGTCAGCGCCGCGTAATTGCCCCACCTGGCCAGGCGCGCATGCTCACCGCGATCCATCAGGTCCAGCGCCGACAGCCGTCGTCCCGGGTGGGTGGTTACCGCCGCCAGCACGGTTTCCAGCCGCGCGATCAAGGTCTCGATCGTGGCCGCTTCGAACACATCGGTGCGAAACTCCACCCGTCCACCGATGCCGTCGAGTTCTCCGTCCTCCGCGACCCGGTCGATCAGGAAGAAGGCAAGATCCATTCGGGCGGTGTGGGTGTCGACCGGCACCGGGGTGATTTGCAGGTCACCCGCCACGAGACCGACGGTAGGGTCGTTGTTCTGCCAGTTCAGAATGACCTGGATCAGCGGGTGATGGGTCCGCGAGCGGGGCGGGTTGAGTCGATCCACCAGCACCTCGAACGGCACGTCCTGGTGTTCGTAGGCGGCCAGGCTGCGCTGGCGCGTTTGGGCAAGCAGCTCAGCGAAAGTCGGGTCGCCGTCGAGGTTGACCCGCAGCACCAGGGTGTTGACGAAGAACCCCACCAGCGCGTCGAGCGCGGGATCACCTCGGCCGGCAATCGGAAAGCCCACCGCGACATCGGAAGTGGAGCCCAGCCCGGATAGCAGCACGGCGAGAGCTGCCTGCACCACCATGAAACTGGTGGCGTTGTGCTCGC
Source organism: Mycobacterium gordonae (assembly GCF_002101675.1). Classification (GTDB taxonomy): domain Bacteria; phylum Actinomycetota; class Actinomycetes; order Mycobacteriales; family Mycobacteriaceae; genus Mycobacterium; species Mycobacterium gordonae. The sequence continues at coordinate 46,646 of NZ_LQOY01000241.1, read as the reverse complement.
GGGCGAGCTCGTGTATCTGCCGCTGCAGAAAGGCCGGCCAGTCGACGCGGACCTGATCGCCCCGGTGGTCCGCGACGGGCGGATAGGGGCGATCGGTGGGCAGTTCCAGCCGGTGCGGCATCCCGGCCAGGGTTTCTTCCCAGAAGCCCACCTGAGCCGCCAGCGGGCTCTCCCGATCGGTCAGATCACCGAGATTGTCCCGCTGCCACAGCGTGTAATCGATGTACTGGACCGGCAATTCGGACCAGCCGGGGGGCTGCCCGGCACACCGGCTGATGTAGGCCGCGATCAGGTCGCTTGCCAGCACGCTGATCGACCAGCCGTCACCGGCGATGTGATGGACCACGACCACCACCACGTGATCCTGCTCGTCAACCCTGAAAAGCTTTGCCCACAGCGGAATTTCGGTGGCGAGATGGAAAGGGTGACGTGCCGTTTCCGTGATGGCCGCTTCGAGCCGGTCGGGCGGCCACCCGGTTGCGTCCACCACCTGCCATCCAGTGTCGGCACGCGCGGCCGGCACCACGACCTGTCTGGGTATACCGTCGACCGCCGGAAACACCGTACGCAGGGCTTCGTGCCGGCGCACCAGATCGCTCAAGCCGATGCCCAACGCCTGCTCGTCGAGCTGACCGCGCAGCCGCAACGCCACCGCCCGGTTGTATACGGGTGAGGCGCCCTGCAATTGGTCGATGAACCACAATCGGCTCTGCGCATACGACAGCGGCACCACCGCGGGTCGCGGGACGGCCCGCAAGGGTGTGAGGCGTCCCGAATCGCCGGCGATGCGCGAGGCGAGTTGAGCTATCGTCGGCGCGTCGAACAGCGCACCCACCCGCAGATCGGCGTTCAGGGCGGCGTTGACGGCGACGATTACCCGCATCGCCGAGAGCGAATCCCCACCGAGATCGAAGAACGATTCGTCGACGCCCACGCGCTCCACACCCAGCACCTGGCTGTAGATATCGATCAGAACCTGTTCGACCGAGGGGCCATCGGAATTGCTGCGCTGTAATTCGCCCTCGAGTGTCGTCATGCTGCCGCCAATTCCTTAGACGGCCGTTGAGTCAGCGGCCCGCGTCCTGCGCCAGCCGTTCGCGCAGGCTTTTCGGCCGGATGTCGGGCCAGTTCTGCTCGATGCACTCCAGGCTTGCGGCTCGGTCCGACGGCCCGTGCAGCACGCGCCAACCGGCGGGCACATCGGCGAATTCCGGCCAAAGGCTGTGCTGCTCCTCGTCGTTGACCAGTACGAAGAAGCGACCATTGTCGTCGTCGAATGGGTTGGCACTCACTCGTACTACTCCTCACTACCGAGCGCAAATGGATCACGGTCAAGACCGACAGCGTCGTCAACATAGCACCAGCAACCTTCATGTCGGGGCCAGACGGAGCTGCGATATTCCGCCCGGGACAGCTCCCCGTGCGGGTGCATCATGGGGCTTGCCTCCGAGTACTCAGGTCCGCGCCGGCAACGTCGGGTTGGCATCCGTGGCGCCGCTACCGATCCCGAGTTCGGCTCGCACGGGACGGACATCACTCATGGTGCGCCACAACGCTTGCCACAACATCGCGAAGTTCTTGCGGAATTCTTGTGCCGAAATCGGGTGACCGGTGAGCCGAATGGACGGTGTCGGTGCGTGGCGTCGGGCATGCGGAGGTAGCGTTCCAGCCGTGCATGTTGACGCGATGACCATTCCGCAGCCGCTTGCGCTGATCGGCGACACCGCCAAACGCACACAGGCAGCCGGATTCTCCGGTCTGTTATTCACCGAAACCGGACGCACCGCCTATTTGAACGCCGCCGTGGCGTCCCAGGCCGCCCCCGGTCTTGAGCTGTCGACCGGCGTAGCCGTCGCTTTCCCGCGCAGCCCGTTCGTCACTGCGGCGACGGCGTGGGAACTGCAGGAGGCGACCAACGGCAACTTCCGGCTCGGGCTCGGCACCCAGGTCCGCACGCACGTGGTGCGGCGCTACGGGATGCCGTTCGAACGGCCCGGACCGCGTCTGCGCGACTATGTGCGGGCCGTCAAAGCGTGCTTCAGCGCGTTTCGCACCGGAAGACTCGACCATCACGGCGAGTTCTACGAGCTCGATTTCATCACCCCGCAGTGGAGTGCCGGACCCATCGATGCGGCCGATCCCAAGGTCGACATTGCAGCGGTCAATCCCTGGATGCTGCGCATGGCCGGCGAAGTCGCCGACGGCGTCCACGTCCATCCGCTCGGCGAACCGGGGTATCTCGCGCGCCACGTCGCGCCCAACGTCGCCGCCGGGGCCCAGAAGTCAGGCCGCGACACGTCCGACATCGCGGTGATCGTGCCGGTGATGACGATCGTCGGCGACACCGACGAAGAGCGGCACAACGAGCGGGAACTCGTGCGAGCCAGTCTCAGCTTCTATGCCAGTACGCCCAACTACGCCTTCATCCTGGACGAAGCCGGATTCGAGGGCACTACGGCCCGCATCCGGGAAAAGCAGAAGGCCGGTGACTTCAAGGGAATGGCCGCCCAGATCACCGACGATCTCATCGCGGTGTTCGCCACCGAGTCGACATGGGACGGATTGGCCGAAGCGCTCGTCGGCAAATACGAAACAACCGCCACTCGCCTCGTTCTCTACAACGCATTGAGTGATCCCGAACGGTTCGAACGCTACGGAGAGATCGCGCAACGGATTTCGGCTCGCTGACATCGCGGCTCTGACCAGCGCGGAGGGCCACCTTGTCCGCACCGATAGGCTGAGGTCACAGATACCCCGCGTTCTTCGAGAGGTAGCGATATGCCCGCACCGTCAGCCGAGGTCTTCGACCGCCTACGTCAGCTTGCCGCGATCAAGGACGTCAACGAACGTCCGACCAAGACGATCGACGAAGTCTTCACCGGCAAGCCCCTGACCACCATCCCGGTCGGCACTGCCGAGGATGTCGCTGCCGCCTTCGCACAGGCCCGTGCGGCGCAGGTCGAGTGGGCCAAGCGGCCCGTCAGCGAGCGCATCGACATCATCCGCCGCTACCGCGACCTGGTGATCGAGAACCGCGAGTTCCTGATGGACCTGTTGCAGGCCGAAGCCGGCAAGGCCCGGTGGGCGGCCCAGGAGGAGATCGTCGACCTGATGGCGAACGCCAACTACTACGTGCGCGTCACCGCCAAGCTGCTCAAGCCGCAAAAGGTGCAGGCGCTGCTGCCCGCGATCGGCAAGACCACGGTCGGCTATCAGCCCAAAGGCGTGGTCGGGGTGATCTCACCGTGGAACTACCCGATGACCCTGACCGCGTCTGACTCGGTGCCCGCCCTTCTTGCCGGCAATGCCGTGGTGCTCAAGCCCGACAGCCAGACCCCGTATTGCGCGCTGGCCTGCGCGGAGTTGCTGTACCAGGCCGGCCTGCCGCGCGCGCTGTATGCGATCGTCCCTGGCCCCGGCTCCGTGGTGGGGACGGCTATCACCGAGAACTGTGACTATCTGATGTTCACCGGGTCGTCTCAGACCGGCAGCCATCTCGCCGAGCAGGCCGGGCGCCGGCTCATCGGGTTCTCCGCCGAGTTGGGCGGCAAGAACGCCATGATCGTCACCCGCGGCGCCAACCTGGACAAAGCGGCGAAGGCGGCGACCCGCGCGTGTTTCTCCAACGCGGGCCAGCTGTGCATCTCGATTGAGCGGATCTACGTCGAGAAGGACATCGCCGAGGAGTTCACCCGCAAGTTCGGCGACGCCGTCCGCAACATGAAGCTGGGGACCGCCTACGACTTCTCCGTCGACATGGGCAGCCTGATCTCCGAAGGCCAACTCAAGACCGTGTTAGACCACGTCGACGACGCAACGTCCAAGGGCGCCACCGTGATCGCGGGCGGCAAGGCCCGGCCCGACGTCGGTCCCCTGTTCTATGAGCCGACCGTGCTCACCGACGTCACACCGGAAATGGAATGCGCCGCCAACGAGACGTTTGGGCCGCTGGTGTCGATCTACCCGGTAGCCGACGTCGACGAGGCCGTCGAAAAGGCCAACGACACCGAGTACGGCCTGAACGCGAGCGTGTGGGCCCGTACGCCCGCCGAGGGGCAGCAGATCGCCGCCCGGTTGCGTTCGGGCACGGTGAACGTCGACGAGGGCTACGCATTCGCCTGGGGCAGCCTCAGTGCACCGATGGGCGGCATGGGACAGTCGGGCGTCGGTCGCCGGCACGGTCCCGAGGGGTTGCTCAAGTACACCGAGTCGCAGACCATCGCGACCGCGCGGGTCTTCAATCTCGATCCGCCCTTCGGTCTGCCCTCGACGCTCTGGCAGAAGTCCCTGCTGCCCATCGTGCGCACCGTGATGAAACTGCCCGGGCGCAACTGACCCCCGAGCGAGCTGAGAAAACGCCGACAACCTGGCGAAGAGTGCCACATCCGCCCCACACGACACTAGAGTGCTGTGGGTGGGCAAAGACGCCGAAGCGAAAGGCTGGGGCCGCTGGTTGGCAATCGCGGCCTCGCTGGTGCTCGCCGGGGGGATGATTTACGCCCAGGACACCAAACAGAACACACCCTGCTGCGCCGACAGCCCCTTGGTCGCGGCGCCGCCACCGTCCAGCCAGACGTCGGCGCCGTCGGTGGCCGCGCCACAAACCGCCAGTGCGGCCGAGGTGGCGATGTTGGCCGGCAACGCGCCGGTGATGGCCCAGGACTTCCAGATGGCGTTACCCGCGGGCATCGCCCCGGAGGGCGGACTGCAGGTCAAGACCATCTGGGCGGCCCGCGTCATCGAACTGCTGTTCCCGGAGATCAAGACCATCGGCGGCTTCCGTCAGGACGCCCTGCGGTGGCACCCGAGCGGCCTGGCGATCGACGTGATGATCCCCAACCACGACAGCCCCGAAGGCATCGCCCTGGGCAATCAGATCGCCGGATTGGCCCTGGCCAACGCCAAGCGCTGGGGCATCGACCACGTGATCTGGCGGCAGAAGATCTACCTGGGCCCCGCCTCCGGAAGCTGGACCGCGGACCTGGGCAACGAGACCGCCAATCACTACGACCACGTCCACATCGCCACCAACGGTGGTGGCTATCCCACCGGGCGCGAAACGTACTTCATCGGATCGATGGCACCCGCGCCGGCCAACTGATCGAGACCCGTTCCGGCACAACACCTTTCGCTCAGTTGTGGCCGTTGATGCTGGCCGAGAAGGAGTTGACCCCGGCGCCGACGCTGCCGCTCCACGGCTCGAAGCCGGCCTGAATGCTGGTCAGATACCACGAGTCGGTCACCGGCTCCCATGTCTGGGTGTTGTCGATGAAGCCCATCACGTCGAAACTGTTCCAAGTGGTGATCGGCGAGTTCGCCACGTAGGAGACCACGTTGTTCTGGCCATTGCTGCCCTTCCACACGGCGAAATTCTGCCCGTCGATGGTCGCGCTGCCCACCACCGAGCCAACCGGCTGGATGGGTCCGGTGTGGTTGAACCAGATCATCACCTCTTGCTGGTTGACGCCGGTGGTGATAGGGGTGGGATTGAGCCAGATGTCGTACGAGGCGTTGTAGATCCCGCTGGTGGGATAGGTGTAGCTGATGCTGCTGGTCGCGGTCTGAATCTGGCCGAGCTGTATCGGCAGGATGGTGCCCGTTGAACCCGTGCCGTAGTGCCAGCCCGTGTAGATCGACGGGTAACCCAGCGGGGCTCCGTTGGTGGGGGCGGAGCCGTTTTCGGTGGTGATGGTGAATCCGGTCTGGCTGACGGTGATGGCCTGTCCGCCGGGATTGTTCCAGGCGTTGTTCTGCACCACGTAGCCGTTGCCGAGGGTAGTGGTTCCGTACTGAGCGGAGATGACGGTGCCTCCGGTCGGCGGAGTGGTCGTCGGCGGGATGGTCGTCGGTGGGATGGTCGTCGGTGGCGGCGTCGGTGTGATGGACCCGCCGGTCACCGGTTGACCGTTGACCAGCAGATTGGTCGGCGCGCCGTAGGAACCAGTCTGCGAGGCCTGGAAGCCGACGTTCACCGAACCACCGGGTGCGATCGTGCCGTTGTAGCTCGCCGGAGTCACGGTGTAGTGCGATCCGGTCTGCGTGACTTGTCCGTTCCACAGATTGGTGATGGATTCGTTTGCCGGAAGGTCGAATTGGAGGTTCCAGTTGCTCAGCGGCGTGGTGCCCGTATTGGTGAGCGCGTAGTTGCCGGTGAATCCGCTGTTCCACTGCGACGTCGCCGTGTACACCGCACTCAGTCCCCCGGTGCTGACCGGCGGGGTGGTGACGGGCGGAGGGGTGACCGGCGGTGTCGTCACCGGCGGCGTCGTGACCGGTGGGGTGGTGACGGGCGGGGTCGTGACGGGCGGGGTACCGCCAATGACCGGCTGCCCGCTGATCGACACATTCGTCGGCGGTGAGTACGTCCCGGACTGCGCGCCCTGGAAGCCGACGGTGACCGAGTCACCGGGCGCGATGGTGGCGTTGTAGCTCTGCGGGGTGACGGTGTACTGCGTGCCGGACTGCGTGACATGTCCGTTCCACAGATTCGCAACGGATTCACCCGCCGGCAAATTGAATTGCAGCTGCCAGTTCGTCAACGGGGCCGTGCCGGTGTTGGTGATCTTGTAGTTGGCGACGAACCCGCTGTTCCACTGTGACGTCGTGGCGTAGGTGGCTGTCAGCCCCGTCCCGGACGCACTGCCGGCAGCGGGCGTCGCGGCCGATGTCGTCGCCAGTGTGGTGGGCGCGGTGGCGCTCGTAGCCGTCGCGGTCGCCGTCGTCTGTGCTGTCGTGGCACCGGTTGCTTCGGCGCTGGCGGCTGCCTGACCCGAACCACCGTTGCCCGGCAGCGGGCTGCCGAGGAATCGTTCGGCGATGTCGCGCAACAGCGAACCGTTGAGCAGCTCGGCGCCGGCATATCGCTGCGCGCCGGCCATCAGGGCATCCATGAACTGGGACTGAAATGACGCCGCTCGGGCGCTCAGAAGTTGATAGTCCGCGGCATGCGTGCCGAACAGGGAGGCGACGGCCGTCGAGATCTCATCGGCGCCAGCGGCCAGAATCTCGATGGTCGGCGCCGCCGCCGCGGCATTCGCGGCGTTGATGGAGGAGCCGATTCCGGCTATATCGGTCACCGCGGCAGCGAGTGCTTCCGGGGCGGTTATCACATAAGACATGCACAGTCCTCCGGTTGATCACGTACTTATTACGGTCACATAACTGTCTTATATCGGCCTTAGGCCGGGGCGGCACCTAGCTCTTATAACGATTGCATTACGGACAGCGACGCTGCCACACCGGCGCGAAAGTTTCAACAGCATGCGTGAATTAATACGTGAATTGCTGCACGGGACAGGCTCGGACTGGGTCGCGTGTCCCACTAATCGCCGGACGGACCAGGTTGACCTGGTTTTTCGCAAATTCTCCGAACGGGCTGTGCTCCGGCCGCGGCGGAGTTGATTAGGTAGTGCAACAATTTTTGGGACAGCCGTATGACTATTGGTTGGACAAACTCGGCATTATGTACTTACCGCATTACTGCGACAGTCGTTTGGCTCCGGCGGCTTCGTCCACCGTCTCGCTGATTTTCAGGGATCGCTGCCAGAAAGACGCGTCTACCAGGGATCTTCCCCGCCGATCCAGAAAGCGCCGCAGGTCACGTGGTCAGCGACTCACGGCTCCTTCGCTACCCTTGGCGTGAAATGACCGGATTGTTCAGATGGCGACGGAGAGCGTCGGTGTGCGTCGCCGCCTCGCTGGTTGCGGTTACCGCGGTCTGCGCAACCTCGGCGTCGCGGGGCATCGAATCCGTCCGCCGGACCGGGAAGTATGTCGCCCTCGGTGACTCGGCGGCAGCGGCGCCACTGGTACCCGACGCCGCCGGCCCGCCGGGGTGCTTCAAGTCGACGAACGACTATCCGGCGGTGTTGGCCCGCCGCATCGGCGCCGCCAGTTTCGTCGACGTCAGTTGTAGCGGTGCCACTGCTGCCGACATCACCGATCGAGAACAGGCGACCAGTGGCGGCAAAGTCCCCCGGCAGATCGACGCGGTCACTGCCGACACCGAGCTGATCACCATCACCATCGGCGGAAACGACGTCGGTCTGGCCAGCAGCGCGGCGCAGTGCCGCAGGAACTCGCTGGCGCAGCCGCCCTGCTTCGCCGACTTCGTCCCCGGCGGCACCGATCGGTTCAGCGCGGCGATCCGCAGGCAGATACCGTTGTGGGAAGCCATGATTGGCGCCGTGCGGGCCAAAGCCCCACAGGCACGGATCGTGCTGGTCGGCTACGCGACCTACATACGGCCCGGGGGATGCTTTGGACAGCAGCCCATCAACCCCAAAGATGCCGACTACTTCCAGGCCAAAGTCGACGAGATCGACGATCAGCAGCGCACATTGGCCGCGGCGTTGAAGATTGACTTCTTCGATACTCGACCGGTGTCGGTCGGACACGACATGTGCGCCGCCCCCGAGGACAGGTATATCGAAGGATTCGAGCTGTCACATCTCGCCGCACCCTTGCACCCCAACGCTTTAGGAGCCGGAGCGGTCGGTAGTGCACTCGCCGGCGAGCTGAATATCAGCGACGGGCCGGCGATCTCGGGGCGGTCCAGCTAGCCAGCGTGACCCCGCCGGGAAACGTCACCGGTGCAGCCGCCGGGAGCAGTCCGGAAATGGTTGTGCCGTCCGGGAAGAGTCGGCGACCGCCCCCTTGGACGAAGGGGTAGGTGAACAGCCGGTATTCGTCGACCAGTCCCGCGGCGATCAGGCTGTGGCACAAGGTGATACTGCCGGTGGCCACGATGTCACCGCCCGGTGCCGCCTTGAGCGTCCTGACCTGTTCCACGAAATTGCCGGACAAGATCGTCGAGTTGCTCCACTGCGGGTCGGTGATCGTCGAGGACACGACGTACTTGGCGACGCTGTTGATGTAGTCGGCGATGCCGGTGGGGTCATCGGTCTGATGAGGCCAGTACCTACGGAAATCACAGAATGTCTGCCTGCCCAGCAGCAAGGCATCGGCGGTTTCGTCCTGGCGGCACAGTTCGGCCGTCAGTTCGTCGTCGTGTGCCTCCGGGTTGAACCAGTCCCCCAGCATCTCGATCGAGCCGTCGAGGGTGATGTTCTGAGTGACGATCAGTGAGCGCATGTCACTACCGACCCCGGAAAGATCCGAGACTCATCGCCGACCCAGCAGGTCCTCCTCCAGAAATCGGCGGAAGATGGGCGCCAGCTGACGCGCGACCAACTCGTGGCGGTCACCCAGCCGGTCTCCGAGTTGAAAGACTTCGTTGATGATGGCCCGCCGCGGGACCTCGGCACGTACCTCCTCGCCGAACTCCCGGTACACCATTTCGCGGATGGTCTGTTCGATGCCGTTGCGGCTGTCAAAGCCGGACAAGACGACCCCGCACCACTTCAGCGGGTGGGTGCGCTGGATGCGCTCGACCCTGTTGCGGGCCTCGATGGCCTTCCGGACCGCGTCACCGGTCGGCGCGATCGGCGCGTACGCCACATCGGCCAGATGCATGGCGAGCGCCTCGAGCGAGCCGGTGCGGCCCCCGGTGTCTATCAGCAGAAGTTCATAGCGGTCGAACACCCCGGCCGCCGCGAAGATGCCGCGTAGCAGGCCGGTGTCCGAAACGCCCACCCCGGCCACCCGGGTCAACGATGCTCCGGCCGGCACCAGTTCGACGTTCGGCCACTTGGTATCGATGATCTCCTCGTCGAGCCGTTTGGCGGCGGTGCCGGGATCTCCCCAGAAGTTGATGCCGGCATCCTCGAGCACTGACCCCAACCCGGTCGAGTGCTGCGACACCCCGAAGTGATTGGACAGATTCCGCTCGGGATCCGCGTCGACCAGCAACGTCGAAATGCCCAACCGCGATGCCTCACCCGCCAGCATCATCTGCCACAACGTCTTGGCTGTTCCGCCCTTGCCCGATAGCACCACGGCCGACACGGCTGCCAACTACCTCGCCTCACCTTCGGGTATCTCTTCCGGGCAACGGACCACCCAACCATGCTGGTCGCCGGCCGTGGCCGGCGCTCAGCCAGCATAACGATGCCTGGGTGCCGGGCGGCCGGTCATCAGCATGCGAAGCGTCGAATTCGGCGCGGGACGTGGCGCCGGGTGCGCACCGCGATTCGTCGCCGAGGGCTGCCGGCCGATGGACAGGACGAAACATGCCCGGGTTGGTTGCCGAGCGATACCGAGTAGTGTGAGAACGACCGGCGACAACTCGCGCGTGGCTAGTCAAAGTCACGTCGTTGCCGGTTCGAAGAATCTGACCGGTCTCGCGGTCAAGACGGGAGCGTCGCAATGACGCTGAGAAATGCCCACACCGACACCGGCAGTCGACACACCCCACCCGAACGCACACCGCGTTTGCGCCTCAAACCCAAGGCGCCGCTCAGCGGGTACGTCGATGGCGCGTGGCAGCCGCGCACCGACACGCTCACAGCTGAACTCCCAGATCTGTTGTCTGTCTTGTCCGTTCGCCTCGGCCCGATCTCGCGGGTGATCTACCACGTCGACGAATGGACCAAGTCACCTGCGAAGTTCGCGACGGGCGGGCGGATGGTGCGGCTCGATGGATATCGTCGCCAGCCGGCCAACACCATCGAAGTCGTCGGACTCAATCGCGATAAAATCGTGCTATTGGTCGTTTCGGCGAATGCCGATCCGGACCAAGCGCACATCACCATGATGGCGGCAGCCGGCCCTAACAATGTGTCCACGGTCGAGAATCTCTTGATGGGTGAGGCCGAAGAGGCGGCAACCCTCGAATAGGGCAGCGCTCGCTCCCCAGGGGCGTTGCTCGATGAGCGACGAGTGCCGCGAGCAGGAAATCACTATGGGTGTCGCCCTTACACGGCGTCGCGAATTTTCGCGGAGTTTGCTGGGGTGAATTAAATTTGTCTTGTGCGATTCCGGGTGCTGCCATTTTGGAGTCCACGGCGTGCGGAGGCTGGTCTGGCAGCGCCGGTTTTCGCCGTCCGCTAAATCGCGGTGCACGAGGACACCCGTGGCGGCGTACACTCGGTTCACCGGGACCGACATAGGCCCCCAAAGCGAAGGGGTCGCGATGTCTGACAAATCTCCCCGACAGACCATGACCAAAAAATCCGGCAAATCTCTAAAGGAGAAGCGCGCCGACAAGCGCTCCAAAGTTGTCGAAGGTTCGCAAGCCGAGTCTTTGCTGCATTCCAAGAAGAAGCATTGATTGAACGATTCGGATCTACGCATTCGGTTGTGTGCAGGCGTACAGACTCGCGCAAGAGAAATTGATATGGCACAGGGTGCTGTCAAGTTTCCGCTCGCTTGACGACGATCAGCGAGTCGAGATCGAGATCAGCCAGGGCCTAGAGCGCCTAGGCAGTGCGGACACCGCGTCACGCGGTTCTGGTGGCCGGTACGGCCCGGGTTGGTCTTGACTGGCGGATGTGGCTCAGAAACTTCGTGCCGAACTAAGCCGAGCCGTTGCCGCCCGGCGCCCGAGCTCGCATCACGCTGAGATAGCCCTGGCCGACGGACCGTCCGGGCAACGGCTGGAATCCGCGATGCTTGCGCTGGCCGAACTGCGGGGCCCGGACAGCAGCACCTGCCCGTCGGACGCGGCTCGAGCGATCGGCGGCGAGAACTGGCGTGAGTTGATGGACGAGGCGCGCCGGATCGCGCGGGAGCTCGCCAAGTCCGGTCAGGTGGAAATCACCCAACGCGGTGAGGTGCTGGATCCGGACACCGCGTGGCGCGGTCCCGTTCGCATCCGGACTGCCAGGCATTGAGCACTCCTGCCGGCACGACAGACGTACGCTGGCGGGCATGGCCATCGAATCGACAATGCTCGAGCTCGGCACGCCCGCACCGCCGTTTGCTCTGCCCGAACCCGCGACCGGGGCGACCCTCAGCCTCGACGATCTGACCGGCCCCGCGCTGGTCGTCACCTTCATCTGCAATCACTGCCCCTACGTCCAGCACGTGGCTGCCGGTCTCGCCGAACTCGGCCGAGATCTGATCGACAAAGGGGTGCCGATGGTCGCCATCTCCAGCAATGACGTGACGACCTACCCACAGGACGGGCCCGATCAGATGGTCGCCGAGGCACAACGCCATGGCTGGACCTTCCCGTACCTGTATGACGAGACCCAGGACATCGCGCGCGCATTCTCGGCGGCCTGCACGCCCGACACTTTCGTCTTCGACGGCGACCGCCGGCTTGTCTATCGGGGCCAGCTCGACGACTCGCGGCCGAAGAACGACCTGCCGGTCACGGGCGCCGACGTACGGGCCGCGGTCGAAGCGGTGCTTGCCGGCCGGCCGGTAGACCCGAATCAGCGGCCGTCGATCGGTTGTGGCATCAAGTGGCGTTGAGCACCATCGTCAGTTCGGGTGCGCCACGATCACCGGCGCCCGCACCGCGTGCACCACGCCGTTGCTGACCGATCCCAACAGCATGCCGGTCAGACCACCTCGACCGTGGCTTCCGACGACGACAAGCTGTGCGGCTGCAGCCTCCTCGGTCAGGGCGCGGCCGGGGTGATCAAGCACGATCACCCGGTTGACCTTCACGTCGGGATACCGCTCCTGCCAGCCAGCCAGGTATTCGGCCAGGTTCCGCTCGGCTTCCGATCGCCACTCCAACCAGGGCAGCTGGTAGACGGCCATGTCGCTCCAGGCGTGCACGGCCGTGAGTTCGACCCCGCGACGTGAGGCTTCGTCGAAGGCGATGGCCAAGGCGAGTTCCGACGTCGGCGAGCAGTCGATACCCACGACCACCGGGGCGTTCTTGGACTGCGGCAGCCACGACGCTTCTTCGCGGACGATGGCGACCGGGCATTTCGAGCTGTGCACCAAACCCGAACTGACCGACCCCAGCAGGACCCGCTCGATCGCGCTTCGTCCGGTGGAACCCACGACGACCATGTCGGCGTCGCGAGACATGTCGACCAGCGTCGGCACCGGGGCCGACGCCTTGACCTCGCTGGTGATGGCAATCGTTCGATTCGCCGACAGGGCCTCCTCGGCGATCTTGACGGCTTGCTCGAGGACCTCATGACCATCGTCCTTCTGCCACAACGCAACTCCGGAAGGTGTCGGCAGCTGCGGGTAGGTCGGTACGACCGGGTTGTACATATGGACCAGGGTCAGCGCGACGTTGCGCATCTCCGCCTCGTGCGCGGCCCAGAAGACGGCGGCATTCGATGCGGCTGATCCGTCGACGCCTACGACGACGCCATAACGTGTCACGGTGGTAGACATGGTGTCCTCCTTCAATGCCTACCCATGACGCTATTGCCCCGGAGGCCTACGGTCACGGGCCTTAAGTCCTCGACCGCACAGTCCTGAGACCTTCGCTGTTGCGCGGCAAGCCCGCTCGCGGGACCAAAGCCGTGCGAGCAGGTGTCAAACGACCCTGCCGGCAGGCACCCTGGCCGAATAGCGTTGTGCACTATGGACCTCACAGAGTCCCCGACTTGGATTGTGGTGGGCATCGACGGGTCGGAAGCCGCGATCAACGCCGCCCGCTGGGCCGTTCCCGAAGCCCGCGCGCGTGATATCCCACTGCGTCTTGTCTATGCCGTCACGGCACCGCCCGCAGGCGCCCCGCCCGGCGATGCCGACCTGGATATCGAATACGGTGAGACGTCGTTGCGCGCCGCCTGCGCCGCGGTGCACGCGATGAAACAACCGGTGAAGATCGAAACCGATCTGGTGGTCGGGCCACCGAGCAGAGTGCTGATCAACGAATCTCGCAGCGCGACAATGGTTTGTGTGGGTTCGGTGGGCATCGGTTGGCTTGCTCGCCGGGTGCTGGGGTCGACCGCTGAGAATGTCGCCAGACGGGCGCAGTGCCCGGCGGCCGTCATCCGAACCAATCGCGGCGCCCAGAAGCCAGATTCGGGGTCGATCGCGGTCGTCGTCGACGACTCCGTGGAAAACGACCTGGTGCTCGAGCACGGCTTCCGCGAGGCAGAACTGCGGGATGCGCCGATCCTGGCGTTGGGTGTGTGGCGCTGGGGTTTTGGCGAGATCCCGTACCAACAATTAGAACACCGACTGGGCCGGTGGGTGGCGAAACACCCCCGCGTGCACGTTCGCCCGGCCGCCGCCAGGGACGGTGCGGCCGAATTCCTCAGCGACACACAGGAATCCGTTCAACTCGTGGTGGTCAGCCATGCCGACGCCGACAAAGTCGCCAAAATGATCGGCCCCCTCGATCCCCATTTCGGGCACACCGGACGATCGGTGCTGGTGGTGCGCTGATTCCCCGGAAATCAAGCCTCGGGTAACGGCACGGTCCAGAGCACCCGGGTGCCTTCTCCCGGCGCACTCGTGACTTCGCAGCTGCCGCCGAGTTGTTCGGCACGATGCTGCAGATTTGCCAAGCCACTGCGCCGGCGGTTGTCGACCGGTACGCCGTGGCCGTCATCGCTGACCATCAGGGTGAACATATCGGCGGCGCTGACCTCAACGGTCACTCTCGACGCACCGGAATGCCGGAGCACATTGCTGATCGCCTCTGTGGCAACGGCTTCGGCGTGTTCGGCAAGCTCACCCTCGACGGCGCTCATGGGTCCATCCATGTGCACGGTGGTGTAGATGGCACGGTTGTCGGTGAGGTCGGCGACGATTTGCTGCAAGCGGTGCCGGAAACCACTGTCGGCTCCCACGGGCAGCTTCAGTTGAAAGATCGTGGTGCGAATCTCCTCGATGATCTTCTGTAAGTCGTCGAGCGTGCGGTTGAGCCGGTCGGCGACCTCGGGCGAGCGGGCCCTGGCCAGGGTGCCCTGCAAGTCCATTCCGGCGGCGAAAAGCCGTTGGATCACGTGGTCATGCAGGTCGTGGGCGATCCGTTCGCGCTCCGCCAGAATTGTGAGCTGCCGCGCATTCTCCCGGCCCGAAGCCAGCATCAGCGCTATCGCCGCGTGCTTCGCGAACTGGCCGACCAGGTCGAGGTCGCTGGTTTCGAAAGGCGGCTGGTAGGCGTCACGGGCAATTGCCAGCACTCCCGCCGTCTGATCATGGGCACGCAGGGGCATCACAATCGCCGAGCGCTGTCCGACGTCGGTGAAGGCCGGGATGGGATAACTCAACGATTCCGTGATCACCGGTTCGCCGGAGCGAAAGACGGAGCCACTGGTAGAGCCGTCCACCGGAACCCGCTGCCCGATCACCTCGTCGGAATGCTTGCCGACGGCGGCGGACACCACCAGGGTGTCGGCCTCGTCGAGCGGCACGTCGGAATCGAAGGGGACCAGGACGATCGCCTGCTCGGAGGCAGTCAGCGTGCATGCCCGCTCGGCAATCAGTTGCAGGGGTAGTCGCGGCGCGTGGTCACCGGCCAACAGGGCGGTGGTGATTTCGCGGCTCGCCTCCATCCATTTGACCGAGGTGCGCTCGCGCTCGAAGACCTGCGCGTTGTCGATGGCCACCGCCGCGGCGAAGGCCAGCGCGCGTGCCGCGAATTCGTCGGATTCGGTGAACTCACGGCCGGGGTCGACGTGGGTCAGGTACAGGCTGCCGAAAACCGCGCCCCGGATCATGATCGGCACGCCCAGGAAGGCGCGCATCGGTGGATGATGCTCGGGGAAACCGACGGCTGCCGGATGCCGGGTCAGATTCTGCAGCCGGAGCGCGGGCGTCTCGACCAGTGAAACTCCGAGCACTCCCTTGCCGACCGGCAGGTGACCGATCTTGCTGGAGGTGACCTCATCGATCCCCGCGTGGACAAAGGAGAGCAGCGTTCCATCCGCGTCGCGGACCGCAAGTGCCCCATACGGCGCTGCGGTCAATTCCTTGGCCGCGAGGATTATCCGGCGCAGCGTGGCGTCAAGGTCGAGATCGGAACCGATTTCGACGATGACCCGAAGCAACCGCTCCATCTGATCGCGGGCTGCCATCAACTCGTCGAGCTGCTGATGCATCCTGGTTACCAGTCCCGGCTGACCGAGACCAGCGAAGGCTGAACCGTGCTCGTCTTTGCCCACCCGAGCTGTACCTCCAAGACGATGATCGGCTTCCGGCCCTGCCCGCCACGCCCGGACGCCGCTCATCAGCTTAATCACATCGGCCTCCGGCGGCCACTTCCCGACTGCACCGTCAGCCCACTGATTCGCCGAAATGCGACAGGTCAGAAGCCGCTCACGACGCGCGTGTCCGCAATATGAAGCCAGTAGACCAGAAAACGAAAAGCGCCCTACCGGGGCGGCGTTCGCGAACCGGATTCCGAGCCCAGCTTGGAGGCGAACACCGCTGCCTGCGTGCGTCGCTCCATACCCAGTTTGGACAGCAACCGGGATACGTAGTTCTTCACTGTCTTCTCGGCGAGAAACATCCGATCGGCAATCTGCCTGTTGGTCAGACCCTCACCCAGGAGGCCGAGCAGGGTGCGCTCCTGCTCGGTGAGCGCCGCGAGCGGATCTTTCTTCTCCTCGCCGCCACGCAGCTTCGCCATCAGGGCCGCGGCTGCCCGATTGTCGAGCAGCGACTTGCCCGCACCGACTTCCTTGATCGCCCGGGCGAGTTCGAGGCCCTTGATGTCTTTGACGACATAACCGCTGGCACCGGCCAAGATCGCCTCCAGCATCGCCTCATCGGAGGTGAATGAGGTCAACATCAGACACCGCAGATCCGGAACGGCGGACAGCAGGTCGCGACACAGTTCGATGCCGTTGCCGTCCGGAAGCCGCACATCCAGGACAGCGACATCGGGCCGCAACGCGGGAATCCTGGCCATCGCCTCCGAGACGGATCCCGCTTCACCGATCACTTCCAGCTCGGAGTCGCTGCCGAGCAGGTCGACCAGCCCGCGCCGGACGACCTCATGATCATCGACCAAGAAAACCTTCACCATTGCGAATCCTCCCGGGCTGACCCTCAGAGTCACGCCAAAAGCAGCAGGTCAGCTTCTCTCGTCATGGCTCACGCAAGGCCAGTCTAAAACTCGAGACCTGACGGCGGCTTCCGGCACGCTGGCGGTCAAGCGGCAGCCCCGGCACCGAGCGGGGGGAGGCGCTCAGTTGGCGGACGGTCGCCGGCGCGGTGCGTTGCCGAAAGCCGGGCGGGAGGACGTACCGATATGGACCATCACCCGGTCCAGGACCAGGTCGTAGGCGTCGCCGTCCTCGATTAGGTAGTCAAGCCCGCAGCGGTGCAGAAATCCCTCGAGACGTCGGTCCAGCGTCCAATCGATGTACGCGCTGTCGGCATAGGCCGACCTCAGGAACTCGCGCGCGAGTTCGTCGACTCTGGCCTCGGTCAGCCGAGACGGATCTCCAGTTCTGGCAGCCATTCCTACTCCCCTGCGGGCCCCGACACCCCTCGACAGCAACCGGCAACCTCATCATTTCGGTGATCGCGGCGTCCGCATAGGGTCCGAAGTCCCTCCTTGGCGCGGCGGGTGCGGTGCCCGATTCAGAGGTTCGGACGATCGACGATCAGCAGGGAACAGTCCGCGTTGTGCAGCACCGCGTTACCGGCCGGCCCCAGCAGTTGTCGCACCGCGTCCTGATTACGGTGCCCGACGACCACCATCCGCAGTTGCCGGCCGTGGCCGGCCAGATACTCCACCAGACTGCCCCTCGATTCCGTGGTCTGCAGGTCGACATCCGGGTAGCGTCGCCGCCACCGCTCGAGGCGGCGATCCGGGTAATCGCAGCCAACGCGCTGCCCATGGCTGATCGCGCGAAGCGGTAGACCGCGTAGCCGTGCTTCGTCCAAGGCTGTCTTCATCACGGCGTCGGAGTCGGCCGCAGCCTGCGGGTCCACGGCGAGCCAGTGTTCATCGCGTCCGGCTCGATCGCCATGACGGCGGATCACCGCTACCGGGCAATGTGCAGACTGGGCCACCGCCGCCGCCGTGGAGCCGGCCCGCTCGGCGCGGAAGTGGTGCAATCCCACGGCGCCGACGCACACCATTGCCGCCGATGCCGAAGCTCGTGTCAATGCGATGATGGGCGGTTGTTGAGCAATCTCGATCTCGATACGGACGGGCTTGCCCGCGGCCTCGGTGGTCACGCTCGCGTAGCGGACGGCGTTTTCGGCGATGGCCAATTTGCGAGCCGGCCGGTCTGGCGGGGTCTGCGCGAAATCCCCCGGTTCGATCGCGTACAGCAGGCGCAAGGGGATATCCCGTACCACCGCTTCATCGACAGCCCAGAGCGCGGCATCGATCGCCGCCCTTGAACCGTCGATCCCGACGACGATGCACGGGTGACTGGCCGGCACGGTCATGGTGTTACCCGCGGACGACGAGCACCGAGCAGTGGGGGTGTGCGAAAAGCGCGTGTCCCGACGGCCCCACCAGCTGCGTGAGCTGATCGGCCTCGTCGCTACCGATCACCGCCAGCTGGACGCGTTCGTCGTTGGCGCTCAGGAACTTCCCGATCCCGGACTGTGTGGTGATCGGATAGACGCGGACCTCGGGATTGATCTGCTGCCAAGCGTGTACCCGTTGTTCGAACTCACCGTCGGTGTGCTCGGACAGCTCCTCGGGGCGACCGCCGAGGGCAAGCAGAGGGGCCTTGCGAAGTTTCGCCTCCCAGGCCGCATACTCGACCACAGCGTCGTTGTCATGGGTCATTCTGACGATGATCCAATTGACCGGCGGCTGTTCGATATCGGTCCGCAGGACCGCGACCGGGCAGTAGGCCTTCTCCGCGAGATCGGCTGCGGTAGAACCCAACAACGCCCGGGCGTAGCGCCCGATACCCACCGAGCCGACACAGACCATCTCGGCATCGCGTGACGCCTCGATGAGAACCGTTGCCGCGGGCCCCCGTTGGATGTCGGTCGTGATCTCGACCGGTTTGGCGCCGGCCTCGATCGCCGATTGTGCTAGCTTGAGCGATGTTTCGGCGTGGCTGAGGTCGCGGGCGTAGTCGTCCGCCGATGGGTGAGTCTGTTTGATGACCGCGACGAGGTGCAGCGGCCGGCCGCGGCCGACCGCCTCGTCGACGCTCCACAGGGCGGCTGCGATCGCTGCCTGGGAGCCGTCAATTCCCACGATGATCGGTTTCATCTCATATCTCCCTGGACTCGACCGGTGTTGGAACAGGTTCGGGATTGGCGATCCGGTATACGTCGATCAGCCGCGCGACATCGCCTGTTGTGACGATGCCGACCACGTCGGCTCCCTCCATCACGAGGGCGCGGCTGCGGGGCCCGACCGGACTCATCCTCTGCAGCAACGCATTCAGTGGCTCTCCGGGTGCCGCAACGGGTACGTTCTGCAGCGTTAGAGCGATATCGCGCACCCTTGTCGTCGCGCGCAGGCCGGGCGCGACGCCGCGGAGCTGCTGCAGGGTCACCAGGCCAACGGTCGAACCGTCGCGTTCGGTGATCGGGTAGGCGGAGTGACGGTCACCCAGCACGTAACACTGAATGAAATCCTCGACGGAAATCCACCCGGGCGCGGTGTGCGGTTTCGGTGTCATCGCGTCGGCGACGCACATTCCACCGAACATCTGTTGATTGGTCGCCTGCACTTCTTCCTCGCGTGCGGCGGCGAGGATGAACCAGCCGATGAATGCCAGCCAGACACCGCTGATCAGACCGCCTGCCACAAACTCAGCGAGGCCCAGGGTGATCAGAACGATGGCCACGATCCGCCCGGCATGTGCCGCTCCCACGGCTGCCCGCACCCGGTCGCCGTGGCGGCGCCAGAGGAAGGCCCGCACCAGACGCCCACCGTCCAGCGGAGCTCCCGGTAGCAGGTTGAACAGGCCCAGCATGAGATTGACCGCGGACAGCCACCATGCGACGCTCACGGCGATCACCGCAATGTGCGCTGACTCGAACATGATCGCCAGTCCCGCGAAGGTCACGGACAGCACGAGGCTGGTCGCGGGACCGGCGGCCGCGATCCGGAAAGCCGCCTTGGGTGTCTGCGCCTCGCCCTGCAAGGACGTGACACCGCCGAACAGCCACAGCGTGACGGCGTCGGTCGCGACGCCCACTCGGCGGGCAACGACCGCGTGTGCCAATTCATGTGCGAGTAGCGAACCCAACAGCACCAGCGCGCCGCCCGCACCGGCTGCCCAATATGCACCGCGCGGGTACCCCGCCACATCGTGGGGCAGGGTGGTTGCCAGGCTCCAGGTGAACAACCACAGGATCACGATGACGCTCCAGTGGGCGTTCACCCGGAACCCGGCGATCCGTCCCAGCGGGATCGTGTCACGCACGGTAGAACCTCTCAAGAATCATTGCCGCTCAGGTCTTTTCAGAAGGCGAGACGGCCGCATTGACGGACGCTGCTGCGGTGCGTTCCGCGCGGTGCTTGGTGCCGAGCAACCATCCCCTGGTGCCCAGTGCGATTACCGGCCTGGCCAGTTCCATCGCAAAGATCTCACCCGGGTGACGTAACGCGATCCTCGCTCGGGCGAGCAATCGCACCCGGTCCTCCCAATGCGGCTGCACGTGGAACGACAACACCGCGTTCCAGCTCGGATGGGTTCGGTTGGCTTGGAAGACCACGTATTGCTCGGGAACGACTTCCTCGACCGTCAGGGTCACGCCATCGGCCAGGCCCATCCACCCCGCGGGCGTCAGGCGCAGCTCGTCGCCCACCGCGAGCTGTGGTCCCGACGGCTGTGGCGGGTCGGCGTCATCGCTGAAGCCGAACGGATTCTTCTGCAGTTGCGGCCAGACCGCCGATGCCGGGGCGTCGATGTAGACGGCCTCCGTCACCTGAATCACCGGATCCCCGACCAGGGCGTCGCCGGGCAACCGCATCTGAGTTTCCGCTTTCGTAGTGCCCCAATTGCGGTAGTAACGCCGCGCACAGTAGAGCGCGCCAACTAACGCGGTCGCCTCCGCGATGCGCCTGATTGTGGTCATGATGTCAGTCTGCGCCGCGTGGCTGCTGTTCACGAGGGTCATTGGTCCTCGCCGGGGCCGCCGAAATGCTCCGAGATCGTCCGGCGCCAGGCGTTTGGGACCAACGGCACTACCGAGCGTGCGTTGCGGCACGGATAGTGGTGCCGGGAGCGGACGTGGAGGTGCGCGCAAATGGATCGCCTGTCAACCGTGGAAGCCAGTTTCCTCGAAGCAGAAGATGCCGACCGGCACCTGAGTCTGGCGATCGGGGCGCTGGCCGTCATCGACGGCCCCAGCCCCGGGCGCGACGAACTCGTCGACACACTGTCGGACCGCCTGGGCAGGCTTCCCCGGTTGACCCAGCTTGTGCACCAGCACCCGTTACACGTTGCCGCACCGGAACTAGTCGCCGACAACAACTTTGACATCACCCACCATGTGCGCTGGGCGGTTGTGCCGCAGCCCGCTGACGAAGCGGCATTGTTTCGAACGGTCGCAGATCTCATGGAGCGCCGCCTGGATCGCGACCATCCGTTGTGGGAGTGCTGGATCATCGACGGCCTTCCGGAACGGCGATGGGCGGCACTGCTGAAGATTCACCATTGTCTGGCCGACGAGGTCGCCACGATCCGGATATTGACCAGTATCGCCGACGCGGGCGCCGACGACGAGGTTCGCGTCGCCGAGCCGGCGGCGTCGAACGAACCTACGGTCGGCCAGGGCAACCCGCTGACTTGGGCCAGAGAGATCTGGCGGGCGTCACTGGCCGGGACCGGTATGGCCGGCCAAACCGCCAGGGAGGCAGGTCAGTTCGTCTCCGGCCTGCTCAATCCGGCCGCGGGTACGCAGCACCAGGGGCCGGTGGCCGACACCCGCGGATACAGCGCGGTACGGGTACCGCTCAAAGATGTCGACACGGTATGTGAGGTCTTCGGCGTCACCCGCAATGACGTCACCCTCGCCGCCATCACCGACAGCTTTCGCGCGGTACTGCTGCGCCGCGGCCGGCAGCCGCGGCGCAATTCGCTGCGCACCCTCATCCCCGTCTCCGTCGGCTCACCAGAACCGATGGATCGCATCGATATTCGTGCCTCGGCGATGCTGCCCTACCTGCCTGTCGAACAGAAGGACCCGGTGAAGCGCTTGCGCCTGGTTCACGCCAGGCAGAGCCGGCCTTACCACCACGGTGCCCCACACACCTCGGACGGGCTGACAGACCACCTGCCGTTCATGCTGAGCGCGTGGAGCATTCGACTGCTGATGCGGCTGCCTCAGCGCAGTGTCGTGACACTCGCCGCGTACGTGCCCGGACCGCGTCAGCGCTTGCAGGTGCTGGGCCGGCCCGTGGAAATGCTGTTGCCGATACCGTCCACTCCGGGGCATCTGAGCACCGTCGTCAGCACCCTGAGCTACGTCGACGAACTGGTGCTGGGCATCACCGCCGACAATGACGGACCGCCGGACGCCGACGAGATCGCCGGCGGCATCGAACTCGGGGTCGCACGGCTGCTCGCGCGGGCCTTGGCACGGCGGCGGTCGCGGACGAA
Organism: Mycobacterium gordonae; assembly: GCF_002101675.1. GTDB lineage: Bacteria > Actinomycetota > Actinomycetes > Mycobacteriales > Mycobacteriaceae > Mycobacterium > Mycobacterium gordonae. Next base: position 24,333 of record NZ_LQOY01000241.1, on the reverse strand, counting down.
ACGTGTGCGCCGACCCTCCCGTTCCGGCTCTCGGTCATCGGGCACGCGGCCGTGACATTCTTCAAAGTGGTCGCGCTGGATCTGGACGGCACCCTGACATCGGCCGGACGCCTGGCACCGGAAGCCCTGTCGGCGATCGAAGAGGCCCGGCGAAACGGGCTGGCGATCGTGCTCGTTTCGGGTCGCATCTACGCCGAACTGCGTCAGGAATTCCCGCAGTTGGCGGACTACGTGGACGCGATGTTGCTGGAAAACGGAGCGGTTACCGTCATCGACGGACACAGTCGCGCGCTGACCGCGCCGGTGGACGGCGGTCTCGCCCCGGCTCTGGCCGACCGGGGCATTCCGTACCGCCGCGGCGAAGTCATCCTCGCGATCGACGGTCAGCACACCCCGGTTGTCGTCGACCTGATCGGCGAACTGGGTCTGGACTACCAGATCATCCGAAACCGCTCCGCGCTCATGGTGCTGCCGGCGGGTGTCACCAAAGGCACCGGGCTTGCCGCCATGCTGGCAGCGATGAACCTGTCGCCCCACAACACCGTGGCGGTGGGAGACGCTGAAAACGATTTGGCACTTTTCGGTGTCGCCGAGATCGGCGTGGCGGTCAGCAACGCTGTGTCGTCGGTGCGCCGGTGCGCGGACCTCACCCTGGAAAAGCCGAACGGGACGGGTGTGGCCGAACTGCTCGCGGGTCCCTATCTCACTGGGGTACAACGATGGTGCCCGCCGCGGCGGTGGGTCGAGATCGGCACCTTCGACGACGCGACACCGACGCGGATTCCGGGAAGCCAGGGCCGTGTGGTCATCACCGGCCCCGCGGCATCCGGGAAGAGCCATCTGGTCGGGTTACTGGCCGAGCGCTGGATTCTGGCCAATTACTGTGTGCTGCTGCTCGATCCGGAAGGTGACCACATTCATCTGCAGGAACTCAGTCAGGTGCAGATGGTCGACGCCGGCCAGCACCTTCCCGAGCCGGCTGATCTGGTGAGCGCACTGCGCCCGCAGTCCAGCATCGTCGTGGATATGTCGGGACTTGCCGAGGCGAGTAAGAGTGATTACATGCACCGGTTGCGGCTGACGGCCGAGGCCTACCGGGAACAGCACGGATTCCCCCACTGGGTGATCTACGACGAGGCTCACCTGCTCGGCGCCGAGGAACACGCGCACTGGACTCGGCGCGGCGGCTACGTGTTGTCGTCGTTCGCCCCGGCGGCGTTGCCCGCCAAAGAGATTGACAACAGCGATGTGCTGCTGACCATAGTGCCACCGGCCACCCCCGCCGACATCGATTCCGGGCGGCGCGCCACCGCGCAGTTCGGCTCCGGCCCGGCCCGTCTGTTCACCATTGCCGACCGCCTGACCACCCATGTCCGACACGGGCACAAGTACGCCGATGTCAGCTTGCCCCGGGATCGACAGTTCTATTTCCACAGCCCCGCCGGCCTCCCGGTCCCCCCGGCAGCGACGTTACATGATTTCTGCACTGCCGTAACACATCTGGATCAGCGCGCGCTGGAATACCATCTGGAACGCGGTGACTTCTCGCGGTGGCTCGAGGGCACGATCACCGATAGGGATCTGGCGGGAAGAGTGGCCGCCTGGGAGGACGAGCTGGAGGCACACCGCGCCGCCGACCTGGAACGGATCCGCTACAAGCTCGTCCAAGCCGTCGAGGAGCGGTATCTGCCGGCGCCCGGACAGCATTGATGGCTTCCGCCCTAGCAAAGATGCCTGGGGTCGACACTCACCGGGAGCAGGTGCCCACGGCGGCTTCGAGTTCGGCCAGGCACGCGTCGGTCAGCGGTAGCAACGCCTCGATGTCGGGCATCACGTCAGCACCCGCGACGAAACCGAATCCGATCCGGTCGGCGTAGGAGCACGTCGTCACGTTGACGCCCTGACCGTCGTAAACCGTCGATACCGGATAGATCTCGTCGACATGGGCGCCGTTGAAGTACATCTCGGTGCGCGGTCCGGGCACATGCGAAATCGGCAGGTTGTATCCGGTACGGCTCTGCCGCGGTATCGGCAGCAGCGGCGGAATCACCGTCGCGGCAACGCTTCCCGCGTTGGTCAGCAGTGAGGCCGCCGATCCTCGACTGGCCACCCAACGTTTTCCGGCCGCCATGGAGCGGTGAATCAGCCGCAGTCGGGCGATCGGATCGTCCAGATCGGTGCCCAGCGGGCACAACCACAGGCCGAACAGGTTGCCGGCCAATTCTTTCGCCGAAGGACTGTCGCGGCGACGCACGGTGATGGGGCACGCTGCCACCAGGGACCGCTCAGGCAGCTCATCGCGCTCACTGAGCCATTGGCGCACAGCGCCGGCCAGCATCGCGGTGATGACCTCGTTGGCACTGACCCCGGCCGCCTCCTGGATGGCGTGGATGCGACTGCGCGGCCAACTGCCCGCGCTGACTACTCGCGCGGTTCCCAGCCGGCCGTTGAAGCGGGTGTAGGGAGCACCGAACGGCAGCGTGGTCACGCGCCCGAACAGGCTGCCGGTCACCGTCGCCACCTCCCCCGTCACCACGCGCTCGATCAACCTGACGCTGGACACTACCGCCGTGACCGCCCACCGCAGCGGTGCCGTCAGCTCGGGCAGCAGTGCGCCCGAGGCGCCGGACGGCTTGGGTACCGCACCCCGGTCGGCGTAGAACGGAGGCATCGAACGTCTGGCCGGGTCTGCGCTCAACGCGTCGGTGATCATGCCCAGGCCCGCGACCCCGTCGATGACGGTGTGATGCACTTTGACGTAGAAGGCGAAGCGGCCCTCCTCGAGTCCGTCGATCAGGTACGACATCCACATCGGACGTGACCGGTCCAAGCGCTGTGCGTCCAATTGGCCGATCAACTGCCACAAACCACCGGTGGCCGCAGACACCGTCCGGCGACGGCAATGGTGGTTCAGGTCGACGGAGTCGAGTTCGCGCCATACCCAGAGTCCCCCGGTGTCAACACCGCGGTGCGGAAACCGGCGAAGCCGCGCATCGATCGGTTGGTCACCCGCGAGCGCCGACGCATACAGACCGTCGAGGTAATCGGGACCGGCGTCCGGCGGCGGCGACAAAATCAGCACCACGCCCACATGCATGGGGCTGGACAGCAGTTCCGCGGTCATCATCGCCGCGTCCAGCGGGCTGAGCACGTTCATCTCGCCCCGGAATCTAGGCGGGACGGGCACGCAGCTTCGCAGGCCCGTCCAGCAGACCCGACTGCTGCAGCGCCTCCCACACGAACCGCTGCACCGGTTGGGAGCGGAAGAATCCGGTGTGACCGCCGGGATACCAGACGATTTCGGGCTTTCCCCAATGCTTCCAGAGCCGATTGACCTGCTCGCGGGGATGCACGAGGCGGTCGGCGACGCCCGCATAGATGAAACGGCCCTGCATCGGCACCCGCGGCGTCAGCGACAGCGGCGACACCATCCGGCCGATGGGTTCGGCCAGTCGCATGGTGTCTCGACGGGGATCGTCATGACCAAGACCCGAGTGCCGGCCCAGCACGTCGACCAGGTCAGCGACCGGGACGCCGAGTATCGCGCAGGTGAGGCCGTCTTCCAGGCTCGCGACCAGCGAGGCGATGTAACCGCCCAGCGACAGACTGTTCAAGCCGATCCGGGAATCGGGCTCCTGCAACCGAATCCAGGACAGCAGGCGGCGGATATCCCATACCGCCTGGGCTGTCGCATGGACGTCGTCAAGCACGTCCTCGCCGGGAAACACGGCGCCCTTGGGCAGGCCGCGCGCACGGGGCCCGTGCATGGGCAGAACGGGCATCACCACATTGAGGCCGAGCTCGTCGTGCAATTTCCAGGCCCGGAACAAGGCGAGATCGAGTGCGGCGCGGCCCATCTCGGTGCCGTGTACACACACCAGCCAGGGCCGTGGTTGCGTGTGCCGCAGCAGCAGTGCATACTCACGGTCGTTTGCGCTATAGCTCTGCCACCGCTGGACACCGGGTTCACCTGGATGCGGCGTGTACCCACTGGTGAAGAAGATGCGATAGAAGGACCGCCTGCGGCCCTTCACCTTTCGGACAGTGACGTCGGAGGCCGCCGGCGGCTTGACGAAGAACCCCTCCGGCTTGTCCAACCATCCCCGGTCGCCGTAGAACTCGAGTCCGGCCAGCACCTCGCGCGTGATGCGGTCGAACACGTCAGGCCGACTGACTGGACGGCGGGCCTTCAGACCCATCAGGACGACTTCGTCGCGGAAGGCTTGGGCCGCCAGTGCCATGGTCGGCCGCGCGATCGGAAGCTCATCGGACGGTTGACCGAGATAGTCCCGCCAGGATTGGGCCAGGTACTGCCCGGTGTGCATGAACGGCGCAGCGGCGCCGACCAACCCGCTGACGGCCGGTGCGCTCCACACGGAAGCTCCTGGGCGCCGGGGCTCGCTACTGGTGGGCATCGTCATGGCGGCACGCTAACACCTCACCACGGCGCTGCGTAGGGACCTAGGACCCACCCGAGGTAACGAAAGTCCTTGACTCGCAATGGGCGTCTCCGTGGGAGCAATGGGGACGGATGACCAAGCGTTAAGGGACTTAAGTCACTCGTGTGGCCGGTGTCCGGGTCGTAACGTCGGATGACTGTATTCGGCCCGGAAAGCACGGATGAGCGCCATGAACACACCGCTAGCCTCAATGGAGAGGCCGGACCTCAGCAAGATCGAGCATCGCGCCCCCTCGGTGGCGCACCTGTTTCGCAGTCGCGTCGCGGCCACACCGCACGCGGAAGCGTTTCGCTACCCTCGCGGCGACGGCTGGGAGAGCGTGACGTGGCAACAGGTCGACGAGCGCGTGCAGAACATCGCCGCCGGGCTGATCACCTTGGGAATTGCGCCGGAGGACCGGGTCGCGCTCGCGTCTTCGACACGCTACGAGTGGGTGCTTGTCGACTTCGCCGTGATGTGCGCGGGAGCCGCGACCACGACCGTCTATCCGACCACCAATGCCACCGACGTGGCGTACATCGTCGCAAACTCGGGAAGCCGGGTGGTGGTCGCCGAAAATCAGGCCCAGGTCGACAAACTGCTCGAACATCGCAACGAACTGAACGACGTGAGCAAGGTCGTGATCATCGACGGCGGTGGTGACGGTGACTGGGTACTGACCCTCGACGAACTCGAGCAACGGGGCCGGCAATTGCTGATCGACTCTCCCGGCGCCGTCGATGCCAGGATCGCAGATGTCGGCCCGCACCGGCTCGCCAGCCTCATCTACACCTCCGGGACCACCGGACGGCCCAAGGGCGTGCGGCTGACTCACGAGTCCTGGACCTATACCGCGGCGGCCATTGACGCACTCAATGTCCTTGGGCCTGATGACCTTAACTTCCTGTGGTTGCCGCTGGCCCACTCGTTCGGCAAGGTGATGCTGGCGCTGCCACTGCAGATCGGATTTCCCACCGCCATCGACGGCCGAGTCGAACGCATCGTCGACAACCTGGCGGCCGTGCGCCCCACCGTCATGGGCGCGGCACCGCGCATCTTCGAGAAGGCGCACGCCCGCATCGTCAGCATGGTCGGCGAGCAGGGCGGGGTGAAGAAGAAGATCTTCGATTGGGCCATCGCGGTCGGGCTGAAAGTGTCGGAAGCCCGGCAAGCAGGACAGAAACCGTCGTTAGCGTCATCGGTGGCCTACCGGCTGGCGGATCGGCTGGTGTTCTCCACCATCCGGGAGCGCTTCGGTGGACGGGTCCGGTTTTTCGTCTCCGCCGCTGCCAAACTGGACCGAAACGTCGCCCAGTGGTTCGACGCGGTCGGCATCGTGGTGCTCGAAGGCTACGGACTGACCGAGACGGCGGCAGCGTCATTCATCAACCGTCCCAACGCTTATCGATTCGGCACGGTCGGTTGGCCCTTCCCGGCCACCGAGGTCAGAATCGCCGGCGACGGCGAAATCCTGCTGCGCGGGCCGGGTGTGATGACCTCCTACCACGACCTGCCGGACGCGACCGCCGAGGCGCTCGACGAGGACGGCTGGTTCCGCACCGGCGACATCGGTGAGATTGACTCCGACGGCTTCCTGCGCATCACCGACCGCAAGAAAGACATGTTCAAAACCTCGCAAGGCAAGTATGTGGCACCGTCGGCGATCGAGGTGAGATTCAAAGGTCTCTGTCCGTATGCGGGCGAACTCATCGTGATCGGCGAGTCCAAGCCGTACTGCGTGGCGCTGGTCACGCTGGACAGTGAGGCCATCACCGACTGGGCCGGGAAGCACGGCCTGTCCGGCAGATCTTTCGCCGAAATCGCCCGTGACGAGCGGACCCGCGAGTTGATAGCGGGCTACATCGACGCGCTGAACTCGGAGTTGAACCGCTGGGAGCAGATCAAGAAATTCGCGATCCTCGACCGGGAACTGTCGATCGAAGCCGGCGACCTGACGCCGAGCATGAAGCTGCGCCGCAAGGTGGTCATCGACAAAGTCGCAGACCGCCTCGCCGAACTCTACGAGCCAGTGCCGGCAGGGACTTAAGACCCCTATCCGAGGGCTTACGACTCTGCCACCGCCGGTTGGCCTTTCCTACCGTTGGCGAGGGAAGACATCGCTTCGCCGCACTAGCAGAAGAGGATCTCATGCACTCGGAACACCTCAGGTGGTTGACCAGAGCAGTAGGCCCGTTTGCCTCGGTCTATTTCGACGACTCCCATGACGCGGCCGATTCGGCCGGACAACTCGACGCCAAGTGGCGCGACATCCGTGCGCAGCTCGCGGATCTGGGCGCCGGCACCGGCATTCTCGACCGGCTGCAGGAAGCGATCCTGCACCACCAGCCCGCCGTGGGACGACGCGGCCGAGCGGTGATCGTCACTGGCGATCAGGTGCTCATCAACGAGCAACTGATCAACCCGCCCCCGGCTCCGGTCATTCGCCTGTCGGACTACCCGTATGTGCTGCCGCTGCTCGAGCAGGAGATGCGACGGCCGACATACGTGTTCGCCGCGGTGGACCACACCGGAGCCGATGTGACCCTGTACCGGGGCCGCACCACGAGTTCAACGATTGTCGAGGGCGTCGGCTACCCGGTGCACAAGCCGGCTACCGCAGGATGGAACGGCTACGGCGACTTGCAGCACACCACCGCGGAAGCGATCCGGATGAACTCCCGGGCGATCGCCGACCACCTGACCCATCTGGTGGACCAAGCGGACCCAGAGGTGGTGTTCCTGAGCGGCGAGGTCCGTTCCCGCGCCGATGTGCTCGCCGAACTGCCGAAGCGGGTGACGCAGCGCGTGTCGCAATTACATGCCGAGGGACACCGCGGCGATGTCAATTACGCGGACATCTTCCGGCTGACCGCCCCGGAGTTCGCCCGGCGCCACGAGCTGGAAATGTCCGAGATCGCCGATCGGCTCGACGCCGAAATCGGTCGGGGCTCCGGGCTGGCGGCCGACGGGCTCGCCGCGGTCTGCGCGGCGCTGCGCGAGGGCGATGTGGAAACGCTGATCGTCGGCCAGATCGGTGATGCGACGGTAGTCACCGGCGCGGAGTTGACGACGGTGGCACCCGACGCCGATGTGCTGTCCGAGTACGGCGAACCGGTAGCCCGGGTTGCCAGGGCCGACGAGGCGCTGCCCTTCGCCGCTATCGCGGTGGGCGGCAGAGTGGTTCGGGCCGACCACCGACTCACACCCACCGACGGTGTTGCCGCGCTGCTGCGTTACGTCGCAAGCGACCGGCTTGCCGGCACCACCAACTCGCGACAGTGAATATCACGACGCCGCCGCGGCGTGGCGCGTGGTGCGATTCACGCTCGGCCGCTGCTTAATCAGGGGGACTCGACTCATGAAGCAGGACGAAGAGATCCTAGTGCCCGTCGGGCGCGTTTCGGTGGCGGGCCACCTGAGCATCCCCCAGCAGCCCAAGGGCGTCGTGGTGTTCGCGCACGGCAGCGGAAGCAGCCGACACAGCCCGCGCAACCAGTACGTGTCCCGGGTTCTCAACGAGGCCGGCTTTGCCACTGTGCTTTTCGACCTGCTGACACCCGAGGAGGAACGCGACCGCGCCAACGTCTTCGACATTTCCCTGCTGGCTTCCCGACTGGTCAACATCACCGGCTGGCTCGCCGGTCAGCCCGACACGGCTGCGCTGCCCGTTGGCTACTTCGGAGCCAGTACCGGCGCCGGAGCGGCGTTGGCCGCTGCCGCACATCCCGGGGTCAAAGTGGCGGCCGTCGTGTCACGCGGCGGACGTCCCGATCTGGCCGGCGAGGCACTGCACCACGTGCAATCACCGACGTTGCTGATCGTCGGTGGACTCGACGAGATGGTCCTGGGGCTCAACCGCCAGGCACGTGCGGCAATCCCCGTCGAATGCAAGATCGCCATCGTTCCCGGCGCCACCCACCTGTTCGAGGAGCCCGGCACCCTCGAACAAGTCGCCATGCTCGCGCGGGGCTGGTTCATCCGCCACCTCAGCGCTTAAGAAGGCTCGACCGAAACCCCGGTGACGCGGACGATTTCGGCAGCCACCCGGGCGACCAGATCCCGTAGCGCGAGTTCGACCGGGGAGGTGAGACCGGCACCGTGCCCGGTGTCGGTGACGTCCACGGCATAGATCCTCAGCGCCTCGGGTATCCGGTCGAGTTCCTTGCCGAGCGCATAGGTGCGGCCGACGTCGATACTGTGCGAGCTCAACGGATCCGCGGAGCTGACCACGTCGGCGAGATCAAGACAACGGATACGACCGACAGTCGAAGCGGTCGCGATCGCGGCGTCGATGACGATGGCCAGCCGAGCCTGCGACCACACGTCAAGCAGTGCCAGCGGATCCACGATGTCGGTGGTCACCTCGACGCCGGGCAGCGCGAGTTCGCCAAGCGCCGTGGCGGCGGCGATACCTACCGCGTCGTCGTGCCGGTAGCGATTCCCCAGGCCGATCACGGCAACTTTACCGCTCACGTGCGCCGAACCGTCACCGTGAGGAAGTGCGTCGAGCACGAGATGCAGGGGTCGTAGTTGCGAATCACCCGCTCACACAACGCTGTAAGGGCGGCGTCTTCGAGATTCAGGTGGTCAGAGATGACCTTGTGCAGATCCGCTTCGATGGCCGCCTGGTTCTGCGAGGTGGGTGGGATGATCGTGGCTGCCGTGACCTGACCCTCCGCACCGATGTGGTAGCGGTGATAGAGCAGGCCGCGGGGAGCTTCGCTGACGCCGTGCCCCACACCGGCGCGGGCCGGAACGTCGATGAACGGGCGCGACGGGCGTTGATACTCGTCGATGAGCCGCAGCGCCTCCTCGATCGCGTAGACCACCTCTACGGCCCGGACGATGATGCTGCGAAAGGGGTTTCGGCACTGCGCTGACAACCCGGCCCGCCGGGCAGCCTGTGCGGCGACCGGCGAGAGCGACGAAGAATTCAACGAATACCGCGCCAGCGGTCCGGTCAGATGGCGACCGCCATCGAGTGTGGCGTGCAGCGCTGTGGAGTGTGGCACCTGCGACTCCACGACGTGCTGCATGAAATCGGCCACCGGGAACGGCGGGCCGGAACTTCGCGCGATAGTGCCGTTTTCGATCGCGTACTGATCGGAGGCGCTGAGCGCCAACAGCTCGTGGTCCAGTTCGAGGTCCGGAAACTCGAAACCGGAGACCCACTCGACGGTGGCCAGGGCATGGTCGAGCGCCCTACGCAATTCCTCCGCGATGGGTTCGAGCTCGAAACGGGTTGGCACCGAATAAAACCCACCGAGGCGCAGGTTGATCGGATGGATCGCCCGGCCGCCGACGAACTCCATCAGGCGGTTACCCGCCTTCTTCAGCTCCAGGCCCCGCTCGACGACTGCCCGGTGCTCACGGGCCATGCTGACGATGTCCGGATAGCCCAGAAAGTCGGGGGCGTGCAGCAGGTAGATGTGCAAGACATGGCTGTGGATCCATTCGCCGCAGTACAGCAGCCGCCGGAGCGCGACGATCTCGTCGTCGATCTGGACACCGCACGCGTCTTCGATCGCATTGCAAGCGCTGAGCTGGTAGGCCACCGGGCAGATGCCGCAGATGCGCGCAGTCAGGTCCGGTGGCTCAGTGTGCGCTCTGCCCCGCAGAAATGCCTCGAAAAAGCGGGGCGGCTCATAGATATTGAGCTCCACCGATTCCAGGGCACCGTCTTTGAGGGTGACGTTCAGCGCCCCTTCGCCTTCCACGCGAGTCAGCGTGCCGACCCGCAGGGTGCGGTCAGCCGACGTCACTGCCGGCTCCGTTCCGCCGCGAACCGAGCCACGTTGAACGTGGAGAACACCCGGTCCACGTCAGTGTCCGACAGTCCGTCGCGACGCAGCAGCGGAATCAGTGTCGCGGTTTGCGGCGCGGCAGAAGGACCGAAGCAGCCGAAGCAGCCGCGGTGGTGCCGGGGACACAGCGCCCCGCAGCCGGCGTGGGTGACCGGGCCCAGACACGGAATACCGTCGGCCACCACGACGCAGGTCACCCCGCGCAGCTTGCACTCCGTGCACACCGTCTTCGCCGGCAACCTCGGCTTGCGGCCGACCAGCAGGGCCGCCAGGGTGTCCAGCAGCTGACCGCGGTCAATCGGGCAGCCCTGCAGCTGATAGTCGACTTTCACATGTGCGGATGCGGGCGTGGAAGTCGCCAGCGTGTCAATGTATTCCGGTTTGGCGTAGACGACCGATGCGAACTCCGCCACGTCGGCGAAGTTGCGCAAGGCCTGGACTCCCCCGGACGTTGCGCAGGCGCCGATGGTGACCAATATCTTGGACTGCTGCCGGATCTCACGGATGCGAAGTTCGTCGTGCGGTGTCGTGACAGAGCCCTCGACCAGCGAAACATCGTACGGCCCGGCCGTTGTCGCGCTGGAAGCCTCGGCGAAGTTGGCGATCTCGACCTGGTCGGCCAAGGCCAGTAGTTCATCTTCGCAATCCAGCAGGGTCAGCTGGCAGCCATCACAGGACGCAAATTTCCATACCGCCAATTTGACTCGGCTCATCTACAGCTCCTTCACCCGCATCAGCGGCTCCGCCACGTCATAGCTGACGACCGGCCCGTCCCGGCACAACAGCAGCGGACCGAGCTGACAGTGACCGCACCAGCCGACTCCACATTGCATATTGCGTTCCAAGGACACCCGGATATCGCGAGCAGCAACCCCTTTGGCCATCAGCTCGGCCGCCCCGAACCGCATCATCGGTTCCGGACCGCAGAGGAAGGCGCTGGTGCGCTCGGCGTCCAGCGTCAACCGACGCAACGGTTCGGTCACCAGGCCGACGTCCCCCTCCCAGCCCTGCGTGGGTGCGTCGACGATCAGATGCAACTCGATGCGTGGATCGTCGGCCCACGCCTTGAGTTGGTCGACGAAGACAAAGTCGGTTCGCGAACGGGCGCCGACGATCAACATCACCTTGCCGTAGCGCTCGCGGTGCGCCAACGCACCCAGAATCGCTGGGCGCAGCGGACATAGACCCACGCCGCCGGCCACCATGACCAGATCGCGCCCCTCGGACTCGGCCAGTCCCCAGCTGGTGCCGAAAGGGCCACGGACCCCGACGACGGTGCCGGGCTCGGCGTCGTGCAAGGCCCGGCTGACCGCACCGACAGCGCGGACCGTGTGAGTGATTGACCCGTCCTTGACCGTGGGATCGCCGCTGATCGAGATCGCGGCCTCACCCACGCCGAATGCGTAGAGCATCATGAACTCCCCCGGCTCCGGGGAACGCACCGCCCGGTCAACGGGCACCAGGCACAGCGTGGCCGAATCCGGGCTTTCCACAACGCGGCTGCGGACCCGGTACGGCAATGGATCCATCGCCGAAACCAACGGCGTCGTCGTCCAGTCACTCATCGCCGGCGATCTTGTTCATCTCGGCGGTGATGTCGATTCCGGTGGGACACCAGGCGATACAACGTCCACAGCCGACGCAGCCGGACATACCGAACTGGTCGTGCCAGGTGGCCAGCTTGTGCGTCATCCAGTGCCGGTAGCGCGACGCACCCGATTGCCGGACACTGCCTCCGCCGTGAATGAAGGTGAAATCGAACTCGAAGCAGGACGCCCACTGCCGCCACCGTTCGGCGTGGTCACCGGTCAGGTCGGTGATGTCTTCGGTGCTGGTGCAGAAGCAGGTCGGACACACCATGGTGCAATTGCCACACGTCAGGCAGCGGCTGGCAACCTCATCCCACCGCGGCGACTCCCGCGCGTCGATGAGCAGATTGCGCAGATCACCCTCAGGCATCTGCCGGCCCATCTTGTGCGCAGCGTTCGCGACATCGGCTTGAGCGCAACGTGTCTCGTCGTCGGTTGCCGCTCGGTGCGGCAGCGCCGCCAGCACGTCGGCACCCTCGGGGGTACCTACCTCGACGACATAGGAGGCTTCGCCGTCACCGCCGGCGCGTTCGGTGAGCACCAGGTCGTATCCCGGCCCCGCCGCCGGTCCGGTACCCATCGATGCGCAGAAGCACAGTCCACCGGGTTCAGTGCAGTTCACCGCGACAACGAAGATCTGGCGGCGGCGGGAGACGAACGAATTATCAGGGTAGTCACCGCGACCCAGCACCCGGTCGAGCGTCGCAATGGCGGCGAGGTCACAGCCACGCACCCCCAGGAACGCGTACCGCGGCGGCTCCTCGGGCTCACTGACCGCGCTGCCGTCGCGGGTGCCGGCCCACATTCGTTGCCGGGGCGGGTGCAGGAACTGCTTCCAGGATTGCGGCCCGGCCGAGTGCCCGAACGCCGCGTCGTCGTCGCGTCGGCGCAACCGGTAGTGTCCGGGAGCCACCTCGACACCCCAACCGCGAGGCAGTTCGCTCGCTGACTGTAGTTCGGCCAGCACGATCGCGTTGTCGCGCAGTGTCGGACCGATCACGCGATACCCGCGTTCTCTCAGCACGTCGACAAGGCCGTGCAGTCCAGCGGTATCCAGAAGTCCAGCGCCGACGTCTCCCCCGTCTCCGGTCATCAAGCCATCATCCGTCCACTTCGGCGGGGCGTGTCAACCATTGAACGCCAGAATTCGCTGCCACCTACTGAACTTCCGCCTCTGCCAGCCACTCCACCGACTCGGAGAGAGCACGCCGCGGCGTTGCCGGCAAGGGATCGGCATTGATGGGGGCCCAGCCGATTCGGAACAGCATCTGCGGGTAGTTCTTGTTACCGAATACGTGGGAACGGACCGCGTCGCGGGTGTCGGCGATCTCCAGTGGTTCGGTGACCGGGCAACTCGCCAAGCCCATCGCCGTCGCGGTCAGCAAGACGATGCTGGTGGCCTCACCGGCTCGCAGTTGCGCCAGGCGGTCGTCGTTGCGGGTGCCGAGTGCAAGGACCACGCCGTTGTCGTCTTCGGCGCAGACATCGGGGGGCATGGCCAGTGCAGCGCCCGCGAATCGACGGCTGGGTATCGCCGCCGCCGGATCCGGTGCCGGGGCATTGCGCGCCGGTACACCCGCGTTAGACGCGTGCCGCCCGCTCCACGCGTGGAGTTCGGCCAGATAGTCCGGATCCGCGGCGTGGGCTGACACCGACTGCGAAACAACGGCATTCAACATCGCCATCGATTCGACCCGATGCAGCGCCACCCCCATGCGAGCCGCCCGCGCGGCCATCAGCGCAACATCCCCGACGGGCACCGGCCAGAAGCTGTAGTGCCGCCGGTCGGTTCGCCGCCGGGGCATTGCGGCGGCGAGCACGATGTCGAGCTGATCGGGCGCCTGCGGTATCACCTCGATGGCGGCGAGGTGAGTCGGGTCGGACGGGTTGGGCAGCCGGGACACTTTGGCCTGCCACCCGATTGCCGCCAAGGCGACGACGCAGTGATTCAGCGCGGCGCCACAACTGAGGATCAGATCACGGCCGTCCGGGTCGGTGTGCGGCAGCTGCCGGCTCGTGTCCGAGTAGAGATGAAGACTCGACGTGCCCACGCGCCACCGCCACGGCTGGGTGTTGTGCACTGACGGTGCCCGAGACGCCAGTGTGAGAACTGTCCGGATTGTGCCTTCATCCGGGAAGCGTGCGCTCATCCCTTGCGTTCCTTTCCAGCTAGGTCCTGTTTCAACCAAAGCCTGCTCAACACGCCGATACGAGGGCATGGCGTCCTCATTCGGCGGGACTTTGTGCCTTTGGTGCTCAGGCGGCGGCGAGAGTGACCTCGACGGAAAGGTGCTCGCCGACGGCGTAGACGGCCGGCCAATCGCCGGCCTGCGCCGCCCGCGCCAGATCGTCGACCAACGGGCTCTCGACGCCCAACTCGGCCAGCCACGACGCGACCGTTTCCGCGATCTGGTGACCCGGCACGTCGGCCGTGCGACCGTCATGTAACCGGTCGGTGACGTGGTACATGCACAGGGTCGATATCGTCGGCCGGCTCCACCAGCCCATCGTCAAGTGTTCGGTAGCCACTAACCAGAACTTCGTCATCGCGGCCTCCTCGATCAGCCTGAATCCATCTGACCAGCAGGCGCATCAAGGCCAATAGGGCCCAACGAAACCGTCACGCAGTGCTTCGGTCTTCGTCTCGACAGGCGGAAGTCCCGGGCGCAAAGGCCCTTGGTCATGGCTACCGGAAGGCCCAATGACCCTAACCCGGCACCTCGTGTTTGCGCGCCGTCAATCGAGCCGCGATCGACGTGCCACCGATCGTGATCAGGGCGCCGAGAATCAGCGCAGCGGCTTCACCTGCCGCGAACAGGTTGCGCTCGGTTCCGATGGTCACCGCGGCGACCGGCACCCCGAGTTGGGCCGCAGAGAGCACCGCAAGTGGCAGCGGCTGACCCAACACTCTTGCCGCACAATGCGCCAACACCGCCCCCACCCCGAGACCGGCTCCTAGGGCTATAAATTTTGGGTTCGCGACAAGCTCGCCCACCTGCAGCGAGGCACCCAGCCACACGAAGAACAAGGGACTGAAGAACCCCTCGGTAATCCCGAACAACTGTCGCGCCAAGCGCCGCGGCTCGCCGACGGCCGCGACTGCAAGGCCTAGGGCGAACCCGGCCAACATGATCGAGACACGGGTCGCGACCGCTACTGCCGCAAGAGCGAACAGCAACAACAGGCTGGTGCGCAACTCCAGTGCGAGACGGTCCTTCTTGGAATGGGTGTGCACGCGCCGCAGCAGGCCTCGGCGATCGAATTCGCGGAGAAGTGCGAAAATCACCAGCGCGCAGCCCGCGATCGAGAGCGCACTCAGCGCCGCTACCAACGCCCGATCCGGCTCAATCGCCAACGGCAACAGGAGAATGCACGCAGCGTCGGCGAACGCGATCTGTGCGGCCACCAGAAGCACATCCGATCCCCGCAGTCGCAGCGACTGGATCACGGGCAGTGCCAGCGCCGCTGACGAGGAGGACATCAGGACCGCATACAGTGCCGCATAGCCCCGGTGGAATTCGAAGGCCAGTACGAGGCCGAGACCCGCCGCGGTCGTTCCCACCAGCGCTGCGCGGGCAGCGGCCAGCGGCAGCGCTGAGCGCAACCGGAGGCCGCGAACCGGAATCTGAGTACCGACAACGAACATCACCAGGGCAAAGCCGATGTTGGCGAGGAACTGCAGCGTGCTGTTGCCTACATCGATGATTCCGAATCCAGAATTGCCGACCACGAGCCCGGCGAACAATTCACCGACTACCACCGGAATGCGTAGCCGGGGAATCGCAGCCAGCAACGGACCGACGAAACCGATGGCGGTCACTAATGCCAGCGTTGCGAAGCCGAACCCGTGCACGTCACCTGCCCCTCAGCGCGCCCCGCTTCACCAGGTTATTTTGCACACTTCCAAACCGGGCACGGCCCTGGGCGGCCGGATGATCACCTGAGCGCCTCGGCTGAAAGCGAAATCAACGGCCAACTTCCGATTGAGCGGTGTAGCGTACTGCCCTGACTGGGCGGCCGAGTTTCCATGTCGGCCGGTCTTTACGGAGGTGTTTATGCACGCCGAGTTGTCCGACCCGGCGCCCTCCCCCACCTGCACGGGCCGGCCGGAGGCAACCGACTATATCGACGGTATGGAGCGGCTGTTGAGGGCCGTTCAGGAACTGTCGCTGGCGCGCAGCCTGGGCGACATCCAGCGCATCGTCCGGACCTCGGCGCGGGAGCTGACTGGCTGCGACGGCGCGACATTCGTGTTGCGCGAGAACGATAAGTGCTTTTACGCCGACGAAGAAGCGATCGCACCGCTGTGGAAGGGCAACCGCTTCCCCCTCGAGGCCTGCATCAGCGGGTGGGCCATGCTCAACCGGGATGCGGCCGTGATCCCCGACATCTACATCGATCCCCGCATACCGCAAGGGATCTACCGGCCCACCTTCGTCAAGAGCCTGGTGATGGTTCCGATCCGCAGGCTGGATCCGATCGGGGCGATCGGCAACTATTGGGCAGACCATCATCAGCCGTCCGATCAGGAAGTTCGCCTGCTACAGGCCCTGGCCGATTCCACCTCGATCGCGATGGAAAACGTGCAGGTCTCCGCCGAGCTGGAGCAACGGGTACGCGACCGCACCGCCGACCTGGAGAAGGCCAACGAGGAGATCCGGCGACTTTCGGTCACCGACGAACTGACCGGGCTGAACAATCGCCGCGGCTTCTATCTGCTCGCCGAGCAGGCTCTGCGCGCGGCCCGCCGCCATCGCCGCAACTGCATGCTGGCCTTTCTCGACCTCGATGGGCTCAAACGCGTCAACGACGAACAGGGCCATGACGTCGGCGACATGCTGATCTCCGATCTGGCCCAAGTGCTGCGGAGCACCCTGCGTGAGTCGGACATCATCGCGCGCATCGGCGGGGACGAGTTCCTGGTGCTGACCACCGAAAGCGAGGGCGATCCCGGCCGGCTGAAGGAACGGCTCGTCGAGGCGCTCCGCGGTTTCAACCAGGGCAGCGAGAGGCCTTACCGGTTGTCGGCCAGTATCGGCCTGGTTCAAGCTCCGGCGTCCGACGTGGCTTCGGTCGACGAACTGCTGGCTCGCGCCGACGAACTGATGTACGCGGAAAAGAAGGCCGGCATCAACGCCCGGCTCGCGGGAATGATCGGACCCGAGGGCAGCTCTGCCCTGGCCACCCGAATGTAAGCGGGCAAACCCGAATCGATGGTTGAACCGGTCAGTACGATCATTTGATGATGAAACTCTTGTTCGCGGCGCTGGCGGCGGTCGGTTCCTTCGCCCTCGCACCAGCGCCGGCCGCGCACGCTGACGTGTGCGGTGATGTCGGGGGTCGGCACGTCTCAGTCGGCGGGTGTACCGACCCGGCGGCAACAGTGGCGACGGCCGGCGACGTTGAGGCTGCCAGCCAAGCCGCCAATGGCCAGCCGCCGTGCTACACGGCCGAAGGCGTGCCGTACTACACGCCTAACGGTGACCCCTGCTAGCAAGCTCCCATCCCGTGCGCGGCCGGCGCATCTGAACGCTTCTCGCAACGAAGGGTGACGGCATTCTGCCGCTCGCCCCCGAAAGGACGCGCCCTGAGCGGTCGGGTCAGTTCACCGACATCGACTCCCAATCCGTGGGCCTAACCCGCGAAGCGCGTGTTCTGTTGGTTGAAGAAGTCTGCCCACGACATGACCTCGGGGTGCTCCTTGAGCAGCGCCCGGCGCCGCCGTTCGGTGAGGCCACCCCAGACGCCGTACTCAACCTTATTGTCGAGCGCGTCTGCACCACATTCCCGCTTCACCGGGCAGTTCCGGCAAATGGTTGCGGCTTTACGCTGCGCTGCACCGCGCACAAAGAGTTCGTCGGGATCTGTGTCTCGGCACAGCGCGTTACTCACCCAGGCACGATCTTCGGACGTCATTGCGCGCGGATTCGTGTGCGCGGCCGCCAACCCTAATTGCCGGGGCGCCGATCGGGTGTTCGACAACAATTGTGTGCCCTTTCCTCTAGCCGCAATGTGCATCCGCCAACTTCGCCTCGACGAAGCTTTTCGAGTTCCACCAATTCTTTGGTTCACGACCGCCGGCTGTGCTGTACAGCAAACTAAGGCCGACTGGGCGCGCGCACATCGTGACCGGGCGCCAATGAGGCAAAGCCCCGTTGTGCTGGCGCCACGAAACGGTGCCGAAACCATCCACCGCCCGCTTCCCGATCACGTTTTGATCTATCGCGATCGGCGCGGCAATTGTTAACACGAAGCACTGCCCGCGTTTGACAAGCCTGTCGTCGGGTGTGACGGGTTAGTGCGGTGTGCCCGCCGACACCAGGTGCGCCTCGCGCGCCGGCGACGTGGTTCCGCCCGACCTCCGTGGACCACGCGTCGCGAGCCGCACGCAGCGAGGACGGGCCTTCAAGGGTTTTCGGTTGTCACCGGGTTGGGGGTTACCGGATTGGTGACGGCAGGGAGGTGTCCGGGCCACCCCGGCAGCTCCAGATTGGGCTCCGAAATGGGCGCTACCTCGAGGGGAACGCATTTCTTCGGGGTAAGCCCGTTCTTCCATGCACCCGGTGGATTCGGTGCGGCCGATAGTGAGCCGTCCGGGCAGCGGAATGAGCACGAGCCCTCCAGCGCGCCCAGCGGAGTGATGACCTGGGCTGTGAGGAAGAAAATATTGACGCCACCTACACCCTGTACGGCGCCGCCGCCGTACTCGCAGTGCCAGCGACTGCCGTTTTCCTCGACTGGAAAGTCGCACCAATAGTGATAGGCGCCCATCTCCATGCCGGACCCCCCGACACCGGGATAGTCACACAATCCGGGTCCGGGTACGTTTCCCCCGATGTCCGCTTGCGCCGCAGGGACGCTCATACTTAGCCACGCAGTTGCCGTAATGCCGAAAATGGCGAATTTCTTCACTCATTCACCTCACCAGACGCGAACCGCCGCGTGATGGGCAATCGCCTCTTGAAGCCAATTGACCATGACGCCCTGAGTCATAACGCCCCCCAGTGTGTCGCTTGGAAACTCATCCTGTTGCCATTACCGGGAAGAATCCTCGAGCGCTGGCGCGGCACCGTCGGTATGTGCCCGCGGTTTGTGCTCACGGCGCGAATTGACGGCCAGGAATCCCACCTCATCCGGGGAGCAACCAGACGGTCGCGCTCTGGATGAATGTGATTGCGGCAGGGTGGTATTCGTCCGGCGCCGATGGACAGATCGCCCAGGGAGGCGCCGTTTGCCGTAAATCTGGGACGATGTAGACCTAGCCGCGCGAACGGTTCGCGGGGCACACGTCCGTTGACGTCAGGATAGAAAGAATCGCGTCATGCCCTCCGAGCCCGCACATCCACCGGCCACGCCGCCCAAACGGCCACGGGTGCACGTCACTGCTGAGGAGTTGGAGCGGTTCGGCGACGAGGATCAGGTGCGCTCGGCGTGGGACGAGGGTCGGCTCCGCGACGAGCAACCGCCACATCACCGCTAGCCGACCACGCCAGATGATGGCGCAACTCCCGCCGGCGGCTACTGCAGGCTACGCCGAAAACGGCGCATGCCGGCGATCCACCGGTCGTAGTCGGCGCCCTTCTGCCGGTACATGCCCAGCACCTCGGGATGCGGAAGCACCAAGAACTTTCCGTCGATGATGGCCTGGACCGCGAGGGCGGCCACCGTCTCCGGGGCGACCACCGAACCGGCACTGGTGACGGCGGCGCCGGCCATCCGCATCTCCGCCTCCGGCGAGTCGGACATCCCGCGCAGCATGGCAGTGTCCACACCCATCGGGCACACGCAACTCACACCGATTCCCTTGTCGCCGTAGGCGATTGCCAACCATTCGGCGAACCCGACGGCGGCGTGCTTGGTGACGCTGTAGGGCGCCGCACCGAGTTGAGTCAGCAGGCCGGCGGCGGACGCGACGGCGACGAAATGTCCGCTGGCACGCTCAAGCCATTCCGGCACAACAGCTTTGGCTGCGCGGATGTGGGCGCGCAGGTTGATGTCGATGATCCGGTCCCAGGCGGCTTCGTCGTCACCGAGGCCAAGTTGACCCGTGATACCGGCGTTGGCCACGTAGATGTCCACCGGGCCGAACGCCTGGCGGGCAGTGTCGAGCAGGGTCGCGATCCCGTCCGTGCTGGCGGCATCCGCGGTGACTGCGACGCCACCGATCGTCGCGGCGGTGTCTGTCGCCGCAGCGGCGTCGATGTCGCCGACCACCACCGAGGCGCCGGCTGATGCCAGTGCCGCCGCAATGGACCTGCCGATGCCCGAGCCCGCTCCGGTCACCACCGCCACCGATCCCTCGATCTTCACGGGCACATGTCTACCGCATCAGTCAGCGAGTTTGGCTGAATCAGAATTCGCTGAAGCAGTCCCGGTCGTCCTGTGGCGATGACGATGCCGGGATGGTCGCGTTAGCGGTGGAGAACGTGGCTTCCAGGCCGGCATCGGTGACTTTGACGGTGTCGGCGTGGATGCCCAACGGATAATTCTGGGTCGCTTTGGAGGTGAGGCTGTCCAGATTCTTCTGCACGGTGTCCGTCGACAACTTCGAGCCCAATGCGGTCAGGTTGATTACCTGCAGCGACAACCCGTTGTTGACGATTTGGGGCTTGACGGTGACGCCGTCGAGCATGCCCTTCAATTCGATGGTTCCAGCGCCCGGATCGGTGGTGACCTTGCTGGTCACAAAGCTGCCCAGCACCGGGATGGCGTCCTGGACCGATTGCTTGATGCCGTCGGACGACCAGGTGATGGTGCCGTTCAACGCGCCAATGGTGCCCTTGGAGCCTCCGGCGTCGCTCAGCCGGAGGTCCTTGATATCGATGCTGACCTTCATGCCCTTGGCGCTGCGCACCTGGTTTCCGGCTGTCCGTACGGAGATCTCCGGGAAATCGCCGCTGAGGTACTGCCACAGCATCGGCGGCATGGCGGCAAATGACACCGTGGCGCTGTCCTCCACCTCGCATGCGACCGCGCTTGCCACCTTGTTGCCGGCCACGTTACGGACTATCAGTTCAGCGCCGATCAGCAAGGCCAGGATGACCGCCACCACGATGGCGAGGATCAGGGGTTTCTTGCGCCGTCGGCGTGGTGATTGCGTTGAGGTTTCGGTAGGTGGTGGCGCAGTGGGCAGGCGAGTCGTGGCCTGCTCCGTCGGCGCGGACTGATCCTGCCCGGGAGCGGGTGGGCGGACAGGCGGATACGGGCGAGCGGGCGGGGGCTGCTGAAACGGCGTCGGCGGGCGACGTGGGGGTTGGTTCTGCGGCGGCGGCGGTGGATACGGCCGGCCGCCCCGAGGGATCCGCTGAGTGGGTGACCCCGACGGCGGCGGGGCCGGTGGCGGCGGTCCCGGCCTCCTGCCGGGGCCAGGCTCAGTGGGGCGATTCCATTCCGGCGGGTTCCCGCGGGACGGCCCTTGCGGAGTTGTCACCAACCCCATGCTGCCCTATCAAGCTGAACCTGTCTGCGGCGTGCGTGTCAGCTTTCAGCCCTTCGTGGACACCGAGACGTAGTCGACGAGCATCGGTTGCCCGGAAAGCGTTGCGGCGGTGGGGCCACCGCCGAACGCGGCCGGGAAGCCTCCGCCCATCGCCACGTTGAGGATGACGAAGAACCCGTGGTGGGTGGCGTTGTTCCAGTCAGTCGCGGGGACCTGGTTGGCATTGACGGTGAAATAGTTGTTGCCGTCGAGGTACCAGCGCAACTGTTCGACGCTGGTGCTGCGGTCCAGTTCGATGGCGTAGTTGTGGAAACTGGTCTGGGCATTCGCCACTGGGCGTTCGCCGGAACCGATTCCGTTGAACTCGTTGAACGGCCCGCCGGGAGCGGTGCCGCCGTGCACAGTGCCGAACACCGAGCTGCGGCCGTTGATGCTCTCCATGATGTCCAGCTCGCCGATGCTCGGCCAGTTGGTGGCGCCGACGGGCCGCGCCGCGTCACCGAGCGCCCAGAAGGCCGGCCAGTAGCCCTTCCCGTTGGTGGTGTCGACATTGGGTTGCTGAATCGACGCCTCGATGCGCAGCACCCCGCCGGTGGGTGCCGCAAAGTCGGTGCGCTGTGTCTCGATCCGGCCTGACGTCCAGTTGCCGGCGGCGTCTCTGATCGGCTTGATGGCGAGGTGGCCGTTGCCGTCGAGGTAGACGTTGTTGGTGCTGTCGGTCATCGACTCGATTTCGCCGGTGCCCCAGTTCGGCGCTCCGCCGGGATAGCCGTGGCCGAGATCGTATAGCCAGTTGGAGGCGTCGACCCGGGAACCGGCGGCGCCCGTGAAGTCGTCACGAAAGATTGTGGTGAAGCCGCCGCCGCCTCCGCCGCTACCAGAAGCGCCGGTGGCGCCGGTGGCACCGGTGGCGCCCGCCTGACCGGCAGTGCCGAACACTCCGGCCGCGCCACCCGCGCCTCCAAGGCCACCGGCACCGCCGGACCCGCCGGCACCCACCACGCCGGCCGCATTGACCGGTCCTCCGGTCCCACCAGTGCCCCCGACGCCGCCCGCACCGCCGGCACCGCCATTGCCCCAGAGAAGCCCGCCGTGACCTCCGATCCCGCCGGCTCCACCGGTGCCGCCGATACCGCCGACCTGCCCCGCGGCCCCGGGCTTGCCGGTCACGCCCAGTCCACCGGCCCCGCCGACTCCGCCGTTACCGAACAGTCCCGCCGCCCCGCCGGCGCCGCCGGTCTGCCCGGTCGCCCCGGATCCTCCGTCGCCGCCGTTACCCCACAGCAGCCCGCCTGGCCCGCCGGCCTGACCGGTTCCCGGAGCCCCGTTGGTGCCGTTGCCGATCAGCGGCCGCCCCAGTAAGGCGTTGGTGGGGGCGTTGATCACGTCCAGCGCGCTCTGCACGACGGTCTGCATCAGCGAGGCATTGGTCGCCTCCGCTGCCGCATAGGCGCCCGCCCCCGCGTTCAGAGCCTGCACAAACTGCTGATGGAACCTCGCGGCCTGCGCGCTGAAAACCTGGTAGGCCTGTCCATGCTCGCCGAACAACGCCGCAACCGCCGTCGACACCTCGTCCTCAGCGGCCGCCAAGAGTTGGGTCGTTGACGCCTGCGCCGTGGCGTTGGCCGCGCCGATCATCGACCCGAGCCTGACCAAATCCCCTGCCGCTAAACCGATCCGCTGCGGCCCCACCACTATGTACGCCATAAGACAGCTCTCCTGATCTCGTCCTACCGGTATAGCAACGCGTCAATTTCTGAGGTCGAACGACAATTGAGTCGGCGGCTGTGAGTTGCCGAGGATGACCACCGAACTCTGGCTGTTCACGTCGTCGTAGGGGAAGCCGTAGGCGAGTTGGTTGATGCTGTTGGTGTGGAAGAACTGCGCCCAATTGTTCCACCGCCCGCCCGTCGGGTAGTAGGCGGCGACGTTGGCCCATTGGCTCGGTGAGGTCGCCACACCGCGGTTGAACGCGGCGTCGAGTTCGGCGAGGAACGCACCCTGTTGGCCGGTGCCGACGAATGGGCCATTGGCGGCGAAGGTCTGCGCCGTCGTGGGCTTGGCCATCGTGTAGGTGGTGGTGCTGCCCCCGGTGGTGGTGACGCTGTAGACGAAACGGTCGCCCGCATCGACGCTGCCATGCACCGTGTAACCGGGGCCCTGGTAGTTGAACTGATTGGTGTGATAAGTCGTCCAGAAGTCGTTGATCGATGGATCGAGCCAGGTGGACAGTGCTCCGGGCTGGATGGTTCTCGGCGCCACGATCCGCAAGGGATTGCCGCCGGCATCGTGGAGGACCAGTCTTTGGAACTCTGGCGGGACCGTGGTGGCGAACTGCTGGAAGACCTGATCTCGCGACAGAGTCATGCCGGCGGTGGCCGAAAAACCGGTGGAGTCCTGCGTCACCGTGAATGAGAACGGGAACCCGAACTGGTCCACCTGAGTTGTGTTGCCGCCGAACGGAACTGCACCGTTCTTGAAAGTCATCTCATACCAGTCGTAGACCGTGGAGTAGTTCGGATCGGCAGGATTGGTCGGGTTGGGACCTGCCCAGCCCGAATTGTCGGAACTGATGCCGATATAGAGCGGCTCCTTCATCGACAGGAATATCCGGCCGCCCTGAAATTCCGACGGCATCGAGAGGTTGCCCGCCTGGGCCAGCGTGAACGACATATTGGCGTAATTCACACCGTTTTTCGTGAGATGGCCGGTCGCGTTGGCGGCGTTGTGGTCGATCGCGTGCGCCACGCCGTTCTGGTCGATCCACGACCAGTGGCCGGGTGTCGTCTGGCCGATTTGGGTCACGTAGATCTCGTTGGCACTCAGACCGGTGTTGTTGACGAAGATTTCGCGGAAACTCCCGGGAAGGCCGCCGCCTCCGCCGCCGCCAGTGCCGGTCGCGCCGGTGGCGCCGGTGGCGCCGAGGTGGCCGTTGAGGCCCCCCTGACCGGCAGTGCCGAATACTCCGGGCGCTCCACCCGCACCCCCGAGTCCACCGGTGCCGCCCGGTCCGCCGGAACCGATGACCCCCGCAGGATTGGCCGGACCCCCGATACCACCCG
>NZ_LQOY01000240.1 GCF_002101675.1 Mycobacterium gordonae | reverse complement strand
GTTATCTGTAGTCCTCGTGACGGCGTCTTTGATGTCCGACACGAGGTGTTGAGGTCCCAGGTTCTGCGTGCTGGACATGCTTATCTGCAGTTGTCCAGGAGGCAAGAGCCTGCGGAGGGGCGATGCAGATTGCACGAGTTATCTCGCCGGTCTCGTTGCGTGAGTCGTGGACCGTTCTCGGTGACGACAACGCTCCGGTAGCACCGGTCGACCGGTATCTGGCGTATCTGACTGACATCGAGCGATCGCCGAACACGGTCAAGGCGTACGCGCACGATCTCAAGGACTGGTTCGGCTTTCTCGCCGAGCGTGGGCTGGATTGGCGCGCGGTGCGGCTCGACGACGTAGGTGAGTTCGTAGCCTGGCTGCGACTGCCGCTGCAGGCCCGGCATGGGCAGGTCGCGGTGTTGCCGTCGTTGCCGCATCACTGCACGGAATCGACTGTGAACCGCAAGCTTTCGGCGGTCGGGGCGTTTTACACCCACGCCGCACGAGATGGGGTGGATGTCGGCACTTTGCTGACCTCATGGCAGGTCGGCGGCGCGCGCGGAGGTTGGAGACCGTTTCTGCACCACATCAGCAAGGGCACGCCGAGGTCGCGGCGGGTGATCGCGTTGAAGACGCCGAAGAAGCTGCCGCGGGTGCTCGCGCCGAACGAGGTGCAGGCAATCCTGGATGGTTGCGGCCGGCTGCGGGACCGATTGCTGTTCGCCGTGCTCTACGACACGGGGATGCGGATCGGTGAGGCACTTGGTTTGCGGCACAACGACATCGCCGCTGCCGAAAATGAAGTGACGGTGCGGCGACGCGATAACGCCAATGGCGCACGCGCCAAGTCACAGACCGACCGCACGATCCCGGTCAGCAGCGCGTTGATCCGCTTGTTGGCCGACTACCTTCACAGCGAGTACGGCGATCTGGACAGCGACTACGTGTTCGTCAATCTGTGGGGCCGCCCGCAGGGGTATCCGCTGACCTACGGCGCGGTATACGACCTGGTGCGAAGGCTGCGCCGACGGACCGGGATCGACTTCGACCCGCACTGGCTGCGACACACGGCCGCAACCCGGCTGCTGCGCGACGGAGTCAGCATCGAGGTGGTCGCGCACCTGCTCGGACATGCTCACGTGGCGACGACGACCACGACGTACGGGCACCTTAGCGTCGAGGACGCTCGACGGGTCATGGAACGAGCGGGCTGGTTCACCGACGGGCAGGTGCGGCTATGAGCGTGCCGTCGCTGAAGCCTGCCGCCCCGCCGGGGTTGTTGGGCAAGCTGATGGCCGAGGTCCGCCACGGATTCCGCAGCAATGTCCTGGAGTTTGGACCTGAGGATCCGGTGTTTGGTGGAACCGAGTGCCGGGTCGAGGGGTGCGAGCGAACCGCCCGCGGACTCCGTTTGTGTCAAGGACATCGGCAACGGTGGCACGACGAAGGACGCCCGTCTCTGGAGCAGTTTGCTGCCTCGACCGATCCGCGGTGGCGGCGCCAACAACCTAACCAGCGCTGCCGGGTGCCCGGCTGCGGTTACGGCTCTGCCCGCGGCGGCATGTGTGGGCTGCACGCACAACG
Organism: Mycobacterium gordonae; assembly: GCF_002101675.1. Lineage (GTDB taxonomy): Bacteria > Actinomycetota > Actinomycetes > Mycobacteriales > Mycobacteriaceae > Mycobacterium > Mycobacterium gordonae. The sequence continues at coordinate 2,403 of NZ_LQOY01000240.1, read as the reverse complement.
ATGGGAACGCGCCGGGCGGCCCAGCCTGGCTGGATGGCTGGCCGAACCGCAGCCGTTCAAGCAACCAGCGGCTGGGGTAACATGCCGAATCCCGCACTGCGAGCTCTGGCCGCAGGGCACGTCTGCGTTCTGCCAGACCCACACCACTACCTGGAAGGTCAACGGCAGACCCGACATCGACGCGTTTGCCGACCACTTCGCCGACCAAACCCCACTGGCCAGCGAGCAGATCCGGCTCGACCGGCTGGCCGGTCAGCTGAAGCTGGAACTGCAGTACGTGCTGCAACGCCGCCACGACGATCGGCAAGGCAAGCTCACCCCAGACGTGGTCATGCGCGTGGTGAAGGCACTGGCTGCTGCGCAGGTGGACTCGCTGCTTGAGCGTGACGAGGACACCTGGCACGAGTGGGCTCGGTCGACGATCAACGACACTCGCTCCCGCGGGTTCCTCAGCTACGCATCCCGGGTGATCGCCGACCTGGCCGAGGCCGGCGGCTGGGACGCCGAATACCCGCGCGATGTCTGGCGCATGCGCCGGCTCGGCTACGACGGAGACCGCACGCTGCGGTTCGACGGTATGCCGCAGCCGTGGCTGCGGGATCTGGTCAAGCGGTGGGTCCGGTGGCGGCTATCGACCGGATTGGGTCTAGAAGCTGGCGCCGGTAGGCCGGTCGTTGCGTTCACCCGCTTCGCGGGGTTCCTCGCCGACATTGGCGTCGAGAGCATCGACCAGATCAACCGGCCGGTGCTGGAGCGCTATCTGGCCCACCTGCGCAGCGATTCCATCGGTGCCCAACGCCGGGGGACCCATATCGGGCTGCTCAATCGATTCTTCGCTGCAGTCCGCCAACACCGTTGGGACACAGACCTTCCCGCAGACGCGATGTTCTTCGCCGAGGACTACCCCAAACGCGACGAACGGTTGCCTCGGGCACTGGCCGAACAGGTCATGGCCCAGCTCGAGGATGCAGACAACCTCGCCCGATTCGCCGACCCTGCTTACCGGTTGATCACGATCATCTTGATGCGTTGCGGGCTACGGATCACTGATGCGCTGCGGCTGCGCAGCGATTGTGTGGTCGCCGACGCCGAAAGCGCACCGTATCTGCGCTATCTGAACCATAAGATGAAACGCGACGCGTTGGTGCCCATCGACGAGCAGTTACGTGAGCTCATCGCCGAACACCGCAACCACACCTCCCAGCGTTGGCCGGCAGGCACGCCGGTGTTGTTCCCACGGCCGACGAAGAACATTGACGGCACCCACCCAATCGCGAGTCCCACCTACCGGATGGCGCTGTTGCGCTGGCTGTCCGTCTGCGACATCCGTGACGAGCACGGCCAGCCAGTGCACCTCACTCCGCACCAGTGGCGCCACACCCTGGGCACCCGGCTGATCAACCGCGACGTCCCGCAAGAGGTCGTGCGACGCATCCTCGACCACGACTCCGCGCAGATGACCAGCCACTACGCCCGCCTGCACGACACCACCGTGCGCCGCCAGTGGGAGGCGGCCCGCAAGGTCGACATCCACGGCTCCACAATCATTTTCGACCCGTCGGGGCCGATCGCGGAAGCCGCCTGGGCCAAACAGCGCCTCGGCCGAGCCACCCAGGCCCTACCCAACGGCTACTGCGGACTGCCGCTGCAGCAGAGCTGCCCGCACGCCAACGCCTGTCTGACCTGTCCGATGTTCCTCACCACCGCCGAGTTCCTGCCCCAGCACCACCAGCAGCGGCAACAGACCCTGCAGTTGATCACCGCCGCCGAAGCCCGCGGACAACAACGTCTGGCCGAGATGAACCGCCAAGTCCTGCACAACCTGGACAACATCATCACTGCCCTCAACGATCCAGAACCAGGGAAGGCCAAACATGCCGGCTAACAACAGCATCCACCTCATCCGCAGTGCCCAGCAGCGGCACGAACACACCCGCGCCAGGGCAATCGCCGCACTGCACGAACTCCACCGGACCGGCGCCGTGCTCACCTTCGAATCCGTCGCTCGCCACGCCGGTGTCTCCCGCTCGTGGATCTACACCCAGACCGACCTCAAAGACGAGATCCGCCGGCTCCGCACCCAGCAGCGGCCCGAGCCAAGCACACCGTTACCTGCCCGACAACGCGCCAGCGACGACTCCCTGAGAAAACGCCTCGAAATCGCCAACCGCCGCAACCACGAACTCGCCGATGAGAACCGGCGGTTACGCCGCCAACTCGCGTGCGCCCTTGGCCAACTCCGCGACAACACCGGCCGACACCGCGAACCAACGCATCACACTTCGGTAACGATCGAACCATGCTGACCGCCAACCGATATCGATCTCCAACCGCGTCATGGACACCCTCCACGACACAAACCGCCAGGTCACCATAGGTATCCTAGGCAGAACTCCAGATAAC
>NZ_LQOY01000239.1 GCF_002101675.1 Mycobacterium gordonae | reverse complement strand
GAACAAGATCACGAACAACGCCGAAACGTCAAGCGTGTCTTGAGAACAAACCGTCAAAGATGTCTTGAGACGAAACATCGACAGTTCAGGGCGCGCGCACCGGAACCGGGAAAGGTCGTCAGGCCGCCCTATCATTACCCAAGGTGCTGCCGACAATGCCAGGTGCTGGTCGTGCGCACCGACACCGGCCAGAACCTCCTAATGAATCGCCCTGGTTCTGCCGGAGACTCGGGCTATTGGATTCCGATCAGTGGTTGGTCGGTCCGTTGTGCATCGTAGAACGCGGCTTCGAACTCGACCGGTGGAATGTCGTTGAGGTAGCCGTGGAGGCGGCTGGTGTTGTGCCAGTAGACCCAGCCCAGGGTGGCCAGCTCGACGTCCTCGACGGTCCTCCACGGCGCGCTGCGGGCGGGCCCGTAGATCAGCTCGGCCTTGTAGTAGCCGTTCACCGTCTCCGCCAGAGCGTTATCGAAGCTGTCCCCGATCGACCCGATCGAGGGGACCGCACCAATCTCGGCGAGCCGCTCGCCGTAGCGGATGGACGTGAACTGCGATCCTGCATCGGAGTGACATGTCAAGCCCGCCAACAGGTTTCCGCGTGACCAACGCGCCATCTCCAGCGCATCGAGCACCATCGTGGTGCGCATGTGCGTGGCGACTCGCCAGCCGACGATTATCCTGCTGAAGGCATCGATGATAAAGCAGACGTAGGCCACCCCAGCCCAGGTCGGCACGAACGTCAGATCCGTCACCCAGAGCTGATTCGGCGCGGTCGCAGTGAACTTCCGCCCTACCAGATCGGGGTGTCGCGCCGCGGCGGGATCCGGCGTGGTGGTGCGTACGCGTTTGCCGCGCCGCGCCCCTGCGATGCCGGCGGTACGCATCAGCCGTGCGACCTGATCCCGGCCGACGTCGTGGCCGGCCCGACGTGCCGTTTTCCACAGCTTGCGGGCCCCGTATACCCGGTAGTTGTCCTCCCAGAGTCCTACCAGGACCGGCCCAAGCTCTGCGTCGCGTTGGGCGCGCGCTGACGGGGCACGGGTCTTGGTGTCGTAGTAAGTGCTCGGGGCCATCGACACCCCTGCAGATCGCAGGACGGTGCAGATGGGCTCGACCCCGAACTCCTCGCGGTGGGCGTCGATGAAGTCCACTATTTCTTGTGTTGGCGGTCGAGCTCCGCCCCGAAGAAACTCGCCGCTCGCTTCAGAATTTCGTTGGCGCGCTTGAGTTCTCGGTTCTCTTGTTCCAGCTCCTTGATCCGGGCAGACTCCGCGCTGGACACCCCGGGAGCGTACTCGTCGTCGATGTCGGCTTGGCGCACCCAGGAACGCACCGACTCCACGCCGTACCCCAACTGGCGAGCCACCCGCGACACCGTGCCCTGCTCGGTGCCCAACTCGGCGCGCAGGGCTCGGACCATCCGCACCGCAGCGGCCTTTTCCTCCGGGCTATAGCGACGCGCCGTGGGCTTCCCAGACGACTGTTCCTTCGGCATACCTGCATCCTCGTTTCCAAGGTCAGGAGCCTCCGGGATTTCCAGGGCGATTCATAACGTGGCCCGCCGGCTACCGCGAGTAAGCCCCAACATTGATCGCCTACCCTCGCGATTCAATGGAACTCCCGCCATGTCCCCACCACAGGGCAAGATTGGCTCCTATGCACATCCGTAGCCAACTACGCAAAGTTTTGAGCGACCTTCAGTCCGACGACCTCGGCCGCAAACGTCAAGCCGCGGAGTCGTTTTGCTCACTCGCCAGGTCTGATCAGCGCCATTTGATCCGCAAGGACGCGCTGGAATTCCTCTGCTCAGTTCTTCGCCAACCCCCCACCGTCGACGTAGGTGCCGCGCAGGAGCACATCGCGGGTGCCCTCGGGGATCTGCTTCAGAGGTCGAGCAGTGATGCCTATCTCAGCCCCGACCTTCGAGGTGCACACCTCTACAGGTCGGTATTGGATCGCTGTTGGTTAGTTGGGGCCAACCTCAGCGGCGCAAACCTCGGCGGTGCCAGTTTCGAGAATTCAGACCTGACCGACGCGCTACTCACCGATGCACATGCACACGCCTTCGAAAGACTCAACCTGGCAAGAGCCGAACTCGTCGGAGCGCGAATGAACCGCCTAGAAGCGCCCAGGGCAATCCTATCTGGCGCGAATGCCAGTGGTGCGCAGGCTATCTCAGCCAACCTAGAAGAAGCCGACGCCCGGGGGTCGATTTGGCTAGGTGCAATGCTTGTCGGCGCTAAGATGGGCGGAGCCAAACTCGGTGACGCCGTCTTGACTGGGGCCAATCTGACCGAGGCCGTTCTCACCGGCTGCGAAATGGTGGGTCGGGGAGTAACGGATCTACGGGGTGCGAACCTAACCAATGCAACAATCGATGACGCTTTGTTGTCGCACGTAGATCTGCGGGGCGCCAATCTCACCGGCGCGACCCTGGGCGGCACGCTTGAGGATCTCCGTCTCGAGGGCGCCATCCTGGCTGGCACGCGCGTCGACCCCGCGTATGCACCACTGATATCCGCATTCCGGTGAAATGGATGGGATGGTTCTGGAAGCTGTTGGACAACCACGCGGTGACTCCGCCGACTTAGCGACTTGCATCGTGCCGTGAGCGGCTCCGGGGGATGAACGCGGAGGCTAGTTGCGAGAGCTCATATCGTCACGGTGACGTAATGTGCGGGCGGGAGAGTGGTGCACGGCTATCGAAACGTTTGTCTCTTCGCATGTCCGGATGTCACAGCTATCGGGCCTGACTGACGAATCTAGTCCCAGTCGCGCCCCGAGCCCGTCCTTTTCGGGCGACCGAAAGCGGTGGGATCTCAACCGCTGAGGCGACGCGGAGCATCAAAATGCAACTCTGGCAATGGAATAAGAAACTGTTTCTACGAATACTGTTGCGCTGCAATGTTTTTCAGCCGATAAGCTATCTTATGTCAAGTAGAGTACCAAACACGCTCTCTCACAGGCATTTTAAATGACCGACCGACGACGACAACAACTAACGTCCGGCCGCAACGCTCCTGGCGTTTCGGCGCCTTTCCGTGCGCCTGCGGGGTTGTGTTACCGGTGCCCGCGGTTGGTCCCCGCCTCGGGCCCCGGTGCGGCACTAGGATGTCGTAGGGTGGTCCGCGGTGGCGCGGTGATGAACAGGCGGGTTGCGTGGGCGAGCAGAGAGGCGCGATCGGGGGCGCGGGCGCCGGCATCTGTGGCGGGGGGTCGGCGAATGGCCCTGTTGATGTGTACCTAGCGCAGTGAGCGCCAGATCGCGGCCCGATCGGTCGGAACTTGTCAAGGCGGATGAGTCCATCGGGTGTTAAGCGGCGGTCGTGTCGGCCTCCTGGGCTGGTGGGTTGATC
>NZ_LQOY01000238.1 GCF_002101675.1 Mycobacterium gordonae | reverse complement strand
CCGCCGTTACCGCCGGTGCCGCCGTTGCCGCCGTCAGCGTCAAGGCCCAGGCCGGTGCCGCCGGCGCCACCCAGGCCGCCGATACCCCCGGTGCCGCCGGCACCTCCGGCGCCACCGGCGCTCGTCAACCCGTAGCTCGCCCCTCCGTCGCCGCCGGCTCCACCGGCACCACCGGCGAAGCCGATGCCGCCTTTGCCACCGAGGGGCCCTGCGCCCGCCGTCCCCGTGATGCCTGTGCCACCGGCACCACCGGAGCCGCCGACCCCGCCGGCTCCGGCGCCACCGCCGAACAACGCGCGTCCGGCGCCGCCCATGCCGCCGGTCCCACCGGCACCGCCCACACCGACAGCTCCGGCTCCGCCGGTCCCACCGGCACCCCCCGTCCCGCCGAATCCACCCAGCAGTCCGCTGGCTCCGCCGGCCCCGCCCGTTCCACCGACCGCCCCGGCTGCCCCGGTACCTCCGGCTCCGCCGGCGCCACCGTTGCCGAACAGCCCGGCGTCTCCACCGCGCCCACCGGTCAAGCCGGGCGCCCCCGATCCGCCGGTACCGCCGTTACCCCACAGAATTCCGCCAGCGCCTCCGGCCTGTCCGGTGCCCGCGGCGCCGTTGAAGCCGTCACCGATCAGCGGGCGCCCGAGCAGCGTGTTGGTGGGCGCGTTGATCAACCCGAGCACGTTCTGCTCGAGGGGTTGCAGCGGCGAGACGTTGACTGCCTCAGCGGCCGTATACGCGCCCGCGCCGGCACCCACGGCACGCGTGAACTGCTCGTGAAACAGCGACACCTGCGCGCTGAGGGTCTGATAGTCCTGCCCGAAGGCGCCGAAGAGCGTCGTCACCGCCGCCGACACCTCGTCGCCGGCCAGCGGGAGGATCGCAGTGGTGCGAACGGCTGCCGCCGTGGTGGCGGCCCGAAGCCTGTCTTCGATCCCGCGTAAGTCGCTCGCTGCGGCGGTCAACGCTTCAGGCGCTGCGATCACATAAGACGACAATTTGGTCCCCCTCGGCCTCGCGGTAGCAGCTCCCCGATACGACTGCGAAGCGAACGCTATCGCGCGTCTGACCGAAACTTCGGCAAATCGACACATTTGGATACAAATTCCTGCACTGACGAGCATTGGCATTGCCGCAATGCTTCGTCGATGCATCTCTCGGGTATGGCTGGTTGCCTTGAATGCCCTGCGAAACAAGGGATTCAAGGTGTTTTGGGATGATGTAGGCAACGGCGTCGACAATCGCTGAAGCGGCGATACGGGGCAAAATTAGAATCGCGTTTCGATTCATGTTCACCGAATGACCGGCGTATCGATCACGCGCAGCAACAGAAAGTCGCACTGACTGAGATGGCCAGGAATCCGGCCGTCACCGCGGGCTTGATGGGAGGCCTGCCATTGTCGGGCGTTTGAGAGGGCGCGGGAGTGGTAGTCCCTGCCTCGGCTCGTACGACGCTGAAGGAGGTGGCATCCCGTGGCGGCTGACCCCGGACCGGCAGGTGAGCTGGCCGGCATCTTCGCCCGCATGTCGGGCTTGTTGCTGACCGAGGCGACCGTCTCGGCGGCCCTGGCCCGGGTGACCACGCTGGCCGTCGACACCATCCCCGGCAGCACCGGGGCCGGCGTGAGCCTGCTCGATGCGCACGGCAAGCGGATCACCTCTGCGGCCACCGATCCGTTGGTGGAGCGGCTGGATGAACTTCAATATCAGCTCGACGAAGGGCCTTGCCTGAGCGCGTGGCGGGATCTCACCGTGTTGCGCTCGGAGGGGACTGAGGAGGAACGACGTTGGCCGTCGTGGATCAAGTCGGCGCGCCAGCTGGGGATGCGCTCATTCGTCAGTGCCCCCCTGATCAGCGGTCAGAGCGCCATCGGGGCGATCAAGGTCTATTCGACCGGCGCCGCAGAGTTCAGCGAACACGACGCGGACCTGTTGCGGCGATTCGGCGATGAAGCCGCGATATTTGTTGCCAACGTCCAGACTCGGCAGGCCGCCGAGCAGCTCAGCGCTGCGCTGAAAGAGACTTTGCGCTCGCGTGAAGTCATTGCGACGGCGCGAGGCATCTTGATGGCCCGCCGAGGGCTGGACTCGGTGGCGGCCTTCCGTGAGCTGGCGGCCGAATCGCGCCGTACCGGCCGGCTCATGCACGACGTGGCCGCCCGGATGGTGGCAGCACCGGGCGATGTGTGACCAAAGAATGCCTACCTCCAGCGAGTTCAGCAAGCGGTTTCGCGCTGCCTTCGACGCGGCTGACGTCAGCGTCGACGACCTGTGGTTGCGCTACTTCAGCCTCGGCGGGGACGTCGGCCGTTTCGAGATGGACGCCTACCTCAATGGGGCTATCGCCTTGCCGCCCTTGCAGCACGACATGCTTGCGCACGCGATCAACGAGCGACTCGACGAGATCGCGCCGCCCCGAGCTCCGTACAGTGACGAATTGCAGCGGCTGGACGACGACCCGCGTCAGTGACCGCTGCGGGTGTCGATGACCCGCTGCGCGATTTCGATCAGTGAGGTGTTGCTCTCCTGGGAGAGTTGCCGCAGCATCTCGAACGCCCGAACGTCGTCGACGTCGAAGCGCTCCATGATGATCCCCTTGGCCTGACCGATCCGGTCCCTGCTGGCCACCGCGGACCGTAAATTGTCGCTCTGGTTAGTGGCCATGAGTGCGGCCGCGGCGTGCGCCGCCAACACCGTGCCGATCGTCTGCCGCTCGACGTCCCACTCCGTCGGCTGGAAGCCGAACAAATTCAACGCGCCGGCGGTGCGCTCGTGGGTGTAGAGCCGGAAGGACAGCCCACTGAGCACCCCCAGCTTCTGAACCGCGGCGGTGTACGCGGGCCAGCGCGTCTCACGGCGGAAATCGTCGGTACGCACCACGTCGTAGTCCGAGGACGAAGCGGCCTCGATGCAAGGCCCTTCATTGAGGGTGTGCTGGAGTTCGTCTAGCTCGTGCGGCAACTCGTCGGTACCGGCGATCGATTCGAATTGACCGCCCTTCTTGATCAGAAGAATCCCGGCGGTGTCGACGCCTGCAATCAGGTCAACTGCGGCCGAGGTGACCTTGGTGAGAATCTCCTCTGCATTGCGAGGTGCGGCGAGGACGCGGGCCAGTTCGGCCATGCGCACCGCCAAATCATGATCGGACGGCTCGGGCATGGCATTGAGTCTGCCCGCTTCGCCGGTCGTCAAACCGGGTGGCAAGGCACAATGCCGGGGCAGGCGCTCGGTCTGATACCCGAACGCCTGCCCCAGCGGTGGCGATTACAGCAGCCCAAGTAGCCGCAGATCGCTCACGTACTTGGCGATGATCGCCCGTGTGACGTGCGGGATGTCCTTGTCCGCGCCGATCTTGGCCTCCTGCACCGCCGAGCGGAACACGTCGGTGGGCGCGATCGACCCGTTGACCGGCCTCTCCGGCTTCTGGTAGTTGTGCAGCAGCGGCAGCAGCGAGGCGTTGCGCTGCTTCTCCGGCAGGCCGCGCAGCGTGGTCTCAAAGCGCTGCAACCACTCGCCGTAGTCGGCGATCCGCTGGATCGCGCACCCTCCCGAGATCATCCAGTCGACGAACTCGTCGAAGCCGATGCCGTCGTCGTAGGGGTTCATCACGTGGTAGGTGGCGAACCCGTCGCCGCTGCGTGCGCCCAGCACCGCGACGGCTTCGGCGATGAACTCGACCGGCAGACCGTCATAGTGAGCCCGCTGCCGGTTCCCCTCACCATCGAGCTCGTAGAACGAACCGGGCGCGATGCCGGTGGCGGCCAGGCTCAAAATCGTCCGAGTGAACATGTCGGGCACGTTGAGCTGCCCGGCCCAGGTGGTGTCGGCCAGGATCATGTCGCAGCGGAACACCGCGACCGGCAGGCCACACAGGTCGTGTGCTTCGCGTAGCAGCACCTCGCCGGCCCACTTGCTGTTCGCGTAGCCGTTGGCGTACCCGTCGTCGATCTGGCGGGTAGCGCTGATCTGGCGGATGTCGGCGTCCTCGGTGAACTCACCCGGCGCGATTCCGCCGCCGACTGCGATCGTCGAGGTGTAGCTGAAGGGCTTGATCTTGGCGGTCAGCGCCAACCGGATCAGCTCCGCGGTACCCAGCGCGTTCGGTCCGAACAGCTGGCTGTAGGGCAACACGTGGTTGACCAGGGCCGCCGGGTCGACGATCACGTCGACGGTGTCGGCCAACCGCTGCCAGGTGGCGCGGTCGAGCCCGAGGTCGGCCTCGCCCTTGTCACCCGCGAGCACCTCGAGGTGCTTGGCGGCCAACTCCCGGTAGTGCGCCAGCAGCTTGGGGTCGCCGCTATCGAACGTGTTGTCCAAACGGGCGCGAGCGTCCTCGTCCGTCTTCGCGCGGACCAGGCAGATCACTTTGCCGTCCACCAGCGCCATCCGCTGCAGCCATTCCAGCGCCAGATACCGGCCCAGGAAGCCGGTCGCTCCGGTCAGCAACACGGTGCGCACCTGGTCGCTCGGCGCCGGAAGGCCGGCCGCCGTCGCCAGGGTGTCGGCGTCGATGAACTTGTCCAGCGTGAGGTCGGCGGCGTGCACCTCGACGGTGTCCCGGCCGTGCACCGAGGCGAAGGTCGGACGCTTTGAGCCGGGCTGACGCTCGGCCTCGATGTAGCCGGCCAGCGCCTGCAGGTCATTGGCCGGGCTGACGATGACGCCCACCGGCACCTCAACCGCGAAGATCTCCTGCAGCAGGTTGGCGAAGGTCAACGCGGACAACGAGTCTCCACCGAGGTCGGTGAAGTGCGATTCCGGGGACAGGTCGCTGCGCGCGGTGCCCAGCATGGCGGCCGCGGCCCGGCTCACCGTCTCGAGCACCGGCCCGTCGGCCCCGCCGCGGCGCAGTTCGCTCAGCTCGTTGGCCTGGCCGGCGGCCAGGTCGGCGTACAGCTGCTCCAAGCGCTCGCCGTAGTGTGCCTTCAGCTTCGGCCACGCCAGCTTGCGGATGCCGGTCAACAGACCGTTCTCCAGAGTGAACGGAGTGGTCTCGATGATGAAGTCCCGCGGCACTTCGTAGGACTGCAGACCGGCCTCTTTCGCGACGGTCTGCAGCGACTCGGCGATCATCGGCTTCAGCGGCTCGACGCCGTGCGCAGCCAATGCGTCCTCGGTCGGTACCACCACTGCCAGCAGGTAGGGGTGGGCGCTGTTGCCGTAGACGTAGATCTGCCGGATCAGCGGGCTGTTGCCGAAGACGGCTTCCAGCTTGGCGACGGTGACGAATTCGCCCTGGGCGAGCTTGAGCACATTGTTGCGGCGGTCGACGTAGCGCACCTGGTTCGGGGCGATCTCGGCCACGACGTCGCCGGTCCGGTAGTACCCGTCCTCGTCGAATACGCCTGCCGTGATCTCGGGGCGCTTGTAGTAGCCGGGGAACAGGTTCTCGGTCTTGAGCAGCAGCTCGCCCCGCGGGTGGGGCTGGTCGGTGGTGAAGTAGCCCAGGTCCGGCACGTCGACCAGCTTGTAGTCGATCACCGGCGGACGTTGCACCTCACCGTCGAACAGCACCATGCCGGCTTCGGTGGAGCCGTAGCCGTCCAGGAGGTGCATTTCCAGCAGCGACTCCGCCCACTTCTTCAGCTCCGGTGAAATGGGTGCCGAGCCCGTCATCGCGAAAATGAACCGGCCGCCGAGCAGGTTCTCCCGCTGGTCGACCAGCACCTCGGCCTCGACCGCCGCGCGGTCGCCGCCGTCCAGCAGGTGGCGGTCCACCTCGCTCTGGAACTCGCCGTACAAGGTCTCCCAGATGCGCGGGACGAAGTTCATCTCGGTGGGCCGCACCAGCGCCAGGTCTTCCAGGAACGTCGACAGGTCGCTCTTGGCGGCGAAGTAGGCGGTGCCGCCGTTGCCGAGCGTGCCGTACAGGATGCCGCGTCCCATGACATGGCTCATCGGCATGAAGTTGAGGGTGATCGACGCCGCGGTGGGTCCGAACCAGTTCTTGGCGGACCGGCGGAACATCTTGCCGACATTGCGCTGCGGGTACATCGCGCCCTTGGGGGCGCCGGTGCTGCCGGAGGTGTAGATCAGCAGGGCCAGTGCGTCCTCGGCCAACTCCGGATGCGGCTGGGCCGGCGCAGCGGCGCCGCGCTGCAGCACGTCGTTGAGTGTCTCGACGACCACACCGGTGCCCGCCAGAGCGGCCGCGGCACCTTCTAGCGCTTCGCGTTCGTCATCGACCTGCGGGTGGTAGTCGAACACCACCAGCCTCCCGGGCGCCTGGGCGGCCCCGCGGATCAGCTCGACCGCGTCGGCCAGCTGGTTGACACTCGCCGCCAGGAGGCTTGGCTCAGTTTCGGCGACGATCGGTTGCAGCTGGGCGATCGCCGCGCTGGTCTGCAACGGCACCGAGACGGCTCCGATCTGACCCAGCGCCATGTCGATGGTGGTGTAGTCCACGCTGTTGAAGCCCAGGACGCACACGCGGTCGCCGGATTGCACGGTCTCGACGGCCAGGGCGCGTCCGAACGCCGCGATCCGGTCGCCGAGCTCGCGGTACGTGATGGTCTCGAATCGGGGGAGCAGGTTCAGCGAGGTGCGGCCGGTTGTCGGGTCCGCGACGAACTCGGCGGCGCGCTGGCCTAGGGCCGGACGGTCGGCGTAGCCGTCGACCACGGTCTGAATGACCTGCGGGAGTAGCAGATCCGGGTTCTCCAATGCCTCGGCCACCACGGGGTCCGGCTTTGCGGCCGCGAATTGGGGGTCGGTGGCGGCAAGTTCCTCGGCGCGGCGGGCGATCCGCTCTTCTTGGGTGGGCGACATATCAGATCCTCTTTGAAATGAAGGGGAGAATGAAATCTAGGTGGCGCGACATTGCGCTGATAGAAAGAACGTTAGCTAAAGTAAAGATATTCCTCAATGAAGAACCGCTGCATGTTGTCTGTGAATTGCGCCACCGGGCTCAGGCGCGAGAGTCCTCAGGGTCCAGCATGTCAAGCAGCCGTTGCATGGTGGCGCACATGTGCGCGAAGTCGGCGGCCCCTACCAACTGCGACCATCGTGCCTCGATGTCGGCAACCCGGTCACCGGCATCGGCGAGCAACCGTCGGCCACGTTCGGTGAGGTCGATGAGTTTGGCGCGGCCGTCCTTCGGGTCGGGGCGGCGGGTCAGATAACCCAGCGACGCGAGGTCGTTCACCAGTTCCGACGTCGCCGCCAGGCTCAGCTGCGCTCGCGCGGCCAGTTCCGTGAGGCGGATGCCGCCCATTCTTATGTTGCCGAAGATCTGCAGGTGCGGATCGCGGATGTCGCCGTAGCCCTGCTCGGCGTGGGGCGCGGCCAGATCGGCGCGGAACTGCCGCGTCAGCCGCACCAGCAGCTGGCCGACCGCTTGCCGGTCCGTGCGCAGGTCTCTTGACGTCGCCATGGTTCTCGAAGATACTACGGTTACCGAAGTTTCGGTTTCCGAAGTAAATGAGGTCTTTCATGACAGACGAATTCGTGGCCACCGGGTTGGGTCGATTGCACGTCCAGCGCCAAGGCAGCGGTCCGGTAACCGTGCTGTGGCACAGTCTGTTCCTCGATTCCCGATCGTGGGCGCCCCTGGTCGACGCGCTCGGGGAGGTAGCGCCGCGACGCACGGTGGTTGCCGTCGACGGGCCGTCGCACGGTCGCAGCGCGCCGGTTACCCGGGACTTCACCTTCGACGAATGTGCGCAGGCCGCCGGGGAAGTACTGGACGGGCTCGGCATCGACGAGCCGGTGGACTGGGTCGGCAACGCGTGGGGCGGACACGTCGGCATTTTGCTTGCCGCAACCCAGCCGCGCCGGATTCGCACGCTCGCCACCATCGGCACTCCGGTGCACGCGGTGGACTGGCGATTCCGAGTCACCAAGGGCTGGCCGCTGGTTGCGCTGTATCGGCTATTCGGGCCCACGCGAGTGATCAGCGACCCGCTCTCGAGGGCCCTCCTGGGACCGGATGGTTCCGCTGAGGTCATGGAGTCGTTCCGTCAGGCCGACCGAACAGGTATGTATCACGCCGCGCGTTCGATGATGCTCAAGCGGCCGGACCTGCATGACCGGCTGCCGCACATCGCTGCACCGACGCTGATGCTGGCCGCGCACGACGACGACGAGGGTTGGCCTCCGGACCAGGCCAGGGCTGCCTGCGCCACCATGCGCAATGCCCACGCCGACGTGGTCATGGGCGGCGGTCGGGTAGCGCCCCTGCTGGTTGATGCGAAGACGATTGCGGGGACGCTCGTCGACTTCTGGGATGCGCAGCGGCCTGCCTGACCGCGACCGAGGTCGGCCGAGCGTGCGCGTGTTGCCGCCGACACGCCGTGAAAGCTGGCATTTTGCGGACGCTCGCGCCGCAGCGGGCGCGCCGCCGCCGCGCGCCTCACAGGTCGGCGAGCAGCCCCGTCAGCACATCGACCCCTTCAGTCAGCAGTTCGTCGGTGATCGCCAGGGGCGGCAGCAGCCGGATGATGTTGCCGAACATGCCGCAGGTCAACACGATGACCCCGGCGGCATGCGCAGCGGTGGCCACCCGCAAGGTCAACTCCGGGTCGGGGTCGGCGGTGCCGGACTTCACCAATTCGATGGCGATCATCGCGCCGCGGCCACGCACATCACCGATCCGGTCGTCGCGGGCTTGTAGACGCAGCAGCGGCTCGGTCACCAGACGCTCGATCTGCTGGGCCCGCTCGATCAGCCCTTCGGATTCGATGGTCTTGATGGTGGCCAGTGCCGCGGCACACGCAACCGGATTGCCGCCGAATGTGCCGCCCAGGCCGCCGGCGTGCGGAGCGTCCATGACCTCGGCCCGGCCGGTGATCGCCGACAGCGGAAGACCGTCGGCGATGCCCTTGGCGGTCACGATGATGTCGGGCTGAATGCCTTCGTGCTCGCAGGCGAACATGGCTCCGGTGCGCGCGAAACCCGTTTGCACCTCGTCGGCGATGAAGACCACATCGTTCTCCCGGCACCAGCGCAACAGGGCGGGCAGGAATCCCTCGGCCGGGACGATGAACCCGCCTTCGCCCTGGATCGGCTCGATGATGACGGCCGCCAGGTTCTGTGCGCCTACCTGCTTGTCCATCACGCTGATGGCGCGCGCCGCAGCCTTCTCCCCGTCGGTGGCCAGTTCCTTGTCGAGCAGGCCATCCCGGTACGGGTAGGACAGCGGGGCGCGGTAAATCTCCGGCGCGAACGGGCCGAACCCGCTCTTGTAGGGCATCGACTTGGCGGTCAGCGCCATCGTCAGGTTGGTCCGGCCGTGGTAGGCGTGGTCGAACGCGACCACCGCCGACTTACCGGTATAGGAGCGCGCCACCTTGATGGAGCTCTCGACGGCCTCCGCGCCCGAGTTGAACAGCACCGAACGCTTCTCGCCGTCGCCCGGGGTGATCCGGTTCAGCTCCTCGGCCACGGCGACATAACCCTCGTAGGGCGTCACCATGAAGCAGGTGTGGGTGAACTCGGCCACCTGTTGGCGCACCGCCTCCACGACGGGTGGGGCTGCGTTGCCGATCGTGGTCACCGCGATCCCGGAGCCCAGGTCGATGAGCCGGTTGCCGTCCACGTCTTCCACGACGCCGCCGCCGGCGCGTGCTACGAACACCGGCAGCGTGATGCCGACGCCGTGCGACACCGCGGCGGTCCGCCGCTTGTTCAGCTCCAGCGACGCGGGACCGGGGATTTCGGTGGCCAGATGACGGCTCTGCTCGAGGCTGGCCACGGACTCCTCCTCCCGCGGACGCGCAGGTCACGTCGCAGGTGAAAGCCTAGCCGGTGAACAGCTGGCGATGCCGGTCGGTTTGCGACCTGCGGGAATGGCACACTGGACCGTTAGCGACGTGAGTGCGCCCAGGCCAGACCGGCCCCAACCCCGGATTGGGCGGGGTTATTCGAGCACTACCGATACGAAAGACAGGCGTTCTGATGGAGAGTTTTGTCCTTTTCCTGCCGTTCCTGCTCATCATGGGCGGGTTCATGTACTTCGCGTCGCGGCGCCAACGCAAGGCCATGCAGGCCACCATCGACCTGCACGAGTCGTTGCAGCCGGGGGATCGGGTCCACACCACGTCCGGACTGGAAGCGACCGTCGTCAGCTTCACCGACGACACCGTCGACCTCGAGATCGCACCCGGCGTCGTCACGACGTGGATGAAGCTGGCCGTGCGAGACCGGATCCTGCCCGACGACGACGATGACTACGAGGTCGAGGGCAACGCAGTGGAGCTCGGCGAGGATGAGACCAGCGACTCGCAGCCCGGCCGCGTCATCAAGGATTCCTGACTTACCCAGACTGCCGCGTGCGCGATACCCGTCGCGGCGCGGCACGTAGTCTTTTCGGAGGCTTCGTCCGGGGCTGGACGGATCTTCACGACCGAATAAGGAGACAGAAGGAACGTGGCATCGTCTTCGGCGCCGGTGCAGCCTGCCCGCTACCTGTCGGTGTTCCTGCTCATGCTTGTCGGCGTCTACCTGCTGGTGTTTCTCACCGGGGACAAGAAGGCCACCCCCAAGCTGGGCATTGACCTGCAGGGCGGCACCCGCGTGACGCTGACGGCGCGCACTCCGGACGGCTCCCGACCGACCCGTGACGCGCTGGCGCAAGCCCAGCAGATCATCAGCTCCCGCGTGAACGGCCTGGGCGTCTCCGGCTCGGAAGTGGTGGTCGACGGCGACAACCTGGTCATCACCGTGCCGGGCAGTGACGGCAACGAGGCGCGTGATCTGGGCCAGACGGCGCGCCTGTACATCCGGCCGGTTCTGGACTCGGTGCCGGCGCAGAAGGCTCCCGAAGAGCCCACACCCGGTCAGCAGCCGCCGGGTGGTGAACCCGGCGCACCCGCACCCGGTGCTCCCGGCGCGCCGCCCGCCGGCGTGCCCGGTGTCGCTCCCGCCCCCGGCGCGCCGGGAGCTCCCGCCCCGGGCGCTCCGGCGCCCGCGCCGCCGCAGTCGAGCGCGCCGGCGCCGCCGCGCGGGCAACCGCGGCCCTATCCGCAGGATCCGGCGCCCAGCCCCACGCCTGCGCCCAGCCCCACGCCTGCGCCGAGCCCCGCGCCCAGCGGTTCGCCGGCACCCAGCCCCGCACCCAGCGGTTCGCCGGCACCCAGCCCGGGGCCGTCGCCGGCGCCGACCGGTGAGGCACCGGCACCCGAGATGCCCGCCGCGCCGGATCCGCGCAAAGACCTCGCTGAGCGCATCGCGCAAGAGAAGAAACTGCGGCAGAGCACCGTCGGTTACATCCAGAAGATCGTCCTGCAGATCCAGGCGGGCCGCTGCGACAAGGACGACATCCTGGCCGGCAACGACGACCCGAAGCTGCCACTGGTCACCTGCTCGACCGACCACAAGACCGCCTACATCCTGGGCCCGTCGATCATCAGCGGTGACCAGATCCAGGACGCCACCTCGGGCATGAACCAGAACAGCCTGGGCTATGTGGTGGATTTGCAGTTCAAGAGCGCCGCCGCCAACGTCTGGGCCGACTACACCGCCGCGCATACCGGCACCCAGACGGCCTTTACGCTGGATTCACAGGTGGTCAGCGCACCGATGATCAGGGAACCGATTCCGGGCGGGCGCACCCAGATCAGCGGTGGTGACCCACCGTTCAGCGCGGCAACGGCCAAGCAGCTCGCCAACGTGCTGAAGTACGGCTCGCTGCCGCTGTCCTTCGAGTCCTCGGAGGCCCAAACCGTATCCGCCACTTTGGGTTTGACGTCGCTGCGAGCCGGCCTGATTGCCGGTGGGATCGGGTTGCTGCTGGTGCTGGTGTACTCGCTGCTGTACTACCGGGTACTCGGACTGCTCACTGCGCTGTCGTTGATCGCTTCGGGCGCAATGGTTTTCGCGATCCTGGTGCTGCTGGGCCGGTACATCAACTACACCCTGGACCTGGCCGGAATCGCGGGTCTGATCATCGGTATCGGCACCACCGCCGACTCGTTCGTGGTGTTCTTCGAACGCATCAAAGATGAGATACGCGAAGGCCGTTCGTTCCGGTCGGCGGTTCCGCGCGGTTGGGCGCGGGCCCGTAAGACGATCGTGTCCGGCAACGCCGTCACCTTCCTGGCTGCCGCCGTGCTGTATTTCCTGGCGATCGGACAGGTGAAGGGGTTCGCGTTCACTCTTGGCCTCACCACCATCCTCGACCTCGTGGTGGTGTTCCTGGTCACCTGGCCGCTGGTGTACCTGGCTTCCAAGTCGGCGCGGCTGGCCAAGCCGGCCTACAACGGCCTGGGCGCAGTCCAGCAGGTCGCCCGCGAACGGCGGGCAAGTTCGGCCGCAAAGACGGGACGGGTCTAATCCATGGCGTCAACCAAGGACACCGAAGTCATCGAACTCGACGACGACGCGAAAACCGCAGCGGCGCAGCAACACAGTTTCCTGTCCCGCCTGTACACCGGCACCGGTGCGTTCGAGGTGGTCGGGCGTCGCAAGCTCTGGTACGGCGTCAGCGGAGCGATCATGGCCGTCGCCGTGCTGGCGATCCTGATCCGCGGCTTCACCTTCGGTATCGACTTCAAGGGCGGCACCACGGTCTCGATGCCGTCTTCGGGCTCGGGCGGCACCATCCAGGTCACCCAGGTGGAAGACGTGTTCCACAAGACGATCGGCAAAGACCCCGAATCGGTGGTCACCGTCGGCAAGGGGTCGTCGGCCACCGTGCAGATCCGTTCGGAGACCCTGTCCAACGAGCAGACTGAGAAGCTGCGCAACGCCTTGTTCGACGCGTTCCACCCCAAGGGCGCCGATGGCAATCCCAGCAAGAAGGCGATCAGCGACGCGGCAGTGTCGGAAACCTGGGGAGACCAGATCACCACGAAGGCGGTGATCGCTCTGGTGGTGTTCCTGGTGCTGGTCGCCGTCTACATCACCGTGCGCTACGAGCGCTACATGACACTGTCCGCACTGGCGGCGATGATCTTCGACCTGACCGTCACCGCGGGCGTCTACGCGCTGGTGGGCTTTGAGGTCACGCCCGCCACGGTGATCGGATTGCTGACGATCCTCGGCTTCTCTCTCTACGACACCGTCATCGTGTTCGACAAGGTCGAAGAGAACACGCACGGGTTTCAGCACACCACCCGGCGCACGTTCGCCGAACAGGCCAATCTGGCCGTGAACCAGACATTCATGCGGTCGATCAACACCAGCCTCATCTCGGTGTTGCCGGTGCTCGCGCTGATGGTCGTCGCGGTCTGGCTGCTGGGGGTCGGCACGCTGAAGGACCTGGCGCTGGTACAGCTCATCGGCATCATGGTCGGCACCTACTCCTCGATCTTCTTCGCCACTCCGCTGCTGGTCACGCTGCGGGAACGGACGGACTTGGTGCGCACGCACACCCGTCGGGTACTCCGGCGACGCAGCGCCGGCGCGCTTCCCGAGAAGCCGGCCGCCAAGAGGGAGTCCGCCGACGGGGACGCCGGGGAGGACTCAGATGCCCCGGAAGCGGTCACCGAGGCCGCCACCGCCAGCAAACCCGTGGTCACCAACAAGCCGGCACCCGGTGCCCGCCCGGCGCGTCCCACCGGCGCGCGGCGTCCCACCGGCAAGCGAAACGCCGGCAAGCGGTAGGCCGCATGTTCATCCGGTCTCGCTGGCGTGCAGCCATGCTGGCCACTGGCGTGACGGCAGTGCTGGCGGCCTCCACCCTGACCGCGTGCTCGGGTAGTGCCGCGGGGCAGGTCGACTACGTGGTGGATGGTGTCCTGTCCACGTACAACACGAACACGGTGATCGGCGCCGCCTCTGCCGGCGCCCAGGCGTTCGCCCGCACCCTGAGCGGCTTCGGTTATCACGGACCGGACGGGCAGGTCGTCGCCGATCACGACTTCGGCACCATCTCGGTAGTGGGCGGGTCGCCCCTGGTGCTGGACTACCAGATCGCGGACAACGCAATCTATTCCGACGGCAAGCCGGTGACGTGTGACGACCTGGTGCTGGCCTGGGCGGCCCAGTCCGGTCGCTTCGGCGGTTTCGACGCCGCGACCCAGGCGGGGTACGTCGACATCGCCAACATCGAATGCACCCCCGGCCAGAAGAAGGCCCGGGTCTCGTTCATTCCGGACCGCGGCGTGGTCGATTACACCCAGCTGTTCACCGCGACCTCGATGATGCCGTCGCACGTCATCTCCGACGCCCTGGGCACCGATATCACCACGGCCCTGCTGGCCAGCAAGGGCGCGGTGGCCGAGCAGGTCGCGAAGGTGTGGAACAGCACCTGGGACCTCAAACCGGGTATCGATCTCAAGCGTTTCCCCTCCTCCGGGCCGTACAAGATCGAGCGGGTGCTGGACGGCGGCGCGGTGGTGCTGGTGGCCAACGATCGCTGGTGGGGCGCCAAGCCGATCACCAAGCGGATCACCGTGTGGCCGCTGGGCGGCGACATCCAAGATCGGGTGAACAACCGCAGCGTCGACGTGGTCGACGTGGCGGCCGGATCCTCCGGGGCGTTGGCCACTCCGGACAACTACGAGCGTGCCGACGCGCCCTCGGCCGGCATCGAACAGCTGATCTTCGCCCCTCAGGGCCCGCTGGCCACCAGCGCCGCCCGCCATGCGTTCGCGTTGTGCACGCCGCGGGACACCATTGCCCGCGACGCCGGCGCGCCGATCGCCAACTCGCGACTGTCGCCGGCGGCCGAGGATGCGTTGTCCGGGGCCGAGGGCGCCAGCGAGGCCGCCCAATTCGCCAAGGCCGATCCGAACGCCGCGCGTGCCGCGCTGAACAAGGGTGTGCTGACGGTGCGGATCGGTTACCGCGGGCCCAATGCGCGCCTGGCCGCCACCGTCGGATCCATCGCAACCGCCTGCGCACCGGCCGGAATCACCGTCTCCAACGTCACGCTGGACACATCCGGGCCGCAGGCGTTGCGTGACGGGAAGATCGACGTACTGCTGGCCAGCACCGGGGGAGCCAGCGGCAGCGGGTCCACCGGATCGTCGTCGATGGATGCCTACGACCTGCACAGCGGCAACGGGAACAATCTGTCGGGTTACGCAAATCCCCAGGTGGACGGGATCATCGGCGCGCTGGCGGTCTCGGCGGACCCGGCCGAGCGCGCTCGGTTGCTCGCCGAGGGTGCACCGGTACTCTGGGGAGACATGCCGACGTTGCCGTTGTATCGGCAGCAGCGGACGTTGCTGATGTCTAAAAAGATGTATGCCGTGAGCAGGAACCCAACCCGCTGGGGGGCGGGCTGGAACATGGACCGATGGGCGCTAATGCAGTGATGAATCTCAGGGGGAGTGCTCCCGTGGCCGACGTGATCGCGTCGCTGACCCGGGACGTCGCAGATTTCCCAACGCCCGGAATCCAATTCAAAGACCTCACTCCGCTTTTCGCGGACAGCGAGGCGATGTCCGCGGTCATCGACGCGTTGGCCGATGTCGCGGGAGGCACCGACTTGGTGGTCGGCATCGAGTCACGGGGAGCCGTCGTCGCCGCTGCCCTCGCCTCCCGGCTGGGCACCGGCCTGCTGTCCATTCGTAAGAGTGGCAAGCTGCCGCCGCCGGTCCTGAGCGAGGACTACCAAATGGAGTACGGTACGGCGACCATGGAGATCCCGGCGGACAGCCTTGACCTGGCCGGGCGGAATGTGATGCTGATCGACGATGTGCTGGCTACCGGCGGCACGTTGGGTGCCGCGACCCGGTTGCTGGAACGGGTGGGCGCGAATATCACCGGCGCCGCGGTGGTCGTGGAGCTGGAGGCGCTGCGCGGCCGGGAGGCGATCGCCCCACTGCAAGTCCACAGCCTGAGCCGCGCGTAGAGTCTGCCGGATCAGTTGTTTGGCTGTGTGACGCCCCACGGCTCGGTAGTGTGTTTGCTGCAACGGCGGCAACATTCTGGTATTCAAGCGTTCAAAAGGTAGCGCAACGGCCCTTGCCCGGACGGGGATGTGGTTGGCCTACTCGCATTTCCGGGTGTGACGGGCAGTCGCCTTCCAATCGGCTGATTTGCGGAGCATGGGTGCACTGAGGTGAGTTGCAGAGCTGTGGCAGGCCAGCTGCGCCAGTGGCCGGGCTTGTTCGTGCTGACCGCCCTCCTGTGCGGCGCTGGCTCGGAGCTGACCTGGCACACCTCCCGCCTGGCCTCAACAGCGTTTGCAGCGGGTGCTGATTCGTCGTGGCAGTCGTTCACACCTGCCGTAGGCGTCACGTTTTTCCCGTCCGCTGGGGTGACGGTAGCGGCGATGTTGTTGAACAACCGGCGGCTATGGCCGGTGGTCATTGCCGCGTCGATGGCCGCGGCCGCGGTGGTTGACACTCGCCACGGCGTCACGTTGGCAGCCGCCGCCGGGCTGGCGGTCGCCCATGCGCTGGAGTCTGTGGTGGGAGCGTCATTGGTGCGTTTCTGGTGCCGGGGTGCCCCTGATCTGAGACGTCGCATCGATCTGCTCCGCTTCGTCACCGGCGCGTGTGTGCTGGGTCCGCTGGTCGGGGGACTGTTGGGCGCGGCTGTGGGCGCGGAATTCGCCGGAATCTGGTGGCCCGCCGGCGTGCTGCGCTGGCTGGCCGGAGACGGGGTCGGCGTCCTGGTGGTGGGCGTGCCAGTGTTGTTATGGCCACGACAGCTGCCGCTCATCCGGGCGCGACGATGGGAGGTACTCCTCGTCACAGCGGTGACCGCGGTGGTCTCGGTGATCGTCTTCCGGTTGCCGGTGCCGCCGGCGCTGCTGTTGTTGCCGCTACTGGCGTGGGCCGCATTTCGCCTGCAGGTGATCGGTGCGGCGCTGTGCAGCGCCGTAGTGGCCGTTGCCGCGAATTATCTCGCGGCGGCCGGATTCGGTCTTTTCGCGACTCTGCCGGTGGTGGTTCCGGCGCGCTTGGCGGCCACTCAGGGCTTCATCATGGTGCTGATGCTCGTGTCGGTGCTGATCGGCCAAGAGGCGTCCAGCCGTGTAGCGGAGGCTAAGCAGCGCCAGGCCGAACAGCGTGAACGAGACCGCCTCAAATCGCTCGCCGAGCTGGGCAGGGCGCTGGCCGCTGCCACGACGCCCGACGATATCGGCCAAGCCACCGCAGCCCATGTACGTCATGCCGCCGGCGCCGACGCTCTGGTGCTGGGACTGCTCAGCGACGACGGCGCCACCTTGAACTGGCTTCACATGGCCGGTTACTCGCCCGCGATCGAAGCGCAGATCGGTTCGGGATTGTCAATGAAACAACCGAGTGCGGCCGCCGACGCCGTACGTACCGCGGCTCCGGTCCTGATTTCCAGCGTCACCGAATACCGGGAACGCTATCCCGCGGGCGGGCAATGGATGATCGAGGCCGACGCCGCCTCGATCGGGTCATGGCCGTTGATGGTCGGCAGTCGCGCGGTCGGAGTTCTGGGGCTCATGTGGACGCGGCCGCAGCCCTTCGATGCCGCCCAACGTGCCTACGCATCGGCCGTGGCGACGCTTGTCACCCAGGCGGGGTTGCGGGCTCGCGCCTACGCCGACGAGCACATCCGGGCGGAGACGCTGCAGGCGGCGGTGCTGCCGGCGCAGCCCACCAAGATTGACGGACTCGAGGTCGCCGTGTGGTACGAGCCCGCGGCCGTCATGCACGGACTGGGCGGGGACTGGTGGGATGCGCTGCCGCTGCCGAAAAACCGGACCTACCTGGCGGTCGGCGATGTCGTCGGTCACGGCCTGCCCGCGGTGGAAGACATGGCTCAACTGCGCGCCGCCGCGCGGGCGCTCGCCATCCAGGGGCTGCCCCCCGCACAGCTGCTGGCCGAACTCAACATCTTCACCGCCCACACCAGCCACGGCCAGTTCGCCACCGTCTCGGTGGCGATCTTCGATCACGCGACAGGTGTGCTGCGGTACGGCTCCGCCGGGCACCCACCGGCGTTGCTGCGGCGTGCCGCTGCGGGTGAGGTGTCCCGGCTCAACGGTGGCCGCGGCCCGGTGCTCGGTCCGTTGCGCAAGGCCACCTACGCCGAGGAGCAGGTGTCCATCAGCCCCGGCGACGTCCTGCTGATGTACACCGACGGACTCATCGAACGCCGTGGCGACGACCTCGACACCACCATCACCCAGGTGCAGCATCACCTTGCCGACTGGCAGCCGAACGTCGCTCTGCACCAGGCGTGTCGCGATCTGGGCACGTGCTTCGCCGCGCCGCAGCGCAAAGACGACACCTGCATCCTGGCCGTCAGGTTCCTGCATGACGACACCGTCGCCGGTGAGGGACCGCCTGCGGTCGAGGGAAAATAGTTGTGCAACCAACGAAAGGCAATCTGTTGAGCATCGACGACGCAGCGACCCCTCGACGACGGCCCGCAGGAGTGGACGACGCCACGGTCGAGGCCGTGGGAGCGGTGACCGAAGCGCTGGAGTGGGTGGAACGCGCCCGCGGGCACCTGTACTCGTTCCACCAGCTGATGGGACGAGCGGATCTGCTGCTCGGAGAAGCCTGCGAGAAGTTGCGTGCCGCCGGACACGGCGACATCGCGCAACGGCTGGAGACCGAGATGGTCGGCCGCAACGTCCTGCCGGGGCGGTGGACCTTCCAGATCGTCGAGGAGTTTGACGACGACTACTGGTCGGCGTTCCGCGATCATGAGCGCCAGGTCCGCGATGCGCTGCAGGGAGGCATGCGGCACCTATTCGAATCCGAGATGAAAGAAGACCGTCGCACTGACGGCCGACCGCATCACGAGGCCCGCCCGGACGGAGCACCGGATATCCTCTAAGCGGAGGTGACTGACGTGGCGGAAGACCAAAGCACGTTGCAGGCTGCCGCGCCGCCGACCGAACCGCTGCCGGTGGCGGAGATCCCGGAGCCGCCGGTAGAGCCGCTCAAGACCACCACCAGCGCGTCGCGGCGGGTCCGCGCCCGCCTGGCGCGGCGGATGACCGCCCGCAGCGGCGCCATCAACCCGGTGCTCGAGCCGTTGGTGGCGGTGCACCGGGAGGTCTATCCGAAGGCGGATCTGGCGATCCTGCAGCGGGCCTACGAGGTCGCCGACCAACGGCACGCCACCCAGCTCCGGCACTCCGGTGACCCCTACATCACCCATCCGCTGGCCGTCGCGAACATTCTCGCCGAACTGGGCATGGACACCACGACGTTGGTGGCAGCCCTGTTGCACGACACCGTCGAGGACACCGGGTACACCATCGAGCAGTTGTCCGAGGACTTCGGCGAAGAGGTGGGCCACCTCGTGGACGGCGTGACCAAGCTGGACCGGGTCGTGCTGGGCAGCGCGGCCGAGGGCGAGACGATCCGCAAGATGATCACCGCGATGGCCCGTGACCCGCGGGTGCTGGTGATCAAGGTGGCCGACCGGCTGCACAACATGCGCACCATGCGCTTCCTGCCACCGGAGAAGCAGGCGCGCAAGGCCCGCGAAACGCTGGAAGTCATTGCGCCCCTTGCCCACCGCCTCGGTATGGCCAGTGTCAAGTGGGAGCTGGAAGATCTGTCGTTCGCGATCTTGCATCCCAAGAAGTACGAGGAGATCGTCCGGTTGGTCGCCGGTCGCGCGCCGTCTCGGGACACCTATCTGGCCAAGGTCCGCACCGAGATCACCAACACGTTGAACGGGTCGAAGATCAAGGCGACGGTGGAAGGCCGGCCCAAGCACTACTGGTCGATCTACCAGAAGATGATCGTCAAGGGCCGCGACTTCGACGACATCCACGACCTGGTCGGCATCCGGATTCTGTGCGACGAAATCCGCGACTGCTATGCCGCTGTGGGCGTGGTGCATTCACTGTGGCAGCCGATGGCCGGACGGTTCAAGGACTACATCGCCCAGCCCAGATACGGTGTGTACCAATCGCTGCACACCACGGTGGTCGGGCCCGAGGGCAAGCCGCTGGAGGTGCAGATTCGCACCCGCGACATGCACAAGACCGCCGAGTTCGGCATCGCCGCGCACTGGCGTTACAAGGAAGCCAAGGGCCGCAACGGCGTTCCGCATCCGCACGCCGCCGCCGAGATCGACGACATGGCCTGGATGCGTCAGCTGCTCGACTGGCAACGTGAGGCTGCCGACCCGGGGGAGTTCCTGGAGTCGTTGCGTTACGACCTCGCCGTGCAAGAAATTTTCGTGTTCTCGCCCAAGGGCGACGTTTTCACGTTGCCGACCGGATCCACCCCGGTGGACTTCGCCTACGCGGTGCACACCGAGGTCGGCCACCGCTGCATCGGCGCCCGGGTCAACGGACGACTGGTCGCGCTGGAACGCAAGCTCGAAAATGGGGAAGTAGTAGAGGTTTTCACGTCCAAGGCCCAGAACGCCGGGCCGTCGCGGGACTGGCAGCAGTTCGTGGTGTCGCCACGGGCGAAGACGAAGATCCGGCAGTGGTTCGCCAAGGAGCGCCGTGAGGAGGCGCTGGAGGCCGGCAAGGAAGTCATGGCCCGCGAGGTGCGCCGGGGCGGACTTCCGTTGCAGCGCTTGGTCAATGGTGAGTCGATGGCCTCGGTGGCCCGCGAGCTGCACTACACCGACGTGTCGGCGATGTACACCGCGATCGGGGAGGGGCACGTCTCGGCCCGCCACGTGGTGCAGCGGCTACTGGCCGAACTGGGCGGCATCGACCAGGCCGAGGAGGAACTGGCCGAGCGGTCCACCCCGACGACCATGCTGCGCCGTCCCCGCAGCACCGAGGACGTCGGCGTGTCGGTGCCGGGTGCGCCGGGTGTGCTGACCAAGCTGGCCAAGTGCTGCACGCCGGTGCCCGGCGACCAGATCATGGGGTTCGTCACCCGGGGCGGCGGGGTGAGTGTGCACCGCACCGACTGCACCAACGCGGCATCCCTGCAGCAGCAGGCCGAGCGCATCATCGAGGTGCTGTGGGCGCCGTCGGCGTCGTCGGTGTTCCTGGTGGCGATCCAGGTCGAGGCGCTGGACCGGCACCGGCTGCTGTCCGACATCACCCGGGTGCTCGCCGACGAAAAGGTGAACATCCTGTCGGCGTCGGTCACCACCTCAGGTGACCGGGTTGCGATCAGCCGGTTCACCTTCGAGATGGGGGACCCCAAGCACCTGGGGCACCTGCTCAATGTGGTGCGCAATGTCGAGGGCGTGTACGACGTCTACCGGGTGACGTCGGCTTCGTAAGGTGCCTACGGAGAACCCGACTCGGTCGTCGTTTCGGTCGTCTCGGTCTGCTCAACGCCGGTCTTGTCGCTGACGTCGGTGGTGTCGGTCGTCGTTTCCGGTGCCCGACTGGTGGCCGACGTCGAGGTGCGGGTCGTCGGGGTGTTCGAGCCGCCGTCATCGGTCGCGGAGAAGAAAGCGACCAGCGCAGCCACGAGCAGTAACGCCAGGCCCGAGCCCGCGACGGTCCAGACCAACATGGCCCGACTGCTGCCTTCCTTGCTCGCCGGCACATCGGCTGGAGCGTGGGACGGCGCCAACCCGGTGTGCGCCTCGGCCGGCGGCGGGGGAGGCAGGGCAATGCCGGCAGCGCCCAGCGCGGCGCGGGCGGCGTCGGCGAGTTCGGTGACCGTCTGGTAGCGGGCATCGGGGTCCTTGGCCATGCCGCGGGCAACCACCGCATCGAAAGCCGGCGGTACGTCATGGCGGACGGCGGTCGGGCGCGGCGGCGGCGCGTGCAAGTGGCCGGAGACCTGCTCTTCGAAGCTATCGCCCGGGTAGGGCCGCGCGCCGGTGAGGCACTCATAGAGCGTGCAGGCCAGGGCGTAGACGTCGGCTCGTGGATCGGTGATACCCCGGAAGCGTTCGGGTGCCAGGTAGGCCAGCGTGCCCATCGTCATCCCGGTCTGGGTCAGAGCCGTGTCGGTGGTGGCGCGGGCGATGCCGAAGTCGATCAGGTAGACGAAGTCGCGGGCGTTAGCGACCAGAATGTTCGACGGCTTGACGTCACGGTGCACCAGCCCCACCTGGTGCGCGCTGTCCAGAGCGGCCGCGGTCTGCTCGATGATCGCGACGGTCTGCGCGGGGCTGAGCCGGCCGCCGTTCTCGGCGATGAACTTTCCCAAGTCCCGGCCCTCGACCAGTCGCATGTCGACGTAGAGCTGCCCGTCGATCTCGCCGAAGCTGTGGATGGGCACCACGTGAGGGTCGTTAAGGCTGGCCGCCGTGCGCGCCTCGCGGCGGAACCGATGCTCGAACTCTTTGTCCTCGGCCAGACTTGGCGGCAGCAACTTGATGGCGACGATGCGGTCGGTCTGGGTGTCATAGGCGCGATAGACCTGCCCCATGCCACCGCGTCCCAGCAGACCCTGCAGCTGGTATCGACCGAACGAGCTCTCGGCCACGAATCTCCTCCCGGTAAGCCGCCGCCGCTCCGGGGTACCAGGTTAGTCGAGCAAGATCGAGGTGATGGTCACATCCACTGCGGGCGGGCCGTCCTCACCGCCGCCGGCGACACCGGCCGCCGCGATCTTGTCCAGCGTGGCCAGCCCGTCGTCCTGGATCTTGCCGAACACCGTGTACTCCGGCGGCAGCGCCGAGTCGCGGTAGACCAGGAAGAACTGACTGCTGTTGGTGTTGGGTCCTGCGTTGGCCATCGCAATCGTGCCCCGCGGATAGATCACCGGCTCTTTGAGCTTCGGGTCATTGGCGGGGTACTGGTTGGTGGGGTATTCGTTGGCGAACTGATAGCCCGGCCCGCCGGTTCCGTCACCCTTCGGGTCACCGCACTGCAGTACCGACAGCGACGGTGAGGTGGTCAGGCGGTGGCACTTGGTGTCCTTGAAGAAACCCTGGTTGGTCAGACTGGCGAAACTGTTCACCGTGCACGGTGATTCGTTGTTGGCGAGCATCAGGCCAAGATTTCCCTGGGTGGTCACCATGCTGACGCTCACCTGGGCCGGCTCGGTGGGCACCTTGCCGGTCCGCGGTGGCTTGACCGGCTTGACGGCTTTGTCCGGCGACGCGGGGTACTGGCAGTTGGCGCCCAGATTCGCCGGCGCCTTGAACGGCGGCAACGGCACGGCGTTGCCGAGCTGCACCGGGGGCAGGCCGGCGGCCGACGAGCTGGGCGCGGCACTGCTCGAGGTGGTCGACGCCGAGGGGTTGCCTTTGTGGTCGTCCTTGCTGACGACGACGGCGACCACCACGGCGGCCACCACCGCCACCGCGGCGACCGCGCCCCCGGCGATGGTCAGGATGCGGCGCCTCTTGGCCTGCTTGGCGCGGCGCTCCAGCTGCCGCTCGAGTTTGCGCTTTGCTGTCGCACGTCGCTGCTGATTGGTCGGCACGGCCGCTATCATTCCATGGCTTCAGGGATGGAAAACTGGGACCGTGTTGATTACCGGATTTCCCGCCGGGCTGTTGCAGTGCAACTGCTACGTGCTGGCCGAGCGGCCGGGCGCCGACGCCATCATCGTCGACCCCGGCCAGCGTGCGATGGGCCAGTTGCGGCAAATCCTCGACAAGAACCGGCTCACTCCGGCCGCGGTGCTGATCACCCATGGTCACATCGACCACATGTGGTCCGCCCAGAAGGTGTCGGACACCTTCGGGTGCCCCACTTACATCCATCCCGAAGACCGGTTCATGCTCAAAGACCCGATCCACGGCATGGGGCCGCGGGTGGCGCAGGTGTTCGCCGGTGCGTTCTTCCGGGAGCCCAAGCAGGTCGTCGAGCTGGACCGCGACGGCGACAAGATCGACCTCGGCGGCATCTCGGTCAACATCGACCACACCCCGGGACACACCCGCGGATCGGTGTGTTTCCGCGTGCTGCAGGCGGCGCAGAAGGAGGCGGACGTCGTATTCAGCGGCGACACCCTGTTCGAGCGTTCCATCGGCCGCAGCGACCTGTTCGGCGGCAGCGGACGCGACCTGCTGCGCTCGATCGTCAATAAACTGTTGGTGCTCGAGGACAAGACCGTGGTACTACCCGGGCATGGCAACTCCACCACCATCGGCGCCGAACGCCGGTACAACCCCTTCATCGAAGGCCTGAGCCCGTGACGGAATTTGTTGCGCCCAAGGGGGTTCCAGACTACATCCCGCCCGATTCGGCGCAGTTCGTCGCCGTGCGCGAGGGCCTGCTTTCGTCCGCCCGGCGGGCCGGGTACGGCCACATCGAGCTGCCTGTGTTCGAAGACACCGCGTTGTTCGCTCGCGGGGTGGGGGAGTCCACCGATGTGGTGTCCAAGGAGATGTACACCTTCTCCGACCGCGGCGACCGCTCGGTGACGCTGCGGCCCGAGGGCACCGCCGGCGTGGTGCGGGCGGTGATCGAGCATGGCCTGGATCGCGGCGCGCTGCCGGTCAAGCTGTGCTACGCGGGCCCGTTCTTCCGTTACGAGCGTCCGCAGGCCGGCCGGTATCGCCAGTTGCAGCAGGTGGGCGTCGAAGCGATCGGCATCGACGATCCGGCGCTGGACGCCGAGGTGATCGCTGTCGCCGACGCGGGATTCCGGTCGTTGGGCCTGGACGGCTTCCGGCTGGAGATCACCTCGCTGGGGGACGAGAGCTGCCGCCCGCAATACCGGGAACTGTTGCAGGACTTCCTGTTTGGTCTCGACCTTGATGAGCAGACCCGACAGCGCGCGCAACTGAACCCGCTGCGGGTGCTCGACGACAAGCGGCCCGAGGTCAAGGCGATGACTGCTGATGCGCCGGTGCTGCTCGATCACCTCTCCGACGCCGCCAAGCAACACTTCGACACTGTGCAGGCGCACCTGGATGCGCTCGGGGTTCCGTACGTGCTTAACCCGCGCATGGTCCGGGGCCTGGATTACTACACCAAGACCACCTTCGAGTTTGTGCACGACGGGTTGGGCGCGCAATCCGGCATCGGCGGCGGTGGGCGCTATGACGGGTTGATGAAAGAGCTTGGCGGACAAGACGTGTCGGGGATAGGGTTCGGGCTGGGTGTGGACCGAACGCTGCTGGCGCTGCGTGCCGAGGGCAAGAGCGTAGGGTCCGCGGCGCGCTGCGAGGTGTTCGGCGTGCCGTTGAGTGAGGCGGCCAAATTGCGGTTGGCGGTGCTGGCGGCTGAGTTGCGCGCCGCCGGTGTGCGCGTCGACCTGGCCTACGGCGACCGCGGGCTCAAAGGAGCGATGCGCGCCGCCGACCGCTCCGGCGCCCGGGTCGCCCTGGTGGCCGGTGATCGCGATCTGGATGCCGGCACAGTCGGTGTCAAAGACATGGCTTCCGGGGAGCAGGTGTCGGTGGCGATCGATTCGGTTGTCGCTGAGGTTCTTTCGCGACTGGGGTAAATGCGTGCCGCCGATGCTGGGGCGCCGAGCGTGCGCGTGTTGCCAGGGACACGCCGTAGAACGCGTACTTTTGCGGGCGCTCGCGCCGGGGGTGTGGTGTGGCTGGCCGTGCCGGGCGCCGAGCGTGCGCGTGTTGCCAGGGACACGCCGTAGAACGCGTACTTTTGCGGGCGCTCGCGCCGGGGGTCGCGGCAGGCGCCGGTGCTGGGGCGCCGAGCGTGCGCGTGTTGCCAGGGACACGCCGTAGAACGCGTACTTTTGCGGGCGCTCGCGCCGGGGGTGTGGTGTGGCTGGCCGTGCCGGGCGCCGAGCGTGCGCGTGTTGCCAGGGACACGCCGTAGAACGCGTACTTTTGCGGGCGCTCGCGCCGGGGGTCGCGGCAGGCGCCGGTGCTGGGGCGCCGAGCGTGCGCGTGTTGCCAGGGACACGCCGTAGAACGCGTACTTTTGCGGGCGCTCGCGCCGGGGGTGTGGTGTGGCTGGCCGTGCCGGGCGCCGAGCGTGCGCGTGTTGCCAGGGACACGCCGTAGAACGCGTACTTTTGCGGGCGCTCGCGCCGGGGGTCGCGGCAGGCGCCGGTGCTGGGGCGCCGAGCGTGCGCGTGTTGCCAGGGACACGCCGTAGAACGCGTACTTTTGCGGGCGCTCGCGCCGGGGGTGTGGTGTGGCTGGCCGTCCCGGGCGCCGAGCGTGCGCGTGTTGCCAGGGACGCGCCGTAGAACCTGTACCTTTTGCGGGCGCTCGCGCCGGGGGTGTGGTGTGGCTGGCCGTCCCGGGCGCCGAGCGTGCGCGTGTTGCCAGGGACGCGCCGTAGAACCTGTACCTTTTGCGGGCGCTCGCGCCGGGGGTGTGGTGTGGCTGGCCGTCCCGGGCGCCGAGCGTGCGCGTGTTGCCAGGGACGCGCCGTAGAACCCGTACCTTTGCGGGCGCTCGCGCCCGGGGGTCGCGGGCAGGCGCCAAGGCCGCCCGGCCGCGAGAGCGCCAAAGCCACTTGACGGCAGATCGAACTATTGTTCGAATGGAGCTATGAGGTGGGCGGGTCAAGCGGTGGCGGTCAACGGAAGCCCCGTCGACGACGGGGCGTTGCCCGGCCTGCAGCGGTTGGGCCTGGTGAAGAGCGTGCGGGTGCCGCAATTCGACGGGATGACGTTCCACGAGGTGCTGTGCAAGTCCGCGCTGAACAAGGTGCCCAACGCGGCCGCCCTGCCCTTCCGCTACACGGTCAACGGCTATCGTGGCTGCTCACACGCCTGCCGCTACTGCTTCGCCCGCCCCACCCACGAATATCTGGACTTCGACGTCGGCACCGACTTCGACACGCAGATCGTCGTCAAGACGAACGTCGTCGAGGTGCTACGGCAGGAGCTCAGGCGATCGTCGTGGCAGCGCGAAACCGTTGCACTGGGCACCAACACCGACCCCTACCAGCGCGCCGAGGGCCGCTACGCGTTGATGCCCGGCATCATCACCGCGCTCGCCGAGTCCGGCACGCCCATGTCCATCCTCACCAAGGGCACCCTGCTACGCCGCGACCTGCCGCTAATAGCGCAAGCCGCGCAACAGGTTCCGCTGTCGGTGGCGATCTCGCTGGCGGTGGGTGACCCACAAATGCACCGCGATGTCGAGCCCGGAACCCCGACACCGCAGGCCCGGTTGTCGCTGATCAGCGCCATCCGTGAAGCAAACCTCGGCTGCCATGTCATGGTCGCGCCGGTGCTGCCGCATCTCACCGATTCGTCCGAACACCTCGACGCACTGCTGGAGCAGATCGCCGCCGCCGGAGCCACCAGCGTCACCGTGTTCGGTCTGCACCTGCGCGGCGCCACGCGCGGCTGGTTCATGGCCTGGCTCAGCAGCACGCATCCCGAACTCACCAGCCGATACCGCGACCTCTACCGTCGTGGCGCCTACCTGCCGCAGAGCTACCGCGACATGCTCCGCGAGCGCGCCCGGCCGCTGATTGCCAAATATCGGCTGGGCAGCGACCCTCGGCCATCCGCACCGCCGCGTGTGCCCGCGCCTACCCCCGGACAACCGACTCTGTTCTAACCCCCGCGCGGCTTAATCAACGTGAACTCGTCGATCGGGACAACCGCGCCGTATGGTCCCCGCACCGCGTAGTACGTCGCCTTGATCGACGTCTTGCCGCCGGGCGAACCCGGATCCACATCGAATGACACGAAACCGTAAGGGTTGTCGCGGTCGCGAAACGCTGACCACGGCGCGTCCTCCATGACATAGATGGAAGGCTTGTGTCGAACTGCGGGATCGTATGCGCCGACACCGGTGATCACCTGGCAGCGAGGTTCTGGGAACAGCAACCCGTTGGTCGGCACCGACGTCCCGCCGCCTCCGATGACGAGGTGAACTGTTCCTCGAGTGGTGTCGATGACGTCGCGACGTGTGTCGACGGGAATCGGGGTCCTGGTATCGCTACCGAGGGAGCCGCGCAGCGGGTGCGACCGCTCGTAATGGTGTTCGTGTCCGCACAGCACCAGATCGACGTGGTATTGGTCGAACAGCGGCAGCCACTGCTCCCGGATGCCGAGATCGGCACCGTTCTTCTTGGCGGTGGAGATCGCCGTCTGATGCATGCAGATGATCAACCAGTCGATATCCGGGTCGCGTCGCGCGTTGGCGAGTTCACGCTCGAGCCAACGCCGTTGTTCGCCGCCGGAATAGCCATGGATGTAAGAGTTGCCTGCGTCCTGCAGTGCCACATCGTCGTTATTGATGCTGATGACTCGCACCGCCCCGGCCGTGAACGAGTACCACAAGCCACGTAATTGCGGGCTGGCCCCGGAATCGGGCACCTCAAAGTATGTCTGGTAGGCGCCGTAACCTATTGGCCCATTGCCCAATTCGTTCTCGTGGTTGCCTGCTGCCGGCATCCAGGGCCGGTAACGTGCCGAACGGCTGTTGTTGGTGAACCAATTCGACCAGGTGCGGATCCGGTCCTCGGCCAAATTTGCGTAGCACAGGTCGCCGTTGACGAGGTTGAACAATGGTTCGAGGCGCTCGATGGCAGCCGGGATATCGCCGGCGGCGGGCGATCCGATGTGGTCGCTGATGAATCGGCCGTCGACTGACCGGTCCAGCATGGGCGTGGACTGGTCGCCGAAGCTTGTGAAGCGCAGTGCTTTTCGGCCTAGCGGCGCCGTTGTGATTGTTGCGGGCTGGGGATCGGTACCATCATGCACTGCGGCGTAGACGTATTGAGTGTCCGGTGTCAGGCCCGTGAGGCGGGCGTGATACACGCGAACCTCGCTGTTCGACTTCGCGTCTCGGTATGTGCGCGTCGTGGCTGCCACTGTGCTGCCGAAGCCTGCAGTCGGTGTGCCCAGCATCACGCGTGGATTGCTGACGGCCTCGACGGTGTGCCAGGACACCACCACTTCGGTGCTGGCGTTGCGCCCGAATTGCAGATGCAGACCACCGATGGGCGGCGCTCCGGTCCTCGCCGGTTGGTACCAGACGTCGGGGCCGGCACGGTGTCCGGGCAGCAACGCGCCGCCGCCCACCCCGGCGCCTACGCCGAGAACGCCGGCCACCGCCCCGGTCGTGATCAGTGTGCGGCGGCTGAAGCCCGGCGGTTCGCCCCGTTCCGGATCGTCGGTCATGGGGTGCTTCATACCGGACCGGGGTGAACGTCGGCAGAACGGGCCCGGGGAAACGCGCTAGTGGCGGTGCGGCTCCAGCAGCGCCGCCTGCCCGGTCGACGGCGGGTGCGCGGCCAGCCACTCGCGGGTTGCGGCATGCGAGCGATCGATCAGGGTAGCCGCGTGTGAGAAGTCGGCTCCGGAGATGCTGACCGGGCACAGCGGGCGGATGACGTGCAGTTCACAGGCGGTTTCGTAACGCGAGATATCGTCCGCGAGACGATGGTTGAGAGCCAGCGTCATGGCGTGCAGGGCCATGTTGATGGCCGACTTCGGTGTCGCCGGCAGGTCGCAGGAGTAGCCCGTGGGCAACACCCACACCGGGTCGGCGCCGAGCGCGACCGCATGCGACACAGGTGTGTTGTTCACAACACCTCCGTCCATCAGATCGCGTCCGTTGATGGTGACGGGCGGGAAGATCCCCGGGATGGCGGCGCTGGCCGCGATCGCGTCCACCGCATCGCCGGATGACAGCAAGACGTCGGTGCCCGAGACGACGTCGGTGGCCACCACGTGCAGCGGTATGGGTGCATCCTCAAGCCGGGTGAACTCCAACTTCTCGGAGAGAATGCGCCGCAGCCCGGAGTTGGGAACCAGATGCGTCCGTCGTCCGAAGACGCCGAGCACACCCGAGAGCGGGTGCGCCGGAAACACCTGCTGCCGGGTCAGGGACACCCAGAGCTCGCCCAGGCCGCGGATCCCGGCGGCATCGGCGCGGGACGCCAGCCAGCCGCCGTTGACGGCGCCGACGGAGGTGCCCACGATCAGGTCCGGGGTGATCCCTTCATCGGCCAGGGCGCGCAGCATTCCCACATGGATGGCTCCCAGGCTGGCACCGCCGGACAACACGAAGGCTGTGGGCACAGCTAGATGTTAGAGACGTTTGCCAGAAATCGGCAGGTAACGAATCCGGTAGCGTTTCCGATATGACGAACGTGCACAAACTGGCAAGCGCGATCGCCGCGGTCATCCTGGGCGCGGCCTTCGTGGCCGTGACCCCGACCGCGCACGCGGATCCGACCGGCCACCAGGTGACCTACACGATCACCACCACCGGCAACCTGACCGGCAACATCCGTTACATGAACACCGATCCGCCCAGTCAGGCGGCGTTCGACGCCAACTCCTCGCAATTCCTGACCACCGTGCCGGCCACCTTCAGCGCAGATCAGCCACTTGTTTACACCGCTACTCTCGCGAACCCCGGCCAGTGGGCGTTCGTCAGCGCCAGCGGTGGCTGCCACTGGCCGGACTGCGGCTCGGGAAGCACGCCGGAGCTGCGCTGCGAGATTGCCGTGGATGGCCAGGTGGTCGACTCGCGAAGCGCCACCACCGGCGTGACCTGCTCGACGCGGCCCTGGTAGCAGACAGACAAACGCCGGCGGGGGAATGCGGTCCCGCCGGCGTCGTCAGCTTGGTTATTCCGCGGCGTCGCCGGCGAAGAAGCCGAACAACGAGTAGGGCGTCTCTTCGTCGAAGAACAGAACTTCGTGTGCCATCGGTTCGCACCCGACCTTTCACTCAATGTGTTTGAGCCTCAATGGTGCAACGCCGGCACGAGGCTTGGGCAGCCTACGAACGGACCCTATTTGGGTCCCCTGAATGACGTACCGGGCAGGTCCACCGGACGGGTCAGCTCCGCACCGAAGCGGTGAGCCATTCGGACGACTCCGGATCATCGGTGTCCAGCGTCAGGCCGACTTCGCCGAGCAGTGTGCGGAAGTCCTCGACGCTGACCCGGTGGGCCTCGAACGACTGGGTCAGGCTCTGGTCGCCGTACTCAAGGGTGAACTCGCCGAGGACGACCTCTCCGTCGTTGCGCAAGATGGTCATCGTCTGCTGCATCGCACCATCGGCGCGGTGATAGCTGCCGACGGGCCGCTGGTCGAACCAGTCCGGCGGTCGCCACTGGATGACGGCTTTGCCGGTCGGTTTGAGGTGGTGGGCAACGGTGGCGAGCAGGCCCCTGCGTCCGTCCACCCCCGGATAGTTGACCAGGCTGCTTGCCAGCAGGACGCAGTCGTATCTCTCGGGTAGTCGCAGATCCTCGATGCGGGCCTGAACAGTCTTGGCGCCGCGCACGTGGGCAAGCATGTCCGCGGAGTCGTCTACCGCGGTGACCTGAAACCCTCTCTCGGACAACGGGTTCGAAATGCGCCCGGCTCCGGACCCGAGGTCCAGCACCGAGCCGCCGGGCTCAAGCAGCGCTGTGATCCGCTCGAGCTCGTCGGTCACCGACACGCGTCGATAGATTTCGACCAGGCTGCCGTCGCGAGTTATCGGGCTGTCGGGGGTGTTTTCAGTGGACATATCGGTTCCGAGCTTAGGAGGTTCGGGGTTTGCTGGCGAGACCCGGACCGGCGGGGATGTCAACCTCCCACCGGCCCCGGGCCGTTCTCAGTCGGAGGTCTCGTCGACGACGAACGAGATCAGTCCGTAGGTCGCCTCGGTGGCGGCGAACAGGATTTCGTGAGACACGATCATTCTCCTTTGTGGATCGATAACTGCTTCTTATCAGGACACAATGACAAGTTCGGCCAATGTGTAACGCCCAGTCTCGTTACACATAGGCGCAATGTGTATCCCACGACGGGTCCCTTCGGTGTCCCCTGATCGGGGGACACGGCTACGGGTTGGTGATGACGACGACCTCCGCGGGATGCCCACCGACGGCCCTGAGCCGGTGGCCGACGGACGCCTCGAAATAGGCGCTGTCCCCGGCGGCGAGGGTGACGACGCGCTCGCCGTAAGTGAGCTCGACGGTCCCGGCGTGCACGAAAACGAATTCCTGTCCGGTGTGTTCCGGATGCGGATCGTCGGACGCCGCCGCGGTGGGCCGGACCACGAACGGCGACATCGACTTGCCCAGCAGTGCGGTAGCCAGCGCGCGGTAGCGTCCGCCGGCCAGGTCCGCGCGGTCGACGGTGATCTGGTCCTCCGCGGCGTCGTGGGAGAACAGGCGGGCGACATCGACGTCCAGCGCGCGCGCCACCTTGAGGGCGACCGCGATCGACGGCGTGCTGTGGCCGCGCTCGACCTTGGACAGGTAACTCTTGGTCAGCCCGGTCTGACTGGCCAGCTGCTCAAGGGTGAGGCCACGCTGCTTGCGCACCGCCCGAAGCAGAGCTGTCATCGGCCGAACCCCCTATGACACAAGGTTTCCTAGAGTGCTACTATTGTGTCACGATTTCCCGCTCGAGGGAGCCGACCGATGTCAGACACCTTCACCCAGTCGAAAGCCGAATTGATGCGGCGCGCCCAGGAACGCCTGGATGCCGAGAACGCCGAGTATGAACTGACCATCCGCCAGAAGATTGCGCTCACCTGCCGCGCCTTGTTCGACGCCGGCCATGACTCCGGGCTGGCCGGGCAGATCACCGCACGCGCTGAGCGGCCCGGTACCTACTACACCCAGCGTCTGGGCCTGGGCTTCGACGAGATCACCGAGGGCAACCTGCTGCTGGTCGACGAGGATCTCAACGTCCTAGAGGGGTCGGGAATGGCCAACCCCGCCAATCGCTTC
This sequence comes from Mycobacterium gordonae, assembly GCF_002101675.1. GTDB lineage: Bacteria > Actinomycetota > Actinomycetes > Mycobacteriales > Mycobacteriaceae > Mycobacterium > Mycobacterium gordonae. The sequence continues at coordinate 24,567 of NZ_LQOY01000238.1, read as the reverse complement.
CACAGCTGGATCTACCGGGCGCGGCCCGACGTGCACTGCATCGTGCACACTCATCCCTTCCATGTGGCGGCCCTGTCGATGCTGGAGGTGCCGCTGATCGTCTCCCACATGGACACCACCCCGCTCTATGACGATTGCGCCTTCCTGGCCGACTGGCCCGGGGTGCCGGTCGGCAACGAAGAAGGCGAAATCATCACCGCAGCGCTGGGCGACAAGAAGGCCGCACTGCTCGCGCATCACGGGCAGGTGGTGGCCGGCGCCACCGTGGAGGAGGCGTGCTCGCTGGCAGTCCTGATCGAGCGCGCAGCCAAGCTGCAACTTGCGGCCATGGCTGCCGGCACGGTCAAGGAGCTGCCCGAGGAACTGGCCCGGGAGGCCCACGACTGGACGCTGACACCCTCGCGCAGCCGGGCCAACTTCGCCTACTACGCCCGCCGCGCGCTGGTGCGACACCCGGACGTCCTGAATCCGCTGCCCGTCAACTGAATTCGAGGAACCGTGCCCGAAATCCACGGCATCATCGCCTATCCGATCACCCCGTTCACCGCAGATACGGCCGGTATCGACACCGAGCGGCTGGCCAGCCTCGTTGACCGTCTGGTGTCCTCCGGCGTGCACGCGATCGCCCCGCTCGGCAGCACCGGCGAGCTGGCCTACCTCGACGAGCCGGAGTTCGACACCGTCGTCGACACCACGATGGCCGCCGTCAACGGCCGGGTCCCGGTCATCGTCGGCGTGTCAGATCTGACCACCGCCAACACAATTCGGCGTGCTCAATATGCGCAACAGGCCGGCGCCGACGCGGTGATGATTCTGCCGGTCTCCTATTGGAAGCTCACTGACCGGGAGATCGCGCAGCACTACCGCAGCATCGGCGAATCAATAGACATCCCGATCATGGCGTACAACAACCCGGCCACCAGTGGTGTGGACATGAGCCCCGAACTGCTGGTCACCATGTTCGACAACATCGGCAACGTCACCATGGTCAAAGAGTCCACGGGTGATCTGAGCCGGATGCGGCGCATCGCCGAACTCAGCGACGGTCAGTTGCCGTTCTACAACGGCAGCAATCCACTGGTTCTCGACGCACTCAAGGTCGGCGCGTCCGGATGGTGCACGGCCGCACCGAATTTACGGCCCCAGCCATGTATCGACCTGTACAACGCGGTGCGCGCCGACGACCTGGAGAAGGCCCAGATCCTCTACGACGACCTGAAACCGCTGTTGCAGTTCATCGTTGCCGGTGGGCTGCCCACCACCGTGAAGGCCGGCCTCGATTTGCTGGGGTTCCCGGCCGGCGACCCGCGGGCGCCGCTGCTGGCCCTCGACGAGCAGGGTCGTGCGCAGTTGAAGCAGCTGCTGGCCGGATAGCCGGTGTCAACCCAGGACCACCGGCACCTCCTCGAAACGGTTGAGCAGCGGGATCGGTTGTAGTCGCAGCTCTTCCGGCGCGACGGCCAAAGACAGGCCCGGGAACCGTGCGATCAGTTCGGCGATGGCGATCCCGGTTTCCAACCGGGCCAGATGCGATCCCAGGCAGAAGTGGGTGCCCTTGCTGAACGCGAGATGGTTGTTCGGGCTGCGGGTGATGTCGAAGCGGTCGGGCTCGGGGAACTGTGCGGGGTCGCGGTTGGCCGACGTCAGCAGCGTGGTCACCATCGCCCCGCGGGGAATGGTCACCCCGTGCAGGGTGATGTCCTCGCCGGCGAAAGTCGTTGCCTCAGTACCGCCGACGGTACCGGTGTAGCGCAGGATCTCCTCGACCGCACTGCCGATGAGTTCGGGACGCTGCTGCAGTAGGCGCAGCTGGTCGGGGTGGGTGAGTAGCGCCGCAATGCCGTTGCAGATCACGTTCGGGGTGGTCTGATAGTCGCCAGTGATGATCAGGAACAACATCGCGACGATCTCGTCGTCGGTCAGGCTGGCACCGTCCTCGCGGGCGTTGACCAGCCCGGTGATGATGTCCGGGCCCGGGTCGGCGCGCCGTTGTTCGATCAACGCGCGGAGGTAGGTGACGAAACCCTCCATCTGCGCACCGGCGCCGGCGGCGTCATGGTTCAGCATCGCCTCGAACAACAACTCGATGAAGGTGTGGAACGTGGCGCGTTCTTCTCCTGGGACACCGACGATTTCACTGATCACGATGGTCGGGACCGGCAGGGCGAAATCGCGGTGCAGGTCGATGTGGTGACCGGGCCGCCAACCGTCGAGCAACGAGCGGGTGACCGTGCGGACGCGGGCGCGCAGCCGCGCTACCGCACGGGGGGTGAACGGCCGGCTCACCAGTTTGCGCAGCCGCAGGTGCGACGGGTCGTCCTGGTAGACCATGGTGTCGGTGGTCAACAGGCGGATCGCCTCGGGTACTACGGAGACGTCGTCGGCGGTGCCGTCGAGCACGCGGCGGATCCGCGGGTCGGTGACCAGGTCCTGACAATCCCGGTAGCGGGAGATGAAGTAGACGTCTTGCTCGGGCGGCCGCAACGCCAGCCGGCCCCGATACACGGGTGCCTCGCGGCGCATCCAGTCGTAGTAGGCATGCTGGTCGGCGTTGAACTCGGCCGTGCCTACCGTGATCGGATGCTCGAGTTTCACCCCAGATCGTTGGTGTTGAACGTGTCGCACTTGTTGGGTTCGCCGGTCGAATACCCGGTGGTGAACCACTTCTGCCGTTGCGCGGACGAGCCGTGCGTCCAGGATTCGGGATTGACCCGGCCGTTCACCTGCTGCTGAATCCGGTCGTCACCCACCGACGCCGCCGCCGACAGGGCGTCCTGAATGTCCTTGTCCGTCAACGGCTGCAGGAACGGTTGGCCCGTACTGTCCTGCTTGACGGTGGACGCATAGTGCGCCCACACCCCGGCATAGCAGTCGGCCTGCAACTCGGTGCGTACCCCGCTGCCGGTGGCGCCCTGTGCGCCGGACTGGGCGCGTCCGAGCACCCCCAGCAGGTTCTGCACGTGGTGTCCGTACTCGTGGGCCACCACGTATTCTTCCGCGAAAGGTCCGCCGCTGGAACCGAATTGGGTGACCAGGACCTGGAAGAAGTCGGTGTCGAAATAGGCCGTCTTGTCCACCGGGCAGTAGAACGGCCCGACGTCGCTGCTGGCCGGTCCGCATCCTGTGCTCACCTGTCCGCTGAACAGGCGCAGACGGGGGCGGGTGTATTTCGGCATCAGTTGCTTCCACACCGCGTCCAGCGAGTTGCTGGTGGCGACCACGCGGCACTGCACGTACTTGTTGGCGTCCGCCCCGGTCTTGCATCGGTTGAGGTCGAATCCGGGTGCCACGTTCTGGCTCGAGTCCAGTGGCTGCTGGCTGACCACGCCGCCGGGGTCGACGCCGAGCAGCATGGCCACCACCACCAGCAGCAGTCCACCGATGCCACCACCGATGGCCATCCGGCCCATCCCGCCGCCGCCCGAGGACGACGCGGAACTGGTGTCGATCTGCATACCCTCGTTGAAGGTCATCGCACGCTCCCCGGAACTAGAGTTTTACCCGCGCCGACACAGCCTATCGCTGCTGTGTGGTGGCGAATCGGCTGTCGGTGTATGTGCGCAGGTTGCGCAGGAACCGGCGCAACGCGAGATTGAGCAGCGGGCCGAACAGCGCCATGCCCAGACCCGCGCCGCGGGCCGGCTGCTGGGCCATCGTCCAGGTGAGCCGGCAGCCGCCGGGAATGACCGCCACCCGGTAGTCCTCGGCGAACGCGGCAACCGCCTTAGTGGAGCATTCGTTGAACCGGAATGCCATGTGGGTGAACGGTTCCCAGGCGATAAACTCTTCACCGCCGATGATGCCGCCACGCATCTCCACCACACGGGTGGTGCCGATTCCGCGGGGTTCGGGACTGGTCCAGGTGACCTTGGTGATCACCGTCGCCCAGCGCGGCCAGGACTGCGCGTCGCCAAGCACCTCAAACAGCTGCTCAGGCGTGATCGCCAGGTCGACGCTGTTGCGGAAGCGGTAGGGCGCCGTCTCGAAGAAGCTCAGGTCGACGCGTTCACACGGGTGCATAAATCAGACACTATCCGGGGCCGTCACTGGCTGCGGCGAGCAGCGGCACCAGCACGTCGCTGATCGGGGTGGCCAGACCGTGCGCGCGGGCTTTACGGACGATCACGCCGTTGCGCAGGTCCCATTCCATCCGGCGGTGCGCTTCCCGGTCGGCCAGGATCGAGGTGCCCATGTCTTCGGGAACCACCCGGAAAGATTCGACCAGGTGCTCGGCCACGTCGTCGCCGAGTTGGGCACCTTCTGCGCGCGCCACCGCCAGGCATTCGGCCATGTACCGGCGGCCCAGCTCGGCCACGTCGTCCCGGCGGAACATGCCCGAGCGCCGCCCCGACAGCGCCATCAGTCCGGCCAGCGCGTTGATGAGCAGTTTGCGCCAGTTCACCGTGACGAAGTCGGGGTTGCACTCCACTTGGCAGCCCGCGCCGCGCAGCAGATCGGCCAAGGACTCGGCCGGGTGTCCGGTAGGCAGCACCAGCGCGGCCTCACCGCGCAACCGCACCCAACCGCCCGGCTGCGTCTCGGCCGAAAACCAGACGCTGCCCGGTATGACATGCGGAGACGGCGAGAGCGGCGCCACCTGCTCGACCTGTTCCACACCGTTCTGCAGCACGGCGACAACGGTGTCCTCGTCACACAGCCGGGCCAGCCAGCCGGCCGCGGCGGCGTTCTGGGTGGCTTTGACGGCCAGGATCAGCACGTTTACCGGTCCGCTGACGGCTTCGGGGTCGGTGTGCACCGGTCCGGGCACCACGATGGGTTCGGCGTCGTCCGGGCGCAATTCGACGCCGTCTCGCGGGGTGTGGCCGCACAGCAGCACCCGATGGCCGGCCGCGTGCAACAGCGCGGCGACCGTCGTGCCGACGGCGCCGGGCCCTACGAGTGCGATATCGGTAGCAATGCAGCAAAAGTACCGGGTGAAATGGGCGATCGAACCCGCCCTCTAGACTGGGCAGTCAATCTCAGCCGGTGTAAAGGAGTATTTGTGCTGCGCAGCCACGCCGCGGGATCGCTTCGGGACGGCGATGCCGGGCAGCAGGTGACCCTGGCCGGGTGGGTGGCCCGCCGCCGAGACCACGGCGGCGTCATCTTCATCGACCTGCGCGACGCTTCGGGCGTGGCCCAGGTGGTGTTCCGGGAGTCTGAGGTGCTGGCCCAGGCGCACCGGTTGCGCTCGGAGTTCTGCATCGCGGTCACCGGCGTCGTCGAGATCCGCCCGGAGGGCAACGCCAACCCCGACATCGCCACCGGCGATATCGAGGTCAACGCCACCACGCTGACGGTGCTGGGCGAATCCGCGCCGCTGCCCTTCCAGCTCGACGAGCCGGCGGGGGAGGAACTGCGGCTGAAGTATCGCTACCTGGATCTGCGGCGAGACGGCCCGGCCGCGGCAATCCGGTTGCGCTCCAAGGTCAATGCCGCGGCCCGCGAGGTGCTGGCGCACCACGATTTCGTGGAGATCGAGACGCCGACCATCACCCGTTCGACGCCGGAAGGCGCACGCGACTTCCTGGTGCCCGCGCGCCTGCACCCCGGGTCGTTCTATGCGCTGCCGCAGAGCCCGCAGCTGTTCAAGCAGCTGCTGATGGTGGCCGGGATGGAGCGCTACTACCAGATCGCGCGCTGTTATCGCGACGAAGATTTCCGCGCCGACCGCCAGCCCGAATTCACCCAGCTCGACATGGAGCTCAGCTTCGTCGACGTCGAGGACGTCATCGCGGTCTCCGAGGAGATCCTTAGCGCGCTGTGGGCGCTGATCGGCTACCAGATTCCGACACCCATCCCGCGGATGACGTACGCCGATGCGATGCGCCGGTTCGGCTCCGACAAGCCCGACCTGCGGTTCGGCCTGGAGTTGGTCGAGTGCGCAGAGTTCTTCAAAGACACCACCTTCCGGGTATTCCAGGCGCCCTACGTCGGCGCCGTCGTGATGCCGGGCGGTGCCTCCCAACCGCGCCGCACGCTGGACGGCTGGCAGGAGTGGGCCAAGCAGCGTGGCCACCGCGGGCTGGCCTACGTACTGGTCGCCGAGGACGGGACGCTGGGTGGTCCGGTGGCAAAGAACCTGTCCGACGCCGAACGCGACGGCCTGGCCGCCCACGTCGGCGCCGGCCCAGGGGACTGCATTTTCTTCTCCGCCGGACCGGTGAAGACGTCGCGGGCGCTGCTGGGCGCGGCGCGCATCGAGATCGCGCACCGGCTAGGCCTGATCGACCCGGAATCCTGGGAGTTCGTCTGGATCGTCGACCCGCCATTGTTCGAGCCCGCCGAGGATGCCACCGCTTCGGGTGACGTGGCGGTGGGTGCGGGGGCGTGGACGGCTGTGCACCACGCGTTCACCTCGCCCAAACGCGAATACGAGGACAGCATCGAAGCCGACCCGGGCGCCGTGCTCGCCGATGCCTACGACATCGTCTGCAACGGCAACGAGATCGGTGGCGGCTCTATTCGTATCCACCGGCGCGACATTCAGGAACGGGTGTTCGCGGTGATGGGTCTGGACCAGGCCGAGGCCGCGGAGAAATTCGGATTCCTGTTGGAGGCGTTCACCTTTGGCGCTCCGCCGCACGGCGGGATCGCGTTCGGATGGGACCGGATCAACGCGCTGCTCTCCCGCGTCGACTCGATTCGGGAGGTGATCGCGTTCCCCAAGACCGGCGGGGGCGTCGACCCGCTCACCGACGCGCCGGCGCCGATCACGGCCCAGCAGCGCAAGGAGTCCGGAATAGATTTCAAACCCAAGCCGGTTGGGAGTGCATGAAAGCCTCGGCGACGATGCAGAGCGCAGCGATGAGGAGGAGCGGCGCAAGATGACTGAGATCCCCGACACCGAATCGCTCAAGGCGTTCAACAACAGCATCGTCGAGGAGTTCCGGTCCAACGGCGGGAAGGTCGGCGGCCAATTCGCCAATGCCGATCTGCTGTTGCTCACCACCACCGGCGCCAAGTCGGGGCAGCCCCGTATCTCCCCCCTGGCGTACTTCACCATTGACGGCAAGCTGATCATCATCGGGTCGTTCGCCGGGGCGCCGGTCAGCCCGGCTTGGGTGCACAACCTGAGGGCTGACCCGGCCGCGCACGTCGAGATCGGCACCGAGGCTTTCGACGTCACCGCACACGAGCTCGACCGCGCCGAGCGTGACGCCATTTTCGCCCAGATCGCTGCCGCCGCACCAGGTTTCGCCGAGTACCAGGCAAAGACCAGCCGAGTCATCCCGCTGTTCGAGTTGCGGCGCGTCTAGCTGGTCGACGCGGGCTGTCAGAGCACGAAAAGGCCTCTTCGAGGCCGCGCTACCACGCTGCGGACCCGCCGTGCGGTAGTAAAGCGGCATGACCGTTTCGCTGGCTGCCAGAACTGTCATGCATGTACGTGCGGCGCTGCGGCGGTTGCGGTCCGTGCTGTGGCCGATCGCTCAGACCGCAGTCGCCTCCGGCCTGGCTTGGTTTCTGGCGCACGACGTCGTCGGCCACCGCCAGCCGTTCTTCGCACCGATCGCCGCGGCGGTGTGCCTCTCGGCGAGCGACGTACTGCGCACCCAGCGTGCCGTACAGATGATCATCGGAGTCACCTTCGGGATCGCCCTGGGCGCGGCCGTGCAAACCGTGCTGGGTGCTGGCCCGGCCGCGATTGCGGTCGCAGTGCTGATATCGCTGAGCGGCGCGGTGTTGATCGGGCAGGGATACATCGCGCAGGGGCTGATGTTCTTCAACCAGATCACCGTCTCGGCGACCCTGGTCATCGCCGTCTCGCGCAGCGGTGACGTGCTGGAGCGTCTTGCGGACACCCTGATCGGGGGTGGCCTGGCCATCGTTTTCGCCGCCCTCTTGTTCCCGGGAAATCCGCTGAAAGTCCTGCACAGAGCACGCTCCGAGGTGCTCTCGGCCGTCAGCGACGTCTTCGTCCACACCGCGCAGGTCATCGACGGCGCCGCGCCGCCGGGATGGCAGTTGACGGATTTCGATCGCGTCAACCAGCTTCAGGGCATGCTCATCCAGGCGCGCATCTCCGCCCGGCAGACCCTGTTGGCGCCGCGGCGATGGAAGGTGCGTGAGCGGGCTCATCGCGCCGAACTGCAGACCGTCCGCGTCGCCGTACTCGCCGGATCGGCGCTGCACCTGGCTCGTGTCGTCGCAGCGTTCGACGTGAGCCGGTTGCCGTCGGCCCTGCTGCCAGCGATCGCCGACCTTGCCGCCGCAGCGGCCCGTGCCGATGCGGAACCGGCAGCGGCGGCCACGCACACGTCCGCCGCCCGGGGTGCCGCCGCCGCGCTGGATTCCGTGCTGGGCGACAAAGCCGACTCGGTACTGGCCGAAGCCGTGCAGACTTGCGTCGACGACCTCCAACAGGTGGTTGACCTCGCATTGGACGCCGAACCCGCGCCGGGACAGCGGGCCGCGCGCGCCTGACGCTGTGACCGGCGGATTAGACCGCCATGACCCGGGGGATTAGATAGGCGTCATGAGCACTTCGCTAGGCACCAGGGCGGCAGCCGGCGGCCGAGAGGCCGCCGAACGGCTGCGCGTCGCCTTGTGGCCGATCATGCAGACAGCGGCGGCCGCGGGTCTCGCGTGGTACCTCACCCACGACGTGCTGGCCCACCCGCAGCCGTTCTTCGCGCCGATCTCCGCCGTCGTGTGTATGTCGGCGACCAACGTGCTGCGCGCCCGGCGGGCCGCGCAGATGATCGTGGGCGTCGCGCTCGGCATCGTCGTCGGCGGTGTGGTGGAGGCATTCCTGGGCAGCGGTTGGCCCGCCTTCACCGTGGCGGTGTTCCTCGCACTCGGTTTTGCGGTGCTGTTCGGCAGGGGCTTCATCGGGCAAGGCCTGATGTTCGTCAATCAGACCGGTGTGTCCGCGATCCTGGTGCTGGTCTTCGCCCACAGCGCAGGATTGGTGGCGGAGCGACTCTTCGACGCGCTGATCGGTGGTGGCCTGGCCTTCGTGTTCAGCATCCTGCTGTTCCCGGCCAACCCGGTGACGGTGCTCACCGCTGCGCGCGCGAGCGTGCTGGCGGCCCTGCACGACACCCTCGTCCAGATCGCGCTGGTCATCAACGATCCCGAACAAGCCGATCCGGAGTGGCCGCTGACCTGTGTCGACCGGTTGCACAACCAGTTGGGTGGGCTCATCGAGGCGCGCAGCACGGCCCGCTTGATCGTCCGCAGGGCGCCGTTGCGCGCCGCGATGCGCGACACCATCGCGGCCGTCGACCACCACGCCGCCCGACTTGGTCTGCTCGCCAGCACCGTGTTGCAGCTGGCCAGGACCATCACCCTGCCCGTCGAGGATTCGATGGCCGGACCATTGCATGCCGCGGTCGGCGAACTGGCCCAGGCGGTGTCGGCCGCCGATACGGACCCGGCGGCGGCATGCGCACATCTGGATGCGGCCCGTGGTCAAGCCGGTGGTCTGGAATCCGCGGCGCGCGACCGAGCGGAGGTCGTGCTCGCCGAGATTGTCCGGACCTGTGTGGGGGACCTTCAGGAAGTCATCGACTGTCCCGGCTGGTGACCGTCACCGAGAATCCGCCAGAAACTCCTTGACGAGCTGCTTCGGCGCCTGCGCCAGCCAGGCTTCGGTGATCAACTCCCGCAGCTCACCGATCCCGATCTCGCGCAGTTTGACCAGCACCGCCGGGTAACCGTCGAAATGTGGGGTGGTGAAATACACGTCCGGCGCGTTGGCCACCAGCGCGAACTTCACCCCCTCGTCAGGTACCCGCACGCCGAGAATGTCACCCGGCGGCGGCTGCACCCCCTTGCGGGCCAGCGCCTCGACGTCGGATTTGCGCAGCGGTCGCTCCCACGCCACCAACTTCTTGCCCACCCGCCAGTCGTGCGGTGACTGCTCGGTGGTCAATGGCAGCTCACCGACGATGCGGGCCACGTCGTCCCAGGTGGCCACGATTCGATTGTGCGCTTCAAATGCCCAGTTCGGCGCGTTATTCGAAATTGCCCGAGTGGAGCTGCGCCCTGCGGTAACTAACCGTCATGAGCACTTCGTTGCTGGCCAGAGCGTCACATACCGGTGTCTCGTCGGTACGACGGCTGCGTTCGGTCCTCTGGCCCATCACTCAGACGTCCGTTGCGGCCGGTCTTGCGTGGTACATCGCCCACCGATTGCTCGGTGAGCCGGAACCGATCTTCGCGCCGCTGACGGCGGTGGTGAGCCTGTCGGCGACCAGCATGGTGCGTGCGCGCCGCGCCGGGCAGATGATCGTCGGTGTGGCGCTGGGCATCCTGCTCGGTGATCAAGTGGTGGGATGGCTGGGCGTCCGGGCAATCGCGATCGCCCTCGCGGTCCTGTTCTCGCTGTCGGTGGCGGTGCTGATCGGGCGGGGGTTCTTCGCGCAAGGGGTGACCTTCTTCAACCAAACCGCCTCCGCCGCAGTACTTGTCGTCGTGTTCGCCCACCAGGGCAGCGTGGTGAACGAGCGGATCATCGACGTGATGATCGGTGGTGGCCTGGCCCTGGTGTTCAGCATGCTGCTGTTTCCGGCCAACCCGGTCACGGTGCTCAGCAACGCCCGGGCCGGCGTGTTGGCGGCGCTGCACGACATCCTCACCCAGGTCGTCGATGCCATGCGCAACCCCGACGGTCTCGACACCGACTGGCAGTTGCCGGCGTTCGACCAACTGCACCATCAGCTGGGCAGACTGATCGAGGCGCGCAGCACCGCACGGATGGTGACGCAGCGGTCACCGCGACGATGGTCGGCGCGCGGCATCATCCGCGACGCCGATCGGCAGGCCGCGAAACTGGGTCTCCTTGCGGCGTGCGTGCTGCACCTGGCCCGCGCGGCCACGCCCGTGCTTGCGGGGTGGAATCCGCCGGCCCTGCAGGACGCCGTCATCGACCTCGCGGCAGGGATCGCACTCACCGACGCCGATCCACGAGCTGCGACCGTGCACGCGGTGGCCGCTCGGCACTACGTGTCGCGTCTGCACGCGGCGGCCGCCTCCACGAGTCAGACGGTGCTCGTCGCCCTCGTCGAGTCCTGCATCGACGACCTGCAGCAGGTGATTCCGGCCGCTTGACCTAGCCCACCGATTCCGGCAGCGTCACGGCCGGCGCATGACCGAGCCACGCCAATAACTTGTCGTAGATCGAGGGGTGGTTGAGCAGGTCGAAGTGGTTGAGGCCGGTGAGGGTGAGGCCATGGGCGGTCTCGAACGGAACCTTTCGTGATCGGCCGAGGCCGGCCGCGCTCTTGGGGCGCACCAGATGGTCGCCCATGAGCAGGCCGACGGCCCGAGGGGCGGCGGTGGTGGAGACGAAGTGGTAGACCGCGTGCGGCAGGAAGGGCACCTCCTGGCAGCGGTCGCGCAGGAACTCGTCGGGGTCGCAGTCGCGCCAGTCTTCATCGAGCAGTGCACCGAATCGCAAATCCTTGACCCCGGCGCTGCGGGTATTGAGAAACGCCGCCAAGCCCCGCGTTTCGGGCAATTTGGCCAGCGCCCACGCCGCGATGTTGACACCTTTTTCCAGGTCGGCGCCCAGGTGCGGGGAGCCCAGACACACCACGTGCCGAACCGCGTCCGCCCAGGCGTGTTCCTGGTCACGTCCGTAGTGGCAGGCGCTGCGCGACACCAGCCCACCCATCGAGTGGCCGACCAGCACGACGTCTTCGACGGCCGCCGGCCACAACTCGTGCAGCCGGTTGAGCACGTCGGCCAGCGCCTGGCCGTTGTGCGAGATGTGCTGGCCGCTGTTATAACGCAGGTATACCGGGGTGTACCCGAGGTCCTTGCGCAGGCGCTTGCCGTAAGGGCGCAGCTCCTCTCCGGTGCGCGGAGCGCGCCACCACGAACGTTCCGTCATGCACCAGCCGTGCACGAAGACCGCGATCCGGCCGGTGGCCCGGGGAAACGCCTCCGCGATCGAGTCCGCGGTCAGCTCGACGGGATGCCCCCTGCGCCGGACCTGCATCGACAGCGCGAAGCCGTTCTCCCGATTCGTCATCTCGTCGCCGTAAATGCCGTTGACCGCGGCGATGGCACCGGCGACCCGCGGGCGCGCCTGGACGGTCTCGTGGTCGTCGTTGCTCACGGTGTGCGCCGCCAGCGCCCCCGCGCCGTACAGGGAACCCCGCACCGCGCCGTCGACCAGGCGGTACACCGTCGAGGCAGTGGTGTCGTGAATCACCCGGACCGGTTTCGCCGCGGGACCTATCGAGGTGAAAACCCGGCTCGCGATACCGTGATGCACGTCGCGGACCAGGGTGGTCAGTACCCGGGTGCCTTCGCCCGCAAGGTCGGCCAGCGACTTGATTTCGTGTCCCTGCACGTACCAGCTCCTTTCTGCCGTCGGTTCAGAGTTCCCGTTTGAAGCGGGACTAGACCTGGAGTACAGACTGTCAGCATGTGGGGTGAGCTACGCTTGCCGCCACCCGCCGACAGGGAGGTTCGTCTTGCTGTCCGAAGAGCCGTCGCAGGAGTTCAACGGCTGGTCGGCCCCGCAGGCCGCGAAACGCTACCGCGTCACGCACCGCACGGAGTACCGCTATTCCGACGTGGTGACCAGCTCGTACGGGCGCGGGTTCCTCACTCCGCGTGACTCATTGCGCCAGCGCTGCCTGGCGCATGAGCTGATCATCGACCCGGCCCCGGCCGACAGCTCCACCAGCCGTGACACCTACGGCAACATCAGCTCCTATTTCCATGTCACAGAGCCGCACCGCGCCCTGACCATCGTCAGTGACTCGATCGTCGACGTCGCGCCGCAGGCGGCCGGCATCTACAGCACCGGACCGGCACTGCGACCATGGGAGGAAGCGCGGCCCAGCGGTGCGCACGGGGCCCTGGCGAGTGACTTCGCGCTGGACCTGACACCGCCCGAGATCACCGACGAGGTCCGCGAGTACGCGGCACCCAGCTTCGAGCCCGGACGCCCACTGGTTGAGGTGCTACGCGACCTCGCGTCCCGCATCTTCCGTGACTTCACCTACCGGTCGGGGTCTACCACGGTATCTACGCGGGTGAATGAGGTTCTTTCGGCTCGGGAAGGGGTATGCCAGGACTTCGCGCGGTTGGCGATCGCCTGCCTGCGCGCCCATGGTTTGGCGGCCTGCTACGTGTCCGGTTATCTGGCCACCGACCCACCCCCTGGAAAGGATCGAATGATAGGCATTGACGCCACCCACGCCTGGGCGTCGGTGTGGACGCCGCAGCAGCCGGGTCAGTTCGAGTGGTTGGGCCTTGATCCCACCAACGACCAACTGGTTGACCAGCGTTACATCGTGGTCGGGCGCGGGCGCGACTACGCGGACGTGCCGCCGTTGCGCGGCATCATCTATACCAATTCAGAACGCAGCGTCATCGACGTCGGTGTCGACGTTGTCCCGTTCGAAGGGGATGCGCTTCATGCGTGACTTCCACTGCCCCAACTGCGGCCAGCGCCTTGCGTTCGAGAACTCCGAGTGCCTGTCCTGCCACAGCTCGCTGGGGTTCTCCCTGAACCAGATGGCACTGCTGGTGATCGCCAAGCGCGACGAAGACAGTGAACACGCCGGCGCGGTGGCGGCCAACGAGTATCAGCTGTGCGCCAATCTCTATGTTGCCGAATGCAATTGGCTGGTTCCGGTGGGCCATCCGGGTGGGCTGTGTGAGTCGTGCACGCTGACCATCGAGCGGCCCAACGACAACGACACCGTCGGGCTGGCGGAGTTCGCCCGCGCCGAGGCGGCCAAGCGGCGACTCGTCGCCGAGTTGCACGAGCTGAACCTGCCGATCATCGGGCGCAACCAGGATCCCGCTTACGGGCTGGCCTTCCGCTTGCTGTCCAGTGCGCACGAAAACGTGATGACCGGCCACGAAAACGGGGTTATCACACTGGATCTGGCCGAGGGTGACGATGTGCACCGCGAGCAGCTGCGGGTCGAGATGGAGGAGCCGTACCGCACTCTGCTCGGTCACTTCCGCCACGAGGTCGGGCACTACTACTTCTACCGGCTGATCCGCTCGCCTGAGTATTTGCGGCGTTTCAACGAGTTGTTCGGCGACCCCGACGCCGACTACCAGGCGGCGCTGGACCGTCACTACAGCCAGGGTGCGCCGCAGGGTTGGCAGGAGACGTTCGTCTCGTCGTACGCGACCATGCATCCGGCCGAGGACTGGGCCGAGACGTTCGCGCACTATCTCCATATCAGGGATACGCTGGACACCTCGGCGTCCTGCGGGCTGGCCCCGGCGGCTGCGACCTTCGACCGGCCGCCCTTGGGGCCCAGCGCTTTTCCCACCATCATCGAAATGTGGCTGCCGTTGTCGTGGTCGCTGAACATGGTCAACCGGTCGATGGGGCACGACGACCTGTATCCGTTCGTGCTGCCGCCGGCGGTGCTGGACAAGATGCAGTTCGTGCACACCGTGATCGAAGAGGTGACGGCGCAGCTGCAAGCGGCCAGCTGAAGGGGCGAGCAGACACAAAAACCCCGTGGAGCGTCCGCTCCCGGGGGTTTTTGTGTCTGCTCGCGCGGGCTAGGCCCGGTGGTAGACGCGGGCAGGCCGGCCCGATCCGGCGGCCTTGCGATAGCGGTCGGTCCGGACGTAGAGGGGGGAACGGTCCAGGCGGGCTCGTGCGGCCGTGTCGGTGATCTCCGTGCACGCGCGCAGTAACGAATAAGCCTCCACGAACGTCGTTTCCGGGCCGAGCAGGGCGTAGGTGGTGCTCGCATCGGCCAGCAGCCGCTCGCCGATCCGTATCAGTGCGGCGTGCGCAATCTCGCTGTGCTGGAACGGCATCGCGTCGGGAATCTCACAGACCGCAACCGTTCCTGGTGTCCCGGAAGGGACGCGCGCCGCCACGACGATGGACACCGTATGGCCGCGTTCGTCGCGTGTCGGGTCACTGACCACGTCGACGATCGCGACGCCGCTGGTCACCCGCGCGCCTGCCTTCTGCTGCACGATTCTCCTGGCCGCCTGCTCGACGGTCTCACCGTGTTCGGCGTCGAGCAGCCCCCCCGGCAAAGTGGTCGCTCCCCGGTGCGGGGTGCCCGCGCGCCGGATGAGAACGATGCGAGGCACCGGCTCGTCTTCGGTGAGCGCCACCACGTCGACGCTGAGCCAGGTTCGCGTCATGTGCCGGCCCACTGATCGCGGATCGCGCTCTGGCGGCGCAGGTTGGCGCGCACCGCGGCGAAGGACTGGGTTCGCAGCAGCTGGCCGTCTTCGAAGACGGTCCGCAGCTCGTCGTCGGGGTCGTGTTCGGCGTGCTCGATCAGGTAGGGGCGGCCGTCGGCGCGGCGGCGCACGGCCAGGCGCCCGGTGGCCGACTTCTTGGAGCCGTCGTCGGTGATCGGGTCTTTGAGTATGTCGCGGCCCTGACCGTCGACCTGGACCCAGGTGGCTTTGACGGCCATCTTGAACGTGTCGCGGGTCTGATACTGGTAGGTGTAGGACCCGAACCCGAAAACCACTGCGGTGGAGGCAAATCCCTGATCCATCAGGTTGCGGGTGATGGAGTCGGCGCGTTCGTAGGTGATCGAATCGCCGTAGATCGCGCCCACGTGCGCGTCGAGTTCGCGAAACCCTTTGCCGTTGACGACCGTTCCGAACGTCTCTGCGAGCAGCCGCACCACCCCCTTGTGTTCGGGTGTGCCCACCGATGCGTCGGGGTCACCGCACAGGATCAGCTCCGGGTCGCCGGAGTCGGGCCTGATGACGAGCTTGCCGCTGCGCGACTTGATCTCATCGGCACGGGCGGGCAGGTACTCGGTGAGCACTCGCCACAGGTTCCAGGTGTCGGAGACGACAGACAGCGTGCCGCACGGGTACAGCGCAAGCAGGCGATCGAAGGTCTGCAGCTCGCCGTCCCGCCCACCGGCACACATCACCGAGTGCTCGGTGGCGGGAACACTGGCGCCGATCAGCTCGCCGTCGCTTCCCGGGTAGTACTGCTGGATGTAGCGGATCGCGGGCAGCGTATCGGTTCCGGTGAAGCTGATCAGGTGGCCCGCTCCCGATGCGGCCGCGGCTTCGGTGCCGGACATGCCGCGGTAGGCGAACTCGTGGCCCTGAAATTTCACCGCGTCCTCGTCGCCGGACAACGCCGCCCGCTCGTCGAGCAGTGCGCGGTTGCGCCAGGCCAGGGTGGCGCTGGTGATGGGCTGCCACAGCTGTGCGGACAGCTCAGTCTCGAGATAGTTTGTCAGCCAATAGAATCGGGGGTCGGTGTTCTCGACCGTCAGATAGGGCACCCGCAGCGGGATCAGCGTCCCCTCTTCGACCGCCCGCACCCGCAGCGGCAGGTAGCCCAGTGCGTGCAGCTCCCGGAAGTGTTCGGCGCCAATATCATTGGGGCCGAGTAGGGCCGTCACGAACTCCTCATACCCGGTCAGAACCGCATCGAGTTCGTCGGGGTCGAGGTCGAAGAACACCTGCCAGCGCTGCCGCAGTTGCTGGAGGTAAGCCTGCAGCCCGAAGAATACGGTGGCATCGATGTCGGCAAGTCGGGTGCCGCGTGCGGTCAGGTTCGAATAGACGAACTCGGTGCCTTTCGGATACTGGCGGCGGTGGTCGAGTTTGTAGGCGTCGGTGGACAACAGGGTGTCCAGTGCGCGGTTCTGCCTGTCGTTCATGCCTGTGTCCCTTCAGGATTGGCGAGGATGCGGCGCACTGTCTGCGTGACGTAGGGAGTCAGATCCGTGGTCTGGATGTGGTGGCCGCGGGCGCTAGACAGTGAGTCCGTGGTGTAGACGCACTGGTATCCGGCCAGCGCGTCGCGGGAGTGTCCGGGACCGGTGAACCCGCCGTGCGTCACCCACAGGTCCAGCGAGACCTGTGCTGGTATCGCTTGCCGGAGCAGCGCAAAAGTGCCTCCGCCGTCGCAGATGTCGTCCATCACCAGAAAGCGGCCGCTCAGCACGCCGTCGGGGGCGGTGTACCCCTTGAGTTTCCCGGTGGCCTGGTCGCGTGACTTGGCGGCGATGAACACCGGCAGTCCGAGTTTGCCGGCGGCCAGCGCGGCGCGGCCTTTCGATCCGGCATCCGGCCCGATCACCCCCTGATAGGGGCCGCGGTCGCGGACGGCGTCACTGACGATCGTTGCCAGGTCGAGTTCCCAGCGGCCGATGGCCGGGTTCGCAGCGCTCATCGCGTCGAGCCACACCGGGGAGTGCGGGTCGACGGTGATGATGTCGGTGATGCCCGACAGCGCTGCCAACCGGGCGTTCGTGCGCGCGGGGCTGGGCGTGTCCTTGTCGCCCCGGGCACTCGGCAGGTACGGCATCACCAGTACCCGGCGGGCGGCGCCGCCGGTCAGGGATGCCCAGTTGAACACGACGGACCAGTCCGGGCATGGCGTGTGAACCCACAGCCCCTGAACGCCGGGGGAGAGGTCGGTGCCGGTGGTGCGCCGCACGGTCACATCGCCCATCGGGTAGGCGAACACTTCAATCGGCTCGGGTGCCAGCGCACCGCCCTCGAGGGTGAAGAACTCGTATTCGTTCATGAGGCCACCGTAGCACGCATTTCTCACAAATTGTGAGAAATATCGGGCAGGTCGCGCCGAGTGGCGCGAGCAGACGCGAAAGCACCCTTGGAGCAAGCGCTCCAAGGGGCTTTCGCGTCTGCTCGCGCAGGAAAAGCTACGCGGGCATCACGCGGCGCTCGTCGGGTCCGCCCCACAGGGGCTGCATGCCGCCGGGCAGGGCCAGCTGCGTCGCGGTGATCACGTCCGAGAGGTCCCGTAGCGCGGTATGCACGACACCGAGCAGCTCGGCCAATTCCTCCCGGCTGTCGTCGGTAATCTCTTCCAGCTCAACGGGATCTGAACGGCGCAGGCGCGCGCTGATCTCGTCGACGATCCTTTCCGGGCGCGACGATCCCGTCGAACTGGGCAGGTTCTTCAGATTGGTGCGCAGCCGCTCCAATTGGAACTGCAGCGACCGCGGGTTCTGTGCGTCGAACAGCATCAGGTCGGTCACCGCGGCGATGCTGATCTTGCCCAGCGTGCGCCGCCGGTAGATCACCGAGGACTCGCAGGCCTCCAGCATCGCCTCCACGACGGACTGTTCGGCGACGGTGCCGCGCACCGCGGTCAGGGTGTCGGCCAGCAACGCGGTCAGCCACAGGCCCCGTTCGATGCGCTTGCCGATGTCCATCATCGTCCAGCCGACGTCGTGCACCATCGACTCGCCGGCCACCCCGGACAGCGTGAGCATGCCGGCCAGCGCCTGCGACTGCGCCGAAGCCAGCAATGCGTCGGCCTCGGCCAGCGACTGCGGCGGGTCAGACCGCAGTCCCACCGCACGCTCCACGTTAGCCAGCACCATCCAGGTGTCGTTGGACAACTGGTCGCGCACCGCCCGCGCGCACAGGGCCAGCCCTTCCACCGATTGGATCAGCGACCCGGGCCGGTCCAGATCCACGGTCATCGACCACAGCATCGAGGGCGCCACCGCGATCATCTCCGCCTTGTCGGATTCGCCGTCGTTGGTTGCCCCGGTGTCGGTCCCGGTGATCTCGCCCAGCGCGGCCATCAGGACCGGCACGCATTCGCTTTCTTCGGTGTCCTGATGGTGGCGGTAGACGTGATAGCGCTCCCGCGCCACGATCAGCAACCGGGCCATGTTCTCCGCGCGCTCGCCGTAGCGTCCCATCCAGAACAGGTCGGAGAGCACCCGCGGCGAACTCACCGCGAAGGTGCCCGCACCGGTCTTCACCGGCGGCCGGGCCGACGGCAGCGTGATCGTCTCGGCGATCGCCCGTTCCGTCGGGCGCACCCAGATATCTTTGGCGGCAACGGTTTTCAGGGTATAGGCGTCCGGTCCGGGTGCCACCACGTAGCCCAGACCGCCGATCATCGGCGCGTAACCGCTGCGTTGGGCGACGGTGAACAACCGCATCCCCACCCCGGCCGAGGACAACACCCCTGCGTGGTCGGTGGGTGCCGAGGAGAAGGTGGGCAATTCCTGGCCGGCCCACCGCCAGGGCGCGGCCTCGATCTGCGCCGCCACCTCGGCCAGTTGAGTCGACGAAAGCGTCGGTCCGACAAGGGTTTCCCCGCCGTCAGTGGGTTTGATCAACAGCGACGACAGGTTGGCCAGCAGGTGGGACAATTCACTGGGAAGTCCGCCCCAGTAGACCGGCGCGGTGGGCAGCAGCGGCTCTTCTCCGAGCAGGCGCTCGGCCATCTCCGGTAGAAAGCGCAGCAGCCCAGGGCTTTCCAGAATGCCGCTGCCCAGCGTGTTGACCACCGTCACCGTCCCGCGGTGCAGCGCCTCGACCAGACCGACCACGCCGAGCCGGGAGTCCGCCCGCAGATCCAACGGGTCCGCGTACAGGGCGTCGACACGGCGCAATACGACGTCGACCCGTTTGAGGGTGCCCAGCGAACGCATCCAGAGCTTGCCGTCGCGCACCACCAGATCGGCGCTCTCCACCAACGGAAAACCCAGCAGGGTCGCCAGGTACGCCTGGTCGAACGCCGTCTCGGAGTAGATGCCCGGGCTGAGCACCACCACCACCGGGTCCTGCACCACGTCGGGTGCGGCGTCGATAAGCCCGAGCCGCAGTGCCTGTGCGAACGGCGTGGTCGGGCGTGGGGCGATGCGCTCGTAGAGGTCGGGTATCGCATGCGCCAGTACCCGCCGGTCAGCCAGCGCGTAGCCGGCGCCCGAGGGGGCCTGCGTCCAGTCGGCGTTGACCTGGAAGCCGCCGTTCGGCAACCGGCTCAGATCACAACCGTGCATGAACAACTGGTGATGACCGGGCACCTTGATTCCGTTGGCGGGCCGCACGTAACCGGGGTGGGCGAACACCAACTGGGCCGGCAGCACACCCTCGGTCAGCAGGCTGCGCGGCCCGTACAAATCGGCGAGCACCGCATCCAGCAGCCGCGAGCGCTGCACCAGCCCGGCTTCCAGCAGCGCCCAGTCGGCCGCCGACACCACCAGCGGCAGGGTGTCCAGGCTCCAGGGCCCCGGTTCGGGGCCGTGACCGGCGGCGGGCGGCCCCTCGCGTGTCGGGTCGGTGCCCGTGTAGGTGATGCCGTCGTGGTCGATGAGGCTGTGCACCACCGACCGCATCCGGTCCAGCCCCACCCGGCCGCCCTGGGAGATGGTGTCGGCCAGCTCCGTCCAGGTGGCGCGTACGTCGCCGTCGGAGTCGACGAATTCGTCGTAACCGCCGCCGGGACCGTCACGCAGGTCGAACAGCGCTTCCTGGGCGCGCGCGGTCCGGTAACCGGCCAGCAGGCGGTCGACGTCGTAGCGGTCACCGACCGAGAAATCTGGGAGCGCCATTACTGCTGCACGGTACGCACGCGCCGCAGGTCAAGGATGCCCGGCGCGCCGATGTCGGTGAAGAATCGCGCCTGCTTCTCCCGCAGCCCGGCGAGGTCGAACTTGCCGGGGGTGAACCCGGCCGCTTCGAAGCGGCGGGCGCGGCGCGACTCGGCCTCGACGGCGTTGACGGGTGGCTCGTCGTAGGCGCGTCCGCCCGGATGGGCGACGTGGTAGGTGCAGCCCCCGCGCGAGGTTCCGGTGGTCAGGTCGATGAGTTCGAATTGCAGCGGCACATCGGTGGAGATCGTCGGGTGCAGCGCGCTGGGCGGCTGCCACGCCTTGAACCGCACACCGCCGACGTGGATGTCGGGGTTGTCGGTGGCCAGCAGCGGCACGGGGTAGCCGTTGCAGGTCACGGCATAGCGATGCCGGTCGGCGCCGATGACGCGGACCTGGACGCGTTCGACCGACGAGTCGACGTAGCGTGCGGTTCCGGTGGCGGTCGACTCCTCACCCAGGGTGTTCCACGGTTCGATGGCGCCGCGCAGCTCGATCTCCACGCCGTCGAAGACGGCGGTGCCGATGCGCGGGAACCGGAATTCGGTGAACGGGTCCAGCCAGCTGGTCTCGAACCCGATGCCCTGGGCGCGCAGATCGGCCGCCACATCGGCGATGTCGTGAATGAGGAAGTGCGGCAACAGGTATCGCCCGTGCAAGTTGGCGCCGTGCCGGATCAGCGGGGCGCGCAGCGGCTGTTCCCAGAACCACGCCACCAGCGAACGCACCAGCAGCGACTGCACCATCGCCATCCGCAGATGCGGCGGCATTTCGAAGCCGCGCAGTTCCAGCAGTCCAAGCCGGCCCCGGGCGCCCTCGGGGCTGTAGAGCTTGTCGATGCAGAACTCGGCGCGGTGGGTGTTGCCGGTGATGTCGGTGAGCAGATGGCGCAGGGCGCGGTCGGTCACCCACGGCTTCGCGGCCCCGCCGGCACTCAGACGCGCGATCTCGGCGAACGCGATCTCCAGTTCGTAGAGCGCCTCGGCGCGGCCCTCGTCCACCCGGGGCGCCTGCGAGGTGGTGCCGATGAACCGCCCGGCGAACAGATACGACAGCGACGGGTGTCGCTGCCAGTAGGTCAGCAGCGACACCAACAGGTCCGGGCGGCGCAGCAGCGGGGAATCCGCGGGAGTGACGCCGCCCAGGGTGATGTGGTTGCCGCCGCCGGTGCCGCCGTGGGTGCCATCGATGTCGAACGATTCGGTGGACAACCGGGCCAGCCGGGCCTGGGCGTAGAGGGTCTCCAGTTGCTGGCGCTGCTCGTCGAAGCTGGCGGTAGGTGCGACGTTGACCTCGATGACGCCCGGGTCCGGGGTGATCGTGGTCGAGGTCAGGCGGGGATCCGGCGGCGGGCCGTATCCCTCGATCACCACCGGGGTGTCGACCTTGGCGACTGCGGTCTCGATGCGCGCGATCAGGTCGACGAAATCTTCCAGCGCCTCGGTGGGCGGCATGAACACATACAGCAGTCCGTCGCGCACCTCGGCGACCAGCGCCGTCGTCGGGGCGTCGTGTGGTTCCACGAGCACCGCCTGGTCGGGTGCGGCCGGGGGCAGCGGGTCGCGGATCACCACCGGATCGACGTCGAACGACGCCGGCGGCGGGCTCCAGCTGATCGAGTTCAGCGGCAACCGCAGACCTGCCGGCGAATCACCCTCGGTCAGCACCAGCCGACCCCTTCGCAGCCGCCAGTCGGCGCTTGCCCAACCGCTGCCGTCGTCGCGTCGGTGCAGCGGCAGCACGAAGGCCGACGGATCGGTGACCGGCTGATCCAGGCGCGCCAGCAACTCCGAGCGCCGCGCGTCCCCGTCGTCGGCCAGGTCGTCGTCGGGGGCCACCGCATCGCCCGCGGGCAACCGCACTGCCGCGGCCAGCCGGGCCAGCGGGTCCTCGAAGGCCGGGCGCACCTGGGACAGCGGCAGCCCGAGGCCCTCGGCGATCCCCGTCAGGACGTCGCGGGCGGTGTCGATCTCCACCGGATCGCCCTCGACTGACCCCCACGGATCGGCCAGCAACGCCTCGTTGGTCCATACCGGGCGCCCGTCGGTGCGCCAGTAAAGCCCGATCTGCCAGCGCGGCAACGGTTCCCCCGGGTACCACTTGCCCTGGTTGCGCTGCACCAGGCCCTGCGGCGCCCATTGCGCCTTCAACCGGGCGGCCAGATCCGAGGCCAGCTTCCGCTTGTGCGGGCCGTCGGCGGCGGTGCGCCACTCCGGGTCGACCTGGTTGTCCACCGACACGAACGTCGGCTCACCGCCGATGGTGAGCCGGACGTCGCCGGCCGCCAGCCGCTCGTCGACGTGATGGCCCACCGCGCAGATCTTGTCCCACGCGTCGTCGGAGTAGGGCAGGGTGACCCGGGGGTCTTCATGGACGCGGGTGACGGTGTTGGAGAACTCCATCACCGAGTTGCACGGTTCGGTGCTTCCGGTGATGGGCGCCGCGGAGGCCGGGTGCGGTGTGGCCGCCAGCGGAATGTGTCCCTCGCCGGCGAACAGCCCTGATGTCGGGTCCAGTCCGATCCAGCCGGCGCCCGGGATGTACACCTCGGTCCAGGCATGCAGGTCGGTGAAATCGGCGACGGGCCCGGACGGCCCGTCCAGCGCTTCGATGTCGGAGGCCAATTGCACCAGGTAGCCCGAGACGAACCGGGCGGCCAGCCCGAGCTGGCGCAGGATCGACACCAGCAGCCACGCCGAGTCGCGGCACGAGCCGACTCCGCTGCGCAGGGTGTAGTCCGGGGTCTGGACGCCGGGTTCCATCCGCAGGCTGTAGGTGACGTCGACGTTGATCGCCCGGTTCAGCGCGACGAGGAAGTCGATGGTGCGCGTGCCCGCGGGTACCGAGAAGTTCCGCACCCAGGCCTGCGCCAGGTCGCCGGGGCCGGAGCCCTCGCCGTCCTCGTCGACGGGGCGCAGGTACGGCTCCAGGTCGTCGGCCAGCGCTTTGGGGTACAGCGATCTGTCGGACTGCCACGTCTCGGCCCAGTCCTCGATGAAGAAATCGAATGGGTTGATCACCTTGAGGTCGGCGATGAGGCCGACCGTGATGGTCATCTCGCGGGTGGGCTTGGGAAACACCAACCGGGCCAGGAAATTGCCCAGGGCGTCCTGCTGCCAGTTGATGAAGTGCTCGGCCGGTTCGACGCGCAGCGAATAGGCCTCGATCGGCGTGCGCGAATGCGGCGCCGGGCGTAGCCGCACCACATGGGGATAGACGTGGACCAGCTTGTCAAAGGTGTAACTGGTGCGGTGCTCCAGCGCAACTTTGATGCTCATAACCGCTGATCCCATCACAAGAAACAGCCGCCCGCAGCGCGCGCCGGTGATGGCTTGCGTTGCGGGCGGCTGTCATTCGGTTGTGTGGCCGCTGCTGTGAACGGCCTGTTTCGGTTGCTTTACCGCTGGTGTCAGCTGTACTGCCGGGGCGGCGGGTACTGCCCGGGCGGCGGCCCCGGCGGGTACTGGCCGGCCGGGGCGGCCTGCTCGACCTCGGCGACCTGACCGCCGGTCAGCTTGCGGTAGGTGTAGATCTGCACCAGCGCGGCGACGGGCGCGCCCACCACCAGGCCGATGTAGCAGGCGATCTGGCCGACGGCCACCGCCGCGTACTGCACCAGCCAGGACAACGCGCTGGGCCCGAGGTTGGCGCGCACGGTCGCGATGCTGGCCTTGATGGCCTCGATCGGCGACAGGTTCTTGTCGACGACGTAGGGCACGGCGAACTGGGTGAAGAAGGCGATCGCCAACGGCCCGACGATGGTGCAGGACAAAACCGACGAAGCGAGCACGATCAGCAGGGTGGTGAGCAGCACTTTCACCACGTTGCGTGGCTTGAAGAAGGTCGCCATGCTGACGGGCCGGCCGTCGGCGAGGTCAAGGCTGGCCGTGGTGAGGCCGGCCTGCAGGAAGGCCGCAACAACGAGCGCAGCGAGAATGCCGACGGTCATGATGAGCCAGCTGATCAAGCCGAAGCTGGTACTCGACGTCTCGTAACTTACGCCGTATCCGTAATCCGTGGTCGTCGTCGTGGTCTCGGAGGTCGCGAACGCGATGCCGAGCGGGATCCCGATAACGGCGGCCAGGATCAGGAAGTAGATCGCGACCGGTGCGGCCAACGCGACGGCGTTGTTCTTGAACTTCCCCCACGACCAGTTGAAGGCATCGCCGACGCTGAACGGCTGGCCGCCGGGGGCACCACCCAGCCCTGACTGGGGCGGATAACCCTGCGGCGGGGGGCCGTAACCCGGCGGTGGCGGGGGAGGAGG
>NZ_LQOY01000237.1 GCF_002101675.1 Mycobacterium gordonae | reverse complement strand
TCACAACACACCGGTCTGAAAGAAGGTGGTCCTGAATCAGGCCGTCACACCGGTCCTGAATCAAACTGTCATAGCCATGTATCGACCTGAATTCGTCGATTCTGGCGGCGATGCCGGCGTATCGGCTGCAATCGGGCCGAATCGTGGAGCCGATGTCGTGGATGACCAACCCTGACCCGTTGGTGTATTCGTCCTGGTACGAGTTCGCGAAGCAGTTGTTCTGGGACTACCTGATGGGTGAGGTGTTCGTCCTACCGATGGCGAAGTTCGCTGACGGTTCACCGCGGACGTTCCGGGTGGTGCCGCCGTGGTTGATGAACGTCGAAATCCGTGGCGGTAGGCGTGAATACATGCTCGGCTCTGAGGATGTGACGGATGAGGTTCTGCATATCCGGTATCAGTCGTCCACCTGTGACGCGCATGGGCATGGGCCTCTTGAGGCGGTGGGGGCGCGGGTGGTGGCTTCGGGGCTGCTGCAGCGTTACGTTCATCAACTGGTGGAAACCGGTGGTGTTCCGCATTACTGGCTGCACCACGAGAAGCGCCTGGAGAAGCCCCAGGCTGATGAACTGCTGGATTCGTGGGTGCAGTCCCGCACCCGCCACCCGGGGCATCCTGGGGTTCTCTCAGGCCCGGTGACGTTGGAGTCGATGCCGTCGCCGTCGGCGAAAGACATGGCGCTGCTCGAGTTGTCGCAGTGGACGGAGTCACGGATCGCGGTCGCGTTGGGTGTTCCGCCACCGTTGGTGGGGTTGCCTTCAGGTGGGGATTCGTTGACGTACAAGAACCAAGAGGACATCTACGAGTTCCATGACCGGTCGTCGTTGCGGCCGAAAGCTACCGCGGTGATGCAGGCGCTCTCGGCGTGGGCGTTGCCGCGGGGGCAGTCCGCGGAGCTGAACCGCGACGAGTACTCCCGGCCGGGGTTGAAGGAACGCGCTGAGGCGTACCAAATCCTGCACACGATGGGTGTCATCAGCACTGAGCAGATTCAAGCCGCTGAAAGGCTCCACAGCAGCGGTACAGCGTCTTCCCTTGCTGGGGGGACCGCAGACGAAACAACCCCCTCCATAGATATGTCGCTGACAGGAGGCGAACGGACATGACGATGGTTGATGACCGCGTGGAGGATCAGCCGAAAGCCCCAGTGGAATTACGGTCGGCGGCCGTCGATGACATCGACTATGCGCAGCGGATGATCACGGTCATCGCGGCACCGTACGAGCAGGAGGCTTTGGTCCAGTATCGCGGCGAGTTGTGGAAAGAGATTTTCACGCGCGGCGCGTTCAACTCGATCATGGATAAGCCGAACAGGATCCGCGCTAACCGCGACCACAACAAGACCCGCACTGTCGGCAAGATCGTGCGGTTCATCCCCGGCCGGGATGAGGGTCTTATCGCTGAGGTTCGGATCGCGAAGACCGACCTTGGTGATGAGACGTTGGCGTTAGCTGATGAGGACTGCTTGTCTGCGAGTGTGGGTTTCGCGGTGCGGCCCAGCGATCAAATGTTGGACCGCCGCAACCAGCTTCGCAGGGTGAACGCCGCGATTCTGGACCATCTGGCTTTCGTTGAGGACCCGGCTTATGACGGTGCGAAGGTCCTTGAAGTGCACGACAATCACGTTTCCTTCATCGACGCGGCCGGGCTTCCGCGTCTGCGTACCCCGAACTTGGATCAGGAGTTGGCGGAAATGGCTGCGCTCTCCGAGTGGTCCAAAGCGCGACTGAACAAGCAGTAAAGCCGCGCCCCGTTTCTCCCTGCGCTGAATAGCAGTAGGCCAGGGCTTTCAGGCTGAATAGCAGTAAGCCTCCCGACTGAACAGCAGTAAGTCGAATCGTCAACTACTGCAATCAATTTGGAGGAATGCCGCTATGAGCGGAACCAATGTTCATGCAAACGACGCCATGGTTCGGCGTCTGGAAACCGAGTTTCGTGAGAAGGAAACTTTCGCGAACTCCATCATCGCCCGCGCGCAGGACGCTGAACGTGACCTGACCGAGGACGAGAAGGGCCTGCTGAAGGAGACCCGGGGCCGCATGTCTCAAATCAAGGACCAGATCGGCGATTTGGAAGACCTGGCCCGTGTCTCGTTCGAGACGCAGAACCGCGCGAACCAGGTGGACCGCGCCATCTCCGAGATGCGGGGGCGCCGCGACAACGGCCCGGTCGAGTACCGCAGCGCCGGCGCGTACGCGCTGGACATGTACCACGCACACCTCGGTAGCCGAGAGGCCGCCGAGCGTATCGAGGTCTACCACCGCACCGCGGCGCACCAGAAGACGTCGGACAACCTGGGTGTCATCCCGGAACCGATTGTCGGGGAGGTCGTCAACTTCATCGACTCGGCACGGCCGATTGTGGCTGCGCTGGGTCCGAAGCCGTTGACGAACGCGACGTGGTACCGGCCGAAGGTCACCCAACACACCAGCGTGGACAAACAGGGTTCGGCTGGTGCTGCTGCGGACCAGAAGACGGAACTCGTCTCGCAGAAGATGACGATCACCCGTCTGACCGGCAACGCGAAGACGTTCGGCGGTTACGTGAACGTGGCAAAGCAGAACATCGACTTCTCCCAGCCGTCGATTCTGGACGCCATCATCAACGACCTGGCGAGCCAGTACGCCATCGACACCGAGGCTGAGGTGGGTGCCGCGTTGGCGGCCGCTTCGGATGCCACCCCGGAGTCCTACGACGCCTCAAGCCAGACCAGTGTGGCGGCGGCGGTGTGGGGTGCGGCATCGAAGGCGTACACCGCGACCCGCGGCCAGGGCCGTCTGCTGCTGGCGGTGGCACCGGATGTGTTGTCGGTGTTCGGTCCGTTGTTCGCCCCGTACGGGCCGTTCAACCAGCAGGGCACCGGTTTCATGGCGGGCAACTTCGGGCAGGGCCCGGTGGGCACCATTTCCGGTGTGCCGGTGCTGATGTCGGCCGGCCTCGGCGCCGGGGAGGCGTTCCTGTTCTCCTCCGCAGCCATTGAGGTGTACGAGCAGCGGGTTGGTGTCCTGCAGGTCACCGAGCCGTCGGTGCTGGGCGTGCAGGTCGCCTACGCCGGTTACTTCACGGCGTTGGAGATCCAGGACTCGGGCATCATCCCGCTCGAGGCTGGTTCGTGATCGTCCGTAACGGGCAGGCCCTCGGTTCGGTGCTTCACAGCGCCGAGCCGGGGGCGGCTCCGGAGCCGGAGCCGAAGCGGCGCGCGCCGCGCAAAGCCGCAGCCAAGCCGAAGCCCGAACCGGAGCCCAAGCCCGAACCCGAACCGGAGCCGAAAGCGGCCGAGCCGGTATCCATCTTCAGCGTGAAGGAGCAGTTACATGGTGGCAACACCTCGCACTAAGGACTACCTGGGGAGGGCGTTGACCAACGCCAGCCCCGGCACGTCGGACGCCACGGACTTCCTGGGCCGCAGCATCGCTGACCCGGACGAGACACCGACGTCTGACGGCGACGAAACCGACTTCCTGGGTCGGACTCTGGTCGTCTGACACATGTCCAGCGATGCGGTCGACGTCAATGAGATGGGTTTGGAGCCCGCCGATTTGGCGTACCTGGCCGGCGCCCCGTTTTCGCAGGGCGAAATCAACGCCGCGGTGGTGACGGTGCAGAATGCCGCGAAGTGGCATATCGCGCCGGAGATCACCTCGACGGTGGTGCTCGACGTTGCGTGTATGGAGCCGGTGTTGCGGCTGCCTACACGGTATCTGGTGGAAGTGATCGAGGTTCGTGACCTCGACACGGACACGGTGATCGCGGCGAACCGGTATCGGGTGTCGCGGGCGTTCGGGCAGATCCGTTACCGATGCGGGTACTGGCCCGCAGGGTATGGGCGGGTTCAGGTGGAGTTCGACCACGGATACGAGACGGTGCCCGCCGATCTGTTGCCGCTGATCGCGGAGGCTGCGCTGTTGCAGCGTCGTGACCAGACGGCGAAAACGCAGACGGCGGGACCGTACTCGACCGCGTTCGATATCGCCCTGTCGGGGGGGTCTGTGAATCCGATGTCCACGGCGGCGGTGTTGGAGCGGTACTGGCTGTGGCAGCCGGGGGTGGCGTGAGCTACCCGACGCCCCACACAGTGGGGTTGCACACCTACTCCGGTGGCGGTGATGACGGCTACGGAAACCCTGTCCCGGTGTTCACCCCCGCCAAAGCCTCACCGGGGGTGTTGTACAAGGTCGTCGGCTGGGTCGATTTGTTCCTGCCGTCAGCGATGGAACGCAACGAGAACATGAAACGGGTCATCTCGTATCTGCAACTGTTCGCCCCGGATACGTTCCCCGCCACCGCCTACGACCTGATCGACCTCAACGGCGACCCCACTAACCAGTGGGAAGTGTTGGGGGAGGCCAACGACTACACCCACGGGCCGTGGTGGACGCCGGGCTGCAAGGTGTGGAACTTGAGGCAGGTGACCGGATGATCATCGTCACCACCGAAGGCCAGAGACGCGAGTTCCCCACCGCGCAAAGGTTCCTCACCGAAGAAGAGTTCAACAACCTGGTCCTGATGGATTCCGATGACCATCTGGTGGCGGTGTTCGCCCAGGACAAATGGATCAGCGTGGAGTTGGTCGATGGCTCCTAAAGGACGCCCGACGGGTAAAGCTGGCCGCAAGAACCGTGCGGTTCGGGTGAAGCTCGATAAAGCCACCCTCGACAAACTCGCCAGCGACAGCGAGGAGTTGCGCGCCGAGATGCGCAGGCAGGCCAAGAATTTAGCGCGCAAAGCCAACGGCACCCTGAAACGCAAGCAGAAGGGCTACCCGGATTACGGGTACGTCTCTGCCCGTAAGGGCTCGAAGCCCTGGGCGAAGGTATACACCCGCTCGAATCACGCGAAGTTTTCCAACGCCAAACATCAAACCCTGGCGAAGCTGCTATGAGCTACCCGACCCCGAAACCTGCGGTCAAGGCGGCGCGCACAGTGTTGGCGGCGCGGTTCGCCCCGGTGCAGTTCGCCACCAAAATCCCGAATGTGCGGCCGGAGAAGTTCGGGCGGGTGTCCCGCGCCGGCGGGGGGATGCGTTCCCTGGTCACTGATTCCGCCCGGATTTTGGTGGAGCTGTGGGTGAATCAATCCGTGCCCGGGGGGGCGGTGGGTGTGGTGGAGCAGTTCTGCTGCGATGCGATCGCCGCGCTGCAGAACGCGCAGGGGACGTTCGTGGATGGTGTGTTCATCCGCGGCTTCACCAACATCGACGGCCCGGTCGATTTTCCCGACCCGGATGTCACCGATATGGAGCGCTGGCAGTTCCAAGGCGACTGGCTCGTCTCCACCAGCTAGATAATCCCGAACTCCCACGAGTTCGCCCCTGATTGTGGCCCCTCCAAAAATCCACGTTGCCTGAAAGGGGCTGCATCACTATGGCCGACTCAAAACTGATTTGGGCCTCAACCCGGCCCGCCGACGGTGGCGTGTTCTACCGCGCCCCGCTGGAAACCCCACTCCCCACGATGGCCGACGCGCCGTGGGACGACCTCGACCCGGCTTTCGTTGACCACGGCTGGATGGGTGATGACGGCATCACCAACGGGATGCAGCGCGACCGCACCGACCACCAGGCGTTCGGCGGCGACATCGTCAAGTCCACGCAGGACAAGTACACCGAGACGCTGAAAGTCACGTGTTACGAGTCGTCCCCAGTGGTGTTGAAGACGGTGTTCGGCGACGACAACGTCACCGTAGACGAGCTGTCGGGGCACCGGCAGGTGACGGTGAACCACTCGTCCCTGCCCCTGCAAAGGTCGGTGTTCCTGGCCCGCATGATCGAGGGGGAGAAGACGCGCCTGATCCGGGTCGAGGAAGGCGAGATCGTCACCGTCGATGACGTGGTTCACCTCAACAGTCAACTGGTGAAGTACACGGTCACGATCATGTGTTACAAGCCGGACGCTGACACCGACGCTGTCACGGAGCTGATCGACGAGCCCGACGTGGACGCGGGTTCCTAACCCCCCTTTGAGCCCTGGCGGGCGGTGTTTCCGTGGAGGGGTCCGCCGTCCGCCAGGTTCCCAGCATCCCCTCCGCGAGTGAAAGGCCCCTCCTGTGTTCGATGTTCCCGCACTTGACGATCCGCGGATACTCGTCCCTATCCGAGTCCCAGTGAAGGGACGGAAAGCGCCCTTAGTGCTCCGGGTTCCGCGGTTCGACTTCATCGACGAAACCCAGCATGACGAGTTGACGGCGTCAGTGGCCGAGCTGGACACCGACAAGTACGTCGGCGAGCCGTTCCGTAAGCGGATGCGGCTGGCGACCCTGCTGATGCTCAAACCGTTCCTGTCGGCAGCCGACTACAAAGTGTGCGAAACCCTCCCGGTGGGGCAGCTCAACGCCATTCAGGTGGTGTGGCGGGAGAAGTCGTCCATCCCATTGGGGGAATTTCTCGCCTCCGCGGACTCCTCGACGGAGAACACGGAGGCGCAATCGGATTCGACCTCAACGCCCGAGGATGGACCCGCCGCGACCTCGGCCGCCGGCTGAGCTGGCCGGAGTTCGCCAACTTCATCCGCTGGCTACCCCCCACCGGAGACTCAGCGTATTTCCGCTCCATGCATCCGGGTTCGTGGTGGTGGACGTCGCTGCATGACTTCCAGTCGATGATCCTGCAAGCCGTGCAGGGGGCGAACTGGCAGCGCTCAGGCGGTAAAGGTAACGCGCCGAAACGGATTCAACGCCCCGATGACCGTCCTCCGCAGGTGCGGACGGCGTCGGAGTTGGCGGCGCGGCGTGAAGCTCAACGCGTGGAACTGGCCCGCAGGCGGGCGCAGCGACAACACAAGAAAGGAGCGTGACCTGTGGCCGGTGATGGCGTCCGCGTAGCAACCGCGTTCATCGAACTCAACGTCGACGACTCCTCCGTCACCGACACCGTCAAAGGCGCCCTCGATGACGCCGGCTCCTACGCCAAGGACGCCGGCCGCAAGATGGGCCAAAACCTATCCACGGGCGCAAAAAGTGCAATGGGAGATTTGACCCGCAGTATCGCCGATGCGGGGAAGAAGGGCGCCAAGCAGCTCAGCGACGAAGTCAGCAGCGGCATGCGCAAGGGCGCCAAGGACGCCCGCACAGGCTTTGAACGCGAGTTCAAAGCGATGGTCGACAACTCAGCTAAGGGGCTGGGCAAAAAGCTCTCCGACGCCATCTCTAGCTCGGGCGCTTCACAGTCGTTGCGTGACATCGCTAATCAGGCGGCCCCGATCATTGACACCGTCAACGGCGTCAGTTCCGCGTTGAAGGGGATCCGGGACCACGACGCCGGGGCCGCGCTGAACGGTGTCGCTGACGCTTTGGGGAAGATCGGTCAGACCGGCGCCGCAGGCGTAATCAAAGACCTCGGGGACAAGGTCGGGGAGACGCAGGACAAGGCGGGGAAGCTCAAAGGCGACATTGAGGGCACCACCACCAGCCTGCTGACGCTGACGAACAACTCAGGCAAGATCGCGGGAGGCTTGTCGGCAATCAGCGCCGCGGCGGGACCGCTGGCGGCCACATTCGCCGCGCTGTCCACGTTCAACCCCGCCGCGGTCAACGCGCTGGGGAGTATCTTCGACCAGCTTCAGGGCAAAAAGCCGTTCAACCTCAAAGACTGGGCCAACGGGCTGATACCAGGGACCACGTTTCTGGACCGCCCAATCAAAGACATCTTCGGCAACAGTCCTTTGAAGCCCGGGAAGGCCCCTAGCACACCTTCGAGTGGTTTCACGCCGAGCGACTTCCTGCCCGGTGGGAGTTCTCAACGGAACTTCTACAAGGACTGGTACGGCGGCGCGAGCACCGACGGCAATAACGGTGTGATTCAACCCGACTCAACGGGCGGCCTTCTGGGGATCGCATCACCGAGCGGGATGACCGGAACAGGATCACGCGCTGCCGCCGTTCCGGCTGGACTCGCCAACGGTGGCGCGGCGACACTGTCCCCGGGTAGTTGGCAGCAGATCGACGCTATCGCTTCGCAGTTCGGGCTGTCGATGACTTCCGGTTTCCGTGACCCCAACGGCCCCACGATTGCCGGGGTTCCGGCTTCGCGGTCGTATCACGGTTCGGGTCGTGCGCATGATTACAGCGGTTCTCCGCAGCAGATGAGGGCGTTCGCCGACTACATGGCGGCCAACTACAGCCCGCAACTCAAAGAGCTGATCTTCGATCAGCAGGGTTTCGGCTCCACGATCCATAACGGTGGGGTTGTTGGCCCGTTCGGGTCGTTCTACACGCTCGGCCAGGCCGGGGACCATTCCGACCACGTTCATATCGCCTACGACGAGGGTGGCCCGGTGCCGGGGGACCTCGCGGCGTGGCTGCACAGCGGTGAGCATGTCCTTGATGCCGCCGACGTCAATGCGATGGGCGGGCAGTCGGGCGTTAACGCGTTCCGCGAGGCGCTGCACGCGGGCAGCGGCGCGCCGCCGGGTCCATCAGGGGACTCCCCAGATGATGCTTTGGCGCGCACCCTCGGTTATCTCCCTGCTGCCGCTGAGGGCAACGCGGGCGGTGTCGCTGGAACCTCAAGCCTGGCAGGACTGTTCTCTATGGGCAACGACGTTGTCAGCGGCCTGATCGACACCGGGGCTTCGGCGGCGCAGATGGCGGTCAGTGCCGCGGTGACGGGTGCGGCTGCGGCAGGTTCGTTCGGGGCCGGTGCCGCGGCGGGGCCGGCAGCGTCAGCGGCCGCGTCGTACGGCATCCAACTAGCCGCCACCCAAGGTAAGCGACTGTCGTCGTACGGGTTCCAGATGGCCGCGATTGGCGCGGATGCCCTTGTTGAGCAGTTGTTCCCGTTCGGCGCCCCCCGCTGGCTGGGATACGACTACACCCAGTTTGTGCCGCAGTTGAACATCTCCGAAATCGGCACCACCACCGCGGAAAAGGCCGTGCAACAACAGTTGCAGGCGCAGGGCGCGGAAGGCGCCCCGACGGGCCTGGATGCGGCGGGGATGGCGTCTCAGCAACCCGGTGGGCCGGTGAATGCCTCACTGCTGCCCGGTTCGCAACCCGTCGGCCCCCCAACTCCGCAGTTCGGATCCAACCAGCCGGTGCAAGCCCCTTCTGCGCCACCGGGGACCGGACCCGGTGGAAGCGCGCCGAGCGTAGGGCCACCGAAGCCGATGGGGCCGCCCAGTCCCTCGTCTTCCAAAGTGCCGATGCCGATGGACTTCATCCCCCGTCCGCAGACGACCGTGAATCCCACACTCCCACAGAACCCGATGCTCCCCATCCCCACGATGGAGAGCCTGCTGTTCGATGACGGTGGCCCGTGGCCGTCGGGGACGTGGGGATACAACGGCACAGGCCGGGATGAGTTCGTCCTCTCCCCAGCCGATCTGGACGCGATGACCACTAGACCCGCCGCGCAGGAATACGCGGGCCGCGGTGGTGACACCTACATCGTTCAGGGCTACTCGCCGGATGAGATCGCACGCTACATCGCAGGCAAACAGCGGTTGCGGAGTTTGCAGCACACCGGCAGGCCGACCGGCTTATGAGCAAGCCCGGCATCCGCGCGGTACGAATCCGCAAAGGCGACAGGGTTCTTCACGTCCACGGCGCCCTAGCCGGGACGGAGGGTGTGTGGATCGCGGCCAGCCAGGTCACCGGCCTGTACGACGCGCCCGTGGTCACCACCTACAAGTCGGGGGCCTTCCAGGAGGGCTCCACGCACCGCTGGACCCGACGCCCTCACCGTGACCTGCTTTTGGGTTTCCACGTCCGCGAAACCAGCAGCGCCTACGAACTGAATGATTCCGTGCTGCGGTTGATGTTCGACTACGAGGAAGACCCGTGGGACCCCAGCCCGGAGCCCACCACAATCGAGGTGGAAACCGACCTGTCCGGCATCCGCAAAATTGATGTGCTGATGTATGAGGAGCCTGAGTTCGTCCCGAAACTCGACCCGCTCGCGCAGGAGTTCGGGAACATCATTTACAAGCTCCGCGCATCCGATCCGATGTGGTACGAGGACACGGTTGTCGACTCATTCGCTTCTGAGGAGACCGGCACCGCAACGGGTTTCGTGACGGTGGAGAACCCGACCGACAACATCATGTATCACAAGTGGGTTCTGACTCCGGCGACGTGGTGGATTCCCGATTTCCAGTGGGTGGGTGCGAAGGGGGCTCGGGAGCCGGGTGGCGCGAACGGTGACCGGGTGGTGCCGGCGGTCAATGTGACCCTCGGTAATGGTGGCGCGGTGGGCGACCTGGACCGCCAGGAGTTGATGTGGCGGGACGCGAACGACACCAACATCCTCGGCCAGTTCGGTTCCACCAAAATCCTCATCTACCCCATCCCGCCGTACACGCCGCCGACGCTGCTGCCGCTGTCGTATATCGGTGCTCCGGTTGGTGGGGCGATGGCGCAGTTGCGGATGCCGCTGCGGTGGTCGCGGCCGTGGGGGCTGGAACTGGACGCCGACCCGAATGCTTTGAAGCCGCTGGAATCGGTGTTCACCACCCCCGGCTCTTACAGCTACACCATCCCGCCGACGGCCACCCACATCGACGTGGTTTTGATCGGCGGTGGTGGTGGTGGTAGCGGGGCGTCGAGCTACAACTACGGCGGCTACGGCGGCGGGTGGGCGTATGCGACGTTGGAGCGGGGTGTCGACATTCCGTGGGAGACGGAAATCATTAGGGGTGTCATCGGGGGCGGTGGTAGTCCGGGCGGGTGGATAGCGCCGCTGGTTTCGGTGCCTAGTTCGCCTGGTGGGGCGACGACGGCTACTGCTGACGGGATGACCCCGTTGAGCGCGTCTGGTGGTGCGGCAGGCCCACCGGGGGGGCCGTTCGCGGTTGGGTTCGGGGCTGGGTATCCGCCGAGCCCGCAGGTGTTGTCGTTCAACGGCCGTAACTATTATGGCGGGCCGGTGGCTTCCCTGGCCGGGGGTAACGCCCCGGGTGGCGGCGGGTCCGGTGGTGTCCCGCTCGGTGGGGGTTATCCGGGTGCCCGCGGGCAGGCGTGGTTCTACGCCTACCACGTTGAGGACGAAGGCAGCGCTTAGGCGATGACCGCCTTCACTGGTGGCGCCACCCTCGCGGTGACCGCCACGCCGTCGGCGTCCCGCAGAACAGACCACCACGGGTCGGCGAACCTGACGGTCACCGCGGTCGGCTACGCCGGCCCGGTTGACGGGTCGGCGGATTTGTCGGTGCGGTGCGGGCAGATTTGGGCGGCCACCCGCCGCCAGCGCCGCGCCGAGCAACTGTTGCGGCGTCAGGCGCCGCTGGTGCGGATCTGGGATGCGGAGTGGAATCTGCAGTTCGTTTTAGGCAACGAACGCCGCGCCACGTTCTCGTTCATCTCCAACGACACGGGGCCGGGGCAGATTGAGTTGGCGGCGGATTCGCCGTGCGCGTTGTGGATTCACGACCATCAGGGCCGGATTGCCCGCGGGTCGGGCCGCAACGTGGCCATCACCGTCGACTACTGCGGCGCCCGCTGGTCGGGAATCATGGACAAGTACACCATTGAGCAGCGCGGCG
Organism: Mycobacterium gordonae; assembly: GCF_002101675.1. Lineage (GTDB taxonomy): Bacteria > Actinomycetota > Actinomycetes > Mycobacteriales > Mycobacteriaceae > Mycobacterium > Mycobacterium gordonae. The sequence goes on along the minus strand of NZ_LQOY01000237.1, from coordinate 5,073 downwards.
ACGGCGACTCCGTGTTGGTGGTGGATTGGGTTCACGACTACGAGAAACTGAAATGGCGCACCGTTTGGTCGAACCCGTTCCTACCGGCGTGGTTCCAGGCCCCGAGAGCGTTCATGCTCGCCGGCCCGGTCGACTGGATACTCAAAGTCAGCCTTTTTCTACAGCTATTCCGGGAACACAATCCCTTACTGAACCTCCCCGATGACCCACTAAACCTGAACTCCTGGTTGACATCTCTGGACCAGTCGACGTGGAACATGGTCGTCAAACCGACCTCGTTCCTGGAGGCGCTGGCCTCGGGTCGGGTGTGGGGAATCTGCATCGCCCGCTGGACCAACTGGCACGACATGGCCCACCAAATGCTCGAGGACGCAGAGCTTTCCGTCCGCTGCGACCGGTATCTAGCGGGGGACCCGCCGCCGTGGCCGGGGGCAAACCTGCGGCACGGAACCCTAGTCGTCGACATCGTCGACAAATCCGGGGTGTATCTGGGGACAGCGAACGGCGGCACCATCTTCGACGGCCTGGCCCGCACTTTCGCCGAGTTCACCGACGACTTCCTCGACTCGACACTGAACTTGGCGGCCGATGTGGAGGTGCCCGCCGACTACTGGACAGTGGGCAGCCGCTACACCAACCCCCGCGTCCCGTATGTGGTGTATTTCGAGGACGACTCGTCCCCGATACAAACATCACAGTGGGTGAACTCCCCCGCTAAGGGTGTGGAGGTGGCCTGCGGAGGCCACTCCATGCCCGGGGTGAATGAGGCAATCTCAGCGACCGTCCAAGTCATCTTCGACCTGTTGGGGAACCTGATCCTGTTGGGCGGGTTGGGTGCCGCAGTCGATTCACTGATCAAACCACTCTATGAGGACACGATCCTGGCGTGGTGGTCCATCAAAGTCCTCTCCCGCGCACAGAACTCCGGGTGGGAACGCCTGTACGAGTACTTCCAGCAGGGCGCGAACAAGGCATACACCATCACCTCCCTGATGGTGTTGCGGGCCGCTTTGTGGGCGACCCGGACAGTCATCTCCTGGAAAGTCTCTGTGTGGGACGGTGTCCCGTTCCTCATCGGTGACCGCGGGCAGGGGCATTACTTCCTGGATGACCGCATCGGGCTAGTACTACGCGGTGACGGGACCATCCACATGGACCGCGCCCGCAAGCTGGATTTGGCGTGGGATGAGGAGAACTTCCCCGAATGGAACATCACCGTCGGGGATGACCGGATCTGGCAAGACCCCGCACAGCTCGCTTTAGGCCGCATCGAATCCGTCATGGCGGGTCTCCGCGATCTAGGCGTATGGTAGCCTAGCTAACTAATTTGCTGGCGGCGTGGAATCGCTGCATGTCGTACTCCCGCTTGCAGGCCCGGCACAGGCGAGTCCCGTTTGGGCGCAGACGAGTATTTTCTTCATCGAACAAGTGCCCGCGCTTACAGTGCGTCTTGCGCACATTGCGGTGAGTGCCATGAACGACCTGGTCGATTGAGTTCTCACTCCGGGAACCCCAGGCCAGGTTCTCTGCACGATTGTCGGTTTGGTTTCCGTTGAGGTGGCGGCACTCCTGACCTTCCGCTGGTTCTCCGCCGAACGCCTTCAATACCTGGCGGTGCACGAGCGATTCTTGACTACCCGGTTTGTCTGGGTAGCAGAGTTCCACGACGGCGTATCCGCGGTAGTTCAAACGCTGTTTGAGAATGCAGCGCCTACTCCGCACGCGCCCTAGGTTGCTGGCTTCGTACTTGCCACCTAGGCCCGGTATTGGCCGCCACTCCTCCAAGTGTTCGCGGCCTGAAATGTCAACGTGGAAAGCGTGTTTGGACATTCTTCAAGTCTAGTTTTCACCAAACGCAAAGTCTCGCAGGGAGATCGGATTGTTATATGCCGAATGACGACGACAGAAGCCAGCCGGTACTGGGCCTTTACGCCTACGCCGACGGGCATGTCACCAAAGCAGAAGACAGGGACAAGTAGATGGCCGTCAATTCCGGGCTGACGCTGTATAGCGCTAATGCGCTGCTGAACACGTTCCGTAACCAGTCATTCGCCGTCAGCAGTGTTTACGTCATGCTGCACACGAATCCGCCGGGGGAGTTCTGCGAGGACAACATCAGTGTCGGGGACCCGAGCCTGAAGCTGGTCAACTTCTCCGCACCCACCCTCGGTGCGCTGGTGTTGTCGGCGTCCCCGATCTGGACGAACGGCGGCACCTCGGAGACGCTGCGCTACCTGTCGACGTGGGATGGGCCGACCGGCCCCGGTACTGATGAGCCGCTGTGGGCGGTGGCGTTGACCACCCCGCAGGCGTGGGCTGACGCCGACACGTACACCCTCGACAGTTTGGGTTTGGTGTTGGCGCCGATCCTGCAGGACGACGGCTCGTGATCCCGGAAGGGTTGCCGGCGGACTTCAAGAGTTTCCCGGCGGGGCAGTTGCCGACGCGGGAGACCTGCGACCTGGGTGACCCGTACCAGGAGTTCCTGTGGATGTTCGTTGCGCTGCCGTACGTTTCGGGTGGGCCGCTGATCATGCCTATCGACTACTACCAGTTCGTGTCGAAGCGTTTGCATGATTTGGGGGCGATGCTGAAGTGCCCGTCGTGTGGGCACATGAATGAGCCGGTGTTGAAGTATCAGGCGCCTCTTGGGACGGACCCGAATTGGGCGACGTCGCCGGGGAAGTGGGTGCCGATGAGTACCCCGGAGCGGGATCCGCGTTCGCCGGCGAAGCAGGCGGTGGATTCGATGGTGACTCAGCAGCAGGCGGAAGTGTTCAACGAGCTGTTGGGGCGGTTGTCGCCGGAGCAGTTGCGGGCGTTGATGGATAGGGCGCGCCGTGACGACTCCTAGCGGGTTCACGCCGATTGGTGCGGCGAACGCGGCGGGGTTGGCGGCGTTCGCGGCTAAGGGTATTGAGGATTGGCGGCAGCAGGCCACGACGCAGTGGCAGGGCGCGTTGGGGTTGCTGCAGAACGGGTTTGAGAACCTGTTCCTACTTATCGGGCAGATCCCTGTTATTGGGCCTCTTGTGGTGGCTGCGGCCGAGCTGGTTCAGCAGCTCATTGACGCGTTGGTGAACGCGTTGGGTTATGTCGGGTCGCTATTCAGCGTGTCTAGCTTGCAGTCGTATTGGACCACGGCGCTGCAGAACCTCAACGCGGTGACGGGGGCGTTCGACGCTGGGGGTTTGACTGGCGGCATCAACACCGCTGTCACTATCGGCGGTCAGGCGGTCAGCAGCATATTCAACGGCTCCGGCCAGTTCATCGGCGTTTTGAACTCCGCAGCTACCGGCGCACTGAACTCGGCGATAACTGTTGGCGGGACAACACTCTCCACGCTGTTCACCAACATCAACTCCTCCGGGCAGCTCCTCCTTTCCGGCGCCACGGGCGCGTTAAACACCGCCGTCACCATCGGCGGTCAGGCCGTGAGCTCCCTGTTCAACGGGTCGGGCCAGTTCATCGGCGTCATCAACTCCGCCGCCACAGGTGCTTTGAACACAGCTTTGACGGTGGGTGGCGCTTCACTCTCGACGCTGTTCACGAACATCAACTCGTCCGGTCAGCTTCTCGGCGCGGGCATCACCGGGGCGATCAACACCGCCGCCACCGTGGCCGGCCAAACCGTCGGGACTATCCAGGCCAACGCGCAAGGGCTTATTGAGGGCATCAACAACGCTGCAGTGGGGCTGCTTTCGGGCGGTTCGACGTTACTGGCTGATGCCCAGACGAACCTCAACCTGTTACTGACGGCCCCCGCTCAGTTCCTGCAGGGCGCGACGGGACTCTTCGGGATTGTCCCCACGCAGAACGCCTACGCGGCGGCGGCGGCAGCAGCAGCAGCACAGGCGGCGAACCTGGCGCAGCAGACCTCGGCGTTCAACGCGGTGTTCAACGTATCCCCGGCGGCGGCGGGAAATGTCAGTGTGACAGTTGACTTCTCGGGCATGTCGAACGCTTCGAACATGTCTGGGGTGATGTCGCCGGGCAACACCAATATCGGCATTACGTCGGGCGTGGCGAAGCGGCAAGTCGGCACCGCAGGTTCCGACGCCGAGGTGTTTCCGACCCAAACCACTAGTGACTATCAGGTCATCACTGCCACCCTCGGCAACCTCAACGACAGCAATCCGGCTTACACCGAGGTTTGCGGTCGCGTGAACTCGGCACGCACTACGCGCGTAACGGTCGCAATTCTCTCAAGTAATGAATTGAAGCTTGGCTGTTGGGTGAGTGGCGCTTATACAACCTTCGCTAGTAACTCACTCCTCTCTATGAGCACCGGGGGTTTGGTAGAGCTGATACTTGGCGACCCATCATCGTCAAGTCCCTATGCCATGCAGGTGCTCTACAACGGCACACCCGTCATCACGTACACAGATTCATCCCACGTTTCTCAGTTGGGCGCGTCATATCTGTACGTAGGTCTTGCTATGGCATTGAGCAGCGGTTCCGGCAAATACCCTCCCGCCATCCGCACAGTCTCCTACCAAGACAACCCCCCCGCCCCGTCCTCTTACCCCTTCTCCGGCACTCCCACTGCTGGGACGAAGGGACGCATGTACGTCTCCAACGATGTGGGGCTTATCCAGCGGGACAACGGTTCTGCGTGGGAGTACATCTGGGGAGGCCCGCTCGGGTACTTCACCAAACCCCCCTCGTCGGGCTGGTCGTGGGTCAACCAAGGCACCGCTACTACGGCAACTGAACTAGGCGGGGAACGCATCACCGCGCCCAGCTCCACCCGGAATATGCGGCTGCGCACGAGAAGCCTGTCGCCCGCCAGCAATTACAGCGCTACGGCCTATCTTGAAGCCTCAGTTAAGCCCGCTACCAACAGGATGTACTCCGGAATAGGGCTGCGAAACAGCTCCTCGGGCAGCTTCATTACCTTCGGTCCGTCCTACCAGGACGAGTCGACTATGTACACAAACCTGGCGGTTATCCGCTGGACAAATGCAACCACCGTCTCGGCGGTGTCGTGGCAAATGGGTCTGCTGCACGATCAGGTGACAGTTTCGGTCACGCGGCCTGACTGGCCGGTGTGGTCATGATTGCTTCGAATTC
>NZ_LQOY01000236.1 GCF_002101675.1 Mycobacterium gordonae | reverse complement strand
ATGCTCCCCAACAACTCTGGGGTGCCGGGCTTCTCAAACGTCAACGCGCACAGGCGATCCGCGTACGCTTCGAGTCCACGGAGGACCTCGGCGATCTCCTCGCACGTGCTCGCTGACATAAGCCCAATGCTATGAAGGGGCACCGACAACTAATCCACTTGCGGACCGATGGGCATGGCACCCGTGCTGCATCAGGCCGCCTAACGCCCCGCCTAGACTCCCAACGTGAGCAAGAGTCCGCTGCGCCGGTTGACCGATCAGATCGTGCTGGCCAGCATGCGCCCACCGGTGACGCCACAGGTGCTGCTCAACCGCCCGGCGATGAAACCCGTCGACCTGCGGGGCAAGCGCATCCTGCTCACCGGCGCCTCGTCGGGGATCGGAGAGGCAGCGGCCGAACAGTTCGCGGAGCGCGGCGCCACCGTCGTCGTCGTCGCGCGACGTCGGGACCTGCTGGACGAACTGGCCGATCGGATCACCAATGCGGGTGGCACGGCGATGTCCATCCCGTGCGACTGCTCGGACATGGACGCCATCGACGCCCTGGTCGCCGACGTCGAAGCTCGCATCGGCGGAATCGACATCCTGATCAACAACGCCGGCCGGTCCATCCGCCGGCCGCTGGCCGAATCGCTGGAACGCTGGCACGACGTCGAACGCACCATGGTGCTCAATTACTATGCGCCGCTGCGCCTGATGCGCGGCCTGGCGCCCGGGATGATCGAGCGCGGCGACGGCCACATCATCAACGTCTCCACCTGGGGTGTGCTCAACGAGGCGGCGCCGCTGTTCTCGGTCTACAACGCGTCCAAGGCGGCGTTGACCGCCGTGACCCGCATTGCCGAGACGGAGTGGGGCCCCAGAGGTGTGCACTGCACAGCCCTCTACTACCCGCTGGTGGCCACCCCGATGATCGCGCCCACCAAAGCCTACGAGGGAATGCCCGCACTGACCTCCGAAGAGGCGGGCGAGTGGATGATCACCGCCGCGCGCACCCGCCCGGTACAGATCGCGCCCCGGATGGCGATAGCGGCCAAGGCGCTCAACACGGTCGGCCCCCGCTGGGTCAATACGCTCATGCAGGCCCGCAACAACCATCAGGGCTGAGCCGAGGAGGCTGCCATGACCGACATCTGGACCACCATCGCCGCCGAGCGCGGCGCCCTGGCCGACGACCTGGCGGCGTTGACCCCGGCTCAGTGGGAGTCGCCGTCGCTGTGCTCACACTGGACGGTCCGCGACGTCGTCGCACACTTGTCCGCCACCGCCTCGATGAACCCGCTGAAGTTCTTCGCCGGCATGGCCCGGGCCGGGTTCGACTTCGCCAAGTTCTCCAAGGGACAGCTGGCACAGCACCGCGGCGCCGACCCGGCCGCGACGCTGGCCGACTTCCGCTCCCTGGTGCACTCCACCTCCGCACCGCCCGGCCCCAAGGTCTCCTGGCTGGGCGAGATCCTCATTCACGGCGCCGATATCCGCCGCCCGCTGGGCATTTCACACGCCTACCCGCCGGACGCGGTCCGCCAGGTGATCGACTTCTACAAGGGCTCCAACATGCTCAGCGGCGCCAAGAACCGCATCGCCGGTCTGGCGCTGAAGGCCACCGACCACGACTGGCAGCACGGCACGGGCCAAGCGGTAGAAGGCCCCTTGCTGTCGCTGTTGCTGGCGATGACCGGACGGGCCGCGGCGTGCGACGACCTGGCTGGGGCCGGCGTGGCAACTCTGCGCTCGCGGTGCTAGACACGAACACATGGAGATCCTGGCCAGCCGGATGCTGCTCCGCCCCTCGGACTACGAACGCTCGCTGACTTTTTACCGTGACGAGATCGGGTTGGCGATCGCCCGTGAATACGGTGCCGGCACAGTGTTTTTCGCCGGCCAGTCGTTGCTGGAACTGACCGGATACGACGAACCGGACCATTCCCGGGGTCCCTTTCCCGGCGCATTGTGGCTGCAGGTGCGCGACCTGGCCGCGACCCAGGAGGAGCTGCGTGGCCGCGGTGTGCCGATCGCCCGCGAAGCGCGTCAGGAACCGTGGGGCCTGCACGAGATGCACGTGACCGATCCCGACGGCGTCACGCTGATTTTCATCCAGGTTCCCCGGGGTCATCCGCTGCGCACCGACACCCGGCAGTGAGCGGGGACGAACCGAGGGTGAACTGATAGGTAACATCTGGCGACGACTCGCGATATTCCTGCATTTCCCCTCGTCATCCGTTCGACAAGGGATACTCCGACCACAAGAATCAGGGCCTGTGAACATTCAGCTGTTCCTCTTGATCATCGTCGTGATCACCGCACTCGCGTTCGACTTCACCAACGGGTTCCATGACACCGGCAACGCTATGGCGACCTCCATCGCCAGCGGCGCCCTCGCGCCGAAGGTTGCGGTCGCCCTCTCCGCGGTGCTGAACCTGATCGGCGCATTCCTGTCCACCGCGGTGGCGGCGACCATCGCCAAGGGGCTGATCGACGCGAACCTGGTCACGCTGGAGCTGGTGTTCGCGGGTCTGGTGGGCGGGATCGTCTGGAATTTGCTCACCTGGCTGCTCGGTATCCCCTCGAGTTCCTCGCACGCACTGATCGGTGGCATCGTCGGCGCGACCATCGCCGCCGTCGGCGGACACGGCGTGATCTGGAAAGGCGTCATCTCCAAGGTCCTCATCCCGGCCGTCATCGCGGCACTGCTGGCGATCGTCGTCGGCGCGGCGGCCACCTGGCTGGTCTACCGAATCACGCGCGGCACCTCGCCCGAGCGCACCGAGGCGGGTTTCCGGCGGGGGCAGATCGGATCGGCTTCACTGGTCTCCCTCGCCCATGGCACCAACGACGCGCAGAAGACAATGGGCGTCATCTTCCTGGCGCTGATGTCCTACGGGGCGGTCAGCAAGACCGCCGTCATGCCACCACTGTGGGTCATCGTGAGTTGCGCCGTCGCGATGGCAGCAGGCACCTATCTAGGCGGATGGCGCATCATCCGCACCCTGGGCAAGGGGCTGGTGGAGATCAGCTCGCCGCAGGGCATGGCCGCCGAATCATCCTCGGCCGCAGTGATTCTGCTGTCGGCCCATTTCGGCTATGCGCTGTCCACTACGCAGGTCTGCACCGGCTCGGTGCTGGGCAGCGGGGTGGGTAAGCCGGGCGCCGAGGTGCGCTGGGGCGTCGCGGGCAGGATGGCGACCGCGTGGCTGGTCACGCTGCCGTTGTCAGGCCTCGTCGGCGCCTTCACCTACGGGATCGTGCACTTCATCGGCGGCTACCCCGGCGCGATCGTCGGCTTCTCGCTGCTGATCGCGGTGGCGGCCACCATCTACCTGCGCTCGCGCCGGGTGAAGGTAGACCACCGCAACGTCAACGCCGACTGGGAAGGCCACCTGACGGCCGGACTGGACAGTGCAGACGAGCTGCCGGCGCCACCACCGCCACCGAGTCCGACACCACCGACACCGCCGACACCGCCGAGCCCGTCGGCACGTCAATACGGCTCCGACGGCCAGATCCCCGCCCGGAACGCCTCATGAACGGCTGGTTCAACTACGAAGCCACGGGCAAGATTCTCGTCTTCAGCCTGCTGGCGGGTGCGGCGTTGCCCGGGCTGTTCGCGCTGGGCGTGCGGCTGCAGGCCGTCGCCAGCGGCAGTGTGGGCACCAGCGGACTCGCGGGCAAGCAGCGGCCGTTGCTGACTGCCGTTGCCTGGCTGATCTACGCGGTCGTGCTGGTGGTGGTCGTTCTGGGCGTGCTTTACATCGCCAGAGACTTCATCGCCCATCACACTCACTACCCGTTCCTGGGCGCCAAACCGTAACGCGGAGTTCCTCGTCAACCACGTTTTGGCGATGGACCGGGGGGTAAGTTGATCGCACAATGAACCGTTTTCTCAGTTCGATCGTGTCGTGGCTGCGCGCGGGTTATCCGGACGGCATTCCGCCGACCGATTCCTTCGCCGTGCTGGCGTTGCTGGCCCGCCGCTTGACCAACGACGAGATCGTCACGGTTGCCAACGAACTGATGCGCCGCGGCGAACTCAACATCGACAACATCGACATCGGCGTCGCCATCACTCAGCTCACCGACGAACTGCCGGCGCCGGAGGATGTGGAGCGGGTACGGAAGCGGTTGGCCGCCCAGGGGTGGCCCCTGGATGACGTGCGCGACAACGGAGATCACGCATAGCCGTCCTGCGCGCGCTGAGTTTCTCACCGGGTTCGGCGACCCGGCACTTGATGCCCGCCCTGCAGCGGGTGCTCGACGGCACGGACTCCGCACTCGTCGCCGCCCCGGCTCACAACCTTGATGCCGCGGTGCGGGGCTTGCGCGTCGGGGAAGAAATCGACGACGACGTCGCCCTGGTGGTGACGACGTCGGGAACCACTGGTGCACCCAAGGGAGCGCTGCTGACGGCCGCCGCGCTGCGGGCCAGCGCATCGGCGACCCACCGGCGCCTCGGCGGACCGGGTCGCTGGCTGCTCGCCATACCGGCGTTTCACATCGCCGGCTTGCAGGTGCTGATCCGAAGTCTGCTGGCCGGTACGGAGCCCGTCGAGCTGGATGTGTCGGCCGGCTTCGACATCGGCGAATTGCCCAGAGCCGTCAGTCTTTTGGGCCCCGGGCGACGCTACACATCGCTGGTCGCCGCCCAGCTCGCCAAGGCACTGACGGACCCGGCCGCGACGGCGGCACTGGCCGAACTGGACGCGGTCCTGCTGGGCGGCGGTCCCGCCCCCCGGCCGGTGCTCGACGCGGCCGCGGCGACCGGTGTCACGGTGGTGCGCACCTACGGAATGAGCGAAACCGCGGGCGGTTGCGTCTACGACGGTGTTCCGCTGGACGGCGTGACATTGCGGGTGGACGCCGACGGCCGGATCGCGCTGGGTGGCGCCACGCTGGCCAAGGGTTATCGCAACCGGGTCGAGCCGGATCCGTTTCAGGCTGGCTGGTTTCTGACCGATGACATTGGGTCCGTGGATGATTCGGGTGTGCTGACGGTGCTGGGCCGCGTCGACGACGCGATCAGCACCGGTGGGTTGACCGTGCTGCCCGGACCCGTGGAGGCGGCGCTGTTCACCCACCCTGCCGTGCGCGACTGCGCGGTTTTCGGGGTGGACGACGACCGGCTCGGCCAGCGGGTGGTGGCCGCCGTCGTGGTGCGGCCCGGTTCGGCGGCGCCAACGCTGCCCGAGCTGCGGGCCCACCTCGCGCGCACCTTGGACATCACCGCGGCACCCCGGGAGCTGCATCTCGTCGCGGAGCTGCCACGCCGGGGCATCGGCAAGGTCGACCGCCAGGCGCTGGGGCGACGGTTCGGTCAATAGGCTGCTTGTCGTGAAGATCGCGCGCCGGGAAACCCTCGCCGTTGCGACCGCGCTCGTCCTGGTGGCGGCCGCGTTCGTGCTGCCCCGGATGAACCTCGGCGTCAAGCCGCGGTCCGATATCGGGCTGGAGCGGTTCGCCATGCGCGCCGGCGCGGCGCCGATCTTCGGCTACTGGGACATCCACTTCAGCTGGGGCACCGCGGCGGCCATCGTCATCGCGGCCGCCGCGGTCCTGTGGGGTCCCGTTGTGGCGCAACGGCTTTCTTGGCGGGTGCTGGTGCTGGCCAGCTGGGCGACGGCGGCAGCCTGGGCCTTTTCGCTGGCCATGATCGACGGCTGGCAACGCGGCTTCGCGGGTCGTTTGACCACCCGGGACGAGTACCTGTGGGAGGTGCCCGGGATCACCGACATCCCCGCGACACTGCGCACCTTCGCCGGCCGGATCGTCGACTTCCAGCCGCATTCCTGGACCACACACGTGTCGGGCCATCCGCCGGGTGCCCTGCTGACATTCGTGTGGCTGGACCGGATCGGACTGCACGGCGGCGCCTGGGCCGGGCTGTGGTGCCTCCTGGTCGGCTCCAGTGCGGCCGCCGCCGTGCTGGTGACCGTCCGCGCGCTGGCAGGCGAGCACACGGCCCGACGCGCGGCCCCGTTCGTCGCGGTGGCTCCCACGGCGATCTGGATCGCGGTGTCGGCCGACGGATATTTCGCCGGTGTCGCGGCGTGGGGTATCGCACTGCTGGCGGTGGCGGTGCGCGGCGGGGTCCGGTTCCCGGCGCTGGCCGGTGCCGCCGCGGGGCTGGTGCTGGGCTGGGGAGTCTTCCTCAGTTACGGCCTGGTGCTGATGGGGCTGCCCGCGCTGGCCGTGCTGATCTCGGCTGCGGACTGGCGGGCGGCGTTGCGGGCTCTGGGACCGGCGGTGCTCGCCGCGGTGGCGGTCGCGGCGACGTTTGCGGTCGCCGGGTTCTACTGGTTCGACGGCTATACCTTGGTGCAACAACGCTATTGGCAGGGCATCGCCAAGGACCGGCCGTTTCAGTACTGGAGTTGGGCCAACCTGGCGTGCGTGGTCTGCTCGATCGGCTTGGGCTCGGTCGCGGGCATCAGCCGGGCGTTCGACTGGGCTGCCGTCCGCCGCCGCTCGGCACTGCACCTGCTGTTGCTGGCCGCGGTGGCCGCAATCGTCTGCGCCGACCTGAGCATGCTGAGCAAGGCTGAGACGGAACGGATCTGGCTGCCGTTCACGGTGTGGCTCACCGCGGCTCCGGCGCTACTGCCGGCGCGATCTCATCGGGCGTGGCTGGCCGTCAACGCCGCCGGGGCGCTGCTGCTGAACAGCGTCATCTTCACGAACTGGTAGCCAGTCAGCCCAGCATGCGGGTGAGCCGGGCAAAACGGCTCGCCGGATCGCAGGCCTCAAGCACCCCCGCGACGTCCTCGATGACGTCGATGTCGGCCAGCGGCTGCACCAATGTAACGTCAATGCCGTTGTCGTGCAACGCTTTACGGGTGAGATCACCGGTGTCAGACTGCGACATCGGCACGCCGCGTAGACACTGCGCGGTCTCGGGATCGTGTACACCGAGTAGCCACCAGCCGCCGTCGAGCGCCATTCCCAGGACGGCCGTCGTCTCCAGCAACCGGCGTGCGCACTCGGCCAGCAACTCGGCGCTCACTTGCGGAGTGTCCATGCCGATCTGCAGCACCGGATAACCGGCCCTCGCCGCGTCGGCATGCGCATTGGCCAGGCGGTCGGCGAAGTCGTCGCCGCGCTGCTCGACGACGGTGAACGCGGCGAGCCGCTCCCGGATCTCGGCGAACCCGGCGGCGTTGTCCAGAGTTCCGGTGAGTGCGACCACGCGCGCGGCCACCGGCACCGCGGCCACCGCGTCCAGCGTGTCGAGCAGCGCGGCCGCGGCGATCTCGGCGGCGACGCGGTCACCGAGCGTCGCTGCCAGCCGCGTCTTGGCCCGCCCCGGCTCGGGTGCCTTCGCGACCACCAGGACCGTCACCGGCAGAGTCACGAGATCACCTTCCAGAAGTCCAGAATCGCGGTAACGCTGCCCCGCAGCGAGCCACTGACCTTGGACTTACCACCCGTTCGCGGGCCGTAGCTGACGTCGAGTTCGACCACCCGCCAGCCCGCGGCCGCCGCGCGCACCAGAAGTTCCAGCGGGTACCCCGAGCGCCGGTCCGCGACGCCCAGGTCCAGTAGTGCCTGGCGCCGGGCCACCCGCATGGGTGCGATGTCGTGGACCGGCAGCCGGTGGCGGGTACGCAACCGCCAGCTCATCACCTCGGTGCCTACCCGGGCGACCCACGGCCAGTGCAAGCCGGGCACCGGCCGGCGCCGCCCCGTCACCATGTCGGCGCCGCGGTCCAGTTCGGCGACCAGCCTGGGCAGGTCACCGGGGTCCATCGAGCCGTCGGCGTCGATCACCGCCACGATGGGTGTGGTGGCGGCGACCACGCCCGCGTGAACCGCGGCGCCGTAGCCCGGTCTCGACTCGGCGACGACCCGGGCACCGTGCCGGGCCGCCACCGCGGCGGTGGCGTCGGTGCTGTTGTTGTCGACGACGAGCGCCTGGTAGCCGGCCGGAATGGCGGCCAGCACCGCCGGCAGCGACTCTTCCTCGTTCAGGCAGGGCAACACGACGGTCACATCGGACATGGGTGGTTCCTGAGGCCGCGTAACCAGCTCACCGAGGATTGCTGCCGCCGCTGCCGCCGCTGCCGCCCGATGGCGCCTTCGGGACTTGTACGGTCGGCGGCTTGGGGGCCACGGTCTGCGGCGCCTGGGTTTGCGGCGCCTGGGTCCTGGGCTGCGGGGCCTGCGTCTGCGGCGCCTGCGTCTGCGGCGCCTGCGTCTGCGGCGCCTGCGTCTGCGGGGCCTGCGTCTGCGGGGCCTGCGTCTGCGGGGCCTGCGTCTGCGGGGCCTGAGTTGGTTGTGGCGCCACCGTCGTCGGTTGAGGCGCGACGGTCGTCGGCGCCACCGTCGTGGGCGCAACGGTGGTGGTGTACGGCGCCTGCGTGGTTGGCGGCGTCGTCACCGCCGTGGTGGGCGGCGTCGTCGGCGGCGTCGTGGGTGGCGTCGTCGGCGGTGTGGTGGGTGGCGTCGTCGGCGGCGTGGTGGGTGGCGTCGTCGGCGGCGTGGTGGGTGGCGTCGTCGGCGGCGTGGTGTACGCCGTCGTCGGCGGAGTGGTCGGCGGCGTCACGATCGGCCAGGTCGGCATACCCGGCTGCCAGCCCGGGTACGGCGGAATGAAGATCGGCACCGGTAGCGGCGCCGGGACGGGCACCGGTTCAGCCGGCACGGGCGCAGGCGCCTGCTGCACCGGGGCCTGCCGAGGAATGTTCTGGACGGCGGGGACCGTTCCGCCCTGGAAACCGGCGGTGGGCAGATCCGGTGGTGGCGGCGGCACCGGAGCCTGCTGTTCGGTGGGCAGCAGCGGCATGAACTTGCCCGGTTGGGCGTTCTGGTGGCCTTCGACCGGCAGCGTCGACGCGGTCGGGCGGACGGTGACCGCCACCGCCACAGCCAGCGAAGCGAAGCCGAGCACGGCGAATCCCATCACCGCGTTGCTGATCAGCAGTCGCTTCAGATTGTGCGGCTTTCCTTCGGCTGCCTCGGGGTCGTCTTCGTCGAATCCGTCGTCGAATTCGTCGTATTCACCGCCGTATTCATCAAGACCATCGGTGTCCATCGGCAGGATGTCGTACTCACTGGCCTCCGAATAGGCCAGTTGCTCACCACCGGTGCCGGGTTGCCCGGCGTCGGGCGAGGACACGTATGCGGTCGCGTCACCGGGGACCTGCGCGGCCATCGTGGCGTCCGGGGACGCGGTCGGTGCGGCCATCGTCGCATCGCCGGCGAATCCCTGGTGCGCCATCGTCGCGCCCAGCCCCGATGCGTCCGGGGACGAGGTCGGACCCCCGGGCCCGCCGCCGGAAAACGCCGGATGGGCCATCGTCGCGCCTAACCCCGACGCATCCGGGGACGAAGTCGGACCGCCACCCGGCCCACCGGCCGACAAACCAGAGGCGTCAGGGGACGACGTGGGGGCACCACCCGGACCGCCGCCGCCAAATCCCTGTTGCCCCATCGGCGCGTCCAGAGACGAACCGGCGACACCCGCCGGCCCGTCCGCCGGTATCGCCGGGGCAGCCATCGTGGCGTCGGCCGCCGCACCCTGAGCCAGCGCGAAGGTGGCGTCCGGCGGGATTTGCACAGCCATCGTCGAGGCGGACTGCAGATGGTCGGCGAACATGGCGGTCTGCTCCGCCGAGCTGCCGACCACGAGCACGTCGTTCGGGCTACCGGCCTGCCCGGGAATCTGGGCCATCAACGTGTCGAACGTCGCCCCCGGATCGTTTTCCACCGGAGTCGAGGCCAGGATCGTCGGCGGCGCGTCCGGATCCCCCGACACCGCCAGGCTCGCCGTCTCGTTGCCGATCAGCAGCACCGCCGCGGCGGCGCGCCCGGGTCCGAGCAGCGCACTGGCCGCCTTCGACTCCGAGACAACCTCGACATTGGGGACGCGGGCGTAGTCCAGCGCCTGGCGGAGTTGGTCGGCCCGGTACGGGTCCGACCAGACCAGTCGGGTGGCGACCAGCCGGTGGCCTTCGTCGGCCAGCGAACGATTGGTACCGACCACGGTTTCGGTCAGGTCCGCGACAGGGTCATCCGACAGGTCGACCGTCGACTGGTCGAGCACCTGGTTACCGCGGGCGGCTGCCTCGACCAGAGCCAGGCGCGCGACTTGGCCCGTGACGGCCACCCCCAACACGACATCCATTTACGGCTCCCCTTCGGCTGGCCACCCCACAACCAGCAATGTCCCGGTATCACTACACTTTGTACCGTCGGCAATATTCGTCATTCGGGCGTTAAGGCAACCCCATGAGCGCAGCGTAATCGGATTCCCACCCGCAGGGACACTCACCAGCGATCCCGCCCACGTTCATAACCAGTTCACAGCCACTGCCGCACATCCGAATGGAGAATATGTTCGCAAGGGAACAACGCAGCGGGCCTGGCAGGGGGTTCCCTTACGGCACCACCAAACCTGTCTCAGCACTACCCGACCTCGATCCCCGGGGGGCATCGTGAGCCTGAACACCGACGACACGCCGACAGGCCCGATCGCGGGCACGCGCCACGCGCCGCCCGGCCCGCCCGGCGCGAGCCGGCCCGGCCACGGGCCGCAGCCTGCAGGGTCGCTGACGCAGCGGCGCAACATGTTTCGCGACCTGGCCGCGTTCGTCCTGCTGCTGCTTGCCGTGCTGTTCCCCTGGAACCTGTACTTCGGGCTGATGATTCCCGGTTCCAGCGTGGTGTGGTGGGGGCTGCTCGCGCTGGTGACGGTGCTCTCGGCGGTCTCTCTCGTCGTGCCGCGCAGACCGACCGATCCGGGTGGCAACGCGCAACTCCGACTCCTGCTCAACATTCCCTACCTGCTGCTGGTCGCGGGCTTCGTCGGTTATGACGCGGTCGAATCGATCATGTTGGGTGGCACGACTCAGGTGCCGGGCGGCGTCGGGCCGGGCGCGTGGCTGGGCGCCGCGGGCGCCCTGCTGGCCGCGCAGCCAGCGCTCACACAGCCCACCACCGACGAAAGAGCATACGAAAGGTGGCTGCGCGGCGCCCGGCTGCTCGGCTATGTCTCGATGTTCGGCGCTTCCCTGAGCGCAGGATTCAACCTGTGCTGGCGGGTGCGCTACGCGCTGCAGCACACCGGCGGCTCGGAGTCGTTCGGCACCCACAACACCACGGTCATCCTCAGCGCGGTGGTCTACGGCGTGGTGGCGCTGGTGGCGGTGCTGGTGGCCTCGCGCTGGATCCTGCGCAACACCCCGGCATCCCGGTTCGCCATCTTCGCCCTGGGTGTCTCGTCGGTGGTCGCCGGGATGCTGGTGTGGGTAGTTCCGGGCGGGCGCGAGATCGACGCGTTCCACGGCATCGCGCAGAACACCTCGACCGCGGGTGTCGGCTACGAGGGCTACCTGGCCTGGACCGCGGCGGCCGCCCTGTTCGTGCCCCTGACCCTGTTCAGCCCGCCGCAGGTGCGCAACGACCGTGAGGTGTGGCGCAACGCGATCCGCAAGGGCCTGGTGCTGATCGTCGTCTGGTGTTTCGGTTCGGCACTGATGCGGGTCACCGACCTGGTGGTGGCGACGCTGCTCGACTACCCCTCGTTCCCGTACAACTCCCTGACGCTGGCCGCCTTTGATGTGACGACCGCGACGCTGGCCGTCTGGCTGCGCGTCAAATTGGCGTCCGGGGCGCTGCGGTCGCGGCTGATCACCGCGCTGAGCGGCCTGGTGGTCACGATGACGATTTCCCGGGTCATCCTCGGTGTCGTGCTGGCCCCGCGCTTCGAACGGGTTTCCGTCGGTCCGGTGTACGGCAACGATCTTGCGCAACAGATCACCAGTACCTTCGATGTGACGCTGTGCGGTCTGGCCCTGTTCATCTTCGCGGCGGTGATCATCGCGGCACAGATCCGCAAGCCGCGGCGCCGGCGGCGGCCGGTACGGCGGACCGCCGCCACGACCCGGCCGCCGGTACCCGTCCCCACCCGTCCGGGTGGCCCCCCGCCGCCGTCGGAGGCCAAGACGACGCAGTTCGGCGCCCCGCGGACCCAGCACGAGGCGCCCACTGCGGTGCTGTCCGCACCGGGCCCCGCGCCCCGGATCTTCCGCTCCAGCGAGACCACCGGACCGGTGCGCCCGAGGATATTCCGGCCGCCCAACAACCGCCCGTAGGTCGACTACCGCAACGGCGCGAAGGCGAATTCGCGCAATCCCTCCGCGGGTTCGACGGCCGCCCGGAAACCCAGTACCTCGGCCGCGCGGCCGGGGTCGGCGACGATGTGTCGTACGTCCCCGCTGCGGTACTGGCCGGTGACCACCGGGGACAGCTCGCCACCGCGCGCCCGGCACAACGCGCCGGCCACGTCGCGGATGGCGATGGGGTGCCCCGAGCACACGTTGGCGGCGACGAAGCCGCCCGGATCCGCGTTCGTCGCGGCCAGGTTGGCCGCGGCGATGTCGTCGACGTGCACGAAATCACGCATCTGGCCGCCGTCTTCGAAGACCCGCGGCGCTTCTCCTTTTTCCAGCGACGAGCGGAAGATGGCCGCCACCCCGGAGTAGGGCGTGTCGCGCGGCATGCCCGGACCGTAGACGTTGTGGTAGCGCAGCGCGACCACCGACCCGCCGGTGGCCTCGGCCCACGCCAGCGCGTAATGCTCCTGCGCGGTCTTGCTGGCCGCGTACAGACTGCGGGGCCGCAGCGCCGCGTCCTCGTCCACCAGCTGCCAGCCGACCGGTTCGCTGCAGCGCGGACAGCGGTGTTCGAAAATCCCGGCGTCCAGATCGCTACGACGCCGCGGCTGAGGGTCGACCACCTCGTGCTCCCGGCACCGGTAGCGGCCCTGTCCGTAGACCACCATCGACGACGCCAGTACCAGCCGCGAGACGCCGGCGGCGAACATCTGCGCCAACAGCACCGTCGTGCCGAAATCGTTGTGGCCGCCGTACTCGGGCGCGTCGGCCGCGTTCACCCCGGCGCCCACCATCGCGGCCTGGTGACACACCAGGTCGACGCCGGCCAGCAGGGGCGCCAGGGCGTCCCCGTCACGCACGTCGACGCGGTGACACCCCTCCGGCAGCACGGCATCCGGGCCATGCGCGGCGGGCAGCAACACGTCGACACCCACCACCTCGTGACCGGCCGCGGTCAGCGCCGCATCCACCCGCAAACCGATGAAGCCGGCCGCGCCGGTCAGCAGCACCCTCATGGCAGCTCGAAAGGCAGTGGCACCCCGGCGTGCTGCAGGCAGTCCGTGCAGGTGCGCTCGGCCGCGACGCCGCCGATGGCGGTGCGCACCAGTTTCTTGAACGTCTCGATGTTCTGCCCGAACTCGGCGAACACGTCGACACCTTTCACGCCTTCACCCACGGCGACCCCGGCATCCACATCGGTGATCAATGCGATTGCCGCATAACATAATTCGAGTTCTCTGGCGAGAATCGCCTCCGGGTAGCCGGTCATGTTGACCAGGCTGAACCCGGCCGCGGCGAACCACTGGCTCTCCGCGCGAGTGGAGAACCGGGGACCCTGGATCACCACCATGGTGCCGCCGTCCACCACGTTGGGCAGACCGGTGACCGCGGTGCGCAGCGTCGGGCAGTACGGGTCGGCGAAGCTGGTGTGCACACCGCCGGTGTCGAAGTAGGTGTCCGCCCGGCCGCTGGTCCGGTCGACGAGTTGATCGGGCACCACCACGGTGCCCCGGTCGATCGCGGGGTTCAGGCTCCCGACCGCGCAGGGCGCGAACACCCGTCGCACACCCAGCGCGCGCAGCGCCCACATGTTGGCCCGGTAGGGGACGGTGTGTGCCGAATACTCGTGCTTGGCACCGTGGCGCGGCAGGAAGGCGACGTCATGCCCGCCGATCGCGCCGATCGTGATCGGGGCACTCGGTTCGCCCCACGGCGTGTCCTGATGGACGGTGCGGGTGTCTGAATCGAAGAACGTATAGAAGCCGGTACCGCCGATCACTCCGAGCACCCGCGCAATCTTATGCATAGGGCAGGATGCGGTGGTGGCCAGTTTTGCGCAGTGGGTCTCTGGAGCGCGCCCGCGCACGCTGCCGAACGCGGTGGCTCCCGTGATCGCCGGCACCGGCGCCGCGGCGTGGCTGCACGGCGCGGTGTGGTGGAAGGCGCTGCTGGCGCTGGCCGTGGCGCTGTCGTTCGTCGTCGGCGTCAACTACGCCAATGACTACTCCGACGGCATCCGCGGTACCGACGACGAGCGGGCCGGCCCGATGCGGTTGGTGGGTTCGCGGCTGGCGGCCCCCCGGGCGGTGTTGACCGCGGCGCTGGTGAGCCTGTTCGTCGGCTGCGTGGCCGGCCTGGCGCTGGCGGTGGTCAGCGCGCCATGGCTGATCGCAGTGGGGGCGGTGTCGGTACTGGGGGCCTGGCTCTACACCGGGGGGTCGCGGCCGTATGGCTATTCGGGGCTGGGCGAGGTCGCGGTGTTCGTGTTCTTCGGCCTGATCGCGGTTCTGGGCACGCAGTACACGCAGGCCCTGCGGGTCGACTGGGTGGGCCTGGCGCTGGCCGTGGGCGTCGGGGCGCTCTCGTCGTCGGTGTTGGTGGCCAACAACCTGCGCGATATTCCCACCGACACCCAGTCCGGCAAGATCACCCTCGCGGTCCGCCTGGGCGACGGCCGTACCCGCGTGCTTTACCACACGCTGCTGGTCATTCCGGCTCTGCTGACGTTGGTGCTGATGCTGGCGACGCCGTGGTGCGCGGCAGGCCTGGTGGCCGCGCCGCTGGCCCTGCGGGCCGATCGCCCGGTCCGGTCCGGCCGCGTCGGGCCGCAGCTGATCCCGGTGTTGCGCGATACCGGCCTGGCCATGGTGGTGTGGTCGGTTGCGGTGGCTGCTGCGCTCGCATACAGCGGGCACGCCTAGAGTCGATCACGCCCCGGCGGCATCAGGAAAGTCGCGACGGCGGGAAGGACGCGGTTAATGACGGAGATCGCCACGGCCAGTGGCCCCACGAACATCGGACTGCTCAGCGTCGGGGCGTACCGTCCCGAACGGGTCGTCACCAACGACGAGATCTGCGAGAACATCGACTCGTCGGACGAATGGATCTACTCACGCACTGGAATCAAGACTCGCCGGTTCGCCGCCGACGACGAGTCCGCCGCCTCGATGGCGGCCGAGGCGTGCCGGCGTGCGCTGAAGAACGCCGACCTGACCGCGGCCGACATCGACGGCGTGATCGTCACCACCAACACCCACTTCCTGCAGACCCCGCCGGCCGCCCCGATGGTCGCGGCGGCGCTCGGCGCCAAAGACGTCCTCGGCTTCGACATCTCGGCGGGGTGTGCCGGGTTCGGTTACGCACTGAGCACGGCGACCAACATGATCCGCAGCGGCGGCGCGCGCAAGATGCTCGTTGTCGGCACCGAGAAGCTGTCCCCCACGATCGACATGTACGACCGCGGCAACTGCTTCATCTTCGCCGACGGCGCCGCGGCGGTGGTGGTCGGTGAGACACCGTTCCAGGGCATCGGGCCGACCATCGCGGGCAGCGACGGCGAACAGTCCAGTGCCATCAGGCAGGACATCGACTGGATCACGTTCGCGCAGAACCCCAGCGGCCCGCGCCCGTTCGTGCGACTGGAAGGGCCGGCGGTGTTTCGCTGGGCCGCGTTCAAAATGGGCGACGTCGGCCGGCGCGCGCTGGAGGCCGCCGGAGTCGGGCCTGACCAGATCGATGTGTTCGTACCCCACCAGGCCAACACCCGGATCAACGACCTACTGGTCAAGAACCTGCAGTTGCGGCCGGACACCGTCGTCGCCAATGACATCGAGCACGCCGGGAACACCTCGGCGGCTTCCATACCGCTGGCGATTGCCGAACTGATGGACAGCGGGGCGGCCAAACCCCGCGACCTGGCCCTGCTGATCGGCTACGGCGCGGGCCTCACCTACGCCGCGCAGGTCGTGCGGTTGCCGCTGCACAGCGACTGACCGGTCAATCCTCGTCCGGCTCCGCGGCTACCGGCTCGCCACGCAGCCGCGCCCGCAACTGCTCGCGTTCGCGGCGCCGACGCTCACCGGCCACCGCCAGCGTGGCGGTGGCGCGCCGGCGCAGGGGGCTGAAAACCCACATGCCCAACGGCATGGAGATGATCAGACCGCCCAGCGCGGCCACTAAAAGTGGGAAGTCAGCCACGCCGAGCAGGCGGGCGCACCCGTAGATGCCCACGGTGACCACCACGAACAACAACAGCCGGGCCGTCACATACAACAGCACTGCGACGACACCCCGGCCCGCGGCGGCAGAACTGTCGTTAGGCGCTTCTGGCACAGCTTGAGCCTACGACGCGGGTATATTTGCCCGAAGGAGGTGTCGAGTGCTTTACCTGCTCGTCGTCCTTGTTCTGGGGACGTTGATCTATCTCGGCTGGCGCGCGGCGCGGTCGCAGACCAGCCCGCCGAAGACCCGCGTCATCGGGCCGGACGACGATCCGGAGTTCTTGCGCCGATTGGGCGACAACAAGCCTCGTTAGACGAAGTTCGGGTTGGCGCGCCGGAGGTCGGCCGGGAACCCCTCGGCGACCACTGCAGCCAACTCGGCGATCGCCTCGCGGGTGTCCCGCTTCAACCGGTCCAGGCTGATTTCGGCGCCTTCTTCGAGGTGTTGATCGAACGGCACCACGCGCACCGCGCGGCACCGCCGCGCGAAGTGGTCGATCACCTTGTCCATGTCGACCTTGCCCGAGCGGGACCGGACCGCGTTGATCACCGCAACGGAGTTGCGCACCAGATCTTCGTGGCCGTGCGCCTCCAGCCAGTCCAGCGTCGCCGACGCCAGGCGGGCGCCGTCGATGGAGCCGGAGGCGACCACAATCAGCACGTCGGCCTTGGCCAGCACAGCCGGGATCGTCGAATGCAGCAACCCGGTGCCGCAGTCGGTGAGGACCAGGCCGTAGAAGCGCTCCAGGATGTCCAGGGTGCGGGTGTAGTCGTCGCCGCTGAAGGCTTCCGATACGGCCGGATCGCTTTCGGAGGCCAGGATTTCCAGGCCGTCGGCGTTCTGCGAGGTGTAGCCGCGGATGTCGCTGTAGCGGTCGATGCTGTCCGCGTCCCGCAGCAGGTGCCGCACCGTCAAGGGCGTTTCGAGCGGAACCTTCTGGCTGAGCGTGCCGCGGTCCGGGTTCGCGTCCACCGCGACCACCCGGTCCCCGCGCACCGAGGCGAAGGTGGAACCGAGGGAAGCGGTGATGGTGGTCTTGCCGACGCCACCCTTCAGCGACAGCACCGCGATGCGGTAGCAGCCACGCAGCGGCCGGTTGATCTGGGCGACGAGGTTGTTGTGCCGCATTGCGCGCGGGCCCTCGCCGAGGTTGATCAGCTGACCCGACATCACGTAGAGCGCGCGGCGCCAGCCCTCTGACGGCGGCGGCTTGACCGGCCGGAGCAGCATCGTGGTGGACAGCTCCGGATACGGCGCATGCGGCAGCGGCTCCGGGCGGAACTGGGGCCGCTCCGGGGTGCTGGGGGCCTCCGCGGGTCCTGGGTAGTAGGCCCCGTAGGCCGTCGGGTCCACGCGCGTGACACCTGTCACCGGCCCGGTCGTCGGACCGGCATCCCACTGGGGACGCTCGAGTTCGGCGGTCTGGTGTGGCGCCCGGCTCGGCTCGGCGGCGGGCGTCCGCCGCTCGGTGCGGAACCCGCTGAACGCCCGGGTCGGCGCCTCCCCGGCGGGGTCGGCGGCCGGTGTGAACTCCGCGGTCGGCTGATCCGGGCTGACGCTAGGGCCGCCTTCTCCATTGCCCGGGTGAACCCGCGGCGTTCCCCCGCCCGGCGTTGGATGCTCTGACACTCCGACTCCCCCTTTGTGCCCTGGTGCACCTTTGTGCTTCGGGTCAGCCCACGCCCGCGTAAGAGTGCAGGCCGACCGTCACCAGGTTAACGAAGAACAGGTTGAAGACCATGGCGACGAACCCGGCGACGTTGATCCAGGCGGCCTTGCGATCCCGCCAACCCGCGGTTGACCTGGCGTGCAGGTAGGCGGCGTACACCACCCACGCGATGAAGGACACCGTTTCCTTGGGGTCCCATCCCCAGTAGCGGCCCCACGCTTCCTCCGCCCAGATCGCCCCGAAGATGACCCCGAAGCCGAACACCGGGAAGGCGAAGATGGTGGTGCGGTAGGCGATCCGATCCAGGGTCTGGGCGTCCGGGAACCGCTGCACCAGCCGCGGTAGCCTGCCCTGGGCATCCGGGTCGCCGAACCGCGAGGTGCGCAGCAGGAACAGGATGCTGGCAATGCCGGCGACCATGAACACCCCTGAGCCCAGGCTGACCACAGACACGTGGATGGGTAGCCAGTAGGACTGCAGCGCCGGCATCACCGGTGCGGCATTGGCATAGAGCCAGCGTCCGGACACGGTGAGCAGAATCAGGATCGGCAGCAGGAGGAAGACCCACAGCGGGCGGTACTGCGGGCGGCGCAGCACCACGGCACCGGCTATCAGGCCGGACATGCAGGTCAGGTTGATGAACTCGTACATGTTGCCCCAGGGCACCCGCATGGTGGCCAGCCCGCGCAGCACGATGCAGGCGAACAGCAGACCGATGCCGAGGTAGAGCACCGCCAGGCCGGCGCGCCCGACGCGTTCGTCCAGTGGCCGCCGGGCCTCGTCCGCCACGATGCCGGGCGCGGCGCTGTCGGTGGCCACCGTCCCGGCCGGCACAGCCACCGGCTCGAGCTTGCGCGCGCGGACGTAGGCCAGCTCATAGGCCAGCAGCAGCAGCGCAACTACCAGTGCCACCACTGCCGAGGTGAACGCCCAGTCCGAATACCGGGCCAGGCCGATGTTGATGTGCTGGGTGTTCATGTGACGTCCACTTTCGTTTCGGCTCGCACGGCGTCGGGGACTTCGCCGAAGCCGGCCACCAACCGCTCGGTCAGCCGCTCGAACTCGTCGCCCCATCCGGAGTTGTCGGTACGTGCCAGGCCGCCCAATTCGACGTCAACCGTATCTGGAGTGCCGCTGACGGGCGTCATGCGAACCCAGACCCGGCGCCGGCGCACCAGCAGCGAGACAAGCAGCCCGGCCATCATGGCGATGGCGGACACCAGCACCCAGAGTTGTCCGGGGTCGTGCGAGACCTGCAGGTTGACGAACGGCACGGCGCCGTCGAAGCGGACCGTCGTGCCGGCGGCGGGCCCCTGGTCGATGCGTACCTGGTCGCCGACGCGCAGATTGACCCGTTTCTCCTTGGTCAACCGGCCCTGTTCGATCAGCCGCGGGTCCAGGTTGAACAGCGACTGGGGGCGCCCGGTGTCCAGGCCGGTGTCGCCGCGATAGATGTCGATGGCCACGGCCGGGTCGTTGAGCGCCGGGAACCGCGACGACAGCAGGGTGCCGTCGAGCTGCTCGGTAGGCGCCAGCAGACCCTGGATGGCGATCTCGTGCTGGCGGCGCTCCTCGGCGGTGGGGTAGCTGCCGGCCGGCGGATCGATGCGCGCCACCCCGGAGGACAGCAGGGTCTGTGGATTGTCGGGCCGCCACTGCACGGTCGAGGTGCGGGTCTGACCGTTGGGGAACGTCACGGTGAAGGTGGGGGCGTAGCCGTGACCCTGCAGGTAGACCCGATTGCCGTCGATGCGCAGCGGATGGTTCACCTCGAGCCGGTAAGGCCGCCACGTGTTGGACGTCAGGTCATCCCCGGCCTGGTAGGCGATGTCGGCGGCGAACGAGGTGGCCTGCCCGGACGGCAGGTAATTCGCCTGAAAGTTGTTGACGCGTAGGCAGATGGGATGCAGCGATGTGCCGTCGACGGTGTTGCCGGCGCGGAATGAGTCGAACACCGCCGGCGAGGCCGAACAGAATCCCGGGCCACCGTCGGCGATGACGATGACGTTGCCCTCGTAACCGAACAGCTTGCCGGCAGCGACGGCAACCAGCAGCCCCAGCAACGAGAAGTGGAAGACGAGGTTGCCGAACTCGCGCAGGTAACCCTTCTCGGCGGAGATCTCCACCGTTGCGCCGCTGCGCCGCGTGGTGGTGCGCCAGCCGCGCAGCCGGTCGGTGACGTTGGTGGCCAAGGCGTCCGGGTCGCCTTTGGCCTGGACTTCGGCGTGCTTGGGCAGCCGGGACAGGTTGCGCGGCGCGGCCACCGGCGTGGCCCGCAGGCTGCGGGCGTGCTCGAAGATACGCGGAGTCAGGCAGCCGACCAGCGACACGAACAGCAGCACATAGATGGCGGTGAACCAGAAGCTGGAGAACACGTCGAAGGCCTGCAACTCATTGAGCCAAGGCCCGATCATCGGGTGCGTGTGGAGGTATTCCTCGACCTTGGCGGCGTTGAGGCTGCGCTGTGGCAGCAGCGCGCCCGGGATCGCGCCGAGCGCGAGCAGGAACAGCAGTACCAGTGCGGTGCCCATCGACGTCAGCGACCGCCAGGTGTTGCGCGCTCTCCCTGCGAGCAGACGCAAAAGCCCCCTGGAGCGCACGCTCCCAGGGGCTTTGACGTCTGCTCGCGCCATTAGATCGGCAGCCTGACGTCCGAGACGAAGGCATCGCGCAGCCACGACACGAAGTCATTCCACACCCCGGTGACCAATGCCGCGCCCACCGCGATCAACAGCACCCCGCCGAACACCTGGATCGCCCGGGCGTGGCGGCGCAGCCAGCCCAGGCCGGCCATCGCGCTGGCCGAACCGAACGCCAACAGCACGAACGGGATGCCCAGCCCCAGGCAGTAGGCGATCACCAGCACGATCCCGCGGGCCACGTTGGCGCCGTCGGTGGCCGAGGCGACGGTGATCACCCCGGTCAGCGTCGGCCCCAGGCACGGGGTCCAACCCAGCGCGAACACCGCACCGAGCAGCGGGGCTCCCGCCACCGTGGTGAGCTGCCGCGGGCTGAACCGGGCCTGACGCTGCAGCGCCGGGATCAGCCCGACGAACGCCAGGCCCATCACGATGGTCAGCACGCCACCGACCCGCTGCAGCAGCAGCTGATTGGTGATCAATGTCGTCGTCATGCCGAGCACGACGACGGTGCCCAGCACGAAAACCGTGGTGAACCCCGCGACGAACAGCGCCGCCGATCCGGCGACCCGCCAGCGCGCGGCGGGCGGGGCCTTGAGAGTGCCCGGACTGTCGGCGTCGTCCACACCGACGACCGCCGCCAGATACGACAGATAGCCGGGCACCAGCGGCACCACGCACGGCGACGCGAAGGACACCAGGCCGGCGAGCAGACACGCGCCCAGAGCCAGCAACAGCGGCCCGGCGGAGGCGATGTGGGCGAATCCGGTCACTGCGGGCCCGACGTGGGTACTGGGACTTCGGCGGCCACCCGCTGCACCACCGGCTGCAGGTCCTCGGCGAGCAGCTCCCGGAGGAACACCGCGGCCACCCGGTGTTGCCGGTCCAGCACCAGCGTCGACGGAATGACAGTGGTCGGATACTTGCCGCCGAACGCGATCAGGGTACGCATCGGCGGGTCGTAGATCGACGGGAACGTCACGTGCCGGTCGTTGACGAAATCCTGGGCCGCCTCGCGGCTGTTGTCGCGGACGTCGATCCCGAGAAACGACACGCCCATAGCACGAGTCGCGTCGTAAACCCGCTGCAGCTGGCCGATTTCGGCCCGGCACGGGCCACACCACTGGCCCCACACATTGATGACGACGACCTGGCCCGGGAAGTCGTTCAGCGAAAGGGTCCGCGAGGGGTCGGTGAGGCTGGGCCCGGACAGCGGGCCGGGGCGGCCGCGGCTGGCCGGCGGGTCGTAGAAGATGTCGGTCTTGCCGCCCGGCGAGACGAACTCGAAGGTGCCGCCCTGTGCGACGGCATCCCGCCCGGAGCAGCCGGTGAGCAGCCCCGCCAGCACCGTCGCCGCGATGACCCAGCGCCGCACCGTCATCCGGCCGCCGGTTCTGCGTACTCCACGCCGACCAACCGGTCGCCCTCGTAGACCAGCGATGTCACCGACGCCAGCCCGCACTCCCGGCGCCGCGGGTCGTGCCAGAGTCGCCGGCCCGTCACGTGCATGCGCAGCGTCCACACCGGCAGCTGGTGGCTGACGCACACCACCTCGTGTCCGGCGGCGCGGGCCCTCGCCTTGTCCGCGGCGGCCGCCATCCGGGCGGCGATCTCGGCGTACGGCTCGCCCCAGGACGGGGTGAACGGATTGCGCAGCTGCCACCACACCCGTGGGTCGCGCCACGCGCCGTCGCCCGGGCTCACCTTGCGGCCCTGGAAGAAATTGGCCGATTCGATCAGGTCGGCGTCGGTTTCGACCGGCAGGTTGTGCCGGGCGGCGATGGGGGCGGCCGTCTCCTGCGCCCGCTGCAATGGCGAGGCGATCACGGCGACGATGTCGCGCTCGGCCAGATAGTCCGCGACAGCGGCGGCCTGCGCGGCCCCGTTCTCCGACAGGCGGAAGCCGGGCAGCCGACCGTAGAGGATGCCGCTGGGGTTGTGCACCTCGCCGTGCCGTATCACGTGCACCCGGGTCTGTTCGGCCATCAGGGCTGTTCCTCCTGCGCCGCGGCCGCGGCCGCAGCTGGTAGCGCGTCAGCGATCCGCTCGAAGGCGCTGTCGTCCAGAGCCGCCGAGACGAACCATGCTTCGAAGGCGCTGCACGGCGGGTAGACGCCCGCGTCGAGCAGGGCATGAAAGAACGGCGGGTAGCGCCAGGTCTGGCTGGCCCGCGCGGAGGCGAAGTCGGTTACCGGCGAATCGGTGAAGAACACGCTGAGCATGTTGCCTGCCCGCGGAATCTGATGCGACACACCGGCTTCGGTCAACGCATCGGCCAGCAGCGCGGCCAGCCGGTCGGCGTTGGCGTCCAGCGCGGCGTATACCGCGTCGTCGGCATGTCGCAAGGTGGCCAGCCCGGCCGCCATCGCCACCGGATTGCCCGACAGCGTGCCGGCCTGATACACCGGCCCCAGTGGGGCCAGCCGCTCCATCACCTCCACCCGGCCGCCGAACGCCGCCGCGGGCAGGCCGCCGCTCATCACCTTGCCGAAGGTGAACAGGTCGGCGGCGACGGGTTCGATTCCGTGCCAACCACTTCGGCTCACCCGGAATCCGGTCATCACCTCGTCGGAGATCAGCAGCGCGCCGTGTTCGGCGGTGACGGCACGCAGCGCCGCGTTGTAACCCGGGGCGGGCGGGACGACACCCATGTTGCCGGGGCTGGCCTCGGTGATCACCGCCGCGATCTGCTCGCCGAACCGGGCAAAGGTCTCCTGGACAGCGTCAATGTCGTTGTAGGGCAACACGATCGTGTCGGCCGCTGCCGCACCGGTGACCCCGGGCGAGGACGGCAGCCCCAAGGTGGCCACGCCCGAGCCCGCATCGGCCAGCAACGCATCCGCGTGCCCGTGGTAGCAACCCGAGAACTTGACGATCTTGGGCCGGCCGGTGAATCCGCGCGCCAGCCTGATCGCGCTCATGGTCGCCTCGGTGCCCGAGTTCACCAACCGAATCCGCTCGACGGGGGCGACCCGTCCGATGATCTCGGCGGCCAGCTCGGTCTCGGCGGGCGTCGGAGCTCCGAACGATAGTCCCCCGGCGGCCGCCTTGACGACGGCTTCGACCACGGCGGGGTGCGCATGGCCGAGGATCATCGGCCCCCAGGAGCACACCAGGTCGACGTAGCTGTTGCCGTCGGCGTCGGTGAGCCGGCAGCCGTGGGCCTCGG
This sequence comes from Mycobacterium gordonae, assembly GCF_002101675.1. GTDB lineage: Bacteria > Actinomycetota > Actinomycetes > Mycobacteriales > Mycobacteriaceae > Mycobacterium > Mycobacterium gordonae. Next base: position 37,747 of record NZ_LQOY01000236.1, on the reverse strand, counting down.
TGATGAACCGCGGAGTGCCGCCCACCGCCGTGAACGCCCGCACCGGCGAGTTCACCCCACCCGGTATCACGGTGCAGGCATCGGCGAACAGCTGCGCCGAGGCGCGCACCTGGGCGGTTGCCTGGTCGGTGAGCTGCTCGGACCCCATGCCGACCAGTGTCCCAGTCGCGCCGACAGGATCAACTACAGGGTGTAAGAGTTGAGGTCATGCAATTTCCTCAAAGACTCGCCCGGTTCAACCGGCATGTCACCAACCCCATCCAGCGAATGTGGGCCGGCCGCATCCCGCTGCACGGCATTCTCGAACACGTGGGCCGCCGTTCCGGCACCGCGTACCGCACCCCGCTGGTGGTGTTCAACGCTGAGGTCGACGGTAAGCCCGGCTACGCGATCCTGCTGACCTACGGCCCGAACCGCGACTGGCTGAAGAACATCAAGGCCGCCGGAGGTGGACGGTTACGCCGGCACGGCAAGACGGTCGGCGTCACCAACCCGCGGGTCGTCAGCAAGGAGGAGGCGGCGCCACTCGTGCGCAGCGCTCGCCGGGTATTCGCGCGGCTGCCGTTCGAAGAGGCCGTCCTGCTTACCAAGAGCGAGTGACGAATCTCACCGAGATTCGGGAGCTGACGGTCCCGCTCCGGGGCAGCCCGGCCAACTCACTGGTCAACTTTTCCGGGCACACCGTCTCGCTGGTGGCGCTGATCGGCGTCCACGGCGGCAAACGGGTCGCCGGCCTGGCGTTCGACTCGATCGGCCGGTTCGCCCAGAGCGGAATTCTGCGGGACAGGATGATTCCGCGGCTGCTCGCTGCGCCCCCGGACACCCTGCTCGACGACTCGGGACGTCTGGACCCGGCGGCGGTATTGGCCTGCGCCCTGCGCGACGAGAAGCCGGGCGGACACGGAGACCGGGCCGCCGCGGCCGCCGCCCTGGAACTGGCGTGCTGGGATTTGAACGCCAAACTCGACGGCGAACCCGCCTGTGTGACCATCGCGCGCCGGTTCGGGCGGGAGCCCGTGGGTTCGGTCCCGGTGTATGCCGCCGGCGGGTACTACTACCCCGGTGCCGGCCTGGACAGCCTGCGCGACGAGATGCGGTGCTACCTGGACGTCGGCTATGACGCGGTCAAGATGAAGATCGGCGGGGCGCCGATGCCGCAGGATCTGGCCCGGGTCGACGCTGTCCTTGACGTCGTCGGTGACGGCGGCCGCGTCGCGGTAGACGCCAACGGCAGGTTCGACCGATCCGCGGCCGTCGAGTGGGCCGCGGCATTGGCGGGCTATCGGCTGCGCTGGTACGAAGAACCGGGCGATCCGCTGGACTTCGAGCTCAACCGCGCGGTGGCGGACTGCTACGACGGCCCGCTCGCCACCGGCGAGAATCTCTTCTCGGTGCAAGACGTGGTCAACCTCGTCCGCTACGGCGGCATGCGGGCCGGCCGAGACGTCTTCCAGATGGACGCCGGCCTGAGCTACGGCCTTACTGAGTACGCGCGGATGCTCGCGGTGCTCGAGGCAAACGGCTTTGACCGCAGTTTCGCTTACCCGCACGGCGGCCACCTGATCAACCTGCACATCGCGGCCGGGCTGGGCCTGGGAGGGTGCGAGTCCTACCCCGGTGTCTTTCAGCCATTCGGAGGCTATTCCGACGGCTGTGAAGTGCGCGACGGCAGGATCACGCCGACGGACGCACCGGGCTTCGGGCTGGAGCGCAAGAGCGGCCTGGCCGAGGCGATCGTCGAGCTGACGGCTTAGGAGCACAGGAGCTTAGGATGAAGGTTGCGGTAATCGGCTGCGGTGCAATGGGTTCCATATACGCGGCGAAGCTAGCCGATGCGGGGAACGAGGTGCTGGTGGTGGACCGGTACCAACCCGGCATCGACCAGATCGCGCGGCACGGGCTGCGCATTACCGGACCGGGTTACGACCACACGGTGCAACTGCGGGCCAGCACCGTCGCGCCTGCCGAGTCCATGGACCTGATCGTGCTGGCCGTCAAGGCCGCTGACGTGACAACGGCTGCGCATCAAGCCCTTCCGATGCTGGGCGAGGACACGTCGGTGCTGACCATCCAGAATGGGCTGGGCTCTGCGGAAATCGTCGCGGGCATCGTCGGGGACCAGCGCCTGGCGGTCGGCATCGCCAGCGGGTTCGGCGCCGCGCGGGTTGCCCCCGGACATGTGCGGCACAATGCCATGCGCGCCATGCGTTTCGGAGCCTACTCCTCGATGCCGCCTTCGACGGTCGAGTCGATCGCCCGCACCTGGGCCGACGCCGGCTTCGACGCCGCCGCGGTCACCGACATCGCCGCCATGCAGTGGGAGAAGCTGATCTGCAACGTCGCCTACAGTGCGCCCTGTGCGCTCACCGGAATGACGGTCGGCCAGGTGATGGACGACCCGGAGATGGGCCCGATCAGTCGGGCGGCGGCCAAGGAAGCCTGGCGGGTGGCCTTCGCGTCCGACATCGAGATCAACGTCACCGATCCCGTGGAACACGTGCGGACTTTCGGCTCCGCCATGCCGGACGCCAAACCGTCGGCGCTGCTGGACCACGAAGCCCGCCGGGTCAGCGAGATCGACGTGATCAATGGTGCGGTGCCACGCCAGGGAGCGCGGGTAGGCGTCGACGCTCCGGTGAACGCCACGCTCACCGCGTTGGTCAAGACGATCGAAAAACGCTGGGAGACAGCGTGATCACAGAATGGGCCGGCCTCCGGTGACAGCAACCCGGGCACCGGAGATGTAGCTGGCGTCGTCGGAGGCCAGCAGCACGTAAACCGGTGCCAGCTCCGCCGGCTGCCCGGCGCGGCCGAGTGGCACGTTGTCCCCGAAGGACTTCACCTTTTCCGGCGGCATGGTCGCGGGAATCAGCGGTGTCCAGACGGGACCGGGTGCGACGCTGTTCACTCGGATGCCCTTGGGCCCCAACATCTGAGCGAGACTGGCCGAAAGGTTGGCGATGGCCGCCTTCGTCGCCGCGTACGGCGCCAGGGTCGGATTCGGCGAGTCGGAGTTGACCGACGAACTGCCGATGATCGAGGCGCCGGAGCCCATGTGCGGCAGGGCCGCTTTGGCGAGGTAGAAATACGCCCCGACATTGAGCCGGAAGGTGTGGTCCCATTCCTCGTCCGAGATCTCGTCGAGGCTCTCGTGCGTCATCTGGAAGGCGGCGTTGTTGACCAGCACATCGATGCGGCCGAATTCCGACACGGCGCGGTCCACCACGGCGCGGCACTGCTGCGGGTCGGAAAGATCTCCGGGCATCAGCACACATTTGCGTCCGGCGTCCTCGACGTAACGGGCCGTATCGCGAGCGTCGTCGTCTTCGTTCAGATATGCCAACAGCACATCCGCACCCTCACGGGCGAACGCGATCGCGACGGCACGACCTATCCCGCTGTCGCCTCCGGTGATGATGGCGCTTTTGCCGGTCAGCTTCCCGGAACCGACATAGCTGTTCTCGCCGCAGTCGGGAACCGGATCCATCTTCGCTTGCACGCCCGGCACAGGTTGTTGTTGCTCGGAAAATCCCACGAAGTGCTCCTCTCTCAGCGGGACCGGGTCAGGTCCCGGGTCGCCGGTCCCTCCAGCAGGGTGCCGTCGGGCGCGAATCGCGACCCGTGCAGCGGGCACTCCCACGCCTTGTCCGCGTCGTTCCAATTCACAATGCCGCCCAGGTGGGTGCAGACCGGTGAAACCGTGTGCTCGACGCCGTCGACCACACATCGCGCCTGCAAGTCCCACGGCGGGCCGCTCACCACACCGCCCTCGTCACCGGAGGGGTCGCGGCGGGTGATTCGGGTTGCCGGAGTGATCCATCCGCGAGCCAGGTTGAATCCCACCTCGAGATTGGCCGACATGGCCGTGGTCAGTCCGGACAGTTCGTGCGGGCTCCAGCTGGCGAACGCATCCGCCCAATCCATCCGCCCACCGAGGATGCGGGAGGACAGCGCCAGCGCCGCAGCCGGGCCGTTAGTCATCCCCCACTTGTTGAATCCAGTTGCGACGAAGATCTTTTCATTGTTCGGCAGGATCGGGCCGACGTAGGGAAGCTGGTCGATCGGAGTGTAGTCCTGCGCCGACCAGTAGTGGGTGCGCTGCGCACCCGGATAATGCCGCTGGGTCCAGTCGTCCAATTCGGCGAGCGCCGCAGTGGGACTCTTGCGGCGGCCCACCGGATGCCCGGCGCCGCCCACGATCAGCAGGTCGCCGTCGGCCGTAGGGGCATAACGAACCGAACGCGTAGGTGAGTCGGTGGAGATCATCATCGGCCGCGTGAGCGGCCCGGGCACCTTGTACGCCATGCAGTAGGACCGGCTGGGCTTCAACCTAGCGAAGTAACCACCCCGGTCCAGAATCGGAATGCCGGTGGCGAGCACCAACTGCTTGGCGACCACCTGGGTGTCTTCCTCTTTCCCTTTGCCGGTCTGCCGGCCACCACCGGTATCGACATGCAGGCGGAGTCGGTCGCCGTCGCTAGAGACCCGGCGTACCCGCACCCCTTCGGCGATCCGCCCGCCGTGATCGAGCAGCTCACCCGCGAGACTGTCCAGGAATGGCATGGGGTCGAATTGAGCTTGCCGGGGCAGGCGGACACCGCCGTGGAACGAGAACGGGACGTCCGCGTGGTCGTCCCAAGTGACGGGTAGCCCGACGGCGCTGCAAGCCAACCATTCCGCGCGGGCGGACGGCACACCCCTGGCCGATTGGGCGTAGGTGTACGCGTCTTCGCGCTGCACGGGTATCCCGTGGGTGTCGCAGTGGTGCAGTATCCACTCCATGCCCTCGCGATTTCCCTCGACGTATGCCTTGGCGGTGCTCCTGCCGTGGCGCGCAATGATTTTGCTCAGATGATTGCTCTGCAACAGGCTGATCTTCGCGGTCGTGTTGCCGGTTGTTCCCGCGCCGACCGTCCTTGCCTCGAGGACCAGCACGTCTTTGCCCGCCCGAGCCAGCAGCAGCGCCGTCATCAACCCGGTGATTCCGGCCCCGACCACGACGACGTCGGCAGGTCCCGACCCGTCGTTTAGGGAGGTTTTACCGGCCCACGCAGTTCGGTCGCGGTCCTCCATCCAAAGTGACACCATAGGCGTTTTCGTTACCCAAGCTGGACAATTCGAAACGCCGACGGGACCGGCACAACAGCTGCGTTCCGAAAATCATTGCGGTGCCGCGGACTTCGCTTGTAACAACCTTGACTTCGCTATTTGTCTGCTTTAGCCAAAGCGGCCGAATGGCAAATGTTTTGTCCAACGTTGCCGGGGTACAACTCCGGCGCGGCGATGGAAATTCCCTCCGCGTCGTTCGTCCGACGAACTAGATCAAACTGGTTCGAAACCGCTTGCGGTCGTTCGCGACCGAAAGGAGTAATAACATGCGTAACATGATTGCTGCCGGCTGCGCCGCCACGGCCCTTCTGTTTGGTGGAGCAGGTATCGCAAACGCCTCCGTCGAGCAGGCCCCCGCCCCGTCATCGACGACCACCACGCTGGCCGACGAGCACAACCAGCAGGAAAGTGACAACACTGGCCTGTGGGGCCTGACCGGCCTGCTCGGCTTGGCCGGTCTCGCCGGACTGGCACGTCGTAAGAACCACAACGACGCCACTCTCCAGACGGGTGCTACGCGCCGGCCCACGGTCTAGCACTGTCGTCAAAACGCCCCCGCCAGCGGTCTCCGCTGACGGGGGCGTTTTGCGATCTGAGTGTCAATCATGCTGTAGCGCTTGACATTGCCTCACGACGTCGTTTCGCCAGAGCCACCGCGGGTACTAGCAGCTGATCGCTACAGACGAAAGGCCATGACATGGATGCATTGACATTTCTTCGTGAAGATCACAAGAGCGTGCTGGGCATGCTGGAAGTACTGGATGGGGCGCCGGAGGGTGACGGCGCGCAGCTCAGTGGTCTTGAGACGATGGTGAACAACCTGATCATCTCCGAGTCACAGCACGAGGCGATCGAGGAGCAGTTCTTCTGGCCTGCAGTGCGGCGCGCCGTGCAGGGCGGCGACGAACTGGCCGATCAGGCGATCGCCCAGGAAGAAGCGGGTAAAAAGCTGCTGCAGCGCCTGGAAGACAGCGCACCGGGCAATCCGGATTATCACGAAGCGCTCAAGGAATTCGTCAAGGCCGGGCGTGAGCACATCATGTTCGAACAAGATGTTGTGTGGCCCCGTTTCTCGGCGGCGGTCGATCAGCAAGAACTCGAGCAACTCGGCGGCAAACTGGAAACCGCGAAAAAGGTTGCGGTGACCCGCCCGCACCCGAACACGCCGTCAGATTCGTTGACGCAGAAGACAATGGGCATGGGCGCCGCGGTGGTGGACCACGTCCGCGACGCGGTCACCGGCCGCGCGAACGACAACCCGCCGGATCCCCAGATACACTGAGCCACAACACGTAAAGGCCTGGCGTCCCCGATGACGCCAGGCCTTTCCCATTGGGAACTTACGTGATGGGGAACCTACATGGTCGGAGTCCGCTGTTCGTGGGTGAACGGCTTGTCGCTCGGGACCGCGGGTGAGCCTTCGGGGTTGGTGTCCATCCCGGTGTTCTGCCGCAGGGTGCTGCCCAGCCATTCCGTGGTCGGCTCTTTGACGTACTGCCATTCGGTGCCCTCGGGCCACGGACCCTGTCCCTGATTCCACGGCCCCCGCACCGATCCTCCGCCGTCGGACATGTTGAAGGCCACGTTCTGGAATCGTTCGTCGCCGGCCAGAGTGCCCGGCGGGAAGTTAACCGGCAACTCGTTGAGGGCTGCGGTGAACTGCTGATAGTGCGCGACCTCCCGGGTCATCAGGAAGGTCAGCGTCTCCTGAACACCCGGGTCGTCGGTGAACTGCTTGAGGTACTCATAGACGATCTTCGCGCGCGACTCCGCGGCGAGGTTGTTGCGCAGGTCCACCGTCGGGTCGCCGTTGGCGTCGATGAACGCTCCGGTCCAGTTGTTGCCGGCGGAATCCTTGGCGTCGGGGCCGCCACCGCTGAGCACCAGGAACATCGGATTGACCGCGACCTGATGGATGGCCTGCTCACGGCCGTCCCTGCTGCCCACCAATGGCATCCAGTCGCAGCGGTCGTTGGCCAGCTTGAGATCGTCGTTCAAACCGTCCAGCAGCATGGTGATCATCGACCCGACCATCTCGAGGTGGCTCAGTTCCTCGGTGGCGATATCCATGAACAGGTCATACATCCTGGGGTTCTTCTCCCGCAGCACGAAAGCCTGAATGAAGTACTGCAGCGCGGCGGTCAGCTCGCCGTTGGCGCCGCCGAACTGCTCCATCAGCAGCGAGGCGAACCGCGGGTCCGGTTGGCTGACCCGCACCTCGAACTGCAGGTCTTTGTTGTGAATGAACATAATTCTCCCAGGGCTGTTGCGTATGTGTCTCGACCCGATCTCGCCGATTACCCGCGCAACGCCAGTCCAAACTGCCGGAGTCAGCCACTCTCGCTAATCTGCTTGCGCACCAGCCGTTTACGCCTGCTTATCGGCGCAGCAAAGTACACGGCCAGCACCACAACCCAGGAGAGCAGGCTTAACCACAGCTGGCTTCGAGTGCCGCGGTCGAACGCCATCTGGACTAGCACGGCAACGATTCCCACCGCCGTCAGGATCGACAGCACCGGGAACAACCACATCTTCACCCGCAAGTCCTGCTGAGATGTCCTTCGCCGCAACACGATCTGCGACAGGGCGATCAGCAGGTAGACGAACAGGATGACGGCACCGGAGGAATTGAGCAGGAAGAGAAATACCGTATTGGGCGCCAGCCAGGCCATCAACACACACAGAAATCCCACCAGCGAAGAACACCCGATTGCGGTCGCGGGCACGCCGCGACCGCTGAGTCGCACCAATCGCGCCGGTGCCTCACCGCGCCCGGCAAGCACAAAGAGCATCCGAGATGCCGTGTACAGGCCCGAGTTCAGACACGACAGCACCGCCGTGAGCACCACCGCGTTCATGATCTGATCGGCGCCGCGCAGACCCATGTGGCGCAGCGCCGCCACGTACGGCGATGCGCCGAGTTCCACCGAGTCCCACGGCATGATGATCACCAACAGCAGGACCGAACCGACGAAGAAGATGACGATACGGGCCACCACCGACCTCGTCGCCCGCGCGATCGCCCCCGCCGGATCGCGGCTTTCCGCCGCGGCGATGGTGACGACTTCGGCTCCCACCATCGAAAAGATCACCACCACAATGGCGGCGAAGACGGCCGCCACTCCCTTGGGGAAAAAGCCCCCATGAGATGTCAGGTTGGAGAAATCCAGATGACGACCGGGCAGCAACCCGAACACGAACGCCGCTCCCACGCCAAGGAAGATCACAATGGTCGCGACTTTGATTCCGGCAAACCAGAATTCGAACTCTCCGAATGACGACACCGAAAATAAGTTAGTGGCCGTCATCAGCAGCATCAGGCACAACGCGGACAGCCACAGCGGAGCCGGAAACCAGTAGTTGAGCACCTTTCCGCCGGCGACGGCTTCAAATCCGACGACGATGACCCAGAAGTACCAATAGAGCCAGCCGACGGAGAATCCGGCCCACCCGCCCAGCGCCGTTGCGGCGTAGTCGGCGAACGACCCCGTCGACGGGTTCGCCGCCGCCATCTCACCCAGCATCCGCATCACCAGGACGATCAGCAGCCCGCAGATCGCATAGGTCAAAAAGGCGGCGGGGCCGGTTTCGGAGATCACCACCCCGGAGCCGACGAATAGTCCGGCGCCGATCACGCCGCCGATCGCGATCATGCTGAGCTGGCGCTGCGAAAGTCCTTGTTTCAGCGTGGCACGGTCGTCTAGGTCCTCCCGCATCACCGGACGCTAGCAGTTGAGCCGGCTCAGTATCACGCCGTCGTCACGAGTGCCTTGCAATACGGCGTGGCAGAGGCGTCAAAGCGCCTTCGGCGCGGCATGATTGACGATCGTGGCCGACCTGACCCGACGCTCAGTGCTGCGTAAGGGTGTCGGCGCGGGCGCCGCAGCGGCCGGCGCCTGGGCGCTCAGTGCCCTGGCCGATCCGCTCACCGCCCTGGCCGCACCCACGGCGCCGGCACCCTTCGACCCACCGACCGCCGGCAAGACGCTGCCGACCAAACTCACCGGCTCCTTCATCTCGGCCGCCCGCGGCGGCGTTCAGACCAACTGGGTCATTGCGATGCCACCCGGCCAGACCAAGATGCTGCGACCGGTGATCGCGCTGCACGGCAAGGACGGCGACGCGAACCAGATGCTCGACTGCGGCGTCGAGGACGCGCTCGCGCAACTGGTCAACGAGGGCAAGCCACCGTTCGCCGTAGTGGGCGTGGACGGCGGTGCCAACAGCTACTGGCACCGGCGTGCCAACGGCGAGGACTCCGGCACCATGGTGCTCGAAGAGCTGTTGCCGATGCTGACGTCGATGGGCATGGACACCTCCAGGGTGGGGTTCCTGGGTTGGTCGATGGGCGGCTACGGCGCGCTGCTGCTGGGCGCCCGGCTGGGGCCGGCTCGCACCGCCGGCATCTGCGCCATCAGTCCGGCGCTGTACATGTCCTACATCGGCAGCGCGCCCGGGGCGTTCGACAGCATCGACGACTGGAACCGCAACACCGTCTTCGGCCTGCCGGTGCTGAACTCCATTCCCATCAGAGTCGACTGCGGCATCGGTGACCGTTTCTTCTTCTCCTCCAGCCAATTCGTCAGCCAGCTGAAGAAGAAACCGGCGGGCAGCTTCTCCCCGGGCGGGCACGACGTCGACTACTGGCGCGCGCAGTTGCCCGCCGAACTCGCTTGGATGGCGACCTAACCGGTGACCCAGCAGGACCGCGCCCCGTTTCGCCCGGACATCGAGGGGCTGCGCGCCGTCGCCGTCATCGCCGTCGTGCTGTATCACGCCGGTATCCCCGGAATCGCCGGCGGTTACATCGGCGTGGACGTCTTCTTCGTCATCTCCGGCTTCCTGATCACGGGCCTGCTGCTGCGCGAGGTCCGTGCCACCGAAACCGTTGCGCTGGGCCGTTTCTACGCAGCCCGCGCGCGGCGCCTGCTGCCGGCCGCGGCCACCGTCGGCATCGTCACCGCGGTCGTCGCGGCCGTGGTGCTGCCGCCGTTGCAAGCCCGGCGGGTGTTCGCCGACGGCATCGCCAGCATGCTGTACGTCGGCAATTACCGATTCGCCGCCCAGAACACCGACTACATGGTCGCCGACCTGCCCCCGTCGCCGTTCCAGCACTACTGGTCGCTGGGCGTGGAGGAACAGTTCTACCTGGTGTGGCCGGCCCTGATCATCGGAACGGCGTGGTTGGCACGACGCATCGCAACGGCGCGCACCCTGCCCTATGCGGTGGTTGTGACGGTGGTCGGCGCGGCATCACTGGCGGCGGCGGTGATTTGGACGCGCACCTCGCCACCCTGGGCGTTCTTCTCGCTGCCGACCCGGGCGTGGGAGCTGGCCGCCGGCGGGCTGGTCGCGCTGACGATCAACCAGTGGAAGCGACTGCCCCTGCTGCCCGCGGCCGTGGCGGGTTGGGGCGGCCTGACGCTGATCCTGCTGACCTGCACCCAGCTGGGCCCCCACACCCCCTACCCCGGCACCTCGGCGCTGCTTCCGGTGCTCGGCACCGCCCTGGTGATCGGGGCCGGGTGCGTGACCGGCGGCATGGGAGTCGGCCGGCTACTGTGCCCACCGGTGATGCGGGCGATCGGCCGGGTGTCCTACTCCTGGTACCTCTGGCACTGGCCGGTGCTGCTGCTGCTGCCTCCCCTGCTGGGTGATCCGGGCGGGTTGCCGGGCCGGCTGGCGGCAACGACGGTGTCGGCCGGACTGGCTGTCATCACCATGCATGCGGTGGAGAATCCCGGTCGCTTCGCCACGGCGCTGCGCCGTTCGGCCAAGGCGAGCCTGGCCGTGGCCGGGGCCGCCAGCGCGGTCGCCGCCTGCGCGTGCGCGGTCTTGCTGACGGCCGTACCGGCCCCGGTTGGACACGGCGCCGCCGCCCCGCAGGCGAAGATCGTTGCGCTGCCCCCCGTACCCGACCCACACCTGAGTCCGCAGGAAGCGGCCGTCCGGCAGGCGTTCGCCCAAGCGCGGGAGATGCTCGCCGCGGCAGCCGACCAGCGCGCGGTGCCGTCCAATCTCACTCCGTCGCTGGCGGCGGCGCCGGCCGACAAGGCGGCGGTGTTCGTCAACGGCTGCATGCGGTCCTGGCGCGACGTCGGGCAGAGCGAGTGCGCTTCGGTGAAAGGCGACGGGGACACCCGCACCACCGTCGCGCTGATCGGTGACTCCCACGCGGCGATGTGGGACCCGGCGCTACAGCGGGTCGCCGAGCAGCGGCACTGGCGGCTGGAGACCATGGCCAAGGTCACCTGCCCGTTCCTGGACATTCCGATCGTCAGCCCCTACCTGGGCCGCAAGTACACCGAGTGCGAGCAGTGGCGCGGCGAGATCGTAAGCCGCCTTGCCGCCGAACGGCCGCGGCTGGTGGTGCTGAGCATGAGCCGGCGCTACCACGCCGACTTCAGCTTCGCCTCCTACGATCCGGCCTGGATCCACGCACTGGCCACGGTGGTGGCGCAGCTGCGCGGCATGGGCTCGCAGGTTCTGGTGCTGGGGCCGGTCGCCGATCCGCAATCATCGGCGCCAACCTGCCTGTCCGCACACCTCGACGACGCCGGCACCTGCGCGCCGGCACGGTCGGTGGCGGTCAACGGTGACGGCATCGACGTCGAACAACGGGCCACCACCGCCGCGGGCGGCTCCTATGCGGACCTGACCGACCTGTTCTGCAGCCCCGAGCGGTGCCCGCTGGTCGTCGGGGACACCCTGGTGTTCCGCGACGACAACCACGTCACCACCGAGTATGCGCAGCTCCTGGCACCCGTACTCGGCGCACTGGCCGATCGGACCATAACAAATGAATGACACGACGGCGGATTATCAGCGAATGAACCATGTGATGACCCCGAACGTGATACCAATAGAAGGGTTTTGGAGGTTCTGAAATGAGTCCGATGCTGTTGGTGCTGCTCTCGGCAGCCGCGCCAGTCGCCGGGCTTGGTCTCGTGCAATTGCAAGCGCGCCTTGAACGTTGGGATTACGAGAGGCACGCAGAAGACTGAAGCTGCGGCGGGGCAACTGAATACATCCGAGCGCGGGCGCTCAGGCGTCTCACCTCGACTTACCTAGATAATTGCCAGCGAATGAGCGGCACCATCTTCTCCGCCAGGTACTCATGCCCCGCGTCGTTGGGGTGCACCCCGTCGGATCCGATCAGCTCCGGCCGGTCCACGAACCAGCGATCCCCGATCGGGTCGACGAAATCGGCCCCGGCGGCCCACGCCGCTCCGGCCAGCACGTCGCGAATCACCAGCACCGGCACCGGCACGTCCGCCGTCGGCCACGGAGGTCCGATCACCAGCAACCGCGCCGCAGGCGCCATCCGGCGCGCCAGGGTGAACGTGGCGTGCACACGCTGAGCCAGTAACACGGGGTCGACGTCCTGGTCGTTGCGGGAACCGAAGAACACCACCAGCACGTCCTCGGGCTTGACGACCTTGGCGGTCAGGTCCTGGAAGATACTGCCGTGATCGCCGACCGCCCCGTAACCGGCTCTGCCCTCGGCGGCCACGTCACTCCCGATACGCAGTCCCGGCGCGGTGAGCGTCCGCCAGGTCCGCGCGGTCCACGAGTTCGGCCCCAGCCCCCCTTCGTTGGTGCCGGTGGTGTACGAATCGCCGATCACGGCAACCGGTTTGAGCCGCAAGTCCAGCGTCAGCGCCCGATACGGCCGCTGTTGCACCGGATCGACAAGACATGGCGAAGCCAGGGCCACCAGCACGGCAACACTGATGGCGAAAGTGGCCAGCCGAGTCATTACGACCTCCACGGTGAACGCCTGGAACGGGATCTACCTGAAATCGTACGAGCGTGCGGGCCGAAGGATCGGTCAACTCGCTTGCGTCCCCGCATCTTCGAGACGCACCCGTTTCCGAGGAAAAACCGCTGGCGTCATCGGCCGCGGCGGGGGGTACAACGACGTCATGCACGAGAACAACGACCGCGAGTCGTTCATCGTCGACTGCCTCGTCGGGGCGTTCGAGACTCTGATGAAGGCCGACCCGGACGCCTTTCGCACCAAGTTCCGCAAGATGGCCGCCGACCCCTTCGCGTTCTACCGGGGCAGCGCGTGTCTGTTCTATGCCGACATGGCCGACCGGGAGGACCGGTGGGCCGACGAGCGCACCGGCCGGGTGTGGATTCAGGGCGACCTGCATGCGGAGAACTTCGGCACCTACATGGACGGCTCGGGCGTGCTGATCTTCGACGTGAACGACTTCGACGAGGCCTACATCGGCCACTTCACCTGGGATCTGCAGCGATTCGCCGCCAGCGTGGCATTGATGTGCTGGCAGAAGGCGCTCTCCGATGCCGAGATATCGCGGCTGATCGAGACGTTCGTCCGGTCGTATATGAAGCAGGTGCACTGGTTCGTGGATGTGGAGGACGACTCGTCCTTCTCGTTGAACCTGCGGACCGCGCGTGGCGCGGTGCTTTCGGCCCTGCAGTCGGCACGGCTGTCGACGCGCGCTGGGATGCTGGACCGGATAACCAGGGTGGACCAGTGGGACCGGCGGTTTCGCGACGCGCCGGGAGTTCGCCGGCTCGACGACCCCGAACGCGACAAGGTGGTCGGCGCCTTTGAGCGTTATCTGGAGACGATCCCGAAGGCCAAGCGACGCAGCGAAGTTACCTACGACGTGAAGGACGTGGTCGGCAAGACCGGGTTCGGCATCGGCAGCGCGGGCCTGCCCAATTACACGATCTTGATTGAGGGCTTCAATCAGGCGCTCGACAACGACATCATGCTGTCGATGAAGCAGGGCAACGTCGCCGCGCCGAGCCGGGTGGTCAGCGATCAGAAGGTGCGGGACTACTTCCAGCATCACGGGCACCGCACCGCGATCTCACAGCGCGCCCTGCAGGCCCACGCTGATCAACTGCTCGGCTACACCGAGATCGACGGCATCGGCTTTGTGGTCAACGAGCTCTCGCCATACGAATCCGACCTGGAGTGGGACGACCTGACCGAGCCCGACGAACTTGCCGAGGTCATCGAGCAACTCGGGCAGGCGGTTGCGAAGGTGCACTGCGTCGGCGACACCGACAGCGACCAATCGCTGGTCGACTTCCAGACCGAGGACGCGATCGTGGCAGCGGTCGGCGACCGCCTCGACGACTTCGTCGCTGACATGGTGTCGTTCGGGCTCGAGTACGCCGCGACCGTGCGGGAGGACCACCGGCATTTCGTCGAGGCCTTCCGGGAAGGCCGCATTCCCGGCGTCTCGGCGACCTGAAGGTCGACAGACCACTCCGACGGCCCGGGAGGAAACCCGCATCGCGTCGCACCGGCGCCGAAGTGCTCCAGAGGTTCCGCGCTGGCGATTGCCGCACGTTGTGGCCGCCTGCTGGTTAGCATGATGCAGATCGACGCCTGCGCAGAAGCGCCGACGGTGTAGTGGAGCGATCTTGGCATGAGTGAACTCTTGCCGACGGGCACGGTGACGCTGTTGTTGGCCGACGTCGAGGGCTCGACGCGGCTGTGGGAGACGCAACCCGAAAGGATGACCGCTGCCATAGCGCGGCTCAACCAAACCGTCACCGATGTGATCACCGCTCACCACGGGGTGCGCCCGGTCGAGCAGGGTGAGGGTGACAGTTTTCTGGTCGCGTTCGCGCGAGCTTCCGACGCGGTGGCGTGCGCCCTCCAGTTGCAGCGATCCGTCCTGGCCCCAATCCGGTTGCGAATCGGGTTGCACACCGGTGAGATCCAGCTGCGAGGCGCAGATAACTACGCCGGCACGACGATCAACCGCACGGCGCGGCTGCGTGATCTGGCCCACGGTAGTCAGACGGTGCTGTCGGCAATCACAAGCGATCTGGTGATCGACCGACTGCCCGAGGGCGCATGGACAACGGATCTGGGCACCCATCAGCTTCGGGACTTGCCACGCCCCGAGCGGATCGTGCAGTTGTGTCACCCCGAGCTGCGCAACGACTTCCCGCCACTGCGCACGCCCAGACCGGTCTCGGCGCACAACCTTCCGATGCAACTCACCAGTTTCGTGGGTCGCGAAGCAGAGCTGGCGCGGGTGCGCCAGTTGCTGAGTGACGAGCGGCTGGTGACGCTGACGGGGGCCGGTGGGGTGGGTAAGACCCGATTGGCAGTGCAGGTCGCAGCCGTGGTCGCGGACGAGTTTGCCGACGGGGTGTGGTACGTGGATCTGGCACCGATCACCGAGGCGGACGTGGTGCCGATCGCGGTAGCCCGCGCACTGGGTCTGGCCGACGACCCCGGGCGGTCCACAATGGACACGCTGACCCGGTATGTCAGCGGGCGCCACATGCTCCTAGTGGTGGACAACTGCGAGCATCTGCTGGACGCGAGCGCAGCGCTCATCGTCGACCTGCTGGCCGAGTCTTCAAGCTTGAGATTGTTGGCAACCAGCCGAGAGCCGATAGCGGTAGCCGGCGAAATGGACTGGCGGGTGCCCCCGTTAGCACTCGCCGACGAAGCCATCGAGTTGTTCGCGGACCGGGCTCGGCATGTGCGGCCGGATTTCGCGGTCACTGATACCAGTGCCGGAGTGCTGAGCGAGATCTGTCAGCGGCTGGATGGGCTGCCGCTGGCGATCGAACTCGCGGCAGCGCGGGTACGGTCACTGTCTCTGGCAGAGATCCTGGACAGCCTGCACGACCGCTTCCGGCTGTTGACGGGTCGTTCCCGATCAGCGGTGCGACGCCAGCAGACTCTGCGTGCCTCGGTGGACTGGTCGCATGCGTTGTTGACCGAGTCCGAGCGGATGCTATTTCGACAACTGGCGGTATTCCTGGGCGGCTTCGATCTGGCCGCAGCCCAGGCGGTCGCAGGCGGCGCCGAAAATTATCACGTGCTCGATCAACTGAGTCTGCTGGTCGACAAATCGCTGGTGGCGGCCAACGACAGCGGGGGGCGGACACGGTACCGGCTGCTGGAAACCGTACGCCAGTACGCGGCCGAGAAGCTGAGCGAGTGTGGCGAGGCCGATGCGGCGCGCGCGCGTCACCGTGATCACTACACCGCGCTGGTCGCGGTGCTGGACGCCCCGGCAGGCAGCGATTATGAGCGGCGACTCGAGCAGGCCGAGATCGAGATCGACAACCTGCGCGCTGCGTTCGGATGCAGCCGCGAGTTCGCCGATATCGAGTCCGCGCTCGGCATCGTCTCATCGCTACAGGCGCTGTGGTTCACGCGCGGGCGCATGAGAGAAGGGCGTGCATGGTTCGACGCGGCGCTGACCGACCTCGGTGCGCACCACACCCAGGTAGCGCCCGCCGTGCAATCGAGGGCGCTTGCCGACAAGGCGGTCCTCGATGCCTGGATGGGCGATGTCGACAGCTTGGATCAGGCCGAACAGGCCTTGACCATCGCCCGAGAACTCGATGAACCGGCACTGCTCGCGCGGGCATTGACCGCCTGCGGCTTCTGCGCCGGCCAGCGCTACAACACTGCGCTGGCCCAGAAATACTTCGCCGAGGCGATCGGGCTGGCTCGCACCTTGGATGACCGATGGCGACTGAGCCAGGTCCTCGCATGGGAGGCGGGAGCCGGAGCAATCGCGGGCGATCCCTCAGCAGTACAGGCGGCCGGTCGAGAAGGACGCGATCTCGCCGATTCGATCGGCGACAAGTTCCATTCTCGTCAGTGCCGCCACTGGCTGGGCTATGCGCAGATGATCCAGGGCGATGTGGCCGGAGCCATCACAGAGTTGGGCCGCGTCGTGGTCGAGGCCGAAGCGGCACACGACGAGATCTCCAGGGTGGTCAGTCTGGGGACTCAAGCCATCGCACGGGCCTACCAAGGTGAAGTCGCCGCAGCACGCGCGGCGGCTGAGGAGACACTTGACGGTGGTCTCGAACTCGGCGGGCGGTTCGCGGCGTTCGGGTACGTGGTGCTGGGGTTTGCCAGCCTCGCCGCCGGGGACGCGGCAGCGGTCCACCAGACGCGCGAGGCAGGTCGCCAACACACCACCGTCGTCGGCACGACAGTGGCGGTACAGCGCATTTGGAATGTGGAGTCCGCGTTGGTGGACGGGGACTTGTCCGTCGCCCGAAGCCTGGCCGACGAGGCCGTCCCGACATTGTCCGGCTGGTATTCGGTCTGGATGCTGACACTGCGCGCGCGTGTGGCGATCGCGACGGGTGAATATGGACAGGCCCACCGTGATGCACGCGGCGCGCTCACCCTGGGCGCCGAAATAAGGTCGCACCTGGGCATCCCCAACATTCTGGAGTGCCTCGCACCGCTGGCGGTCAGGGAAGACAACCACCACGAAGCCGCCCGCCTCTTCGGCGCGGCACACGCCATCTGGCAGCGCATCGGCGCCGCGCGATTCAAGGTCTACGACGAGGGCTACCAAGCAGCGGTGTCGGCCCTGCGAGAAGCTCTGGGAGACAAGGAATTCGACCGCGCATGGACCGAAGGCAGGGGCCTGTCGACCGAGGAGGCGATCGCCTACGCCCTGCGCCACACGTCATTGACCCCAGGCATTCCCCCAGACCAGACCTCGCCCGCGGCTACGGCGGGCCGGGCCTGACTCAATGACGCCGTCGAGGCCGGCACCGTCAGCTGGCCTCAGCCCGCGCGCGAGGAAACCTCGGACAGCGCGCCGTCGATCGGATGCCGCTTGGTGATCGGCGAGTCGTCGGGCTGGGTGCCCGCCGGCGCGGCCCTGGCGCCGATCATCCGGCGCATCCACCGGCGGGCCGGCTCTTCGACGAAGTGGTACATCAGGCTGGATATCAGCAGCGCGATCACGATCAGCGCGATGACGTTCCATTTCCACGGGTTGTCCTGCGGGGTCAGCTCGAACTGCAGCACCGCCCAGCCCCAGACGGTGTGCACCAATTCGTGCACCATGTACAGACAGAAAGAGATCTCCCCGCCGTAGACCATCAGCCGGGTCGACAGCACCCAGGGCAGGCTGCCCAGGCCGATCGCCAGCGTGATCACCAGCGGCACGAACAGCACGTCCACCACGCCGCCGCTGTCCACCACACCGCTGATCGGATGCGCGTCGAACCAGTAGAGGATCCCCACCATCACGACCACGAGAACCAGCGACAGGTACCCGGCGACATGCCGGGCGCGAGCACTCAGCCGCAGCCTGCGCACCGCCGCACACGCCAGTGCGCCGGCGACGAACTGAGTGACGATGCGTGGCAGCCAGCTCCACGGCGTGTAGAAGTAGCCGCTGGCCAACAACAACACCACCGGCGGCAGACATGCCGCGAAGGCCAGCACCATCAGGCTGCGCGCCCGGGTCGTGCGCTCCAGCCGCAGAATCACCAGCACGATCACCCCGAATAACAGGTAAGCCAACCATTCCGCACTGATCGACCAGGCCGGCCCGTCCCAGGAGGTGTTGTCGAAGTACGGCTCGAACCACAACTGGACCAGCAGCACCTGTCGCACGTAGCTGATCGCGGTGAGGTCCCTGACCTCGGGTAACGGCACGTGCCCGACATGCAGGCTGAGGATGACGATCAGAGCGGCCAGATGCATGGTGAGCAGGTACACCGGCCACACCCTGGCCAGCCGCAGCCACAAGAAGTGCACGGTGGCGCGCGTCGACCATTCCCCGCCCATGCGGTCGAGGTAATTCCAGGTCAGCACGAAACCGCTGAGGATGAAGAACAGGTCCACGCCCTGGGCGCCGCAATTGAGCACCGGTGCCAGATTCTCGCGAAAGTCCGGCGACACGTCGGTCAGCATCGGCCGGAAATGGAACAACACCACCCACAGCGCGGCCACGATGCGCAGACCGGTCAGGGCCTTGATCTCCCCGCGGATCTCGGCCTTCATCTCTTTGCTGCGCACGAGGTTCTTTCCGCCTGGACTCTTGCTATCTGGTGTTCGTTGCGTCAACCTGCCCCCCGACTAGCAACCGGCAGCCTAACAGCGGGGCCGCTGAGGCGGTCGACAAGCCGCTTCTTAGCAAAGAGTTAGTCGCGGCTACCGGTCCCCTTAGGTTTCGGGGGCACCTTAGAGAGCAGGGTGTGGACGGCGCGCCGACGGGGAATGGGGCTCTTTGATGACTACCGCGATCACAGGACGCGTTTCGAGCACCGCCGAGTGTAACGGCGCCCAGATACGAGCACATTGCCGCCACCTGGCCACCGTGGTGACCATCAGCGGTGAGATCGACGCCGTCAACGTCGACCAGATCGGCGAGCACATTCGTCGTTTCGTGCTGAGCGACAATCCCGTGGTACTCGACCTGAGTGCGGTCACCCATTTCTCGTCGGCCGGAATGGCACTGTTCTGCGTGCTCGACGAGGAATGCCGCGGCGCCGGTGTGGAATGGATGATCGTCACCAACCCCGTTGTCGGCATGCTGCTCGGCGAGTCCGCCGAGGCGCCGTATCCGGTGACCGGTTCGGTTCACGAGGCGCTGCGCTATCTCGCCGACGGCATCAACTGGCGCCGCCAGCTGGTCCTGCCGCTGGTCAAGAAGTCCGCGTAGACCGCCGCAGCCGCGTCACGCCGACCACCACGAGAACACCGGCGACCGTCGCCAACAACAACGTCAGCACCAGTTGCTGGGGGTCGTAGACGACCGACATGGTGGCCGGCTGCCCGTCGGCCACCGGCGCCACCGCGACTGTCGAACGGGTCTGCAACCAGCTGAATCCCGTCGCCACCAGGGCAACGGCGGCCAACCCGAGCTCCACGACTGCGCGGGCGGTCACAGGATCGACTCGTTGTCGTCGTCGTGCGGGTCCAGTTCGTCGGCGACCTCGGCCACGTAAGGGCCCATCCGCTGCTCGACCAGTGGGGTCAGCGCGTCACGCAGATGGCGGTGACGGCGCGCCCAGGCCTGGGCGGTCCGTCCACCGCTCAACTTCAGGCCAATGCCGTAGCGGCCCCGCGGCACCCCCACCAGTTCGCCCAACGCCCGGGCCGACTGCCACTTGGCCAGGGGCTTGTCGGACTTCACCGAGTTCTCCGCTTCGGGAAACACCTTCACGATTTCGCGCACCAGGATGGTCTCGGTGCCCTGCCGCAACGCGTCCTCGGTCAACTCGACCGAGGTGTGGATACGGGCCGCCTTGACCTGCAGCGCCACGAACGCCGACACCAGCACCAGGAAGACGGACGGCACCAGCAAGGAAATCGGGACGTGGTTGACGTGCTGGATGTAGATCAGCGACGCCGCCGACAGCGGCCCCGCCAGCACCCAGTACCAGCTGGCCCCGGATTCGTAGAACAGCCGCTTATCGCGGCGTTCGGGTGTTGATTCCATGTGAGCCTCCGTCACGCCAGCCACCCCGCGGCCTCGGCGGCCCAGTAAGTCAGCACGAAATCTGCCCCCGCACGTCGAATACTGGTCAACGACTCCAGCGCCGCGGCACGTTCATCGATCCAATTATTAGCCGCCGCCGCACAAATCATCGCGTACTCCCCCGAAACTTGATAGGCGGCCACCGGGACCGGCGAGATCTCCGCCGCGGCCGCCAGCACGTCCAGATACCCGAGCGCGGGCTTCACCATCACGATGTCGGCGCCTTCATCCAGGTCGAGTTGGACCTCACGCAGCGCCTCACGGGCGTTGCCCGGCTCCTGCTGATAGGTGCGCCGGTCACCGGACAGGCTGGAGGCCACCGCCTCCCGGAACGGGCCGTAGAACGCCGAGGCGAACTTGGCGGCATACGCCAGGATCGCGACGTCGGAGTAACCTGCCTCGTCCAGACCATCCCGGATCGCGCCCACCTGACCGTCCATCATGCCGCTCGGGCTCACTACGTGCGCACCCGACTCCGCTTGCGCCACAGCCAAATCCACGTAGCGATGCAACGTCGCGTCGTTGTCCACCCGGCCACGCTCGTCAAGCACACCGCAGTGCCCGTGGTCGGTGAACTCGTCCAGACAGGTGTCGGCCATCAGGACGGTCGCGTCGCCGAGATCCTTAGCCAGATCCCGCAATGCCAGGTTGAGGATGCCGTCGGAATCGGTGCCGGCCGAACCGGCCGGATCCTTGTCCTGCTCACGCGGCACACCAAAAACCATCAGCCCCCCGACCCCGGCGGCCACCGCGTCGGCGGCGGCGCTGCGCAGCGAGTCGCGGGTGTGTTGCACCACGCCGGGCATAGACGAGATGCCCTTCGGTTCGTCGATACCGTCGGCGACGAACATCGGCAGCACCAAATGCCTTGGCTCCAGGGAGGTTTCCGCCACCAACCGGCGCAGGGCCGGGGTGGAGCGGAGCCGGCGCGGTCGCTGCCTCATTCTTGTCCGGTGACTCTGCGTCGAGGGCGTAGGTTACTCGCACGTTTGCGCCACTCATGCAGAGTCAACGCAAGGTAAGTCACCGCCTGCGGCTCTTCTTGCGCGGCGGCGGCAGCGCGCCCTCGGCCCGCAACCGGGCGGCGTGTTCGGCCAGCGCGTCGACCAGCGGGCCCACCGCGGCGGTTTCCGGTTGGACGTCCACCCGCAGGCCGAACTCGGCCGCCGTCTCGGCGGTCTTGGGTCCGATGCAGGCGATGATGGTCCGCGCGTGCGGCTTGCCGGCGATGCCGACCAGGTTGCGCACGGTGGAGCTGGAGGTGAAGCACACCGCGTCGAAGCCACCCGTCTTGATCATTTCCCGAGTGGACGCCGGCGGCGGGGCGGCCCGCACGGTCCGGTAGGCGGTGACGTCCTCGATCTCCCAGCCGCGCTCGCGCAGGCCCTCGGCCAGCGTCTCGGTGGCGATGTCCGCGCGCGGCAGCAGCACCCGGTTCACCGGGTCGAAAATGCTGTCGTAGGGCGGGAATTCGTCGAGCAGGCCCATCGAGGACTGCTCGCCGGAGGGCACTAGTTCGGGGCTGATCCCGAATGCCCGCACCCGGTCAGCGGTCGACTCGCCGACGCAGGCGATCTTCACGCCGGAGAACGCACGCGCGTCCAGACCGAACTCGCCGAACTTCTCCCACACCGCACGCACCGCGTTGGTCGAGGTGAACACCACCCACTGGAAGCGGCCGTCCACCAAGCCCTTGACCGCGCGCTCCATCTGGGCGGGGCTGCGCGGCGGCTCGACGGCGATGGTCGGCACCTCGATGGGCAGCGCGCCGTAGGACGTCAGCCGCTCGCTCATCTCACCGGCCTGGTCCTTGGTGCGGGGCACCAGGACGGTCCACCCGTACAGCGCCCGGCTCTCCCACCAGTTCAGCTTCGCCCGGCTGGCCACCGTCTTGCCGATGGTCACCACCAGCGGCCCGGTCAGCGGACCGGCCGGGTCGGTCCCACCGCCCAGGACGGCGGGGTCGGTCAGGCCCTGCAGGGTGGTCTCTACTGAACGCTGCTGGCAGGTGGTGCCCTGCGCAGTCACCACGCAGGGCGTGCTGTCGGACAGCTCGTGGTCGATCAGGGTGCGCGCGGCATCGGCCAGGTGCGACGCGGTGGCCTGCAGAATCAGCGGGCCGGGGGCGGCGGCCAAAGCCTCCCAATCCACGTCGCCCCGCACGTCGGCGACGGTATGCGAAGAACCCAGTGGCAACCCGGCGTAGGTCGGTACCGCACTGGTGGCGGCGAGGCCGGGGACGATCTCGACATGCAGGTGGGCGCGGGCGACGGCGTTGACCTCGGTGATCACCGCATCCACCGACAGCGGGTCGCCGGCCACCAACCGGACCACGTCGACGCCCGAGCGGGCCTCTGCGGTCAGGGTCTTGGCGACTTCGGCGGGGTCACCCAGCGCAGGACGGATGTCGGGGCCTTCCGAGATCACCGTGGCGGCGGTTTCCGGACTCGACGAACCGGCCGCGGTATCGGAGCTGGCGGGCACCGTCTCGGCGGGAGCCGGGCCGGATACCGGTGGCAGATCCTTACCGATCAGCGCCAGCACCGCCTCCGGCACATCGGGGTCGGTGAAGACCAGGGCGGCATTGGCCAGCACCGTGGCAGCCCGGGTGGTCAGTAGCCCGGGGTCGCCTGGACCGGAGCCCACAAAAGTGATGCGGCCCGGTGTCGGCTTACGCCCTCGCGTCATCGTTGTCGCTCCCAAGTCTCTTTCAACTTCCTCGCGCGGGGTCTTCCCGCGCTCCCCACATCAACTCTGCGGCACCCAGTTCGAACAACTCCGCGGCGACCGAGAGGCCCAACTCCCGTGCCCGATCGGAGGTGCCGATTCCGGACGCGCGGATCACATCGGATCCGTCGAGTGCCGCCACGCAGCCACGCAGCGACAGCTCTTCGAAGACCCGCCCCTCCTCATCGATGGACTCGACCACTTCCGCGATCGCGCCCACCGGTGCCGAGCAACCGGCCTCCAGTTCGGCGAGCAGAGCACGCTCCGCGGTGACCGCCGCACGTGTGTCGGCGTCGTCCAGTTCCGCCAACACAGCCGCCAAGCGACTGTCGTCGGATCGGCATTCGACGGCGAGAGCGCCCTGAGCAGGTGCTGGCAACATCTGCACCGGCTCTAGCGTCTCGGTGACGTCGTCGAGACGACCCAGTCGGGCCAACCCGGCCCGGGCCACCACGACGGCGTCAAGATCACCACTACTCACCCTGTTCAACCTGGTATCTAGGTTGCCTCGTAGGGGGCGGATTTCCAAACCGAGACCCAATGCTCTAAGCTGTGCGGCCCGTCGCGGCGAGGAGGTTCCCACCAGCGAACCGGCCGGCAACTCCCCCAGCACCAGCCCGTCGCGGGCCACCAGCGCGTCGCGCGGGTCGTTGCGCGGCGGTATGGCGGCGATGGTGAACCGAGGATCGGGCGCGGTGGGCAAATCCTTGTGCGAGTGCACCGCGACGTCGACGCGGCCCTGCTCCATCGCCTCGCGCAGCGCGGTGGTGAAGACGCCCACACCCAACTCTTCGATCGGCGCCGACGACCGGTCACCGACTGTGCTGATCGTCACCAACTCGGCGGAATGGCCATTGGCGATGAGAGCGTCCCTGACGGTAGCGGCCTGAGTGGTGGCCAGCAGGCTGCCCCGAGTGCCTATCCGGATCACGTGCGTCAATCGGTCACTCGGCCGAAGGATTTTCGAATTCCGTTGCCAGAACTTGCAATTCACCGGCTGTGGCAACGGCGTCGACAGCGGTCTGTTCCAGTTCGAAAAGCTCGCGCAGCGCCTCGGCGTAACTGTCGCCACCCGGCGCACTGGCCAGCTGCTTGATCCGCACCGTGGGCGCATGCAACAGCTTGTCCACCACCCGCCGGACCGTGCGGGCCACCTCTTCCCGCTCGGCGGAGGCCAGGCCGGGCAGCCGGTTGTCCAGGCGCAGCAGCTCCGCCTCGACGACGTCGGCGGCCCGCTGGCGCAGCGCGGTGACGGTCGGGGTGACCTCGGCCATGCGCTGGCCGGTCAGATAGGCCGCGACTTCGGCGGCGACGATGTGGCGGGCGGCGTCGACGTCGGCCGCCGCCGCGTGCGCCGACGGTTCGTGCTGCACCCGATCCACGTCGACGACCAGGACGCCGGGTAGCCCGGCCACGGCCGGGTCGACGTCGCGGGGCATGCCGAGATCGCAGATGACCAGGGGCTTCGCCGCCTCGTCGCGGCGTGCGTTCACGAGAGCGTGGTGAACGTCGGCCAGCGACACCACCGGGCTGACCGCCCCGGTACAGCTGACCACCACATCGGCGTCGGCCAGCGCGTCGGCCACCCGATCCAGCGTCAGGGCCTCGGCCGGTATGCCCGAGGTCTCGATGCGGTCCGCCAGCCGCGTGGCCCGGGCCAAGGACCTGTTCAGCACATGCACCCGGCCGATGCCGGCCCGGGTGAGGTGGGCCGCCGCGAGGGCGCCCATCGCTCCGGCGCCGACCACCACGGCGGTCTTGCCGGCGAGTGTGCCCAGCTTGTGTTCGGCGATGTCGAGGGCGACCGACACCACTGAGGCGCCGGCGGCGTCGATCGCGGTTTCGGAGTGCACCCGCTTACCGACCGACAGCGCGCGCTGCGCCAGCTCGTGCAGCACCCGCCCGACCGCGCTGTTGGCCTCGGCGCTGGCATAGGCGCGGCGCACCTGCCCCAATACCTGCTGCTCGCCGACCACCGCCGAATCCAGACCGCTGGCCACCGCGAACAGGTGCTCGACGGCGGCCTCGCTGTAGCGGACGTAGGCGTGCTTGGTCAGGTCGCCCATCGGCAACCCGGAGTATTCGGCCAGCACCTGGCCGATCACCGACAGCCCGCCGTGAAACGCCTCGACGACGGCGTAGACCTCGACGCGGTTGCACGTCGAGAGCACCATGGCCTCGCTCACCAGCGGCGACTGCAGCACCGAGTCGACGATCTTGATCTGATCGGACTCGTCGATACTGAGTTGTTCCAGCACGGAGACCGGCGCACTGCGGTGCGAAACCCCGAAGAGCAGGATGCTCACGGCAGCATCACCTGGCCCGCTCCCTTGCAGCTTTGGAAAGTGAACTACTACCTACGGTAGACGGTTGTCAGGTGGGCTACCAAATATCGAGCGCTCACGGTCGCGGGACGGCGAGATCAGCCCGCAACCGCGGTTCGTCGACCTCCCAGTAGCTGTGCTCCCGACCATCGAGCAGCACCACCGGCAGCCGATCGCCGAATTCGGCCCGTAGCTCAGGCTTTCCGGCCTGCGCGGCGGCATCGACGTCAATGCTGGCGAGGTCGAAGTCGAGCTCTTGGGCCAGTTCGGCCAACTGCGTGTGCATCCGGTCACAGATCGGGCAGCCGGCGCGGGTCAGCAGTTGTACCTGCGGTCGGCGGGCGGACGTGACCATGGCCACCAGTGTCGCATTCGCCCCGCCCTGGGCGGATAGGGTTGGTGTCGGCTCGACAGCTCGCACCGACTTGGGAGGTTTGGCGCATGTCTTCCATGGCTTCCTCTGAACCCGTGAGCGGCCGCGTCGACCTGGAGGCATTGGCCGCCAACGCTAGTGCCGAACGTGCGCTGGAAGGGCTGCGCGAAGATGCCGAAACTGAGCGTCCGCAGCCGCCCGTCGATCTGACCGCCGCGGCTTTCTTCGATGTGGACAACACGCTGGTGCAGGGCTCCTCAGCGGTGCACTTTGGGCGCGGGCTGGCCGCTCGGGACTACTTCACTTACCGAGACGTCCTCGGATTCGTCTACGCGCAGGCCAAGTTTCAGGTGCTCGGCAAGGAGAACAGCCAAGACGTGGCCGCCGGCCGGCGCAAGGCCCTCGCCTTCATCGAAGGCCGCTCGGTCGACGAGCTGGTGCGGCTGGGCGACGAAATCTACGACGAGATCATCGCCGACAAGATCTGGCCCGGCACCCGCGAACTCACCCAGATGCATCTCGACGCCGGCCAACAGGTCTGGCTGATCACCGCCACCCCCTACGAGCTGGCGGCGACCATTGCTCGCCGGCTCGGCCTGACCGGCGCCCTGGGCACGGTGGCCGAATCGGTCGACGGGATCTTCACCGGCAGGCTGGTAGGCGACATCCTGCACGGAAGCGGGAAGGCGCATGCGGTGCGTTCGCTGGCGATCCGCGAGGGGCTCAACCTCAAGCGCTGCACGGCGTACTCCGACAGCTACAACGACGTTCCCATGCTGTCCCTGGTGGGCACCGCGGTCGCGATCAACCCGGACGCCCGCCTGCGCACTCTGGCCCGCGAGAAGGGATGGGAAATCCGCGACTTCCGCACCGCCCGCAAGGCCGCGCGCATCGGGGTGCCGTCCGCCCTGGCGCTGGGCGCGGCGGGCGGCGCGCTGGCGGCTCTGGCATCCCGCCGGCAATCGCGCTGATAAGCTGCGCCGCTGAGCTAACTCTTCGATCGGAAAGCGGCGGCATGACTGTTCCCCAGGGAGCCGAAGGAATCATCGGTAAGCACTACCGGCAGGAAGACTACTTCGTGGTCGGGCGCGAAAAGATCCGTGAGTTCGCCCTTTCGGTCAAGGACGAAAACCCGATCCACCACGACGAGGCCGTTGCCGCCGAAGCGGGCTACGACGCGCTGCCGGCGCCGCTGACGTTTCTGGCCATCGCCGGTCGACGCGTTCAGCTCGAGATCTTCACCAAATTCAGCATCCCGATCAACATCGCCCGGGTCATGCACCGCGACCAGAAGTTCAAGTTCCACCGCCCGATCGTGGTCGGCGACGAGTTGCACTTCGACACCTACCTGGACTCGGTGATCCAGTCCCACGGCACCGTCCTCGCCGAGATACGAAGTGAAGTGACGGATGGCGAAGGCAAGCCGGTGATCACCAGTGTGGTGACCATGCTGGGCGAAGCGGCGCAGCACGACGCGGACACCGAGGCGACCGTCGCTGCAATTGCATCCATCGGATAGCGGCAGGTAGCGTCACTTTAATGACATCAGAAGGCACAACGGGGGGCACCCAGCTGCACCCGCCGGTCGAGGCGGTGCAATCGCATTACGACCGTTCCAACGAGTTCTTCAAGCTGTGGCTCGACCCGTCGATGACGTACAGCTGCGCTTACTTCGATGAGAACCCGGACATCGACGCGCCGCAGACCAAGACTCTCGAAGAGGCACAGTTCGCCAAGCGCAAGCTCGCGCTGGACAAGCTCAACCTCGAGCCCGGTATGACGCTGCTCGACATCGGGTCCGGCTGGGGTTCGACCATGCGGCACGCCGTCGAGCACTATGACGTCAACGTCATCGGCCTGACACTCAGCGAGAACCAGCTCGCCCACTGCCAGCAGAAGTTCGACGAGATGGACAGCCCGCGCCGCAAAGAGGTTCGCCTGCAGGGCTGGGAACTGTTCGACGAGCCCGTCGACCGCATCGTGTCGTTGGGTGCATTCGAGCACTTCGCCGACGGGGCCGGTGATGCGGGCTACGAGCGCTACGCCACCTTCTTCAAGAAGTACTACAGCTTGCTGCCCGATGACGGTCGTTTCTTGCTGCACTCCATCGTGGTGCCCACCGCCGAAGAGGGTAAGGCGATGGGGCTCAAGACCACGATGAGCCTGCTGCGCTTCATCAGCTTCATCCTGCGGGAGATCTACCCCGGCGGTAAGTTGCCTCAGGTGGAGCAGGTCGACCGCTACTCGACCGAGGCCGGCTTCAAGATCGAGCGCCACCACTTCATCGGCAAGAACTACGTGCCGACGTTGAACACGTGGGCCGACGCGCTGGAAGCGAACAAGGAAAAGGCCATCGAGCTCAAGGGCGAGCAGGAGTACGAGACCTTCATGAAGTACCTGCGCGGCTGCTCGGACCTGTTCCGCGACGGCTACACCAACGTCTGTCAGTTCACCCTGGTGAAGTAGCCCGCACTTTCTGCGCGAGCAGACGCGAAAGCCCCGATTTCGGAACGAAATCGGGGCTTTTTGCTGGGGGCACCTCCCGCTTGCGGGGGACTGCTCGCGGGGCTGGGCGGGCTCAGCCGAAGAAGATGTTGCGGCGGCCGGCAAGCAGCCGGTACAGCGTCTGCTGGATCGTCTCGCGCACCTGATCGGTCAGCTCGAAGGTGACCATCGGGTCCTCGGCGTCGCTGGGGGCGTAATCGGCGGTCTGGATGGGCTCACCGAAGGCGATCCGCCACTTGGACGGCAGCGGCACCAGGCCAGCCGGGCCCGCCAGCGGGAACAGCGGCGTCACCGGGAAGTACGGCAGGCCAAACAAACGTGCCAGCAACTTCACGTCGGTCAGCATCGGGTAGATCTCTTCGGAGCCGATGATCGAGCACGGCACAATCGGCGCCTTGGTGCGCAGCGCCGCCGAGACGAAGCCACCGCGGCCGAACCGCTGTAACCGATAACGGTCCTCGAAGCGCTTACCCAGCCCCTTATAGCCCTCCGGGAACACCGCCGTGAGTTCGCCGGAAGCAAGCAACCTGTGCGCGTCGGCAGTACAGGCCATGGTGTGACCGGCTTTCCGCGCGGTCGACGAGATCACCGGCAGGTCGAACACCATGTCGGCGGCCAGTAGGCGCAGATCCCGCTGCGCCGGGTGTTCGTCGTGCACCGCCACCGACAGCATCAGGCCGTCGAACGGCAGCACCCCGGCGTGATTGGCGACGACCAGCGCCGCCCCGTCGCTGGGAATGTTCTCGATGCCGCTGACTTCGACCCGGAACCACGAGTTGAAGAAGAACCTCAGCAAAGGCCGAACGATCGCGTCGTTGAAGTGCGGATCGAATCCGAATTCGTCGACGCTGTAGTCGCCGAGCAGTCGTTGCCGGAAGAATCCGGCTACGGCGGCGACGCGCTGAGCGAGATCGTTGAGCGACGGTTCACCGGTAGACGACCCGCCGGCAGCGCGGCGGTGCTCGTCGATCTCACGGACGACGGCGGCGATCTCTTCGGCCGATGCGCGGCCAGTCGGGTCGGAAAGCAGCGACGGGTGTTGCCGCGATTGGTCGGTCCGTTGATCGGCACGGCGGCGCGCCGCTACGCGACCCCGATTACTGTGCAGTGGAATAACATTCGCTCTGGTTTCACCCGCCACGTTATCTACCCAAATCTATCTACGACCCCGCCCACGGAATGGGATTTCGGCTACCCCAGCGCTGCGCCACCGCTATGGCACGACCCTCCCAGGAGCGTACCCGATGCGGGTCGATAATGGGAGTCAAGCTGCGGCCGCGCACGTAGTCGTCGAATGCCTCTGCCGTCGACCATTTTGGCTGGTAGCCGAGTTCTGAACGCATCCTGGTGGTGTCCATCACGCGGCCGTAACTCAGGTAGGCGAATTGCTCGCGACTGATCTCGTTGTAGCGATTCGCGCGCCGCAGCGAATCGAGAGCCCACACGCCAAAACCCGGTACTGGCAAGGGAATTCGGCCCGCACGACGAATCGCCTGAGACAACATGATGATCCCGTCGGCACCGATATTGAAGGTGCCGGCCCGACCGGCCATCGCGGCACGCTCCAGCGCGCCCAACGCGTCCTGCTCGTGCAGCAGCTGTAGCCGGGCGTCACGGCCGAACATCGTCGGCACCAAAGGCCCCGCGAGATAACGCGACAGCGAGGTGTCCATGGCCGGGCCGATCATGTTGGCCAACCGCAGGATGGTCACCGCGATGTCGGGGCGACGCCGGCCCAGACCGCGCACGTAGCCCTCGATGTCGAGGCTGTCCTTGGCAAACCCTTCGCGGAAGGGCCGACGGCTGCTGCTGTCCTCGGTGAACATCACCGGGTCATGCGGGCTCGACCCGTACACCTCCGACGTCGACTTCAAGACCACCCGGCGCACCGACGGCGCCTTCTGACAAGCAGCGAACAGCTGCATTGCGCCCATGACGTTGAGTTCCTTCAACGCTGCCGTGCCGCCCGATCGCGGCGCGTACGAGGCGGCCGCCGCGTGCACCACCGTGTCGACGTCGCCGTTTCGAATCACCTTCGCGATGAACGGATTCCGGATATCGGCGCGGACGAACTCCGCGCGGCCCATCCGGCGCAGCATGTCTTTGCTCGGCGCGATCGCATCCACCGCGATGACGCGGTTGATGAGCGGGTTCTGCACAAGGCGAGCGGTCAGGTAACCGCCCAGGAACCGGCATGCACCAGTGACCAGCACCACCTTCGGGTAGTGCACCGTGTCGCTGCCGCTGATCCCCCCACCGTCCTGGCCGTTCGACGAATCCACCTTGACAGCCTAGCGACGAGGGGGAACGGAGGCGTTACGGACGGGTGACGGTACCCGCGGGCAGAACTTACTTGCCAAGTTTTCTGCGCTGCACCCGAGTGCGACGTAGCAGCTTGCGGTGCTTCTTCTTCGACATACGCTTGCGCCGCTTCTTGATTACTGAACCCATGAACTCCGCTATCTCACCGGCCGTCTAAGACCCCAAAAGGACCCAGCTACCTTACCGAACCCGGGGGGCGCAACACCAAACCGGCCGGATGGCCGGCGTTGACCGTGTGGATCCTCGTCCTCATCGAGCCTGAAGTTCTGCAGGGCTCGTCTCGCACTTTTCCTGCAGATCTTCAGGCTGAGCGAGTCTCAAGCTCCCGCAGATGTCTAGCCGGCGTCGAAGTACGACGTCTCCAGCATGTCGTGGACCGCCTTGGCGTGAACCCGGAAGGACCGGCCGACCCGAACCGCGGGCAGCTCACCGTTGTGCACCAACCGGTACACCGTCATCTTCGACACCCGCATCAGCGCCGCGACCTCCGCGACGGTGAGGAACTGTGTCCGGGATTGCGCGGCGTCGGCCGAACCGGCCGCCTTACCTGCAGAGTCCCGTGCCGACGGCCCATTCGTTGACGTCATCGCAACCCAATCGTGTCAGGCCCGCGCAATGCCAGCGGCTTCCCCTCCGCTGGCACCCACACGTGCATACAAAGAGGAGAATAGCGGGACTAGTGGGGTTACTGGTACTGGTGAGAGACAATCAGTCCAAATTTCTTGAATTATTCCGATGTAATTCTCAGCTGCTCAGAGCGGTTTTTCGCGGCCTGCACCGCCGCGTCGACAGCCACCCGAAATCCGCCTCGTTCCAGGGCCCGCAGCCCGGCCGCGGTGGTGCCACCGGGTGAGGTGACCGACGCCCGCAGCTGTGCCGGCGAGGTATCGACCCGCAGACCGATCGGCTCCCCGTCGACCGGCGCGCGACCTTCATCCATCCGCTCCAGCAGCATCGCCGCCGATCCCGCCATGGTCTGCGCCGCCAGATCCGTGGCCACCTGGCGGCTCAACCCCACCGCGACACCGGCATCCACCAAGGCTTCGACCAGCAGGAAGAAGTACGCCGGACCGGAGCCGGACACCGCAGTCACCGCGTCCATGTGCTGCTCGGAGACGGTCAGCACCACGCCGACCGCGTCGAACAGTGCGGACACCTCTTCCAGTTGCGTCGGGCTGACGAACCGGCCCTTGGCCAGCGCCGTCACCCCGGCTCCCACCAGCGCCGCCGCGTTGGGCATCGCCCGGACGACCGGCGTCCCGGCCGGCAGCTTTGACTCGAAATAGGTGATCGTGATGCCCGCCGCCACGGTCACGAACACCTGCTCGGCGCTGTCGTGCTCGGCCGCTGTCGCCGCGGCGGCGAGGTCGTCGATCACCGCCTCGACGTCGGCCGGCTTGACCGCGACTACCACGAACGTCGCATTCTCTGTGGCGTCCTTGACCGACGTCACCACCAGTACGCCGTAGGTGTCCGAGAGGTATTTGGCCCGGTCCGGCATCCGTTCGGCCACCACCAGGTCTTTGACTTGCCGGCCGGCCCGCAGCAGGCCGGACAACAATGCCTCACCGATGCTGCCGCCGCCGATGATCGCGATTCTTGCCATGCCGGAGAGCATTCCAGACACAGCGCCCGCGTTACCGGGCAGGAGGGACCAGGGCGAGTTGGCGGGACTGGACCACGATGCGCCCCGCGGAGTCGACGACGGTGTGGTCCTCGTCGAACCAGTCCTGCCCGATCTCGACGCAGCTGGCGATCACCCGTAACCACCCGTCGACGGGCAGCGAGCGCAGAAACGCCGTGTATTGGACGGTGGGCGCCCAGCCGGTGCGGTCCACCGCGAAGGTCACCGGCGCCGACAAGTCGCCGCACAGCAGCGCGAACAGCCCGTCCGGGGCGACGCCTCGCGGACGCACCCACATCTGCATCAGCGGTGGACGCCCATCGTTCGACGGCTGCATCGTCGACACCAGCGGGCGGATATCGCAACCGGCACCCAGGTGCACCAGTCCGGCCAGCCGGTGCCCGGGCCCGATCGGCTGGACATCGTCCGGCGGTTCCGGAGCCATCAGGTCCAGCACCGGATTCGCTGACAGCAGCGGCTCGCTGTGACCCGGGAGATGGTGTTCGGGCTCACCCAGCGTGACCACCGCGTGCACCGCGGTGCGGTCGCCCTGGACCAGCTCGACGTCGGCCACGCTGATCCGGCGGCCGCGCTTGCGGATCGCGGTCACCAGCCGCACCGGTCCCGGGTCGGGGGCGGACAGGAAGTTCACCGACACCGCGACCGGCTGCAACGTGTCGCCGCCGAATGCCGTCCGGGCCGCCTTGGCGCACAATGCCACCATCACCCCGCCGTGCAGCTTGGTGCCGATCGTCCAGTGCTCGGTCAGCTCGCCGACGAATGCCGGGCCGTCCGGGCCCGAGTCGACTTCGCGCAGCGCCATGGCCGCGGTGAACAGTGCGCTCATATCACCGCAACAAGTGGGTGCGGGCGAATTGCAGCGACTCGACCAGCATCGCTTCACGCTCAGAGGCCGACCGCGCTCCCGAGGTGGACACTTCCAGCACCACATGACCGGTGAAGTCGCTCGCGGCCAGCATTTGACACACCTCGGCCGTCGGCTGGGTGCCGCGGCCGGGCACGAGATGCTCGTCGGCGGGCAGGCCGCTGCCGTCGCACAGGTGCAGATGGGTCAACCCCGAGCCCATCCGCCGCGCCATCTCCAACGAGTCGGTGCCGGCGGTAGAGGTGTGCGAGAGGTCCAGCGTGTAGTGCGCGTGGTTGCCGTCCAGCGGGTCGTAGGACGGTGCGAAGGCGGAGATCGCCGGGCCGGGTCCGCCTCCACGCCGGCGCATCCGTTCGCGGCTCTGATCACTGCCGAAGAACCGGTCGGCGCGGAACGGAAACATGTTCTCCACCGCCACCATGACGCTGCTGGACTCTTCCAGGGCCTTGACCTGTTCGCGGAATCCCTCGGCATAGCGCCGTTGCCACCGAAACGGCGGATGCACGACGACGGTCTGGGCGCCCAGCTGTTCGGCGGCGCGCACACTGCGGTCCAGCTTCACAATCGGGTTCGCGCCCCACACCCGCTGCGAAATCAGCAAACAGGGGGCATGCACCGACAGCACCGGCACGCCGTAGCGCCGAGACAGCCGCCCGACGGCGTCGATGTCCTGGCTGACCGACTCTCCCCACACCATCAACTCGACGCCGTCATAGCCGAGTCTGGCCGCATACTCGAACGCGGCCTCGGTTCGCAAGGGGTAAACCGAGGCCGTCGACAAGCCGACTTTGATTGCTGGGCGCACTGTGTGTCTGAGGCGCCTAACCGGTTTGCAACAGGGCCATCGGTCCCAGGGTGATCAGCGCACCCACAGCGACCGCGATCAAAGTGCTGGCGATGTCCTCGGTCTTGCGGACCACCCGGACGCCGACCACCAGACCGAGGATCACCAGCACCGAGAGCACCAAGGCCACGATGGAGTTCCATCGCCACAGCTGGTCGAACGCGATGAACAGACCGGCGCCGAACGCAACGGCCAGGATTGACTGCAACACGGTCAGGGCGGCACGTCCCAGTGCCGCGGCCGTGCTTCCGGAGCGGCGCGCCGGCGCTTGCACGCCGGAGTCGGGCTCACCCTCGTCCACCGCCGTGCGCTCGCTGCGCCGGCGGGCCACCTCGTCGGCGATTGACTGTCCGCCGAACAACGTGTGTTCGGCGCCGTCGTCGGACTCCTGCAGATACGAGCGCACGTACGCGGAGTCCTCGACCGGCACCTCCGCCTCGCTGATCTCACTGTCCAGGACGTCCACCGAGGCGTCGGTGTAGTGCCCGACCGGATCCGGACTCATACTGTCGGCGCCGGATTGCTGCCCGGCGGCGGCGCTTACTTCCTCCAGATGGCGCACGGGCCGCGGGTATTCGCTGCGCTCGGGCCCGGACCTGCGGGGAGCGAGCGGTTCCGACTTGGGCCAGCGTGGCTCGGGTTCGGCCCAGTACGCGGTCGTGGGCTCGGGTTCGGCGTCGGCGGTGGTGGTGACGGCCGGTTCGGGCACCTGCTCGACGACGGGTTCGGCCGGCGGGGCAACCGGGGGCCTTGCCGCCGCGGCAACCGGAGCCGGCGGCGGTGTCGGCGCCGGACGGTCGTCACGGATGATGGGGATCTCGCCGGTCAGTTCGGCGACGGTAACCGAGTCGTCACCGCGGCGACGCCGGCGCCGGCGCGTCACCGCCGGAGCGCCGATGGTTCCATTCCTGGCCAGCAGTTCGGCCACCGAGATCTGCTTGGTGTCCTCGGAGTCTGGTTCGGTCATGGTTTGTTGCCTCTCGATCGGTTAGACGAGTTCCGATCAACTAACTGACGTCCAGCATCCCGCACCGACGTCTCCACCAGTGCCGTCCCGTCGGCTTCGGCATCGAGTTTGCGCAAGATGAGACCCTCCCGTAGCGCCCACGGGCAGATATCAACCTGTTCGATCGACAGCGCTCGCATACTCGCCTCCGCCACCAGAGCACCGGCGACGATCTGCGGTGCCCGCTCGGCGCTGACTCCTTCCAGTTCTGCCCGGTCAGCGGTCGTCATCCTAGAGATGAAAGATATGAGTTGTCTGAGGCCGTTTGCTGTGAGGGTGCGCTTCACCCGCGGGCCGGCAGCCGACGGGGCGGCACCGGTGAGGCGCGCCAGCGACCGGAAGGTCTTAGATGTCGCCACGGCGAGGTCGGGGACGCCGGCGTCAAGGACGGTCGCGCCGGCTTCGGACAGCTCGGCGTCCAGCCAGTCACGCAGCATCGCGACCCGGCGCCGGCCCGGCGGGTCGTCGGGCAGCCATTCGCGGGTCAACCGGCCCGCGCCCAACGGCAGCGACATCGCGACCTCGGGCTCCTCGTCAACCCCGCTGGACACCTCGAGCGAGCCGCCACCGATGTCGAGATTGACGATGCGTCCGGCACTCCATCCGAACCAGCGCCGCACCGCCAGAAAGGTCAGCCGCGACTCGTCGACTCCGCGCAGCACCTGCAGCTCGACGCCGGTTTCCTTGCGGACCCGGGCCAGCACGTCGTCGGAGTTCTCCGCATCCCGAACTGCGGAGGTCGCGAAGGCCATCAACTCGGCACAGCCGGAGCTGACCCCGATCTTGGCGAACTCGTCGATGGTGGACACCAGCTTGTCGGCACCGCGCTTGGTGATTTTGCCCGAGCTGTCGGTGGCCTCGGCCAGGCGCAGGGTGGCTTTCGTCGAACTCATGGGCGTCGGATGCCCGCCGCGGTGCGCATCCACCACCAGCAAGTGGACGGTGTTACTGCCCACGTCCAACACACCCAATCGCACGCATTCAAACTAGTCGGGGTGACGACGCGCCCGTCTCGCGACCCGCTGCGCAGCGCCTTGCCGACGGCTTCAAAGCGAGTGGCCCGACGTGCCCGGTGGTCACCGGGATCGTGGACTAACGTTGCACCCGTGGCGAACTGGCGGCCCGGCCAAGAGGTCGATCTGGATTTCACCCGCGAATGGGTGGAGTTCTACGACCCCGACAATCCCGAACACCTCATCGCGGCCGACATGACCTGGCTGCTGTCCCGGTGGACGTGTGTGTTCGGCACTCCGGCCTGTCAGGGCACTGTCGCCGGGCGCCCGGACGACGGTTGCTGCTCGCACGGGGCGTTCCTCTCAGACGACGACGACCGTGCCCGGCTGGACGACGCCGTGCAGAAGCTGACCGAGGACGAATGGCAGTTCCGCGACAAGGGTCTGGGCCGCAAGGGTTACCTGGAGCTCGACGAGAACGACGGCGAGCCGCAGTACCGCACCCGCAAACACAAGAACGCCTGTATCTTCCTGAATCGCCCCGGGTTTCCCGGCGGAGTCGGGTGTGCGCTGCACAGCAAGGCCCTCAAGCTGCAAGTCCCGCCGCTGACGATGAAGCCGGACGTGTGCTGGCAGTTGCCGATCCGGCGCAGTCAGGACTGGGTGACCCGACCCGACGGGACGGAGATCCTCAAGACCACCGTCACCGAGTACGACCGCCGCGGCTGGGGGTCCGGCGGGGCAGATCTGCACTGGTACTGCACCGGCGATCCGGCCGCACACGTCGGCCCCAAGCAGGTGTGGCAAAGCCTGGCCGACGAACTCACCGAGTTGCTGGGCAAAAAGGCGTACGCGGAGCTGGCCGCAATGTGCAAGCGCCGCAGTCAATTAGGGCTTGTCGCGGTGCATCCGGCCACCCGCGCCGCGCAGTAGCGCCCCGCAACGCGAGCAGGCTTGCTGAAACCAATCACCGGCCGATCTGGCGGCGCTAATATCGCACGACTGGTTCCGGGCCGATTCGGGTTGCGCCTGGACAGGACAGGGAGTCGACCGTGTCTTTTGTGGTGTCCAGCCCCGATGTGGTGGCGTCGGCAGCGAGCGATCTGGCTCGACTTGGTTCAACCATCCGGACGGCCAACAGCGCCGCGGCGGCAACCACAACGCGGTTGCTGCCGGCGGCGGCCGACGAGGTGTCGACGGCGGTGGCGGCGCTATTCGGTCAACAGGCACAGAGCTATCAGGCGCTGAGCCTGAGAGCTGCCGCTTTCCATGAGCAGTTTGTCGCGGCCATCACGAGCAGCGCGGCGTCATATGCCACCGCCGAGACGGCCAACGCCGGACCCCTGCAGCTTCTGTTGGACGCCATCAACGCCCCTACCCAGACCCTGCTGGGTCGCCCGCTGATCGGTAACGGCGCGGCAGCGCCGGCAGGCAGCGGGCAAAACGGCGGAGACGCCGGGATATTGATCGGCAACGGCGGAAATGGCGGCTCCGGGACCCTCAACCAGGGTGCCGCCGGCCCCGGCGGCAACGGTGGGGCCGCCGGGCTGCTGTGGGGCCGAGGCGGTAACGGCGGGGCGGGCGCGAACAGCGGGAACCAGGCCCCCGGCGGTGCCGGCGGCAACGGCGCGGCCGGCGGACTGTTCGGCAGCGGCGGTAATGGTGGCGCGGGCGGCAGGGGTGGCCCCGGTGACATCGGAGGCGTCGGCGGTGCGGGCGGTGCCGCCGGATTTTTCGGCAACGGCGGCACCGGCGGCAGCGGAGGCGGCGGGGGCAGTGCCGGTGCCGCCGTTGCCGAAAAATCCGGC
>NZ_LQOY01000235.1 GCF_002101675.1 Mycobacterium gordonae | reverse complement strand
GGGCTGCTCTCCGGGCTGGTGGGGGCCGGCGCGGGCAACGGCGGCGTCGGTGGGTACGGGGCCACCGGTGGTGCCGGAGGCGCAGGCGGCTGCGGCGGGTTCCTCGCCGGGTCTGGCGGGGCCGGCGGCGCCGGCGGGTATGGCAACACCGCCGGCGGGGTCGGTGGCGCCGGCGGCAAGGGCGGCGTGATCTTCGGAAACGGCGGCGCTGGCGGACAGGGCGGTGCCGGCATCACCGGTGAAGGCGGCAGTGGCGGCGCCGGCGGCAACGCTGGACAGCTGTTCTCCAACGCCGGAGCCGGCGGCGACGGCGGCTTCAGCCTGTTCGGCAACGGCGGCACAGGCGGAGCCGGTGGCGATGCCGGTTTAGTCGGTTTCGGCGGAGTCGGCGGTTCCGGTGGTGCCAGCAGCGCTGAATACTTCGGCGGAGGGGACCACGGCGGGACGGGCGGGCACGGCGGAAGAGGCGGCCTCATGTTCGGTAACGGTGGTGCGGGCGGTGCCGCCGGAGTGGGCGGCTTCACCGTCGGCGGCCACGGCGGTGACGCGGTGCTGATCGGCAACGGCGGAAACGGCGGCACCGGTGGCAACCTCGGCGCGGGCGGTGTCGGCGGCGCGGTACTGGGTCTGGACGGGTTCAACGCGCCGAGCCCCGACAACCCGGTCCACATGACACAGCAAGTAGTGCTGAATGCGGTCAACCTACCGTTCAATGCCCTGACCGGACGTCCGCTGATCGGCAATGGTGTGCCCGGGGTCGCGGATGCTCACCCCGCGGGCGGGGACGGTGGGTGGCTGTTGGGTGACGGCGGCGCCGGCGCGTCCGCCGCGTACGGCAGCACGCCCAGCGGCGGCGCCGGCGGGAACGCGGGGCTGTTGGGCTCCGGAGGCGCTGGTGGCCCCGGCAAGCCCACCGGCAACGGCGGCGCGGGTGGCGCCGGTGGTGCGGGCGGCTGGGTATTCGGCGACGGAGGAATCGGCGGCATGGGCGGCCCCGGGTTTACCGGGCCAGGCGGCGCGGGTGGCTCGGGCGGTGCGGGTGGACTCCTCGGTGCCGGCGGCCGGGGTGGCGTCGGCGGTGCCGGCGTGGGCGCATTCCCCGGTGGGAGCGGTGGGTCCGGCGGAACCGGTGGACTCTTCGGCCCGTTGGCCGGTGGCGGAGCCGGCGGCGACGGTGGATATGGCATAGACGAAGGTGGCGTCGGCGGGCATGGCGGCAATGCAGGTGTGTTAGGCGGCTCTGGTGGAGCCGGCGGAATCGGTGGACCGGGGGACAATCTGGCCGCCGGGGCGGGCGGTTCCGGCGGCAGTGCCGGCCTGCTGTTCGGCGACGGCGGCGCCGGCGGTGCCGGCGGGTCGACGCACGGGGCGGAATTCAATCCCGGTGGTGCCGGTGGACGTGGCGGCAACGGCGCGCAATTGTTCGGCAGTGGCGGCGCCGGGGGGGCGGGCGGTAACACCTTCAGCGGTGCTGGTGGCGCTGGTGGGTTCGGCGGTGCCTCCGGTCTCGTCGGTGGTGGCGGCGCCGGCGGCGCCGGCGGATACGGCATCTTCACGACCAGTGGTGGTGGCGGACAGGGTGGACTCGGTGGCCTGCTGCTCGGTCTGGGCGGCGCCGGCGGAGCGGGCGGTACGAGCAATCTGCTGAACGGCAACGGCGGCGCCGGCGGCACCGGCGGAAACGCCGGGTGGATCGGTGGCGGCGGCAACGGCGGTAATGGCGGCACGGGCATCGTCGACGGTATCGGCGGAGCCGGTGGCATCGGTGGGAAGCTCTTCGGTCAGACCGCGCCGGACGGGTTGTTCTACAGCTAACAGGGTCGGCGGCACCGGCGGCGATGCCGGAACGGGATCGGCCACGGGCGTGCCCGGCAGCGGAGGAACCAGAGGGCGGCTGACGGGCGCCGGCGGCTTGGACGGATTGACCCGATCGACCGCTCGGGAGCCGGCAGAAAATTCCCGGAAATTTGGTGGTTTCATTTCCCGAAAAAGGCGCTACGGTGCTCATATCCATCGCTGCCCAGCGAGGGATAACAGACACTGGCCGAGTCTGTCGTCGTAGACCGATTGGGAGGTGTCATGTCGTTTGTCAACGCGGCGCCAGACCGCTTGGTGGCAGCGGCGCGAAATCTTGCCGGCATCGGTTCAACCCTCAGTGCTTCGAATGCAACCGCGGCGGTGCCGACCTTGGCGGTCTCAGCCGCCGCCAGCGATCAGGTATCGGCCGCGGTCGCGGCGTTCTTCTCCGGGCATGCCCAGGGCTACCAGACACTCAGCGCTCAGGCAGCCAAGTTTCACACCGAGTTCGTCCAGGCCCTCAGTGCGGGCGCGAACTCCTACGCCTCGGCCGAGGCCGCCAACACCTCCCCGCTGCAACCGCTGCTCAATGGCACGCCGGACACCGGACCGGCCGCCAACGGCGAGGCCGTCAAGGCCGGCACTGAAGCACCCGCCAACACCAGCGCCGTCCCGTACAACAAGCCGCGCGGCGGAACCCCGAATCCCAGAGCCAGCGCCGCGGGGGAACCGGCGGGCGCTGTGTTGGCCGAAGGCGCGGGTCCGTCGACCGAATCCGGTACCTCCGGCGGCGGCTGCGGGAGCGGCGGGCTGTTGCTGCGGGCCGGCGGTCTCAGTGCGCCGGCCACCGGCTGGTCGGCCAGTGCCGCCAGGGCCGGCGCGTCCGGCGGTCTGCTGAGCCGGCTTCTCGATGCCGACGGTGCCAACGCCCGGGCCGGCGTCGGCGACCGCAACGGCGTCTGGCTCGAAGGGATCCGCGGAGCGGGCTCGACCATCGGCCTCAACCATGGCGGTGGTGCCGGTGGCGCGAGTGGCGGCGGATGGGACGGCGCCCGGTCGACACCTGTTATCCCGCGTGGGTCAGGGGCAGCCGCTGAGGGCCGGCCGTCAACGAGCGCCGACGGTATCCGCGGCCGCTAGCCCGTAGCAACCTACCCAGGCATCGAATTCATTCATTGCCACACTTCGTACCTGTGGAGCAGGACCCCTGCAGGGGTGGTGTTGTCATGGCCCACAACGGGTTTGAGGAATGCATCACCACTGCCGCGGCCGCCCGCTCCCGGATTTCCGGTGCAGAAGTAGTTAAGCTTCTTACTCAAATTGCGCCGTCAATTCACCAAAATGATCATGCAGGAATGCGGAATCCGGTAAAGCTGGCTCGACCACCGATTCGGGTGAGACTCGGATTCGCAACGAATTCCATGCTGCCCGATCAGCAATGGAAGACGATCGACGTGTTCTCGCACACGGATTACGTTGCGCAATCCGATGGATGGCGACCGACCCCTCGAACGGTCGACCTCCACGGATCTGCCTGGTGCGACCGGACGACACAATCCGAAATCGCACTGTTTGCACGTGATTGCAGCAGCAACGTACCCATGTTCACGACTCAAATGCAACACACAAGTGGGCCATTTCACGAAAAAATTTCACCCAAATCCGCCTGATGGTATGCCAAACCGCGGCAGCGTAGACCGTGATCTGTTGCACCGCTCGGGAATACCTACTACGGTGCTGAACTCGCCGTTTGCGGCAATCTAGCTGTACGCAAAGGCAGTTGAGGCAACGCATTTGACGCCACTGTCAACGTTCCGCCACAGCCCTGCCCGTTGACCGGCCGACCAGGCGCTGCGCCAGCGGATTCGATCGGTCTTGAATCCATCTTCGGCCGCGACGACCGCAGGTGTCGCCGCACAGCGGCCGCACCGCAGCGCCATCGGCCGTGGCGACGACGGCACTGGCGCAGCGGGCCATCGGGCGATGCGTGCCCACGCGGGCAGACAGCCCGTGAACCGGCCGTATCTGCCTTGACCGCAATGACATTCCGTGAGCACTTCGCACCTGGGCAGCGGCGGCGGAGTGTCGCCGGCCACACCCCGCCCTATCCACGACCCGACGCGTGATCGCCTAAGCTGCCCCCTATGAGCCACGACTGGTTGCTCGTGGAGACGCTCGGGGACGAACCCGCCGTCGTAGCGCAGGGACGGCAACTCAAAAACCTCGTTCCGATCACCACATTCCTGCGCCGCAGCCCGTATCTTTCGGCCGTCAAGACGGCAATTGCCGAATCCGTGCAGACCGGCCAGGCGCTGACCAGCATCACCCCCAAGAGCGACCGTGTCATCCGCACCGAACCGGTGATGATGTCGGACGGCCGAATGCACGGCGTGCATGTATGGACCGGGCCGATCGACGAGGAACCACCTGAGCGCCCCGTCGTGGGTCCGCTGAAGTGGGATCTGACCTGTGGAGTGGCCACCGATACCCCCGAGTCGCTGGCCAACAGCGGCAAGAACGCCGAGGCCGAGGTCACCTATGGCAGAGCGTTCGCCGAGGACCTGCCGTCACGGCAACTCAACCCCAACGAAACCAAAGTGCTGGCCATGGCGGTCAAAGCCGAGCCAGGCCAAACACTCTGCAGCACATGGGACCTCACGGATTGGGAAGGCAATCCCATCAGGATCGGCTTCACCGCGCGCAGCGCGCTGGAACCAGGACCTGACGGTCGCGACCACCTGGTCGCTCGCGCGATGAACTGGCGCGCCGAAAGCAAGGGCCCGGCGGTGGTCACCGACGACTTGGCGCAGCGGATACTCAACGGCCTGGCGCAGGCAGGTGTGCATCGCGCCCTTGTCGACCTCAAGAACTGGACGCTGCTGAAGTGGTTGGACGAGCCGTGCTCGTTCTACGACTGGCGCGGCGGTGAGGACAAGCAGCGGGTCCATCCCGATGACGAAGCCCTATTGCACTCCATGACAAAGGAGTTCGCGGACGGCACGACCAGCCGAGTGCTGCGGCTGCCGGGAAATGACACCGAGTGGGTGCCGGTACACGTCACCGTCAACCGGGTGGAACTGGGACCCGAGACCTTCGCCGGGCTGGTTTCGCTGAGATTGCCTACCGACGAAGAAACCGCTGGCGCCGGCTTTCCGGGCGCAACCGACCCCAGCTGACCAAAGCTGCGCAGCTACGCGTCCTGTCGCGATACCGTGCTTGCCAAGCGGTCGTGACTGGACGCGCTGCGGGACGGAGGCTTCAGATGTCGCTGCTGCGCGTCACCCCCGAGTTGCTCAGCACGGCCGCGGCGGACTTGTCCCGCGTCGCTTCCGCCATCGAGGCAGCAAACGCGACGGCAATGACCCCGATCGGCACACTGTTGCCTGCGGCTGGCGATGAGGTATCGGCCGCCGCGGCAGCACTGTTCAGTTCCTACGGCGCGGCATACCAGCATGCAAACGCACGAACCGCCGCATTCCACAGCGCGTTCGTCCGGCAGCTGACGGCAGCGGCAGCGTCCTACGCGAGTGCTGAAGCCGACGCCGGTCAGAACATGGTGAACATCATCAACGCACCCGCCCAGGCGCTGCTGGGCCGTCCGCTTATCGGCAATGGCAGCAACGGCGCACCCGGGACCGGGCAGAACGGCGGACCTGGCGGAATCCTCATCGGCAACGGCGGAACGGGTGGTTCCGGCGCGCTCGGCCAGAACGGCGGCGACGGCGGCGCCGCGGGACTGCTCGGCACAGGCGGCGCGGGCGGGGCGGGCGGATTCGGCCTGCCCGGCGGGCCCGGGGGC
>NZ_LQOY01000234.1 GCF_002101675.1 Mycobacterium gordonae | reverse complement strand
GCGAATCCCTCGTCATCGGGATCATGTAACGCCATCTATCGCTGAAGATTCACCGCCACTTACCTCTGAAGATCACAACTCCGGGCCGGCGGAGCCGCGCTCCCTTGGTGTCGGTGTGCCGTTGAGGGTTCGGCTTATGGTAACCCGTCGGGTAGTTCCGCGCTTTAACAAAACGAACTGCGGGAGTGATTAGCTGCGGCGTTTGGCCCGTGCGATATGCGTGTCGTTTGCGGTAATGGCCCGCGTCGCCGCTTTGAGTCGCGGCGTAGCTGATCTGGTACGCGCCAACCGCACCAGGGTGCACTGCGTTTTGTTCTGGCCCCTCGCTGGGCGCGGGACGCACGCGCTGTCGCGTGTGTCCGGCGATTGGGGGGTCGCCGTCTTGCGTGCTAGTGGCCGCCGCCGTGGCCGCCGCCATGTCCGCCGCCGTGGCCGCCGCCGTAGCCGCCACCGTAGCCGCCACCGTGATCGCCGCCAAAGCCCCCGCCGTGACCGCCGCCATGTCCGCCGCCGTGGCAGTAGGGGTTGAACCAGGGGCAGCTAGAAGCCGGAGCGGAACCTGGTCCGGCGCTAGCCGCGGCGGCCGTCCCTACAGCGGTTGCGCTGAGCCCGGCGGTCAGGATAGCGATAGCCGCGGCGAAGCGCCTGGCCATTATCATACTGTGTTTTTGCCTCATACCCCCCAATGGTACCCAGTCGGGACAGCAGGTAAACGCCGGATGTGACAGTCCAGGACCAGGGCAGTCCGAGGGCGGTAGTGGGCTGTAGCTGCGACCGGTTTTCGACCGACCGGTTTTGGGGTGCGCCCGCGGGGGCAGGCCACTCAGCGCTGGCGGCGGTCGCCTGCAGGGTGCACCGCTGGCGCACGCGCCACAGCCTGGGTTGGTGTTTCGTGCCCGCATCGGAGCGTGTGGCGGCGCGCCATGCTGCTGATTGTCGAAACGTCCTGACGACAACGATCTCTAATCCGAATCCGACGACAACGCGGGCGTGAGAAGCGCGCGGGTGCCGATCCTGCTGCTGTGTGATGCCGTTGGTGTCGCTATGACGCCGAGCACGAGGGGTGGAAACGAGTCGAACCTGCTGGGCGCTGCCGCAGAGGGACGCGCGCCGATTTTTGGTCGCATGAGGAGCGGTCGGCGAGCGCCACGCCCGAAGCTGCGGCGCTCACTGGGGTGGTATGGCTGCTGGGCGTCGGTGCACCATATTGGTGATGGCCAGGGCCAGGCAGGCCAGCGCGGGCGGTATGAGTGCGTGATCGCCGATGCGGTTGCCGAGCAGGACCCTGCTGCGGCGCCAGCGACGAAG
Organism: Mycobacterium gordonae; assembly: GCF_002101675.1. Taxonomy (GTDB): domain Bacteria; phylum Actinomycetota; class Actinomycetes; order Mycobacteriales; family Mycobacteriaceae; genus Mycobacterium; species Mycobacterium gordonae. The sequence goes on along the minus strand of NZ_LQOY01000234.1, from coordinate 12,157 downwards.
AGCACCACGGTGGTGCTGAGGACCGCGACTTTCCAGGTGTCGATGCGGTGGCGTGGGCTGCGGCCTAGCAGTAGTGCAAGGTCGGTGATGGTGCCGGTGAAGTGGGTGGTGCGGATCGGCATGCCCGCAAAAGTCATCCCGTTTTGCAGCCCGCACGCCCCGGCGGCCAATGCGGCCCGAGCGATCGGGTGCTCGACGGGGGCGGCGGCGAACAGCAGTACGGCCTCGGCCAGCAAGACCGCGCCGTGACGCGGGCCCGTCACGCTGCGCGCAGTAGCCAGGACTGCTCCGGCGGCGGCGGCGCCGAGGAAAAAGGCGACCACGATGGTGGCGATCATGCGGCCCTGATACAGCGCGGGATAGGTGCTGTGCATCCCCGCCTTGGTGGTCAAGGCGGTCAGATTGCCGACCGGGAACACCCAGACCAGCAGGGCCACCGAGTTGACGAACCCGGCGATGCCGGCCAGCGCCGCGCTGTAGGCCAGCAGCACGATCGACGGTTCCGCAGTGCTGGTGGCCGGTGCAGTGGACATCGTCGTTTTCCTGTCTTTGCAGCGTGGTTGATCCGGCTGATGAGCGGTCGGTCGATGCACAAGTTGCGGCCGGGACGGGGGGGAGTGGGTCTGTGGTTGCGTGGAAACGGTGACGCGTCGAGGTTAGCGCATACGGCTGGGGGGTATATGATGGTGGTGTGCCGGTGGGATTCTGCGATGCGCTGCTGCTGGACAGGCGGCCAACTGCGGCGCGTGGGTACGTGCCGCAGCATCGTGCAACGAGCGCACAGATCCTCCACCCGGGGGTCGGCTCGCTCACCGGGCGGATGCTGGGAGCCCGTGATGAGTGGTGAGGGTATCGCGGGGCTGCGGCGTCAGCCTGTGGTGGCTGTGGCGGCGGCGGCGTGGTTGCTGGGGTGGCTGCTGGTGATCGGCGCCCACAGCACGTCGGCCAGTCCGCCGGCATTGCCCGGCTGGCATGCGGCTCATGTGCTGGCGGGGTCGGTGGGCGGTGAATTCACTCCCACTGTTGATCACCCGCACGCCGCTGACGGGTCGTCGGCGGCGACGCACCCAGAGCAGTTGGTGACGGCGGTGCTGCCGCGCTCGGCTGTGGCCGCGCCGACGCTGCTCGGCCTGGGTGTGGTGGTAATCGTTGCGCTCAGCGGGTGCCGTGTTGGGCTCGAGGCCCCTGCTGGACGGGGGCCACCGCGGTATGGGGTTGTTCATCTGACCGGTCAAGATCGCTTGACCTGGTTGGGATTATCTCGTCGCTGACTGGTCAGCGTCAGGCCGCGCGGCTTATGCCGGCGGCTGGTGACCGCTGACCCTGTTCGAAGTGCCGCGCTGTAGTTCGCGGTGTGCGCCGGAAAGCGACTTTTGACATGACTCACGTTGTACCGTTCGACAGCTATGTCCATCCCGTTTCTCCCCTGACAGTGGTCGAGCCGCGCGACTGCGGCCAATCGGCCCCCACCACGTATCGGCGTCCCGGCGCGATGGTGGGCCATACCCCGCTGCTGCGTATTGAGGAGCCTTTCGCCCCGGCGGGGCGGGGGTTTTGGGCCAAATTGGAGGGATTCAACCCTGGCGGCAGCATGAAAGACCGCCCGGCCCTGCACATGATTGAACAAGCCCGCGCCCGCGGCGAGCTGCAGCCTGGGGCGCGCATTGTGGAATCCACCAGCGGCAGCTTGGGGTTGGGATTGGCCTTGGCCGGCCAGGCCTACGGGCATCCGGTCACGGTGGTCACCGACACCGGCATGGAGCCCATCGTGCGCCACCTGCTGGCCGCCTACGGCGCCCAGGTGGAGCTGGTCACCGAGGCCCATCCGGTAGGAGGGTGGCAGCAGGCCCGCAAAGACCGGGTCGCGCAATTGCTGGCCGCCCACCCCGGGGCGTGGAACCCCGACCAGTACAGCAACCCCAACAACATCACCGGCTATCGGTCGTTGGCCTTGGAGTTGCTCGATCAACTCGGCAAGGTCGATGTGCTGGTGTGTTCGGTGGGCACCGGCGGGCATTCAGCCGGGGTGGCGCGGGTGCTGCGCGAGGTCAACCCATCGATGAAACTGATCGGGGTCGATACCATCGGCTCGACCATTTTCGGTCAACCCGTGGCCTCCCGGCTGATGCGTGGGCTTGGGTCGAGCATCTATCCGCGCAACGTGGACTACTCCGCCTTCAACGACGTGCACTGGGTGGCCCCTCGTGAGTCGGTGTGGGCGTGCCGCACCCTGGCAGCCAACAACTTCGCCAGCGGGGGCTGGAGCGTAGGCGCGGTCGCGTTGGTGGCGGGCTGGGCGGCGCGGCGTTTCCCGCACGACGCCCGTATCGCCGCGGTGTTCCCCGACGGGCCGCAACGCTACTTCGACACCATCTACAACGATGACTACTGCCACCAGCACCACCTGCTGGACTGGCACCCCGTGGCTGAGCCCGCGGTCATCTCCGACCCCCGCCAGAAGGTAGTCACCTCGTGGACCCGGACCTCCACCGTCGTTAATCCCGCGATGGTCCCGGCCGCATGAACGGCCTGCTGACGCGGTCTCGAGGATTCGACCGGCGCGCCCGGACACAACTGACCAGCCGAATCGGCGTCACCAGGGCCTTCGTGGTGACGCCGGATCGGGTCGACTACCGCGTCCGCGCCCGTGGTCAATGTCGGGGCAGCGGCGCACCTAATGGCCGGGGCATACACCGTCGTCATCGCGCCGGCGCCCAGCGCAGGGGGTGGATTCGAATCGTCGACACGCGCACGGGTTACCGAGTTGGGTGGGCGGGCCGTCGCGACGCGGTGGCTTCGGGTGAGCAGCACACGAGCGGGTTAAGGATGTCGCGGCGCGCCCCGCGGGCCCCGGCGTCGCCCGAGACCCTCCGCCGGCGGGGTCGGGGGCCGGCTCTGCGCGGTGATGGCCGCTTGTTACGGCGTCGGCGGCGGCGTTGCGGGGCACGCAGGGAGGTCGGGTAGTGGACGCTGACGCGCGGGTGGCTTGGCTGCTCGCCGACACCGCGGGCCCTGACCTCATTGGAGCCGAACGCAGCCGGGTTTTCATCGACTTAGGGGCCGGCGATAACCATCTTGCGGTGCACCGCATCCTGACGATCGTGGGTGATCACCGCATAGCGCTGCCCGCCGCGTTGCTGGACACGCTGCACTCCTGGCTCGATCACTACCTCGGCAGTCCAGAAGAGCCGCGACTGCGGGCTTTGCTTGCTGCGATCCCCTGCGCCTGAGCCCAGCTAGCGCGGCCCCTGGGTGCCGGGCGTCCTCTCAGCGCCCGCGCAGTACCTGTCGTGACGGTTATCGGAGACCGATGTCGGTGCCCTGTCACGCCACCAGTCTGGGCAACAGCGTTCCAAGTGTCGAACACCGCGCGGGCGCAGCGAGCCTGCGGGACCCGATGGTGTGGGTGGGTGAAGTGGCGGTTCGCTTCGCGGCGATGCCCCTGTGCGCAGCGAACAATGTGCCCGAAACCTCAATTCCGCGCCGGTGGCGGCGATACGCTTCTGGTCTGACGCGGTTGGCTGCGCGCGGGACGCAGGTGGGCTGAGCGATTACCGAAAGGCGCGGATGTGCAGGGGGTGGTTGTGGTGGGGACGACACGAATACCGGCCGCTGATCGGACCAGGTCGGCCCGGGCTACCAAAATTGGTCGCCCGGCGCCCCTCAGGCGTGTCCCGGGCGTCTCGGTGTCGGGGCCGCGCTTACTCAAGGGCCGCAGCGCCTGATGCGCGGTCTGTAAGGGGCCAGCACAGTGGGGCGGCTTGGGGCTGGTGATGGCGTGCAGGTCGCCGCCGCGGTGTCGGCATCGGGTGTTGCTGTCACGGTCGGGTGTGGCCGGTGCTGTCCCATAGCGGTCCAGCGATGAGCCGATCCCAGGATCCTTCCCGGGTCGCTGACGCGGCCTTTGTCCAGCATGTCCGGCAGTCCTGGGCGGTGCTGTTCGACCACAGCGCCGATGCGCTGCAGCTGCGGGGCAACCTACGTGGCAGGTGCCCGCCGCCGCGGTGTGAGCCAGTGGCGCAGGTGCGCACCTGCGGGGTGCCCGGTGCGGGTGGGCATGACGGCATCCGGCTGCGGGTGTACCAGCCCTTGCTGCCCGCGGCCGGGCTGGGCAGGTCTGCCCGTATTCCGCTGATGGTGTATCTGCATGGCGGGGGCTTTGTGCTGTGCGACATGGCATCGCGCGAGGCGTGTTGTCGGCGGTTTGCCAACGGGGTCGGCGCGGTGGTGGTTGCCGTCGATTACCGGCTGGCGCCGCAGCACCGTTTTCCCGCCGCCCTCGACGATGCGTGGGCGGCGACGCGGTGGGTGGGCTCCCACGCCGATGTGCTCGGCGGTGATCCCGCTCGCCTGGTCGTGGCCGGCGAAGGCGCAGGCGGCAACCTCGCCGCCGGGGTGTGCCTGCGGGCCCGCGCTCACCAGCACCCGCCGATCGCCTTCCAACTGCTGATCTGCCCGATCCTCGATCAACGCATGACCACCGCCCGCGTCGGCGCGGCGGGCGAGGTGATCACCGTCGAGCAGCTGGAGTGGTTCAGCGACCAATATCTCGGCCCCGACGGTGATCGACTCCACGCGGGTGCCTCACCGCTGCTGGCCGATCCAGCCGGATTGCCACCCACCCATATCGTCACCGCGCAGCACGACCCGGCAGGCGAGCAGGGCGAACTATTCGCGCACAATTTGCGCGCCGCGGGGGTGCCCGCCACCGCGCGCCGCTACCCCGGCATGTTTCACGGCTTCTTTAACCTGCCCGAGCACCTCCCCAGCGCCGCACAGGCCAACACCGACGTGCACGCCATCGTGCGCGACGCCCTATATGATCCGGCGACGATCTATCGCACACGACCGCGGTAACGCTGCTGACCGGTCTGCGTCTCGATGCCCCGCGGGCTGCAAAGGGGCCGGTGACTGCGGCGTCCGCGGCGTAACACCACAAAGTGAGCCCGGCACCCCAGCTCCGGTGCGCAGGGCACCGGCCACAGCCCGCCCCGGTCGACGACTGACCTCTGTCAGAGTAGATGCACCGCTCGCACAGGGTCGTCGCGCGAGGCCGCTGCTCGGATGGTTTTCAGGCAGCCCGGCCACGGGCAGCCCATCGCGCAGTGGCCGGACTTCAGTGACACGCCGTGTGAACAATTTGGCCGTCACAACTGGCCGCCCACCCGCCAACGACGCCGGCCCCGGCTGGCGGCGCCGGTGCACACAAGATCGGCCGCGTCGCAGCCGTTGATCGGCCCGCGTTGCCCGCCCCGGCTCCCATCGTGGTGACCCGTGGATCCGTGGCGGGCTCTGCGGGCCTCGCGTGGACGGGGGCGTGCCCACCTCACACACCGTGCGGAGTCAGGCAAGAGCCGGCAAAAAACAGCAGGGTCAGGATCAGCGCGAGGACAGCCAGGATGCCCGCTAGCGCCAGCACCACATCCACCCGCGTCAACGCATCACCGCGGTCCTTGGACCCGGGCTGGCCCCCCGAGGGCGGATCGGGGTGTTGCGGTGTCGTCGCGGTGGAACCCATTGCCGCGATTATGCCACCAAGTACCCAACACCGGTAGGGTATCTTGACCCGGACGGCTAGGGTGGAGGATGTCCGTGGCACCGGTGCGGGGGCCAGGGCAGCGGGCATGTGTGTGGTTGATTTCAAACAATAATTCCGAGAAAGGGTGGATGTCATGGCAGCAGCGACGGTGTTGGAGGAAAACCAGGGCTGTGTGGATGCCTGTAGTGAGTGTCAGCAGGCGTGCGAAGCGTGTGCCCGCAACTGCGCTGAGGACGCCCACATGGCCGAATGCACGCGGTTGTGTCTGGATTGCGCGGCGCTCTGCGCGGCGTGTGTGACCTTGTTGTCGCGCGGCTCGCGGTGGGCCGCCCAGCTGTGCCAGCTGTGCGCCGAGGTGTGTGAGGCCTGCGCGGCCGAGTGCGACAAGCACGACAACCCGCATTGCCGCGAATGCGCCCAGGCGTGCCGGCGCTGCGCCGAGCAGTGCCGGGCGATGGCCGGCTAAGCACCCGCCGCCGCCTCATCAACCGCGTTGTACGTGGAGGCTGCCGCCTGCGGCCGTGGGCGGCAGCACCTCGACCCGGAATCCGCCGCCTGGCATGCGTAGTGTCTGCTACGTCGGCTAGGTGGATGGCGGCCGGGGCGATCGCGGGTGGGCAGATGATCAGGCGTAGACGTTTGGGGGGACCGAACAACGGCTGCCGGCGTTGCCCGGCTGCACGGGGCGCCGCAGGACCGTCTAACGCCTCCCGAGTCAGCCCAACAGGTAGCACTCGATGGGCCGAGTCACGGCTGGGGCAGCCGCAACAAGCAAGTCAGATGCGCCGGCGTCGGTGTGAGGCACCGCCATACAGGCCCGGGCCGCGAGTGTTGGTGGGCCGCAAGCCTCACCCAGCTGGTCGTCGAGAGGGACGGGGTGCGGCCCGGTCAGGCAGCGTGCCTCGCCCGATTGTGCTGCCCCACGCCACGGGGGTGCGGCCGGTGCACCGAATCGTCTCGGTGTGCTGAATGGTGGGTCCAGCCCGGTCCGTCGGATCTGGCGGCACGGTGCCGTTGGTGGCCACCGGCCGTTGCGCAAGCTCCACCACGGTGCAGGCCGGGTGGCGGGGATACGTTTAGTTCGGCGCGGATGTGACCGGACCAGTTGTTGGTGGGGGAGATGATGGTGAGACCTCACGGCGGTTCGGGAGCGCCGATGACCTGTGATGAGGAGTTGCTGTGTTGTGTGGGCCTGGTTTCTCGCCGTTGGCGGGCACCGACCCCCAGCGGGTGGCCCGGATTCGTGATGAGGTAGCGCGGGGGTTCGCCGCGCTGAGCGACGTGACGCAGGCCGTGTCGATTTTCGGTTCGGCGTGCACCGCGGCGGATCATCGGTATTACCGGCTGGCGCGGGAGTTGGCCGCGCGGTTAGGGGCACACCGCTTCGACATCATCACCGGTGGGGGGGCGGGAATTATGGAGGCCGCCAACCGCGGTGCTCGCGATGCCGGGGTCCGCTCGATCGGGTTGGGCATCGAGCTGCCCTACGAGCAGTCCACCAATCCCTATCTGGATGTGTCGCTGCGGTTCAACTACTTTTTCGCCCGCAAGCTGATGTTCATCCGCTACGCGTCGGCGTTTGTGGTTTTCCCCGGGGGCTTTGGCACCCTTGATGAGCTGTTCGAGGCGTTGACGCTGATCCAGACCGGGAAAACGCCGCATTTTCCTGTCGTGCTGGCCGTCTGCGAACATTGGAACGGCTTGCAGCAGTGGATTTCTGCCCGGCTGCTCGAATCCGAGCTGGTGGCCGCCGAGGACCTGAAACTGCTGGTCTGCGCCGATGATCCCGACGAAATCGTGCAGATCGTCGAGCGCGGGCGCGACCTGCAACGGCGCAGCTACCAAAGACCACCATCCTGAGCCCACCGTCTGCGGGACCGCCGCGCACCCCATCGACCAGTCGGCTGTGTGCAGGTCGGTGCGCGGGCGTGCGATGACATGCACCGCCCCGTGTGCTTGGCTGCGGGACTGTGCTCACCCGCTACCGCGTGGTGCGGCGAGGTTTATCACCGCGGTGGGCGGGCATGTAGATATCGCAGCCCGGTATCGCTGTCGGGGTTGCTCCTAGTGCACCATCGTTTCGTCACGAGAAGGATTGTGCTGCCATGATTGCCCCACCGCGCCGTCGTCGCACGCTGCGCGCACCGCGCCGAGGCCCCCGCCATCGCCTGTCGCCGGCGCACCGCACCCGCGGTGATACCGGCGCGGCGCGAGGGTGTCAGTGCCGACCCCGCGATGGGGGCACCGCTGCAGGGGCCGGCGGGTGCGCCGCTGCCCGCCAGCAACCCGCCCGGCGCGCCGGTGTGCTGCTGGTGGCCGCCGCGATGCTGGCGGTGTTCTCGGCCGCGGTCGGCGCGGGGACCGTCACCGTGCTACGCCCGGGCAGTGTCGACGAGATATCCCCACAGCGCCTCATCGACGCGGTGGGCGCCGCCGATTCCCCCGGCTCGGTGCAGGCGGTGGCCGCGGCGGTGCTGCCGTCGGTGGTCACGCTACAAACCGGGGCCGGTGAGGCGGTCACCCAGGGCTCGGGGGTGGTGATCCGGGGCGACGGGCTGATTGTGACCAACAGCCATGTGGTCGCGGCTGCCGGGCCACCGGGACGACCCGGCCAGGCCCGGGCCAGCTTCGCCGATGGCACCACGGCGCCGTTCACCGTCGTGGGCGCCGATCCGGTCGACGATATCGCGGTGGTTCGCGTGCACGGGATGGCCGGGCTGACCCCGATCCGATTCGGATCCTCAGCCACCCTGCGGGTGGGACAACGTGTGGTGGCCGTCGGAGCCCCGCTGGGTTTGCAGGGCAGTCTCAGCGCCGGGGTCATCAGCGCGCTGCACCGCCAGCTCACCGAGCACGCCAGCACGCATTCTACAGCGGCGCTTCGTGATGCGATCCAGACCGACGCCGCGATGAACCCAGGCAGCTCGGGCGGGGCGCTGGTCGACCTGCGCGGGACGCTGGTCGGCATCAGCACCGCGATCGCATCCCCGGGTGAGGCGGCGCTGGATGCGCGCGGCGGCTCGATCGGCATCAACTTCGCCATCCCCGCCGAACGGGCCCAACGTGTCGCCGAGCGGCTCACCATGGCGGGCACGCCGGAGGTGGTGAGCAAAGCCCGGCAGACCACGACCGATGTGCGCCTACCGGCCTGCGGCCCGCCCACGCTGACACCCATGCCCCACACCGGGTGATCCACCGCGTGAGAGCACAGGCTCCGGCGGTGACGGCGTCTGACCCCGGGGGGCAAGCGCAACTGCGGCACCAGGAACGTGGCCGGGCGGACGCGGGTGCACAGCGGGCGAGGTGAGGCATCAGCGTGCTGGGCGGGCAGCGGATCGCGATCCCCGCCCAACGGTTGCACAGCGCACGGCCACACGACACCGACTACGGCAAGGAATGACACATGGAGCCGCTGGCCAGCATGGGTGGGGACACCGCTGCCGACGACACCGCTGACAGCAAAGGGAAAACCCGGGCCCCGCACCGTACGGTCTCACCGACGCGCCGGGGCCGTTGAGCGCGGCGGAATTGGCGGCAATCGATGCGTGGTGGCGCGCGGCGAACTACCTGGCGGTGGGCCAGATCTACCTCGTGGATAATCCGTTGCTGCGCGAGCCGCTGCGGCCCGAGCACATCAAGGCGCGGCTGTTGGGGCACTTCGGCACCGTGCCGGGCCTGAATCTGGTGTGGGCGCACGCTAACCGGCACATCATTCGCCGCGATCTGAACGCGGTGTTCGTGGCCGGACCCGGACACGGAGAGCCCGGGCCGCGAGCGGTTGCCCCAACTGCGGGTGCGCGTCATCAACGTGGTCGACCTGATGCGCCTGCAACCCGACACCGAACACCCCCACGGCCTGCCCGACCGCGAATTCGACGCCCTGTTCACCCCAAGCAGCCCGATCATCTTCGCCTTCCACGGCTACCCCTGGCTGATCCACCGGCTCACCTACCGGCGCACCAACCACCCAATCTGCATGTGCGCGGCTACAAAGAACGCGGTACCACCACCACACCCTTTGACATGGTCATGCTCAACGACCTCGACCGCTACCACCTGGTCATCGACGTCATCGACCGGGTACCCGGCCTGGGCGCCACAGCCGCCGCGCTACGCCAAGACATGATCGACGCGCGGCTCCACGCCAGAAACTGGACCCGCGAACACGGCACCGACACCCCCGAGATCACCCACTGGACCTGGCCCGGATAGCCACCAATCACCACACCCGCCAGCGGACTGCCACCGCGCGACACCGGCAACTCGGACCCCGCGACGCCGAAAACGGCCCGTCTCTGAGTTCTTCCACATCGCAGCCCGCCCCGACACAGGCCGACCGCGTTCACCTTTCAAAACCGGGGCCATCGATGGCCGTGCGCGCAAAACCGCCGATGGCCACCACTCTGCCGGCTACCAGCTCCACCGCGGCCACACCGGTCATCACCCCAACGCGGGTCCCCACCGCATCCCGGGACGCGCCCAGTGGACACGTGGCGACAACAGCTCTCACCACGAATTCACGTCATGGCGGAACCCGCCGCCCCCACCCCGACACCTCGTTACTCCTCGAACACGCCACGATCCTCAGCGGTGATCAGGCGTTCGCGCTCGGCGGGGTACTCCCGGCTTCGGACCGGATGCCGGATCCACGACCAGACCAGTCGCCCCATCCGTGAGCGAGGCGCCGGCGCGATCCCCACCGCGCGCTGCGGCGCCTGCGCCCAGCGGCGCTTTTGACCCGCCGGCCCACCCCGCCCGCCACTGCGCTGCGTCACCGTGCGCACCACGAGGCTTGCCTTTCGGGCACAGTTACTCGTGTCGCCGCCATCCGCGCGCATAACAACCGTCTCCTCTCGCCGCAACCGGTGCAATGTACTGACATAGGCCTCAGCCCGCGCACCACACCCCCCGTGCGAGCACCCGCGGGCCGTATCGAACAGGGCTCCACCCGTGGTCGGTGCACCCTTCCCACGATCCTTACCCACCCGCCGAGGCAACGAAACGGCCCTGCCCCCAGACACGCCGCGGCCAGACCACGCGCGTGCGACAATGCCAGCAGCGCCCCGGCGCCCGTCTCCCACCCCGTCCTGCAGCACCCACACCATGCGGGGGAGGACGGCGCCGCAGCGGCGCTCGCTTCTAACAGCGCGTGCGCCACCGCGGTACCAGCGCCGCCGCAGGACGCGGCCGCGGGTGACCGCGGCGTCCAGCGCCGCCGCCATCGCTGCTGTTCACTGCCCCCGAATCCCCTACCACCCGGTCGGAAACGTGCTGGCCGGCCAACAGTTGCTCCACGAGCAAATCCAGCGCTTGCTGCGGCGTATCGCCCAATGCTTCGGCAACTGGTGAGTCAAGACACCGCGCGGCGTATCGGTCATGACGCGCAGACCAGACAACCCGGTAGGAGGTACAGGGGACAACCATCAGCACAGCTTTCTCGTCGTTTCGCACCCGGCGCCACCGGGGCTCTCAAGCCCGGCCCGCCGTCCTTGCCACCGACCGACAGATCAGCACGCAGGAGCAGCTCAATCGCAGATCCACCACCGGATCAACCCAGCTGGCGCGGGTAAAACTGCGCCAGCCCCCGATGCTCGGCCTCCTACCAATCTAGCGGCCAAAACCCGCGCGACGCCACCACACCCCCCGCCCTGTGAGCAACCACACGCCCCGCGGACTGTACTTTTCAAACCCACAGTGCGACAACGCAACTACGCGCCCAACTCGCGGGAACCATCCGCACCGGGAAAATTGTGCGAGACACGCGGTGCCGCCCCCGGCACCGCCCGTCTCTGCCCCGCGGTCGGCGTCTCTCACCGATCACTGAATGCAGCGGGCGCGACGCCAACCCTGCAGTGCCTGATCCAGCGAACCGCTCACCGGAAGGACGCGATCAGCACCCACGACACGCAGCAACCGGCGCAGCACAGGATCAGCCACCAAAACCCACTGCGCGCCGCGGTTGCCACAGTCCACCTCCAAGGCCACCAACTGTCGAACACCAGCGGCCCCCAAAAACGTCACCCCGGTCAAATCGGCAACCATCTCCCGCGCCGCACCCCCCACGCCACGCAAATACCGCCCCAGGTCCTCGGCGTTGGCGGCGTCGATCTCACCCCGCAGCTGCACCACCGCCACCGTGCCCGACCCGACACCAGTGCGCGCCCGCCCGGTGCGCCCCCACGCGCCAGACCAGTGCACCCACTGACCAAAATCAGGATCAAAAGCACCAGAGGGACAAAAACCTTCCCCAAAAGCATCCATCAGCCCACCGGACTCTCACAGGATCTACTCGATCACCGATATCGCCGACACCCCAGCCACCAGCGGAGGCCTCTTGACACCGACCGGCAACGCGCACGGCTTGTCACTCTTACCCGAAACCCAAGCCTAGCGCAACCGCCCCCTAGATTTCAGCTAACGATCATAAAACCACGGCTGTTGTGCAACGACCGGGTTTCGACGGGCCTGCCGCCTACAGCGGCAGGCCGGACCGAGATCGCCTCAACAACCCAGCGACCCCACCACTTCCCAAGCCCGTAGCGGGATCCCCATACGGGCGGTGCGCCGCGGCCCTTGCGGCCTCCACTGACCGTGGCTAGCGTCCTTGCGATGACGGCC